>CAZAUI010000003.1:0-99607 GCA_964488505.1 uncultured Thermoplasmata archaeon | reverse complement strand
AATCTGACAGACTTCGGTCTTTCGGAGGGGCAATGGATTCAGATTGAGCCGCAACTTACCATCGACCTCCAATTCGATTTTGACGGCAAGACAGAGTGGCTCCTGCAGGCTGCAGAGGAGGTCATCCCGCCACCCCAATGAAGAAGCCTGTTTCTATGGGTAAACAGACAGGGATTGACGTCAACTCGGGCAATCTTATTGCATTGTGCAACAGGAAAGACCATAGGGGCGAAAGAGAATCCTGAGTTGGGTGATGGAATGGCGGGCAAGAATCGAGATGAAGACCCGAAAAACGCATACGGTGTCTACACCACACAGAAGACTCTGAGAAACCTTCTCACTGGAGGAAGAGCAGAGTCCGGAGAACACAATCACTGGGAATTCAAGAGAATGCCAATATGGGCCACTCCCATGACGGACTTCTGGATTGCCTTTGATGACCATTGGCAGGGTTTCTTCCATGTAGAAGAGGTGGACCCCAAACGGAAGACCATCACCTTCCACTCTAACTCGTGGCATCAACTCTTGCAGCCAGTGGTTCCTCGAAAACCCTTCGCAGGAGTCACTTACCGAGTTCCTTCAGGGAGCCTCCTAACGATATGTCGAGGTGCCCTTGAAATTGTTGGTGCATATGAATGGGGGGGCGGACACAGGAGATTCACTCCATTTGACGATACGGCTGTGGACACACAGGGTGCTTCACTATTCCGCACGATAAGTGATCATGTCAACGCGTTGATGGCAGCACATACGGAGAGAATAATGAACACTATCACTTCCAGCCACAACATTCAAATTAGACAACTCAATGGCATTGCCTTCAGTATCGGGTTCTTTCAAATGGCGCAATTTGTACTGTCTAGGGTGGGGGAAGTGAACAGTGAAGATTTGAAACGTGTCGTTCTGGATACACTTGAGAAGCTCTATGGTAAGGATGAGGTTGAAAAGCATCGCAAAGAAGTCGACGACTTGTTGAACCGTATCGAAAAGGCGAGTAGGATTGTATACCAAAGCACTCCAGACAGCAAGAAGGATGTTGCCTGAAGATTTCGCCCGATTATGAAGACCCGCATAATGCGGGAGGATAGCAGAAGACAGCAATTAGACCATCGATTTGAACGAAAGTCAATGACTACCAACATCTCGCAAACCGTGATTTATACCAGTGCAAGAATGCGAAGGAAGGAAGCGAATTGTCATGGCATGGCTGAGAGAATCGAGTTTCGATTGTAGTCGTTGAGAAATGGGCGTAGGGGCGGGGCTGTAAGAAAGGGTTTAAGAAGGAGTTTAGCTCGGAGCTAAAACCCCTTGATTGACCGAAAGCCAGATGTCGCTCCGTGCACACGGCTCTCCGCGAGGAAAGGCTATAGGGAGCAAGTGTCGATTCCCTGCCCGGAGGAGACGGCGCGAAATGATAGTGGAACCGTCAAGCGAGTTCATCAGAGTCATGGGGCACAACATCTACTTTCGCTCGTTCGGCACACCTGAAGTGGGGACCGTGCTCGCCCTGTCCGGTGGCCCCTTTGGCACCCATGACGTTCTCCTCCCCCTGGCAGACCTCGTCCAGTTCGGCTATCGTGTCGTCATGTACGACTATCTCGGCTGCGGGAAGTCCGATCGACCGAAGGGGGCCGAACACTATACGCAGGACCGTGCGGTGGACGAGGTGGAAGGGGTCCGCAGAGCCCTGAGACTGGGACGAGTACACCTCGTCGGAATCAGCTACGGTGGAGAGTTGGCACTCGACGTTGCGCTGAAACATCCTGAGAGCATTAGGAGTCTGGTGGTATCAAGCTCTTCGCCCAGCAAGTCGCTGAAGTCTGCGGAATGGGATCGAGTGTGGTCCAGGTTGCCCAAGGACATCCGGAACACAATCGCGAAGTACGAGGCAAAGGGCGATATCAAGAACCCGAAGTACCTGGCGGCGCTCAATTTCTGGATTCGAAGGCACATCTGCCGACTCAGCGTCATGCCTTACGATGCGTGGTATTTCCTGGAGCGCGGGGCCGAGAAGTCACCCCTTGACGATCTTCCCAGTCGTCTCGAGGGGTGGGACATCACGGACCGTCTCTCAGAGATAAGGCTCCCCTGTCTGGTGACTGCAGGCAAGTTCGATCCAATCACGCCGAAGTGCGCCAGGGCGATTCATAGAGGGGTCCGCGGCTCTGAGCTTGTCATATTCGAGAAGTGCTCCCACACGGCGCTCTGGGAGGACCGTGCGCATTACATCGAGGTCGTGCGAGACTTCCTCGACGGGGTATCGTCGGCCTCTCCTCGGAAGAGACCGTAGGGGAGGAAGGGCAAGAGGAGGTTTGAGAAGGGGTTCAGCTCGGTGCTATAACCGCTGAATTGAGAAATGGCCATCGGTCCAAGTTTGCAGGGCGTGCGACCTGAACCTCCGATTCCACGAGGAAAGGGGATGAAAAGGTTTATATCCCGGTGCAAAAACCCTCTGATTGAAAAAGAGCCAGACGTCTCGTTTCAAAGTCGGCTCCCTGCACACCGCGACCTCCGGCTTCTTGTCAATCGGAGACTAGAGAACCTCCGGTGCAATCTCGCTCGTTCCGGATGGCCTTCACGGTCGGCGCGGCGGGCGCCACGGTCCGACCCGTCCGAGGTCTGCAGGGTTTATGTAGGCCTAGACAATACGAGGGGAGGAGCCGATTGCGACAGCGCGGGGAGAATCGCCCGCTGAAGGTGACGACGTATGGAACCTGGAAGCACTGGATTCATGCTGGTGGCCACGAGCCTTGTGATGCTGATGACGCCCGGCTTGGCGTTCTTCTACGGAGGATTGGTCGGGCGTAAGAACGTCCTGACGATCATGATGCAGAGCTTCGTGTCCATGGGCGTGACAACGATCATCTGGGTGACGGTCGGGTTCTCGCTGTGCTTCAGCGGAGACGTGGGCGGCATCATCGGCAACCTTGACCACGCGTTCCTGATGGGCATCGACCTGAACACGCCCTTCACGGCAGACATACCGGTGTTCGTCTTCATCGCGTATCAGATGATGTTCGCGGTGATCACGCCCGCCCTCATCACGGGCGCATTCGCGAACAGGGTCAGGTTCCCAGCGTACCTCATATTCCTCGTCGCCTGGCTGCTCCTCGTCTACTTCCCGATGGTCCACATGATCTGGGGAGGAGGGGTCTTCGCCCAGTGGGGCGTCCTCGACTTCGCGGGCGGCATCGCCGTCCACGCGATCGCGGGGATGGCCGCGCTCGCGTCAGTGTTCTATGTGGGGGCGAGAAAGGACAAGCCCTCCGGCCCGCACAGCATCCCGCTCGTCGCGCTCGGCACGGGCCTCCTGTGGTTCGGCTGGTACGGCTTCAACGCCGGGAGCGAGCTCAGGGTCGACGAGGTGACCGTGACCGCGTTCCTGAACACCGACATCGCCGCGTCGTTCGCCGCGATATCGTGGCTCATCCTCTCGTGGACCCTCGAGAAGAAGCCGAAGTTCGTGGGACTCCTCACCGGGGCGGTCGCCGGACTGGCGACCATCACGCCCGCCGCCGGCTTCGTGACCCCGCAGGCTGCGATGGTCATCGGTCTGCTGGCGGGCATCGTATGCTACTTCGCGGTGGCGCTCAAGAACAAGAAGCACTGGGACGACGCACTGGATGTGTGGGGCGTGCACGGCGTCGGCGGGACGGTCGGAGTCGTGTGCCTCGGGCTGTTCGCTTCGCTCGAGGTGAACGGCGCTGGCTCGGACGGCCTCTTCTACGGCGACGCGTGGTTCTTCGTGGTCGAGGTGGTGGCCGTCGCCATCGCATCCGCCTACGCATTCGTGTTCACGTACCTCATGCTGCACGTGATCAACAGGATCACGAAGGTCAGGGTCAGCGACGCCGACGAGGTCATCGGCCTGGACCAGACGGAGCACGGGGAAGAGGCGTACGTGTGAGGGAGTACGTGGGGACCCTCCGAACCTCCGTTGGGCCTCGCACTGGCCCCTACTCCTGAAGGCCGCCGGCCAGGCGCGAGGAGAAGGCCTTAAGACACATAGAGACGATTAACAGCGCGGAGACGGTCATGAAGTGCAAGAATTGCGGCTCTGAGAACCCTGAAGGAAAGAAGTTCTGCGGCGACTGCGGCAAAGAGCTCGTGGAAGCCCAGGCGCCGGCCGAAGGAAACCCGGCCAGGACTTGCACCGCCTGTGGCCGAGGCCTCGGCATGGAGACCAACGTCTGCCCGTACTGCGGACACTGGGTCAAACGGTCCATGTTCGGATGATTACCGTAAGACTCGATATCCGACAGACACATGGAAGTGCAGGTTCTTCTGAAGCCCATCGCCCAGGACGACGTCCAAGGAACAGACGATGAGGACGGACTAGGCTCGTTACCGGAGGGATGATGGCCAGATGGCCCATCCCCTTCCGGTCTGTCAGAACAAATTAGCGAATTTAAGGGGTTTGCCGGCCGGGAGCGTTCCCGACTCACAGCTTCAGGACGTTCTTGGCCTTGTTCTCGTCACTGACGGCTAACGCCATGTGCACATGCTTCGAGTCCTTGTCGAGCATGTACGCGCCGTCGATGTTGACACCCGCCTTCGCGAGGGTCTCCGATATCCTGGCTAGCTCTCCTGGCCTGTCCTCGATCTTGGCCACGAGCAGGTTCCTCTCGGAGAACTCCAGCTTCGACTCGCTGAGGCTCTTGCGGGCCTTCTCGGGGTCGGAAGCGACTATCCTCACGACCTCCGCCTTCGGCTCTGTCGAGATTGCGCGGATGTTCACGCCGTCCTTCCGCAGGATTTCCGTCATCCGTGCCAGCTCACCCGACCTGTTCTCCAGCTTCACGCTAAACTCCTTTTCCATTTTACTTTCCTCCATTCACAAGTACAAGTGCGCAAGAGATCTCCACAACCTAGGAGATAGAGAAGAATCACGTCTTGACCCAGTGCAATACGACTGATGCACACCGTCGCTCAACCATGTGTTGTTGCTACACGATAACACGGTAGCCGACGACGATGGTATAGGGCAGGTCTGGGTGCTCTGGAGCACCGCACCCGCGGCCGCGAGCATCTTCGGACCAGCACGAGAGACGGCCAGGAGGATAATCAGTCACTTCCAGTTCCTCCGACCGGCTCCGAGCGCGACGTCGCAGATAACGGACGCCCAACGCCGTTGTAAGACCGAACCGCCGCGCTCATTCCGGCGGAGGCGGGGGCGGCTCGTCATAGAGCGGGGCCTGTTGCGTCGCCGGCGGTACTTGGACGGCATACGGCGGATACGTCGGAGCCTGGGGCGGCGCGACGGCCGGCATCGGCCCCACCGGCGTGGCCATCATCTCGAGGTTCGGCGGGCACATGATCCTCAAGCCCGTCTTGAGGCTGCAGTTGTTGATAGCGATGGCGGCCTTCATCCTCGGGACGCACGTGATGCTCGTCGGCTGTCCCTCAGCTATCATGCCCTCGAGGCCCCTCATCTGCACGATGGATATCGGCCCGATGGTCCATGTGAGGCCTTTGCCCCTCGTCATGCTCCTGTACGCCGGGGCTAGCACCTCGACGACCGTGCCGTCCGCCAGGGTCTGTGCGAGCTTCTTCCTGAGCACGATGGCGTTCACGGACATCCCGACGGCCACCAGCCCGAAGACGATCATGAACACGGAGAGCACCGTCGACACGGTGTCGTAGGTTATCGCATCGGTGATGAACGCCGAGAGCACGTAGGTTTGCAGTATGAACATCACGAGGCATCCCACGGCTATAGCCCTCAGCCCGTTCTGCACGACCTTGTAGAACTTCCCGGGGAGCATCCTCTCCGCATCAGTCAGTGCGCGCCTGACGATCTGCATGTTGAACGCCGGCGCCTGGTAGCCGGGGTACTGCTGCGGGTAGCCCATCTCGTTCATTCGACCAGACCTCCCGGAGGTGCCCTGTTGCACCCTGGGCAGGACCATCCCGCCGCCGTGAATATGAGCGTCGATCCGCAGTTGGGGCATGTGCGCTTGGACAGCGTGTCCGTGCTGTGAACGTCCGTCGGGCGCACCACGGTCGGCACACCCATCTGCACGTTCTGGAACTGGATTGGGTCGAGCTGCATGGGCATCCTCGCGACGTCGGGGAGCGGCCTAGTGACGCCGCCCCTCTGGTCCGCCATGGAGCTCAGCTGGTGGTCGACGACCACCGACTGGGACGGGGCGTACGGAGTACCCAAGACGGTCTGGTTCCTGGGCAGTATGGACCCGCCCATGTTCCTGGGCGCTGGGAGGAGAGACACTGCGAAGCCGACGAGGAAGCCGCCGATCGCGGCCGCGCCGGCGATGCCAGCGATGCTCGGGACGCCGAAAGTCGAGGTGCCCCCGCCGCCGCTCTTGATGACGTCCATCTCCCAGCTGTTGGTCACATAGGAGATGTCGACGTAGCTGCCGCTCCCGTAGATCCTGTTGCCGTCGAGCGTGACGGGCAGGACGTAGACGCCGCCGTAGTTGTCGTAGATGGTGATCGTGATCGAGGTCCCGGAGATCGTCCAGTCGAGGTTGACCGTCTGCGAGTCGCCTATCACCTCGGCCGGGTCCACCCAACCGTCCATGTAGACGACGACGTCGGTGCACTCCAGCCAGAGGGAGCCGCTGCCGCCCGCTTCGAGCGTGAGCCTGGCGTCGTAGGTGAAGTCCGCGGGGTAGGTGCTGTCGAAGTAGCCCTCGTCGGGCACGGTCGAGGTGTACACGCCGGGCGCGTCCGCGGCGACCCCTGCGGAGACGGCCACGAGCGATAAGATGGAGAACACGGTCGCCGAGAGCACGAGACCAAGGCACCTACTCTTAGACATGGCAGACCTCCAAGGATCTTGTCCGTTCTGGTTGGGCCGTCTATGACGAGCCGCCGTATATACGGGGTGACTCGCACTTATCAGGCATGATAACGACTCCGGGAGGGACGGCCCTGTTGCGCGCGCGCCCGCGCGCCGTGCCTCTGAAGAAAGCTTATGAACACACTGACGGATTGGGGCAGTTGGTGCTTTGAATGTTCGGCGCAACGCCTTCCCCGGGCTCGCAACCGAAGAAGAACAAGATCTGCCCGGCGTGCAACGCGAAGATGGGGTTCTCGGCCAACAAACGGACATGCGACCGCTGCGGGACCGTATTCCACAGGGAGTGCCTGGACGCCCGGGCGACCATGATCTCCGGCAAGTCGGCCACGCTGCTCTTCCCGAACCAGCACGACAATATCATCCAGAGGGCGCGGAAGGTCAGGATCGACCGTCTGCCCGCCCAGGACACGAGGATCTACAGGGAAGGTATCGCCAAGGTCATGGCCATGCCTGAGGGCGAGGTGCTCCAGGATTACAAGGAACGGCTGTGCCCCGTCTGCGCCGAGGAGGTCCGCAGGACGGCCCCCCAGGTGGGGAGGAACCTGGAGCTCGCCCACAGGTACGAGGAGGCGGCGATGGTCTTCGACGACCTCGGCATGTTCGAGGACTCCGGGAGGATCAGGGACCTCATGAGCAGGCCCCGGTCCCCGGTCGAGAGGGAGCGGGTCGAGAAGGAGAAGATCGTCGAACGGCAGATCGTGAAGATAAAGTGCAGGTACTGCGGCGCACTCAACGAAGACATCCGAAGGACCTGCGAGTCGTGCGGCGCGAACCTCTGAACCCCAACTCCCCGCCCAATCAGGCGAGACCATTATCTTCAGTCATGTGATTCTCCGAGCCGTGGTAGACTCGGTCGAGTACGAAGTCGAGAGGTCCGACAAGCCTCTGGAGATCCGGAGATATCCGAGCATGGTACTGGCGACGGTGTACGGGCGCTCCGACAACGACGCCTTCAGCATACTGTTCGATTACATCTCAGGCAACAACACGCCCAGACGCAAGATACCGATGACCGCGCCCGTGATATCCTCGGAGAGGATAGCCATGACCGTCCCCGTGATATCCGACGGCCGGTCCTTCTCGTTCGTGATGCCCTCGGGCCAAGACGTGGGAACGATACCTGAGCCCCGGGACGAAAGGGTCAAGGTCGAGGCGTTCCCCGCGAGGAGGATGGCCGTGGTCAGGTTCCGAGGCCGCGCGCGGGAGAAGGATGTCAGGGAGAGGACCTCGGAGCTCATATCGTACGTCGAGGGCCTGGGCCTGAAGACCAAGGGAGAGCCGTCCCTGATGAGGTACAACCCGCCCTTCATGCCGGGCTTCCTGAGAAGGAACGAGCTGGCGGTCGAGGTCGTACAGTAGACCATCGGCACCCCTCGCGGGCCGTGCCATTCGGACCGGGCTCAGTCGTCCGTCCAGACAGGCGCGGTCCAGGCAGTAATCCCTTCGATACCCCCGTTCAGAGGCGACACCGTCGTCACCCTGACGAAGAAGTACTGCGGCTCGCCGTTCCCCGGGAGCTCTATCTCCAGGTCCGTGAAGCTGTTGCTGAACGGAGATGCGCTCCAGACCGTCACATTGCGGTTGGAGACTATCTCGACGAGCGTGATCATGTCGCTCTCGCCGTCGGGGTCATATATGTCCAGGGACGCGGTGTAGCTCTCCGCCCCCGGGTCCGAGAGTCTCGAGCCCATGACCTGGCCGTCCACCTCGAACCGTATCTCCAGGTTCGAGTCGAGGGTCGCATATCCCCTGCCCGCCCTCATCGCATCGTACAGGTCCTCCCTGGTCAGGCTCGGCGAGAGCAGGACGGTCCGTATGCCGAGCGGCGATATCCAATCCCCGTAGTGGTCGTCCTCGGTGGCGGTCGGCATCATGTGCCAGCCGGCGTCGAGCGCCTTTACATAGCTGGGGTCGCGGTAGCCCCAGTTGTAGCACTCTAGCATGCCCATCGCATCGTCGCGGTCCTCGGTGCAGTAATCGAACTGGTAGTAGTCCCACGCGACGGGGCAGCCGTACGAGAGCGGGTGGTTCCACTGGCCTATCGCGCCATCCTCGCTCGCGAGCCAATCGTATATCCACGGGATGAACGAGCCGCCGGTCATGCGGTCGCCCTGGTAGTACGCTTCCGGGGCCAGGCCGGGGTACGGCGCCAACGTCTCCGTCGCGTAGATGTTGATCTCGTTTATCCCGGAGAGGTAGTACTCGTACCCGGCCATCGCGACGAACCCGCCGTCCTCGGTGTTGGAGTCCGCGGAGGCCTGCAGGGCGAGCCATTCAGGCTCTGTGAGCTGGAAGTAGTGGTCGGTTATCGCCAGGAAGTCCGCGCCCGCGCCTTTGGCCATGGCGTACGCGTCATCCGGGAAGGCGGTGCCGTCCGAGTACGAAGTGTGCGAGTGGAGGTCGCCGAAGTACAGGTTGTACGCGACCTCGGCGGGCTCCGCCCCGTTCGCGAGCGCCGAGCCGAAGCCGAAGCACGGGCTGATGACCACCAATGCGATTGCCAACGACAAAGTCGAACATACCTTCCTCAGAGTCATGCCTTTGAATCCCCCCGGATGCCCGAGTCAGGGTATCGCTGCGGCGATATTTATTGGCACTGACTCGTGGCTTCTGACCCCGGGCAGAAGGCCCGAGGACGAACACCCTTAAATCGTCGTACACGATTCCGGAGCATGTGGGGGGTCGGGCCTGAGAGAAGGCTTGGACAGCGAGACGAGGGACCTGTTGAAGTACGCCCGCGCGGACGCGAGGGAGTCTTACTACCGTCCCTCGGCTGCAAGGACCAAGGTGATCGCGGCGCTCGTGATGCTGTCCCTGATGCTCGCGGCACTGGGGGTCTTCGTCGAGAAGCCTATCGGCTACGTGCTCATCCTCGGCGGGGTCTTCGGGATGGTCACAGCCGCAGTGTGGTCCACATACCGCCCATGACTTGACACGGGACCTGGGATAGACATGAAGTGCGGATTCTGCGGGGCCGAGAACCCCGAAGACGCGAAGAGCTGCTCGGTGTGCCAGAGAGGGATAGACCAACCCACGAAGGACCCCAGAGAGTCGTTCAAGCGGAAGCCGGAGTTCTACACCCGCACATCGCGCATGGTGCCGAAGTCACAGACAATGCTGCCCGTCGGCGCAGGAGGCATCCTCATCATAAACGCGCTCCTCGCGCTCGGAGGCCTCATGGTGGGGAACGTCACCGTCCTCGACGAGCATCCGGACCTCGTGGAGCAGCTCCTCATCTGCGACCTCATAGTAGGCGTGGTCGCGTTCGTGGTGCTCCTGGGCGGGGTCTTGGCCATCATGAGGAAGGCCTGGGGACTCACGATAGTCGCCTCGATCATCTCGTTCTTCCTGGCGCTCATCTTCGGGCTCTTCTGCGGAGTGATCCAGGCGTTCGTGGCGGTCGCGGCGATGATACTGCTGATCCTGTCGAGGGACGAGTTCCGCCGCCGGGGCCGCGACAGGTAGAGGCGAGGCCTTCCGTGCCCGGACATATGGCCCGGCCCGGTCATGCTTAAGTAAGACCGGAGACAATCCAGGGCCGTCCGGGGAGGGACTAGCCGCTCCGGACGAAGGTGGGGACGATGAAGGCAGTCATAGTGGGAGTGGGAGCGGTAGGCTCGGTGGTCGCCGACCTCCTCGTGAGGTCGAAGGAGTACGACGAGGTCGTCGTGGGAGACATCGACCTGAATAGGGCCCGGGCCATGGAGAAGAGGCTGTCGAGCGACAAGGCCTCGGCGGCAAGGATAGACGCCGCGGACGTCAAGGGCATGGCCACGGCGTTCAAGGGCGCGGACCTCGTGGTCAACGGCGTCATACCCAAGTTCAACTTCAACATCATGGACGCCTGCCTGGCGGCGAAGGCGAACTACGCCGACATGGCGAGCGACATATTCCTCTCGAAGGAGCAGCCGGGGGAGGTCGTCAAGGAGCCCCCGATACAGTGGGAGATAGCGAAGTACACCGCGGCGTACGAGAAGGCGGGCATCATAGGCATGCTCGGCCTGGGCTGCGAGCCCGGGATCGCCAACGTGTTCGCGCGCCTCGCGGCCGACAAGATGGACACGGTCAAGGACATCCTGATCAGGGACGGCGACACCGGCCAGATCGAGGGGTACGAGTTCGCCCCGCTGTGGTCCCCGCAGACGCTCATCGAGGAGGTCCTGATGCCTGCGATGGTCTACAAGGACGGGGCGTACAGGAAGGTCAAGCCCTTCAGCGGGAAGGAGCAGTTCGAGTTCCCGTCGCCCGTGGGCACGCTCCCGATATACAACGTCGACCACGAGGAGCAGGAGACCCTCCCGACGTACATCGGGGAGGTGCTCGGGAAGGGGTGCGAGTACTGCGACTTCAAGCTCGCCCTCGGCGACGAGTATGTCGAGACGATACGCACGATCGGCAGGCTGGGGATGCACAGCTCCGAGAAGATAGATGTCAGGGGGGCCAAGGTGGCGCCCATAGACGTCGTATCGGCATGCATACCGGACCCGGCCGCGATAGGCGACAGAGCGACCGGCGAGTTCACCGCGGTCAATGTGACCACCGGCACCAAGGACGGCAAGGACGTCGGGTACAGGATACACACCTACATGAACCACAAGGATTGTTGGAACAAGCACCACCACAGCGCGACCGCCTACACGGTGGGCGTGCCCATGGCCATAGGCGCGATACTGCTCGCACGGGGCAAGGTATCCCAGAAGGGCGTGTTCCCGCCGGAGATGCTCGACGCGAAGCCGGTCGTCGACATGCTCCCCGAGTTCGGCATGAACTGCATAGTGACGAAGCTGTGACCGGCCGATGTCCGGGGACGCCGAACATGTCAGCCGCGAACTGTTAATACGCTCGATGCTCGTTCCTCCCACAGGTTCGGGAGGACTGCAGCATGGCGGCAGCGAAGAAGCAGCAGCGGAAGGGCCTCACGACAGCCTTCGGGAGGCCCGTGGGAGACGACCAGAACAGCGAGACCGCGGGTGCGCGCGGGCCTGTCCTGATGCAGGACACGCACCTGCTCGAGAAGCTGGGGCATTTCGACCGCGAACGCATACCCGAGCGCGTCGTGCACGCTAAAGGCGCGGGCGCGCACGGGTACTTCGAGGTCACAGCCGACGTGTCCAAGTACACGAAGGCGAAGTTCCTGTCCAAGGTCGGGAAGAGGACCGAGGTCTTCGTCAGGTTCTCCACCGTGGGCGGGGAGAAGGGCTCGGCGGACGCTGAGCGCGACCCGAGGGGTTTCGCGGTCAAGTTCTACACCGAGGAGGGTAACTACGACCTCGTCGGGAACAACACGCCCGTGTTCTTCATCCGAGACCCGCTCAAGTTCCCGGACTTCATACACACGCAGAAGAGGAACCCGCGCACCAACCTCAAGGACCCGGACATGTTCTGGGACTTCCTGTCCCTGACCCCGGAGTCGATACACCAGGTCACGATACTGTTCTCGGACAGGGGCACGCCCGCGACCTTCAGGCACATGAACGGCTACAGCAGCCACACGTACTTGTGGTACAACGAGAAGGGCGAGCAGTTCTGGGTGCAGTACCACCTGAAGACGGACCAGGGGATCAAGAACCTCACGAGGCAGGAGGCCGACGCCATGAAGTCGAAGGACCCCGACCACGCCACCAGGGACCTGCACGAGGCCATCGAGCGCGGGGAGTTCCCCTCGTGGACGCTCGAGATGCAGATTATGAAGGCTGACGAGGCGAAGGACTACAGGTGGGACGTGTTCGACATAACCAAGGTGTGGCCGCACGGGGACTACCCCACGATCAAGATAGGGAAGCTCGTCCTGAACAGGAACCCTGTGAACTACTTCGCCGAGGTCGAGCAGGCGGCGTTCTCGCCCAGCAACTTCGTCCCCGGGATAGGGCCGTCGCCCGACAAGATGCTCCAGGGACGCCTGTTCTCGTACCACGACACGCACCTGCACAGGCTCGGGCCGAACTACCACCTGATACCCGTGAACGCCCCGAGGAACGCGCCCGAGCAGAGCTACCAGCGGGACGGTGCGATGAGGGTGGACTCCGGAGGCGGGCCGGGCCCGAACTACTATCCAAACTCGTTCGCCGGGCCCGAGCCGGACAAGGCCGCTATGGACCCCGCCTTCGGCGTGTCTGGGAAGGCCGACAGGCAGGTGTACGCGCACCCGAACGACGACTTCGAGCAGCCGGGGAACCTGTACAGGCATGTCATGACGGAGAGCGACCGGGAGCACCTCGTGGGGAACATCGTGGCTCATCTGGGCGGCGCTAAGAAGCGGATACAGCTGCGCCAGACAGCACTGTTCTTCATAACTGACCCGGACTACGGCCGCAGGGTCGCGAAGGGCCTCGGCCTGAGCGTCAAGGAGGTCGAGAGGCTCGCGAAGATGTCCCGGGATGAGCGCGTCAGGGCCACCAGCTGACGCCGACATCGAAGGTCAAATAGCCTGTCAGGGCCATCGCGTCCTGCGATGCCGCCTGTAGAGCTCTCCGGCGTGCACATACTGCTTACCTACAAGTGCCTTTACGAGTGCGACCACTGCTTCGTATGGAGCGGCCCGTTCTCCAAGGGTACGATGACGCTCGCGCAGGTCGAGGATGTGGTCCGGCAGGCGCGCGAGATCCCGACGGTCACGCGGGTCTACTTCGAAGGCGGGGAGCCGTTCCTGTACTACCCGGTCCTTCGCAGAGGGGTCGAGCTCGCGAGGAGCCTGTCGCTCGAGGTGGGGATCGTCAGCAACGCGTACTTCGCCACTGACGACCGGGCGGCGGACCTGTGGCTGGGGCCTCTAGCCGAACTGGGCGTGTCAGACCTGAGCCTGAGCACGGACGAGCACCACGGGACTGGCGAGGAGAAGGACATGGTCATGAGGGCCAAGGAGGCCGGCGAGAGGCTGGGGATACCCGTCGGCGTGATAGAGGTCGAGGGGGTGGAGCGGTTCGCGTGCCCCGGGCCCAGGGACGAGTCGAAGGGGCAGCTGTGCTTCAGAGGACGGGCGGCGGAGAAGCTTGCGCTCAAGGTCCCCGAGAGGCCCTGGGAATCGTTCGACACCTGCCCCGAGGAGCCCCCGGCGATAGGCAGGGTCCATGTCGACCCCTATGGCAATGTGCTGTTCTGCCAGGGGGTGTCTGTCGGGAACGCGTGGGAAAGGCCGCTCAAGGAGATCATGTCCGCCCTCGACCCGAGCACGCACCCCGTCATAGGCCCGCTCATGAGGGGTGGGCCCGCGAACCTCGCCAAGGAGCGCGGCGTGAGGCCGAGGAAGGGGTACGCGGACGAGTGCCACATGTGCTACGAGGTCCGACACGAGCTGAGGGGGAAGGGAGAGCTCAGGCAGATCCTCGTGCCGGACCAGTCATATGGTGCCGTGGACGACGATGACCCCGAGGCATGATGTCCCCTGCACGGCCGAACCCGACCTGTGACGGGTGAGCCGGCGCGGGCACGGAGCGCCGAAGTGGCCTCTCGCCCGTCCCTGTGACCCTGAGACCCGATGACACTACAGGCCATCTGCCGCCGCCCGTCGAGGCTCTGACCCTTGCCCCGGGGCCATTAAGACATACATCTTAATAGTAATACATACATCAGGTTAAACAGACACGCGTCAGAAAGGTGAGACCGTGAAGGAACGCAAGACGATCAAGGACCCGGGCGCGATACAGCTGCTGGCCGACGAGACCAGGATGAAGATGATATACCTCCTGCGAGCGAAGGAGATGACGGTGAGCCAGATCTCCGGCGAACTGGGGCTCGCGCCCCAGACGATATACCACCACATCAAGAGGCTGAAGGAGGCCGACATGGTGGAGGTGTCGAGGGAGGAGCGCGTGGAGCACCTGGTGGAATCGTACTACCGGGCGACCGCGGGCATGTTCTTCTTCGTCGATGGATCCTGCTCCGACGACATCGAGAGCAAGGAGAGGGTCGAATCAGCGCTGAGCACGCTCTCCCGCCTGGGCTTCGACATCGACCCTGACGAGAAGCAGGTCTCCAGCGTGCTGAAGCTCGTGAAGGACCTCAGACGGTCCAGGAAGGACCCCGCGATTGTGGACAGGATATACGACCTCGACGACCTGGACCCGTCCAACGTCGACGGCCTGGCCGAGCTCGCGATGATGATGAGTATGAGCGACCGCGAGTTCGAGAAGTACCTCGACACGCAGAGGACACTGCGGGATTGGCTCCGCTCGAAGAGGGGCAAGGCCTAGCCTCAGCCGCCTCAGTTATCCGAACGGGTGCGGGGGGGAGTCATATGGCCGAGAGGAGCGGGCTCTGGAACCATCGCGACTTCCTGAACGTCTGGGCAGCCGAGACGGTCTCCGTCTTCGGAAGCCAGTTCTACCTCCTGGCGATGCCACTGGCGGCGGTCATAATCCTGGACGCGACAGCGCCCGAGATGGGCTTGCTGTTCGCGCTCGAGATGCTGCCCTTCCTGCTCTTCGGCCTGTTGGCCGGCGTCCTCGCCGACCGGCGCGGCAGGAGGTCGATCATGATAGTCTGCGACCTCGGCAGGGCGGCCGTGCTGGCGGCGGTCCCCATCTCGTGGTACCTCGACGCGCTGACTTGGCATGTCATGTACGTCGTGGTCTTCGTCGCGGGCACGTTCACCGCGTTCTTCGACATCTCATATCAGGCGTACCTGCCAGCTCTCGTGAAGCGGTCGGAGCTGCTGGACGCCAACAGCAAGCTGGAGACGAGCAGGGCGTCGTCACAGGTGGCCGGGCCCAGCATCGCGGGCCTCGTCGTCGAGGCCATAGGGGCGCCTTTGGCGATGGCCGCGAACTCGGTGTCCTTCCTCGGCTCCGCGGTGTTCCTCCTCAGGATGAGGAAGAAGGAGCTGGTCCAGAGGGCGGACGCCTGCAGGTCGGTGCTGGGTGAGATCAAGGAAGGCCTGGATATAGTGCTCTCCAACAAGATCCTCAGGAGCATCGCGGGGTGCACGGCGACCGCGAACCTGTTCGGCAGCATGTCGTTCGCCCTCCTGATGCTGTTCATGGAGAGCACGCTCGGGCTGTCCGCGGGCTGGATCGGCATCATCTTCGCCGTGGGGGCGGGGGGCGCCGTCGTGGGCGCCATCGTGTCCGGGCGGGTGGTCTCGTCCGCAGGGCTCGGCAGGACGATAGTGTGGTCTGCATTCCTGGGGGGCGTGCCCACGATGCTGATGGTCCTGGCGTACCCGGAGAACGCCCTGCTGCTGCTCATGCCCATCTGGTTCGTCAACGGGGTCATGGCGGTCCTGTACAACGTGAACCAGGTGAGCCTCAGGCAGGCGATCACGCCGGACCGCCTCCAGGGGAAGATGAACGCCACGATGAGGTTCATCGTATGGGGCGTGTTCCCCATAGGGGCCCTCGCTGGGGGAGTGCTCGGAGACCTGATAGGGCTGCGGATGACCATGCTCGTGTCAGGAGCCGGGATGATCGCGTCCGCCGTCTGGGTATGGCTCTCGCCCGTGTCCGACCTTGAGGACATCCCGAAGAGGGTCCGGACTCTCAGGAAGCCAGCCAAGTGCACCTCGGCCAGGCCAGCAGCGGGAGCCATCCGCCCACACGACCCTTGACCGCCCTTAGAGAGGGCACAGGTCAGGGGCGCCTAGGCCAGGGTCCTACGGCTTCAGCGTCGAGAGGAGTTCGTCGACCGGCACCGCGGAGAGGGTCATCGTCTCGAGCGTGCCGCGCGAGCCCAGCTCCACCATGATCTTGCTGATGGTCACGTTGTCCTTCGCCTCGAGCACAGTCACGAAGTCGTACTTCCCCAACAGAGCGTACTGGTGCAGGACCTTCGCGCCCATCCTCGAGATCTCGTCGTTCACTTCCTTGACGCGCTCCGGCTTGGTCTTGATGGTCTTCCGTCCCTCATCTGTCAGCTTAGAGAGCACTACGTATACCGCCATTTCTCCCCACCTGTGGAACACATGAGCATTAACGCTCTTATGTCTTTCGACCCAGCACGGCCCAGACGGGGCGGCAAGTGTAATATGGGACGATGGCCGATTAAGGCCGGAAGGAAGGAGGAGACACGCGTGACACGCATCACGGTAATCTACGACTCGAGGACGGGGAACACGAAGAAGATGGCGCAGGCCGTGGCCGAGGGCGCGAGGAAGGTCAAGGGGGTCGATGTCGTCATCGTCAAGGTCGACGAAGCCAAGATGAAGGACCTTACCGCCTCGGACGGGATCATCATGGGCTCACCGACATACTACGGGAACATGTCCGGCAAGATGAAGTCGTTCATCGACAAGACATTCGCGATACACGGGAAACTGGCAGGGAAGGCGGGGGGAGCGTTCACGAGCTCGGGCGGGACTGCCTGCGGGGCCGAGACCACCCTGCTGTCCATGCTGGAGGCGATGCTTGTGCACGGGATGGTCGTCCAGGGCAGGCACGACGACAAGCACTACGGCCCGACGGCCGTGGAATCTCCCGGCAAGGACGAGCTCTCGCTCTGCAAGGACCTGGGCGAGAGGGTGGCGAGGCTGGCCAAGGCCCTCGCGGCTTGAACGCGCAGGCTGGCGCGGTCCCGTGTCCGGGTCGCTAGGCCGACAGTTCGAGTATGAACTCGTGCGCCTCGAGCCCGAGGGCCGTGTCCGAATCCATCAGTATCGAGACGGCCTCATCGGGGTCCAAGTCGGCGAGCGCGGCCCGTGCGAGGTCCTCAGCATCGGCATTGCTGTCGATCGCCCCGGCCTCCCACTCACCCAGGACGGGCGCGAGCTCTATCCACGCGGCGAACGTGCCCTCTCGTAGCAGGCTCGCGGCCTTCCACACGGTCCCGTCCACGTAGACAGAGAGGCTCTCAGCGAGCTCCACCGGCTGCCGCATCAGGGCGATGTGCAGCGGGAAGTAGGGCGTGTACCCGGGGTTGTTGATGGATGTCCACATGACGGACATCAGGGCTGGAGCGTCAGGGTCTATCTCGAACACTCCCGCGGCCACGGTCCTGATGTTGCATATCGAGTTCCCCGGCCAGCCGAAGCCCCAGGTGCCCCAGGGCATCTCGTCCAGGTTCGGCTCTATGATCTCCCACGGCTGCGAGTTGCCCCAGTCGTCCACGTCCCTCGTGAACGACATCAGCTCCTGCGCGGTCACCTCGTTCTCCGAACCGGATAGAAGCTCGTACGCCCGGTCCATCCTGGAGACCGAGGGCACCCAGAAGTACCCGAACTCGTCGTTGACGACCCAGTCGAAGAACGGAGGGAGGATGTAGTGGTTCGTGTGCACGGCTACGCCGTCTGTAATCTCTTGCCACACGGTGTCCTCGCCGTCCTCGGTCTCGTAGCACGAAGAGACGGCCTCTATGAACGCCGCCGAATCCTTGTCCGCGACCATGACGCTCGTGCCGCCGTACTTGTCGACGCTGCGCACCAGTTCGATGGCATCGTCCACATCAGCGCACATCTCGAGCACGTACCTGTTGAGCGGGTTCTCGTCCCAGCCTTCGTCGTAGAACTCTGGCACCGGGACCCAGTTGTTGCCGTCGCATAGACCTGCGTCGTTGATGCCGAAGGATATGCCCCAGTCACCCGCGCCCGCGACCGCCATGAACCCGTGCCTGTCCTCGTACGGTTCGACCACCAGGAGCACGTTCGGGGCGTTCGCGTCCCTCGTCTTGGAGGCCATGGTCTTCCCGGTCTCCGAGCCGGAGCCCACGGCCACGACTATGGTGCACCCGTCGTGGTCCCTCACCGAGGACCCGAACATGTTCATCGCCAGGAGCTCCCCGAAGTCCACGCCCGAAGCTGCCGCCATCGCCCGTATCTCGGTTATCATGTGCTCGGGCATCGACCCGGAGAGTTCGAGGGCGCGCTCGACCATGGCGCCCCTGCCCATGCCCTTGGCCGCCGCCTCCTCCCAGAATGCCCCCAGGTTGTCCCTGATCATCTGGCCTACGGCTTCGCCGTAGGCGGTCCCCCGCTCCTCCGGGGTGCCCGACAGCACCACCACGGGCATGCCGTCGACCATGGGCAGCGCGGCCTGCGCCCCCTGGTATCCGACGGGCATGAACGCCATGAAACACAAAGCGGTCGCGGCGCAGACTGCGAACGATAGACTCGACGCCCTAATGCGGAACTCCCCCTACCACGCGGGGATCCTCGACGGCCGCCGTTAGCGGCCGTGCCCCGCGCTCCGACACCCTGACCGCGGTACAAGATAGAAATCGGTTCCGGTCCGTCGCGCGGGTTACAGAGCAAGCCTCTATGTAGACGATTACCACTCAAGGACCCGGGGAATTCGACATGGCGAGGGTATTGGCAGCAATGTGCATTGCGATAGCGAGCGTACTCGTGCTCACGAGCATGGGAGCGGAAGCCGAGGACACGAGGTCGTACGATATAGGCGACAACTGGGTCTACGAGATCGACATGGAGATGGAGGGCATGGAGCTGTCTGGGACCTACACGAACAGCGTGGACGCGGTCTCGACCACCTCCGTCGCAGGGGTCGTCTACGACACATACACCGTGGGTCTCGACGGCGACCTGACCATCACGGGCGAAATCGAGGGCGTGACGGTGACAGGGTCCGCGACATACACGGGAGAGCAGTATGTCGACATGGAGACCGCGGACATGGTCAAGTCCGACCTGAACCTCTCGATGGAAGTCGAGATGGAGATACTCGGCATGGAGATCTCACTGGACATCTGGATGCGTGACATCGTCACCTACTCGCCTCCCGGAGGCACGGGGGACGCGCCCGAGGAGCCTGAGGAAGGGGACACCTGGGTGATGACATACACCGAGCACTACGAGTCGACCTCCTTCGACGGATTCTCGATTACGAGCGACTCCGACTCGGAGACCGTGACGGTCTCCTACCTGTACGTCGGCCTCGAGACGATCACCGTCCCGGCAGGGACATTCGACTGCGAGGTCGTGCAGATGGACGACGGCGAGGACATCGAGACGGACTGGTACTGTGATGATGTCGGGGCCATGGTCAAGTCGGAGTACGACTCCGACTCGGACATGTCCATGACATACGTCCTGACGTCGTACGAGTACACCCCTGACGGGTCCGGGGACAGCCTCGTGCTCTACCTGGCGGTCGGAGGCATCGCGATTGCAGCCGTGATAGCCGTCGTGGTCGTCTTGATCCTAATGAAGAGGAAGAAGCCGGTCACGCCTCAGCCGTTGGCGCCCGGGCCGGCGCAGCCAACCGACCAGCCGCCTGCGCCTCCGCCGGGATCGCCTCCCGGCCCGCAGTAGGCCGTTCGGGCGGACCTGGACACTCCCCGCCCTTTGCGGGAAGAGCATCGCAGCTCGGGCGCTACCACTGCTCGAAGCCCCTGCTCTTCCTGCAGAACTTCGCGAACCTGAGCAGGTACTGCCTCATGCGGTCGGACAGCGGCTCCAGTCTCAGGAAGGTCACGGACCGGTGCTCGCCCTCGGGTCCGTCGTAGTACTCCTCGACGAGGTCCCGGACATCCTCCTCGCCGTAGGACAGGGGCACTATGAAGTACCCCTCGCCGCGCGAGCAGAAGGTGTCCTTCACGATTGCCATCTTCAGGGAGTCGATCCCCCGTTCGATGGCGTCCGCCCACGAGTCCGCCACGCGCGCGGGCACGTACGAACCGTCGTTGTACTCCGCCATCTTGGTCACGTCCGCCCCGAGGAAGTCAAGGGTCATGCACAGGCGCGGCCAATCGTACATGAGCACGTGGAACTCCCTGGTGTTGCTCCGAGAGCACAGGTCCCAGCCCATCTACATCACAGCCTGCGCGGGGCTCACGCGTACATCGGGTCCCTCTTCTGACCCTTGGACGCCTTCGCGGTCACGCTCCCGATAGAGTGCGGGCCCGGCTGAGGGGCCCCGGGGCCGGCCGGCGAGTCCCCCTCGGCCTCCTCGATCGCGCCCCGCTCTGCGTGCGGGCTCGTGTCCACCTGGGCGAACCTCCGGTTCACCCGCTCGAGCTCGCTCAGTATCTGGTCCGCGCCCCAGAACCCGAACGTGCCCCTGGCGGTGGAAAGCATGTCGATCATGCCCGCCAGGTACGAGTTCCTCGCGATGCTCTCGGCCGGAGAGCTCCCTATCTTCTCCCTGTTCTCCTGCAGGAACCGCTCGGTGCTCAGGGCGGCCTGGTACCTCACCCTCTCGTTGTGCTCCTCCCAGGTCGCTGAGCCCTTGCCCGCCCGCTTCGACTTCCTCTTCCGCTTCGGAGAGGACCTCCCCCTGCTCTTCTTGGTCGCCGCCATGTGTGTGCCCCTCGGAAGTACCATCCCGTCCGAGACGAAGGCGCTTCACCGAGACAGTATCACCGGCCCTGCGACATTATCGGAAGGCATAATCATCTGCGGCGGACAACCTGTCGCCAGCAGGCCCCAGAAACATAGGATAAGGGGTTTCTTGAAAGGGTTTATCGGTCCTCCTCGCCCGCTCAGCTGCTCTTCTTCTTCTTCATGAGCAGCATCGCGACCACGATCAGCACGATCACGATCACTATGATCGCGATTGCCAAACCGTACTTCTCAAGGAACGATTCCTCCACGGGCGGCGGCTCCTCCTCGGCCTCCTCCACCGTGATCGTCACGGTGTCGGTGCCCGTGTCCCCGTCCGAGTCCGTGACCGTCAGCGTGACCGTGTAGGTCCCTGCAATCTCGAACTCGAAGGTCGGTTCAGCGCCGCTCAGGTTCTGGGTCGTCCCGTTGTAGGTGAACACCCACCAGTACGACTCTATCGTGCCGTCGGAGTCCGTGGAGCCAGTGCCGTCGAAGGTCACCGTGTCGCCCTCGTCGACCGTCTGGTCCGCGCCCGCGTCCGCCACCGGCGCGACGTTCTCCGTAACCACTATGACCAGCGAATCATGGTCCCGCAGTCCCTCGCCGTCGCTGACATTCAGGGTCACCAAGTAAGTGCCTGCGATGTCGAACACGAACGTAGGCCCGATGCCCCACAGCGCCACCGTGTCGCCGTCGTATGTGAACGTCCAGGTGTAGTTGGTCACCAAGACATCGTCGGACGAGCCCGAGCCGTCGAAGGTGACCGTGTCACCGACTTTGACATCCACCTGGTCCGCGCCCGCATCCGCCACAGGCGGCTCGCTGACCGGCGGCGCATCTGCCACAGTCATCATCACGACGTCGGTGTCCCACAGGCCGCCATCGTCGGTTACGGTCAGTGTGATGTTGTATGTGCCCGTCTCCCAGAAGGTGTAGTTGGCCAGCACCCCCGTCAGGGACGCCAGCTCGGTCCCGTCGGACGATATGATCCACGAGTAGCTCTCTATGTACCCGTCAGGGTCGCTCGAGAAACTCCCGTTGAAGACCACGTCCCACCCGACCGTCGAGGGGTTGGGGTCGGCCGTCGCGACAGCCATCGGGGGCTCGTTCTCCGACACCTCCTCGACCAAGACGGTCAGGTAGGCCGTGTCCGTGTTGTCGAGGCTGTCCGTAACGGTCAGGTTCACGCTATGGTTGCCCGCGGTCATGAATGTGTATTCCAAGACCACCCCGGTCGCGTGGTCGGAATCGTAGTCGATGTCCCATTCATACGAGACTATGGGACCCGCGAGCGAGTACGAGTCGGACCCGTCGAAGGTCATCGGGAACCCGACGGTGCCGGTCTCGGGATCGACATCTATCGCCGCGACTATCACGGGCAGGTCGGTCAGCTTCGAGAGGGCCGGGTAGTACAGGTCGCCAAACATCGGGTTGTAGTAGTAGCCCTCGACCCAGGACCGCTCCACATGGAAGTTGCAGCCCTGGGAGACCCATATGTATGGACAGTCGTCGCGGACCGCGTATCCCAGATCGCTGTAGAGCTGGGCCCGGAGGTCCTCGTCGACCTCGGCCGCCGCATCCCTGACAAGGTCGTCGATGCTGGCGTTGGCGTACCCCGTGTAGTACGGGTACACGCCGTTGAAGCTGTCCAGCATGGGAGTTGCGTAGTCGTCAGGGTCCGCATAGTCCGGTCCCCAGCTGACAGAGTACACGGGCATGAATCCGTTCGAATCGTACACCTCCATCAGGAACACGATCCAATCCAGGGCGTTGGTCGTCGCGGTGAACCTAGGGTCGATCGCCTCCAGGCCGGCCTTCATGAGCTCACACAGAGTCTGCCTGCCGATGTTCCCCGCGTTGTAGAACAGCGGGACGGTGAACCCTGAGGACCACCATGACGTCTGCATCAGCTCGGCCTCGGCCGCTGCGAGGTCGTATTCGTAGACCGGCACATCAGCGTCGTAGCCGAACATGCCCTGCGGGATGACGCCGTTGGGCTGTATCGCGTTGCCTCTCTCGACATCCTCGATGTACTGCGCGTAGTCTATCAGATAGGCGAACGCCTTCCTCATGTGCACATCCCAGAAGAAGTCCGTCGTGATGTCCCCGCCGTACTGGGTGTTGGCCGTGTCAGCATCGATGTTGAAGTTGAACGGCATGAAGGCCAGGTCGAAGGACGGCGAACCCTTGACGACCGTGTAGTTGACGTCGTCGACCTGATCCTCGTTCGAGACGAACCACGAAATGGTGTCCGCGGTGCCGTTCTCGAGCATGCTCAACCGCTCCGCCATGTCGTTGACCTGCACGATGTGGACATCGTCAATGGATGGTGCGGGACCCCAGTAGTCGGCGAACCTGGTCAGGTGGATTTCCACTCCGATGTCCCACGAAGCGAGTTCGTATGGCCCTGTGCCGCACATGTTCGACCACATGTGGTCGTTGAACTCGCCGTTGACAACGCCGCCGTTCGCCTCGACATAGTCCTTGCTCACGACCGACATCACGGTCGCTGCACATATCCTCAGGAATGCCGGGTACGGCTTCGTGAGCCTGAAGTTGACGGTCATAGTGTCCTCCTCGGTCACCATGAACTCTGCGACGGCCTGCACATCGGCCTCCTCGAGTACATGGCCCAGGTCTGTCAATCCGGCACCGTCCAGGAGCCACTGGGGGACGTCCATCGACAACGCCCAGTCGTTGACGGTCGCACCCAAATACCATGCGACGTACGCCGTCATGGCCTGCTCCAAGATCCATGCCGGGCTGGAGAGGTCGTGAATCCTCAGGACCCTCTGGACGGAGTACGCGACGTCCTCCGCGGTCAGGTCGGTGCCGTCGTGGAACGTCACTCCTCCGCGGATGTTGAACGTGTAGTTCATGCCGTCTGCGGATATGCCGCCGTTCGCTACCGTCGGCACCTCGGTTGCTAGAACGGGTATCATGCAGGAGGCGCTGCTCCCGTCGTACCACACGAGCGTCTCATAGACGTTCTGTATGACCTCTGCACCCGCGGACTCGTAGTCGATGGCCGGGTCAAGCAGATCAGGCTCGCCGACCGTCGCCTTCACGAACGTCAGAGGATCGTACACATCCACCTCCGACATCAGCGCGGCAGGGTCTTCTCCTTCATCAATCGAATCAGCGGCCGCTACGAGCGCCGACGGGCCGCTGAGCGCGAGCGCGGGCAGCGCCATCATCGACAACACCATGACGAGCGCCATCCCGGCTGAAGCTAGCACTATGTCTTTTCTCCTCATATTGGGTTCCCCCATTTCGAACCAATTCGAAACGTCGGCAGTTTCACCGCCGTGTAGCTATATTTACCTTGCTCAGGGAAGCCGGGGATAAGGCGTGGCACAGTTTCGTACCTTCTGAAAATGAGGGTTGCGCAAACGCACGCTAACGGCTGCCACGTTGAAGTATGACTGTTCCGATTCAGGGCCCGTATGACGAGTGACGGGGACACCACATCGAGGAATACTCTCCCACAAGGCGTCTCCTTCAGGAAGCACGAACCGGGGGACATCAAGGCGTGCGGGCGCCTGGCCAGGCAGGCCTGGCCCGCGGGCCCCGGGAAGGCGTCCAAGGACGTCGAGCAGGCCAGCATGGAGGGGTACATGCAGTATTCCCTCGACTCCTCGAACTGGGCGGACATCGCCTGCGCAGACGGGAGGATGATCGGGTTCCTGTTCGGGAGGATAGACGGTCTCAGAGCGGTCCCGGAACGGTCCCACCTCGGGGAGATACCATCCCTGTCCAAATCGATACTCGAGTACGACGGGAGAGACCTCAGGCTCCTCGCGTTCATCTGGAGCCTCGCGTTGACCGAGCTGAAACTCAAGCTCAACACCCCGCCCTCGGACGCATCCGTCGAGATGTTCATAGTCGATTCGGAGTGGAGAGGGAAGGGCGTCGGGAGCGCCCTGCTCGACAGGTTCCTCAAGGCAGCAGAGGGGGCCGGCGCGGGCGTCGTCACAGTCTACACCGACGACCTCATGAGCGACTGGAGGTTCTACGAGCGCAGGGGTTTCAGGGTCGTAGCGACGTTCCACGACAACATCACATCGTACTACTCAGGCTCGAAGGCCCGCGGGATCATATTCTCACTCGACCTTGCGCACCCGACCCCGTGACGCTTCCCAGGCGTCATCTGAATCTCACGGGGCTCTTCGTCCGGTACGGGGGTGTCAGCTGGAGGCATGAGTCCGCGGGGTCGAGAGGGAATGCAGCGGCCGAACTCGGCAGCGAGGAATCACGGGCGGACGAGGAGTACAGGGTTATCGATGTGTTGGCGATGAGCCGATACTCATTGCTTGCGCTGCCTACGGAGACCGTATACGTCCCTGGCTCATCCACTGGGGCGCCCGTGCGGTTCACCTGGTCCCAGGTCCATCCTCTCTGGAAACTCTCGCGCGGCCCTAGCTCGATTGTGACCACCCAATACATTTCCACCTGGGGGACATAGAAGACGACGGTCCCGTCAGGGCCCCAGACCCTCAAGGTGATCTCGACCGGGCTCACGTTGAACGTGAGCGTGATGGTGTTGAGGCCCAGGTTCTTGAGCTCCGCCGATATCTCGACGGGCTCCCCGAGGGCGTACTCGTCCTTGTCCGTCTCGACCGTGAGCGAGGGCCCGCGGTCCCAGAGCACGGCCACGCCGATGGTGGTGGCGGCGGAGGCGGCCACGACGACCGCGACCAGGACCAGGGCGTACATCTCCCTCGGTATCCGAGGACCGCGTCTGGTCCCCTCAGGGCCCCCGCCACCTCCCGTCATCGCCGTCTCTTCCTCCGGCTACTGAACCGGCTAGACGGTATACAAAGGGTCTCATGACATGTCATCCGAAGACCAGGCGGAGCAGCGCCGGTGAGGTTCATATAGCGCCCGGGCAATCCTCAACCCGCGTCTGTAGACGCAGGGGTCAGAGGATATATGTTCAGGTCTAAGGGGATGAAGGCATCCCTTGTAGTGTTAGTCTTGCTTGTTTCAGGAACGACCTTCGCATTCTCCGCGACCGCGGCCAACGGGCCGCGGCAGGACGATTGGACGGTGGCGATATACATCGCCTCCGACAACAACCTGGAGATCGCGTGGGACATGTACACGCTGGACGCGCTGCTGGCGCTGCCCAGCGCCAAGCGCGTCAACGTGGTCGCGATGGTCGACAAGCTGAGCACTGACACGATCGAGCTGATGGAGTTCTCAGGCGACACGTACACGGTCGTGAAGACTTACGACGACATGAACACGGGAGACGGGGCGACGTTCCAGTTCTTCCTCGATACGGTAGAGGAGTTGTACCCGGCGGAGAACGTTTGCGTGGTCCCATGGAACCACGGGGGTTCCTGGCTCGGGGTCTGCTCGGACGAGGATTACAACAACGACATCATACGGATGAACGAGCTCAGCGACGCGCTTGTCGGGGCGGGGCTCGAGATAGACGTCATGGCCTTCGACGCGTGCCTGATGTCCTCCGTGGAGGTCGCATACGAGCTCTCCCAGACGGGCCTCGTGAAGTACATGGTCGCGTCCGAGATGAGCATACCGTTCGACGGGTTCCCGTACGACCTTATGTTCACGCCCCTGATGGAGGATTCGACGGCCACGCCTGAGATGCTCTGCGACATGATGCTCGTCGGCTGGGACGCCTACTACCACTACGGAAGGAAGGTCAACCTAGCGGTCACCGACGTGACCGTGATCGGGAACGCCCTGCCAATCTTCCAGGCCTGGTCCGAGGCGCTCCTTGTCGGCCTCGAGACTCACGCGGACGGGTACCAGACCGCGCTCGACTCCGCGGTAGGGAACGGGTACGCGGGGTACGGTGTCGACCTCCACGACTTCTGCGAGCAGCTGATGCTGAACGTCGAGGACGAGGCGATCGCGGACGCCTGTGAGGCCGTGATGGGTGTGGTCGAGGATGCAGTCGTCGCCCTCCACACCTCCAAGTACCTCCAGACAATGCACGGCCTGACGATCTGGTGGGTTTCGGCCGACTATGAATACCTCCTGGTGGACCGGTACATAGCCATGGTCCAGTTCGTGACCGACACGGGCTATGACGACCTCCAGACCGCTTGGGCGCTGACCTTCCCGGCGGATGCCTAGTAGGCCGGCGAAACCATCCAAGCCTCGCCCACCGAGCGGGCGAGGCAATCTATTCTCTTTGACCGTGGGCGCAGTCGACCGCCAAGCCATTATATCCCGTCGCGCCAATCCATGCAGAGGATGGGATGACATTGAACTGTCCGAATTGCGGGACTCAGATACCTGAAGACGGGGCGTTCTGCAGCAGCTGCGGGGCTAGGGTCGGCACGCCGATGGGAGGCGCCTCCGCGCCCCCGCCTGCGGCGCCCGGGAACCCGATGTGGTACCAGAACTTCTACCGGATAAGGAAGAAGGTCGTCGCGATAACCAACCAGTACTGGATAGAGGACGCGAACGGCAACTCCCTCGGGTACTCGAAACAGAAACTGATCCGGATCAAGGAGAGTATCAAGATATTCACTGACGACTCGATGTCGGCCGAGCTCTTCAGGATACAGCAGGAGCAGGTCATGGACATGTGGGGCACGTTCGCGGTCGTGGACTCCCCGTCCGGGGCCGTCGTCGGCAAGATACGGCGGCAGGCAATCAAGTCCGGGATCTACAAGGACGAGTACCTGCTCCTCGACGCGTACGGGAACGCCGTCGGCAGGGTCGCGGAGCGTGCCGGCAGGGGGCTCGCGCGCAAATTCCTCCCCGGCGGAGCGCTCGTCCCCGAGCAGCTCGTGGTCGAGTTCCAGGGGCAGCAGGTCGCGGAGATCAAGCAGCAGTTCAAGGTCATAGGGGACATCTGGGAGGTCGACTGCTCCAGGATACCCGCAAGGTTCGACCGCCGGACACTCATAGCGACGATGCTGCTCATGGGCATGATAGAACGGGACAGGAAGTGACGGCCGACCCTCCCTGCGCGCCTCAGGACCAGTGTTCGAACCCGCCTTTGACCCTGCCCCGCCTGGGACCGTAGCACAGGATGTTGTTCACACGGTCGAACGCCCCGACCGATGTGAACCTGTGGTGGAGCATCAGGTAGTAGTAGTTCAGGTACCAGATGGCCGCATCGTCGAAGTTCACATCCTTCCTCGGGGCAATCACCGCCTTCGCGCCCGTGTTCTCCATGAAGGGCTCGACGAAGTCCCTCTTCGACATCCCGCACGCGGAGAGCGCGACCCTCTTGTCTTCGAAGCACCCGCGGGGGAACTCGTCGGGTCCGACATAACCGAACGGCAGCTCGAAGGCGCACCGGTCGGGCGCCCCGTGGCCTGACAGGTGGACGAAGTCGAACTCCTCTAGGTTCCTCCTGCGGCGGAGGTAGCCGAGGAACTCCTTCTTGGCCGTGAACTCCTTGATGGCGATGTACTTCGGGTCCGTCATCTCGAGGAACCTGAACAGCACCTCGCCCTCCTCGTACTCGTCAGACTTCGGTATGCACTCGAATATGAACAGCCTCGGTCTCCTCAGGGCGAACATGTGCCTCCTTTGCATACGTTCCCATCCGTCAGGACATGACTGTCACGACATATCATCTCATGGACGATGCGCCGATCCGACCAGTCCCGCCGTGGGATGCTACATGTAGCACGAAGTCTGAAGACCCCGGCATCCGGTCGACATCATCATGCAAGGCATGGGTTGGCTCCCTGACTATCCCGACATAAGGGACTACACTTTCGAGAGCAAGGAACTCCTCGGACGGGAGGAGATCCGGGCACTCGTCTCGCCTGTGGGCATCTCGGAGGCCGACGACACGACGATCCCGTCGTCCGCGGACCTGCGCAGGTGGTGTCCCGCGGTCGAGGACCAGGGAGGCATCGGCTCGTGCACGGCGAACGCTGGCGTGGGCATAGTCGAGTACTGCGAGAACCGGGCGTTCGGAAGGCACCTGGACGCCTCGAGGCTGTTCCTGTACAAGGTGACCCGGAACCTCGCGCAGCTCCAGGGCGACAGCGGGGCGTACATTCGGTCCACGATGGGCGCCCTTGTGCTGTTCGGCGTGCCTCCCGAGAAATATTGGCCTTACACCGACAGGGACCCCGGGTTCGACCTTGAGCCGAGCGCGTTCTGCTACTCGTTCGCCGAGAGCTACCGGGGCATCAGATACTTCAGGCACGACCCCGCGGACATGTCGAAGGCGGAGGTCCTGGAGAGCGTCCGTAAGTCGCTCGCGGCCGGGATACCGGCGATGTTCGGGTTCACGGTGTACGACTCGATATCCCAGGCCGGGGCGACGGGCAAGATACCGTTCCCCACGATGAGCGACAGGGTCCTGGGAGGGCACGCGCTCGTCGCCGTCGGATACGACGATCGGATGGAGGTCAGGAACGCTGACTCTGACGAGCCGACGGAGGGCGCCCTGCTCATAAGGAACTCCTGGGGGAAGGGCTGGGGGGCCGAAGGTTACGGCTGGCTCCCGTACGACTACATCCTGAAGGACCTGTCCGCAGACTTCTGGTCCATGCTGAAGCAGGACTGGGTCGACACCCGGCAGTTCACCGTCCGATAGATGGACCACTTCCGCGGGCCTCCCTGCGAAAATGCCTTGAGCAGCTGATGCGTTCCTGTCCCTGGATGACTGGTCCGTGCCGAGCGCTCGTTCTGATAATCGCGGTCCTGTGCGCCAGCGCATGCGCGCCTATGGGCGCGTCCGCCTGGAGCAACGGAGGATACTCGGCGGACCTTGAGAACCCGGACTACGGCACCCACGACTGGATCGCGGACATGGCGCTGACGCTTCAGACATACGATGTGTCCTTCCTCGAAGGGACCTATCACACGGACTACCTCGTCGGGACGGAGGCGCCCGACAACCCCGAGTTCATCGGAGACTCGACCTATCACCACATCTACTACTATTCCTCCGGAGCCCTCCAGGACGATTCCGGCGCGGAGCGCGCGGACGCCATGTACATCGCCGCGCTAGACCGGCTGGAAGCAGGCGACTTCTCAGTGGCTGCATACTACATCGGCGCGATGACGCACTACGTATCCGACATGGGCGTGTTCGGGCACACCATGGGCGCGTACACGGACTGGGGAGCGGAGGTGCATCACGCGGACTACGAGGAGGAGTTCGAGGACCGGCTGGACTCGCTCGTCCTGCCCTCGGGCATCCCATTGGGCAACTCGACCGCGTACGACGCCGCCCTCGGGCTCGCCCACGACATCACGTTCGGCGCCGGGGACATCATGCCCAACATCTGGATGGACTCCAACTACGACTGGTACGACGGGGTGTTCGAGGACAGCGCGATGGCGTCGCTGCACGCGGCGGTGTCCGCGGTCGCGTCCGCGATCAACAACCTGATGTTCGAGGCGGGGTACGAGCCCCCGGAGGAGCCGGAGCCGGAACCAGACCCTGTTCCCGAGCCGGAGCCCGAACCGACCGCACCGACGGAGCCGGCTCGCCCGGAGACGTACCTGGAGGACGGAGCCGTCGTGCTGATATGGGGCATACCCCTGGACGACGGGGGCGCCTCGATCATCGAGTACATCATCTACAGGGGCAACACGACGGACAGCAGGGCCAAGGTCGCGACGGTGTCGAGCATCACACTGAAGTGGACGGACGGGTCCGCCGAGGCAGGGCACACGTACTACTACTGGGTCGCGGCGAGGAACTCGGTGGGCACGAGCGACCTGTCAGATGTCGCGACTGCGACCGTCCCGGCAGACGAGAGTCAGGATCTTCTGTTCGTGGCGATTGTTTCGGGACTGGTAGCGGCACTGGCATCTGGAGGCGCCCTCGCGTACAGAAGGGCGCGGAAGGGCCCGCGCAGATGAGATGTACGTCGCCACCGCGATATACGTCCTCCGGAGTTGCCGGTTCTGAGACTCATGAAGGCCCGCGCAAAGTGCCCAGTCATCTTGAGGATACTCAGCTGCACGTCGGATAAGGCGCCGCAGTTCGCAGGCGCGCTCCTCCTCGCCGCGGGAGCAATCGCCCTCATGGGCATCATCACGGCGGAGACGCTGTACCCGGGGTACAGCACCTCGGAGAACATGATAAGCGACCTCGGGGCCACCGAACCCCCGGACAGCATCATCCTCCAGCCTTCGTCCAACATCTTCTCAGGTGCGATGATGGCCACCGGCCTGATGGTGCTCGTGGCCACTTGGCTCGTGCACAAGTCCAACGCCCCGAACACGTTCGCGGCGCCCCTAGGGCTGTTCGGGCTGGGCGTGCTCGGCGTGGGCATATTCAACGGCAGCTGGGGGGCCATTCATGCCCTCTTCGCCATGACGACTTTCGTGGCTGGCGCCGTCGCAGCGATCATGACATTCAAGGTCGCAGGCGCGCCGTTCAAGCACATGTCCGCCATCCTGGGAGCCATATCCCTGTTCACCCTGCTGCAGTACTTCGCGCTCGGGGACTCGAGCCCCCTCTTGGAGATGGGCGAGGGCGGCGTCGAGAGATGGATCGCATACCCCGTCCTCGTCTGGGTGACCGCCTACGGAGGACACATGATGAACGGAGGTGCGTCCGATGGCAGGTGAGAGGCCCGGCGCGCTCAAAGCGCTGGTCGTCATCATGATCGTGTTCGCCTTCGTGGGGTTCATGAGCGGCTATGGGCTGCTCGCATCGCCCTCGGGGGAGGGCCTCGGGCTCCCGATCGACCTCCTCGAGGACGCGCCGGTCGGGGACTTCACGCTCGTCGGTCTGTTCTTCGTGGCGTTCTACGGCGTCCTGCCCGCGCTCGCGGCTTGGGGTCTGATTGCGATGAAGAGGTGGCGCTGGACCGACCCCGTCAACAAGTGGACGGGGCAGAACTGGGCCTGGACCGCGACTGCCGCGCTCGGCATCATCATGCTGCTGTGGATACTGGCAGAGGCCATCTTCGTTGGCATCCTGACAGGGATAGGCGGGGCGATGCAGCTGGGCATCACGTTGCTCGGGCTGGGAATACTCGTCCTGGTCATGAGGCCTTCGGTGAGGGCGTACACGAGGATCAGCGACTGAGGGTCACGCCAGGTTCAGGCGCCGAGCCTCTCGGCCAGGGAGCCCATCAGGTACGGCGACAGGAGCGCAGTGACGAGCACGAGCACCCATATCCTCCCCTCGAACACGTTGTAGTCTGACAGAAGCGTGTCCCAGGAGTTGCCCATCACATAGTGCCCGAACCCGAACTCGAACAGGACCGTCAGCACGACCCATATGACGCCCATCAACCACAAGTCCGAGGCCGAGCGTTCAATGTCCGACCAGTTCAGGAAGAGGTAGGCCATCGCCAATATCGCGCCCGATAGCGTGACCGAGCTCATGGCCCGTCCAGCGCTCTCTCCGAGGGCGGGTATCAGGACGCCCTGCCTGAGCATGGCGTTCAGGATGGCGGATACCACTAACAGGCCCCAGAGGCCCAGGGTCCAGTACAGCAGTTCCTGCTTCACCCGCCAGCACTGACACGCGAGAAGTCCCGCCTGGTGAGCAGGAGGTAGCCCATGATGACGAGCGCGGGGACGATCCCGGCGGCCGCAGACGACTGCACCGCCACGAGCGCCCACAGGTCGAAGACGACCGTGTACGCGCTGACCACGACCGTCCCCCAGAGGCCCCAGAGGCGCATCATGTACACCCCGGGGAGCAGGGCGAGGCCCGAGACGCCTATGCCCAGGAAGCTGTACAGCACGAAGCCCTCGACGAGGTCGGACTGCTCCTCCTCGAAGGCCATGTCGCCCGAGACGCCCGCATAGAAGATCGCGATCCGGACGACGTAGTAGAGCGCCGAGAACAGCACGACCAGCGACAGAAGGACCCTCTTCCTTTCCATGGCAGTACGTGTACCTCACGCCGAGGTACAAATATCTCGCGCCTCAGCTGTCAGCCCTGTTCTTCAGGCCCCGGCCTGCACGAGCAGCCCTTTCCCCTCAACTTCCGCCTCTGCGACTCGAGCGGCTCGATGAGTACGGTCTGGCGCGAGCCCCTGTGGCATTCCGGAAGGTCCTCCAGCCTCAGAGGGGACATGTGGGCGTATCCGCGCCTCCCCATCTCGACGACCTGGGCCTCGTGCCTCTTCCAGAGCGCCCCCAGCCTGCCGTGCCAGCGGAGCACCTCGGGATGCCGGGAATATCCTCGCTTCCCGAGTAGGACGATGTTCCATATCGCGTGAAGCTCCCGATGCTCCGCGAGCAGGTGGTTCCGGCACAGGCATCCGACGGGGATGTCCCAGATACGCATGACGCAGACCTCATCGGGCACTGATGCATTTATCCGATTCGACGTACGCGAGGCGTGCGCCCTGCTACCCCGTGGCAGTGACCTAGATATACTCGACAAACGCATCCACGGACCTGAGGAAAGGGGGGAGTCAGAGATCCTCGCAGTACCTGGAGGTCTATCGAAGATTCTGTGCCTATTGTTGATCTTTGTTCTGAGCATACCGTTCCTGGGCGGGCAGGCGTCTTCGGCGAAGGGCCCGAACAACGGCGACGACGGAACGTCCGCGTACAACCTGTATTTCGGGGACCTGCACACCCACACGGGCTACTCGGACGCCTACGACGCCGAGAGCACGCCCTGGGACGCCTTCGAAGCCGCCATAGCGGGAGGGGCGGACTTCATGGCGACGACGGACCATCTGCAGATATGGAACGCGTACGACGCGTTCGTGCTCGACGAGGCCGAGTGGGCCGACACCCTGGCCGCGGCGGCGTACTACACATCCGACACGTTCGTGGCGATGCCCGGGTACGAGGCATGGCTGCTCGCGAACTGCGGGGAGATAAACGTGTACAACACGGAGGAGCTCCCGCCCAGGGAGACCCTCGGGAACCGATTCGACCGGCTGCCGAGCTTCTACGATTGGCTCTCATCCATGCCTGGCGTCATCGGACAGTTCAACCACCCGCTGTACGTCAGCGAGGACTTCATGGACTACGACTTCTACGACGAGACAAGGGACACCGCGATGTGCGTCATAGAGGCGTACAACGAGGAGTACTACGACCTGAGCTACCAGAAGGCGCTGGACGCTGGCTGGCACCTGATGCCCTCGGCCAACTCGGACACTCACTACTCCGACTGGATCGCAGGGCATGAGATGAGGAGCGTCCTGCTCGCCGAGAGCCTCACGCCGGAGGACCTGTACGCCGCGATGAGCGCGTGCAGGGGCTATGCGACCCTCGACAAGAACCTGAGGATCGAGTATACTCTCGACGACGCCGTCATGGGGTCCAACCTGTCGGACCCTGACGGGACCTACACCGCCTGGATAAGGATCGAGGACCCGGACGGGGCGGAGCTCGACGAGGTCACGCTGGTGGAGATCGTCACCGACGACGGGGTCGTGATCGCGTCGGAGTTCACAGACGGCGCGTACGTCGAGCTGACCATCACGCTGGACTCGGAAGACGCGAGGTACTTCTACGTACGTGTGACGACCGCGTCGCCTCTGAACGGCGAGGCGCCCGGGATCACCGCGTGGACCGCGCCTGTCTGGACCGGCCGCTGAAGCGTCGGATGCGACTTCGAGACCGGAGAGCATGCGACCAGGGGGCGCCATGCGCTCCTCCTCCGACGGGTCCCGAGTGTCGAGAGCCCCTTCGAATCGAAGGTGTCTTAAGCCCTACGGTCAGGAAAACGGCAAGCCTTATCTAAGGCGGAGGGATGCCCCATCTAACCCGGTTTGGAGGACCGGTGGGGGTTTGCCAAATGACAGCGTTTTCGGACAGGTTCAGAGTGAGGAAGCCGGTTAGGATACTGAGCGACGACGACAAGAAGGCCATACATGAGGCGGCCCTCGAGGTCATGGAGACGGTCGGCGTCAGGATCCACAGCAAGGCCGCGAGGGACGCCCTCAAGGGCGCCGGCGCGACGGCCGATGAGGCCACGGGCGTGGTCAAGTTCCCGGCAGGCCTGGTTGACTCGTTGAGATCCACAGTGCCGGAGAGCATCGTCCTGGCGGGGAGGGAGAAGGAGTACGACCTCCCGTTGGACGGCACGCACTGCTACTACACGACGGACGGGTGCGGCATATCGGTTTGGGAGCAGAAGACCAAGAGCAGGAGGCTCGCGGTGCTCCAGGACATCAAGGACAGCGCGCTCATCGCCGACCACCTCCCGTACTGCAGCATCTACGAGCCGATGGTCGTCCCGTCGGACATACCCGAGGAGTCGCACGTGGTCGTCGCGATGAAAGAGGCCTTTGACATATCGAGGAAGCACATCGAGAGCGAGTCGACCTCCACGGCGGAGGAGGCGCGCCTTCAGGTCAGGATGGCCTCCGAGATCGTGGGCGGGCTCGAGGAGCTGAGGAAGAGGCACATAATGTCGGCCATGGTGTGCACGATGTCGCCTCTGACACTCGACGGGAACGCCACCGACGCCGCGATGGTCTGGGCCGATGCGCATGTGCCCGTGTACATCACCGGCATGGCCATGGCCGGCGTCAGCGCGCCGGCTACGCTCGCGGGTGACATAGTCGTGAACCACGCTGAGACGCTCGCGCTCGCGTGCGCCATACAGGCCCGCTCGAAAGGGGCCCCTACGATATACGGCTCCGTGCTGTCGAACGTGGACCCCAGGACGGGCGCGATACAGCTCTCCTCTCCCGAAGGGCATGTGCTCTGCGCGATGGCCCATGAGATGGCCAAGTTCGTCAAGATGCCGTCCGCCTGCGGGGGGATAGGGTCCAACGCGAAGGTCCCCGGCATGCAGAGCTGCATCGAGAACAGCTTCATCGCCTTGGGAAGCACGCTCCTGGCCCAGGAGGTCAACAACGGGATAGGGCTGGTCGATTGCTCCACCGTGCTGTCATACGAGCAGATGGTGCTGGACAACGACATCGTCGCGAGGGGGCTCGTCTGGGGCAGGGAGATACCGGTCAACAAGGAGACCCTGCATGTCGACCTGATCAAGGAGGTCGGGATACTCGGCATGGGCAAGAAGAAGGGCAACTTCCTCGGCGAGAGGGCCACCATGCAGGAGGTCCGGCAGTACTTCCACTCCGATGTGTTCTCCGGCGAATCCTACGACCAGTGGGAGGCCAGGGGCAAGAAGGACGAGCTCACGGCCGCGAAGGAGAGGGCCGACTGGATCCTGAAGAACCACCAGCCCGTGATGCTGGACAGGGACATATCTACCAGGCTGGACAAGATAGTCAAGGGCGCCCAGAAGTGACCTGGGGAACCAACGACACGCCTCGCCCGCGAAGTGGATGCTTGACTGCGCGCGATCGGAGATAAAGGCGTCCGAGCTCAGTGGTCGCGTGCCTCGTCTCTGGGTCGCGCCTCAGGCACCCTGGAAGAGAGCCATGACCTGAGCGGCTCCGAGACATCGATGCCCACCAGGTCCTCCGGATACACCGACAGGCCTTCGTACACGACGGTCACGAGGTCGTTCAGGCTCTTCGCCCTGCGGGCCTCCGAGACCGAACCGTGGAGGTTGTACGGGTACGAATAGTCCGGGGGCAGTATCCTGAGCCTCCCCGGAAGCACGGACTTCACGACGACCGCGCTCAGGACCGCCTGATGCAGGAACACCTTGTGGAGCTCGTCTGCGCAAGCGCCTTCCTGGAACTCGCGGTCGTTGACGACCTCTTCGAAACTGTCGCGCCAGGCAGCCATGAGCCCCAGAGTCGGGTTCACGGAGAATGAATGGGAGTTGAAGTACGCCCTTATCATCTGGCCGTCGACGAAGGATTCGACGAGCTGGTCGATGTCCGAGAGCCATACCGCGTCGCACACCCTCCTCCAGAACGCATCGACGGGGGAAGTCGCAGGCAGGCCGACATTCTGTATGTGGACGGGCCTGAATGCGGCGTCGTGCGTGAGCCCCAACTCGTACATGGCCGGCGGAGCGACCACCAATGTGTCCGATGAGAGCCACACGAGGGAACCCGTCGTGCCCGCAGCCAATCGCTCGGCCTCGGCGCAGGCGCAGACCTTCTCCGAGAGGATGTACCCCTTCATACCCTCTGGGACATCGAGGTTGTGGACCTCCGTCGCATCGTCCTGCGGTCCCGTCCAAGGAGACCCGGCAGGGTCTGTCGCGAAGACCATAACCCGCGAGTCGGCGAACGGGCCGCCGAATGTCCTCAGGCTTTCGACGAGCAGTCGGGCGCGGACCGAGTCCTCAGCTGTCTTAACCATCGTGAAGAAGACCGTATCCCCAGTCACAGAACCCATGATGACCGCCCCGGGTTGACGCCCCGACGGTTCATGTTAATGGCGGGCCGCCCTTTAGCTCTTGTTGCGCCTAGCACTCTGGCAGGAACTCCTTCCTCGAGAAGGCGATCAGCAGCAGGCCGACCAGCCCGAGGAAGGCGCCCAGCAGGAAGCCTATCGAGAGCACGCTGAACACCGCCCCGATCACTGCGAGTTCGTAACGCGTCCCCGTGAGCGCGAACACGCCGCCCGCGATGGCGACCAGGCCGGCGAGGAACGTCCACGCCTGAAGGACCACGTACTCCGCGACCCAATCGTCCACGGTCTCGCTCATCGGCAGCATACCTTCGATCGCGCTCACGAAAGACTCGCTGAGCTCAGGGTCCAGGGCGACCACCGCCTGGCCTATCCCGAGCGCCCCGGCCATCAGCACGAGGATGCCGGCCATGGCGACCCTCGCGGACCTGCCGGAGGCCGCGGGTTTCTCGGACCAGTGGACGCACTCGGTCTCGCCGACCTCCTTCGGGAGGTTGCTCATCACGACCTCCCTGACAGGCCTCGTGCACGCGTTGCACAGTTCCGCTCCTTCCGGGAGAGGCTGTCCACAGTGCGCGCACACGCGGGAGCCCGGAGACGGCACATGCTCGTGAGGGATCATCTTGCCGCACGACCTGCACTTGCCGGCGTCTCCGGGGTTGGCAGCGCCGCAGTGCGGGCATTCGACGGTACTGTCCATCGCCACTTGATTGTCCACCAGGAGAATAATACCTTTCCGCCTGACCGTGACTCCGCGGCTAAGCGATCCCGAGCCTGTCGAGGTCGATGTTCCCGCCGGAGACCACCACCGCGACCTTGCTGCCCTTGTCGAACCGGACCTTCCCTTGCAGTATCGCAGCCGGCCCGACCGCGGCGGAGCCCTCGACTATCTGCCGCTCGTTCCTCATCAGCCAAAGGATGGCATCCTTGAGCCGGTCCTCCTCTGCGAGCACGATGTCGTCGAACCACTTCAGCGCGAGGTCCAGGTTGAGCTGCGTGATGCCACCTGCGAGGCCCTCGCATATCGTCGGGGGCACGGGGACCTCGACCAGCTTCCCGGCCTTGTAGCACTCGTGCAGGGTGTACGCGGCCGTCGACTGCGCGCCCACTATCCTGGTCCCCGGATTCACCGTCTTGGCCCATGTGGCGATGCCGGAGAGCAGCCCTCCGCCGCCGACAGGGCACACTATCGCATCTACGTCAGGGAGGTCCTCCAGTATCTCGAGGCCCACAGTGCCGTGTCCCGCCATCACGTTGAAGTCATCCGTTCCTGACACGAAGGTCTTCCCGCCCCCTTTCGCGAGCTCCTGACAATGCGCGAAGGCCTCGTCGAAGTAGCTCCCTTTGAGGACGACCTCCGCGCCGAGCGCCTGGCACTTGCTGACCTTCACCTTCGGCGTGTTCGCGGGCACGCATATGGTCGCAGATATGCCGAGGCTCTTCGCCCCGAGCGCGACCCCGAGGGCCCAGTTGCCTGCGGACGCCGTAATCACGCCCTTCCTCCTCTCCTCGCCGGAGAGGAGGCTCATCCGGTACAGCGCTCCCCGGACCTTGTACGAACCCGTCTTCTGCAGGTTCTCCCATTTGATGTAGACCTCCGCGCCGGAGGCCTCGCTCAGTCCCCTCGAGTGCGTCAGGGGCGTCCTCTCGGCCGCCCCAGCGATTGCCTTCCGGGCCCTCAGCACATCCACAGCGTCGAAACCCTGCTCCATGGTCGATTACACCTCGATGAAGAAGCCCTTGCCGGACCTCTTCGCCTTCTCGTATACGAACTGTGAGATAGCGACGTCCTGTATAGCGATGCCCGTGAGGTCGCACACCGTGACCTCCTTGTCCGACTCCCTCCCGGGCTTCTTCCCCAGGAGGACCTCGCCCAGCTCGGCGTGAACGTCCTCCTCCTTCATGCTGCCGTCCTCGAGCGCGTGATGGACCTCCCCGAGCCTGGCGCACTGCTTCAGGCTGTCGACGACGACCTTGTCGGCCCTGGCCAGTATCCGGGTGTCCAGCTCCTGCTTCCCCGACTCGTCGGAGCCCATCGCGGTTATGTGGGTCCCGCCGGAGACCCATTCCACCTTGACCACGGGGGATGTGCTCATCGTCGCTGTGATCACGACCTCGCTGCCCCTGACGGCGTCCTCGGCCGTCTCGGTGGCGATGACAGTCACACCCAGGGTCCTTGCCATCTCCGAGGCATAGGCCTCGGCCTTCGCACGGTCCCTGCCCCAGACCCTGAGCTCGTCGAAATCCCTGACCTTGCTCAGGGCGACAGCCTGGAGCCTGGCCTGGGTGCCCGTCCCTATGACCGCGACCTTCGAGACCTTCCTCTTCGCCAGCACCTTGGCGGCGACGGCCCCCGCAGCCGCGGTCCTAAGGTCGGTCAGGAAGCACCTGTCGACCTCGAAGCAGACGGGATGCCCGGTCCTGGAATCGAACAGAAGAAGCATCCCGTGGCTGACCGGAAGGCCGCGTCCGGGGTTGTCGTAGAAGCCCGATGCTATCTTGACCGTGTAGGAGGACGAGCCCGTCATGTACCCGGGCTTGATGTGTATGTCCCCGTGGCCGTCGGGGATGTTGAGCGCGACCGGGAACGGCACGACCGCCTTGTCCGAGTTGAACGCCTTGAAGCCCTCCTCGACGGCAGCTATCGCATCCTCCATAGTCACCATTGACTCGATGTCCTCCTTGGTCAGTACGAGCACCTTCGACCTCTCAACCATGAGCTTCACGCCTCCGTACCGGTTGGCCGGATACGAAGCCTGAAACGCCGGACGGCGCATTAGTCTTTCCGGGGCGCCGGACATCGCCTGAGGGGAGTTATATAGCGACGAGTACATCTTAAACTCGGGGTCGTGGCGAGGTGTGGGGCGACACTAAGAGTGTCATGTCCGGAGTCTTGAGGAAGTGCGCGTCGGTCATGCTGGCCGCTTTTCTTATACTGTCATTGAACTTCGCCGCACACATGATCTCCCCGGGAGATCCGTCTGGAATCATCTACGGCCCATATGGTCCCACTCCCCAGTACTGGAAATTCATCGAGGACGCACGCCTGAACGACTCGCTGCTCGTGCAATACGTCGACTACATCGCGGACACGCTCACTGGAGACCTGCGCGAGAGGCTCGTGTCGGACGTCGAGATAGCCGACTTCATCTGGCACTCGACCTGGAACACCTTTGTACTTCTGACCATCGGCGTCCTGGGGTCGCTCATGATCGGCGCGCTGCTCGAAAGGATTGCGCGGAGCGGCAAGGCCAAGTTGCGTGCCCTGGCAGTCCACGGGACGGCGCTCGCAGGGCTGTGCATCCCCGCGACCTTGGTAGCGCTCTTCATGGCGAAGGTGAACGTAGCCTGGGATCTGGAACTGCCCATGTTCCACGACGGGAATACCCACTTGGACGGCGAGAGCCTCGCGTATTCGATAATCAAGAGGGCAATCCTGCCCGTCACGGCCATCCTGCTGTCGAGCATACCATTGGCGGTCATGGTCTTCAGGGAGGGATTGGCGAAGTCGGAAACCTCCGGGCCGGTCAAAGGACCGAGGCTCACGAACTTCGCTTCAGGCCTGGCGCGGATGAGGCCAGTGGCTCATCTCCATGTCGCATGGACGATGGCAGTCGTCCTCGTCGTTGATATGACTTTCCTGTACGGAGGTCTGGGTGAGAGGATGCTCGAATCACTGTACACGAGGGACATCGCGCTCCTGATGGCCACGACGCTCTTCGTGCCCATGATAGTGCTCTTGTTCGGAACGACCGTGAGCTTGTCACTGCACCTCCTGGCGAGAATTGGGGCACAGGAGGCGCTGAGAGACTGGGGACGGGGAGATGTGGTGCGCCCTGTGCCGCTTCCGACCCGTTCCGCCGAGGGATTGGGACCGTGGGTCGTATCACTCTGGAATTCGTTCAAATCGAGCAGAATGGGCATCGTCTCCGCAATCCTGCTCGCGGCCTTGCTCGCAGTGGGCGCCCTTGCGCCAGTCCTCGCGACCGTGTCCGACCCCGCCGAGATCCCCATCCAAGTATCCTGGGAGAATCGGGAGTCCTTCCCGCTCCCGCCGTCGCTTGAGAGGTCGCCCATCACAGGCTTGGTGCACCTGCTCGGGACCGACATGTTTGGCAGGGATGTGTACAGCTTGATGCTCTACGCGACCCGCTACACGGCCACAGTGATGGTCGCGCTGATCCTGTCCACTGTCGCACTCGGCTACGTCATGGGGGCGGTAGCGGCGCGCACTGCTTCCGTCAGAGGGTTGCCTGCAAGGGTGCTGGACTTCCTTCTCACGGCATTCGCGCGGGCTTTCGTGGCGATTCCTCTGCTGGTCGTATTGGCGATGAGATGGTACTCCTTCGACAATTGGGACTTGGGCATACTGTTCACCCTTGTCCTGGCATTCTACGTATTGGCTTGGCCACTCATCGTGCGCCCGGTAAGGGCGGCGGGGTCGGCCTCCAAGACGAAGATGCAGGTCGGAGCGATGGCACCGACCTTGCTGTCCGAATCACTATCGGTGGCCAAGTTCGCAGTCCCGCTCATAATATTGACAGCGTTCGCCAATGCCATAATCACAGGAAGCGGCGACACCTACGACTGGGGTGAAATCACGGCAGACTGGGTCAACCAACTTGTCGTAGTAATCGACGGGGGCTGGCACCTGATCGTCGTCCCGGCTTTGGGGGTCCTCGCCGTGTGCGGCACCGCGTTCGCGTTCCTTGACAGGGCAGAGCGCGCAGTCAGGGACGTGAGGTCGTATCCGAACATGAGCCGGAGGGGCAGCCAGGAGGAGACTGACAAGCGCTCTGACACCCCTGTCATGACAGAACAGGCATGATGGGGGCCAAGGCTCCAGTCAACTATTTTTACCTGCGAAGCACCTCCCCTGCTGAGGATGCACCATGTCTAGAGGGGTCAAGATAGCAGTTGTCGTGGCAGTCGTGGCTCTGTTCCTGATCGCCGTGATATTCATCACGCAGCCGAGAGGACCTGCACCAGTGACGGACGAGGACCGATTGGCGGCGATACCGGCCACCGCGGTCAAGATGACGCCTGAGGACGACCTGTTCCTGCCGGTGGTCCACTCCGACGAGTGGGACCAGCCGATACCGTGGGACGGGCCGATCAACACGGCCGGAGCGGAGGACAGCCCGTACATCACCGAGGACGGCGACTGGTTCTTCTTCTTCTTCACGCCGGACGCGAGCGTGCCCGTGGAAGAGCAGCTCACGGACGGAGTCACCGGTATCTGGTGGACCAGGTTCATCAACGACGACTGGACTCCCCCGGAGAAGATCATACTCAACGACGATGTGTCCCTCGAGGGGGCCCAGTGCTGTGTGGGCACGACCCTTTGGTTCGCATCCGTCAGGGCGGGCAATTACGGCGAGATCGACGTCTTCACGGCGCAGTACGAGGAAGGCGTGTGGGGCAGCGTGGAGAACGCGGGCGAGCAACTCAACGTGGACTACGACATAGGCGAGTTCCACCTGATGCCCAACGGCACCATGATGTACTTCCACACCGGCTCGTGGGACACCGACGACAGCATGGACATCTGGAGCACGGTCAAGGTCGGCGACCAGTGGTCGACGCCCGTGCGCGTCGAAGGCGTCAGCACGGACGACGCGGACGAGGGATTTCCGTATGTGAGCCCGGACGGCTCCGAGCTCTGGTTCACCGCGGACAGCAGGCTGGGGCAGAACTACACCGGCCCTGCGATATTCAGGTGCATCTTGCAGGAGAACGGCACCTGGGGCGCGCCTGAGGAGATCGTGTCGAACTTCGCCGGCGAGTGCACCTTCGACGCGGAGGGGAACCTGTACTTCGTGCACCACTTCATCGTCGACGGAGAGATCGTCGAGGCGGACATCTACGTGGCCATGAAGAATTGAGGTCCGGGCCATCCCTCAGGCAACAATTCAAGTGGTCGAGCGAACTATCCCGTTCAGGAGGTCCTAAACATGATGGGCGCATCGGACATCGAGACCGTCAAGAGGAGGCTCAGGTTCGACTATGTCAGGGTCAAGCACGAGCCCGGGTCCAGGGCGGTCGAAGGCATCACATCCCTCGCGATGCACTTCCACAAGCAGCAGCTCAACATAGTCGACGTGATACAGGAAGCCTCGGACCTCATTCAGAGGCAGTTCAAGCTCAAGTGGGTCATGATAGGCATCAAGGGCAAGAACGACGGCCTGTTCAGATACACGGTCATGTCCGGCATGCGCCCGGACGTGTGGGAGCGGCAGAAGAAGCGGACGTACAGGCTCGAGGACTTCGAGCCGTCCTGCGGGACCTACAAGTTCGGGGAGGTCTCAGACGTGACCAGGGTCTACCTGCAGGAGGAGAACCCGCTCTACAGCGAGGATGAGAAGCGCCTGGTCCAGAGGCCCGTGCTCCTAGGGTCGACGAGGACCACGACCGGCGAGACGCTCGAGGCGGACTTCATAGACACGCTCATACTGGGACCGGGGAAGACCCTTCTGGGCTGGATCGAGTATTCCGGCACCGTGGGCAACGAGTTCCCCCATTCCATAGTGATACGCGAGATCGAGGGGTACGCCGCCATCATCGGCGCGGCGATGGCCATACACATGCGCCAGTGACTCGGAGTGGGCGCATGGCGGTCAGGAGGGCGATTGTCCGCGAACCGGGAGAGAGGTTCTCCAGGTGCATCTCGACCCATCCCATGGTGCACACGGTCGATGTCACGCGGGCCAGGGAACAGCACGGGTTTTACGTCGAGACGCTCGAGGACCTCGGGATCGATGTCATAAGGCTGGACAGGGACGACGAGCACGCGGACTCCTGTTTCGTCGAGGACACCGCGGTGGTCCATGGCGGCAAGGCGTTGGTCTGTAGGCCCGCGGAGGAGAGCAGGAGGGGAGAGGTGGTGTCAGTCGAGGCCGCGCTCTCTGGCCGGCTGCATGTCAGGAGAGCGGTCGGACCCGCGACGGTCGAGGGCGGGGACGTGCTGCACCTGCACGACAGGCTGGTAAGCGGCCTCACGAAGAGGACCAACGAGGAGGGCGTACGCCAGCTCGCCGACTGGCTCGAGGTGAGGGTGGACACCGTGTCCGACCCCGCGATCATGCACCTCAAGAGCCATGTGAGCCACATACGGGACGGGACCGTCCTCGTCACGAAGGCGTTCGCAGACAAGGCCCCGTTCGAGGGCCTTCAGAAGCTGATCGTGCCCGAGGGCGAGGAGTACGCTGCGAACGTGCTGTCCGTGAACGGGACCGTCGTGATGCCCGCAGGTTACCCCGGGACGAAGACGCTCCTGGAAGGAGCGGGCGTGGATGTCGTCGTGCTCGAGATGACCGAGTTCCCGAAGTGCGACGGTGCCATGACCTGCCTGTCCATACTGTTCTGAAGAAGAAAACGGGGACAAAGGGTTTCGCGGTTTTTGATGCGAGGCCTAGACTACGCCCCAGTACGTCTCGAGGAACGCCCACCAGCCCAGGTTCGGGAACTCGAAGGACATGTACTTCTCGAAGCTGGCCGCGTTGGCGACCGTGTACATGCTGTACGACGGCGGCACGAGTATGCCCATGCCCTGATAGCCGTACATCTCGCTGTTCTTCGTGATCCCCATACCGAGCATGCATTCATCGTAGGCTGCGAGCACATCGGCGCACGCGTCCGCGACCGGGTCGTTCGCGCCCACGTTGTCCATGATGTACTGGACGAACGTCGGCAGGTCAACCTGTCCCGCGGACTTCGCGCCCCACGGGTTCATCGCGGCCATCTGCGCCTCGTATATGACCGACCGGTACGAGTCCATGTCCGCGGAGAGCGCGTCAGCCATCCCGAGCACCTCCTGCCCGAGCGCCTCTATCGTGGACATGTCGAACACCGACTGCGTCGTCAGTATCTCGCTCATGTACGGCGCGACGCTGAACAGCTCCGTGAACTCCTCCACGATGATCAGGCTCAGCTCCCTCTCAGTCATGTAGGGGTTCTCGTTGAGCCTCAGGAGTATCTCGTCGTACGAGAAGCCCCTCCAGCCGATGTAGCTCTCGCTCGCGACCCAGAAGTCCATGTCCGCGCCCATGGCATGGTACTCGTAGATGGTCTCCAGCTGTCCGATGGAACACTCGTCCGCCGCCATGATGTCCACGTGGTAGCCGTCTATGGCCTCGATCACCTCGTGGTGCTCGAGCCAGTCGCCTGAGACGGTGCCGTCGGGCATGGTCTCGTCGAAGCCGACGCCGCTCACGCCGGACCCGTGGTCCCAGAAGAACAGCAGCATGTGCTCCGCCGGGTAGTTAAGGTCGGTGTAGTCGAGCAGGTACCGCAGGTTCGCTGGGTCGCCCATGTTGAGCTCGCCGAGCTCCTCGAGGACCGAGCGCTCGTGCCCGTCGATGGTCATCAGGACCGCGGGCTCGTAGAGCTTGTCCATGAGTATGAGCACATTGACATCCGCGCTGGAGCCGCCGACCTCGAGCTCGACCAGGTCCTTCTCGGTGTATTCGTCGAGGTTGTTGTCAGCGACGAGATACACGAGCACGGACCACTTCGCGATAGCATCCGCAGTCTGCAGTTCGTCCGGCCCGGCCGCGGCGGGCCCGTCTGATCCGTTGCCGGCGGCGCTCAATCCCGCGAAGAGCGAGACAGCGAACACCGTCGACACAAACACGCACAGTATCCTCTTAGATTCGTTGAAAGGAGTTATCCCCTCACCTCCCCTAGACCGGGAGGTGGAATACAATCGACAGGTTTAGACTTATTGATACTGACTATTTAAGCCGGCAGCGGAGGGACGGTCCGTCTCGGGCAGACTCATCCGACCATGGCATCCGCTATGGGGGATCCTCTTTCGGCTTGAGGCCCCTGAATGTGAAGTAGAACAGACTCGTCCCGGCGAAGTAGAACGCGGTCGCGATGTATATCGGCAGGTTGTAATCGCCCCGCTCGATCATCTCCGCCCCTAAGATGGATGTCACGCTGTTGGGCAGGCGCCATATGATGGAGTTCAGCGCGCTGGCGAACCCTCGCTCCTCCTTCGCGACTATGCCCATCAGGTAGGCGTCCAAGAGCGGCACAGCCATGTTCATGAGCGCCGCGCGGACGAGGTACACCCCGCCCGCAAGCACCGCGCCGGGCATGAACGCCATGCTGAGCATGAAGAAGGTAGATGTCACCTGTGTGATCACTATGGCCTTGATCACGCCGTACCTGCTCGCGATCAGCGGGCTCAGGATGGCCGCGAGGCCGATCGTGATGTTCGACATCGCCAGGAGCGGGCCGCTCCAGGCGTCGTTGACACCGTACTTTGCCAGGAGCCATAGCGGGACGAGAGGGATGATGAATCCGGCGCCGAGGCCGATCATGGCGTTGATGCCTGAGAACCTCATCAGCACCTTGTTGCTCTGGCCGCGTCTGAACCCATCCCGGGGGGCCACCTTCTCATCGTACCCCTTCAGGAGATGATACAGGAGTACAGGGGACACAGACGCCATGCCGGCCATGAGGATGAACGCATAGTCGTGCACCTCCTCTGACGACAAGCCGGTCCAGCCCTGGATGGCCGGGAAGACGAAAGGGATGGCGAAACCAATGCCGAACGAGGCGTTCCCAACTATGAAAGACAGTGAGAACGCCTGGTTCCTGTTCTGAGTGGTCGTCTGGTCCGCAATCAGCACGTTCCAAGTGGATGCGAAGCCCGCCTCACAAACGGCCGCGATTGAGGTCGCGGCCAGCAGGGCGGCCATGTCCGTCGTGAAGGCGTACACGAGGATCGACGGCGGGATGCCGATCATCCCGAGCAGGAAGATGAGCTTCTTGCCCTTGCGATCGGCCAGGAGCCCGATGGGTATGGCGCTGACCACGAACACCAGCCCGTTGACGCCGATCAGTAGGCCGACATCGCCCATGCTCACGCCTATCTCCGGCAGGTAGGCCGCGATGGCTATGATGACATAGCCATAGGCGATGCTGGAGGGTATGGTCAGGTAGATGAGCCACTTGACCCTGGAAGGGACTGACGCGAAACCCTTCGGTTTGGACCAGGGGTCGGGCGCCTCGGTCTCCATGTGATTCTAACCTGTCACGAACGGGTTGCGGGCCGTTCACGGACATGTGGCAACGTCCCTGACCCTCACGCGACGGGCCTCGAAAGCGCTAGCTCTTGATAAGCTCTGCTGTGCGTCCAAATCCTTCGCGACCGGAGCTGCCCAACCCGACCTTACGGCGAGATCCTGTCGCCCCTCGAGTGTATACGAGCCCTACCGACGCCTGAGGACGACCAGGAACAGGGCCATCACAGCAAGGACGGGCAGGATTGCGGAGCTGAACTCGGGTATTGGCGTGCCGGTACCAGGTTGAGTCATCAACGGGAGGGCGTCCTGAGCGTAGGGTGGTTCTGGAGCAGCTATCACGTACGGGTCATCACCGAAGCCGTCAAGGTCTGAATCATCGCCCGTGTAATCGTCCCAGTAATTCCCGCCGACAGGATCAGGAAGGTTCCACGAATTGCCGGTTCCCGCGAAATCATATGCCTGCGTGGGAGTGTTCCCCAGGAAACTATTGTGATACACCAATATGCCTGTGCATCCGTCAAGGAACACGCCTCCTCCATTATCCCAAGAGCCGTAGTTGCCCGACAGCGTATTGTTGAATATCACGCAGTCACCACTGCTGAAGTCCAAGAATATTCCCGAACCGCCACAGTCCGAGATCGAATTAGAGGAGAACATGCAGTCGTGGACATAGTATCCGTAGATGCCCTCGTAGGCGCAAGCAGAGATCACGTTGCCCGTAATGTCGAAAGAGAAGACTTCGTCGATACGGATACCCTGGCCGCCCCCGCTAATCGTGTTGTTCCAGATGCGGAAGTTGTCCGCCAAGGAGATGTACATGGGATAGTTGCACCCGGTGATCAAGTTCGACTCCAGAGTCACGTTCTCACAGGAATCGACCTCGATTCCGGAGTCTATCCCTTCGACGGTAGAATCCTCAAAGGTCCCGTTGCTCACGCCGTAGAAATACACGCCTGATTGAAGGGATCCGCCCGAGTATATGATGCGCACGTCCCTTATCACGAAGAAAGCGGTGGTCCCTTCGATATCTATCCCGGCGTAATCATCACCGAATATGTCCCAGCCCGAGATGATATAGGGGTCACCGTCCGCCCCAGAGCCCCCGGTCACTCCGTTCGGCTCGGTGAAGTCCGCATCGCTGGCAATGTAAATCGGTCCACGAGGTGTCAACGACGACACAGGATCGGGGTACACCACGAGGACTGCCATGAACGACGTTATGGCTAGGGCAGCAACGACAAAGGCGCTGACCCTGTAACGGGATGCCTTGACCGCGGGCGGCCGCGCAATCGAACGAGTCTCGCCACTGACATCATTGCTGAAAACAGTCCGTCTGTCTATGACCGGCGGGTTCGTCCGGCCGCTCCTGCTTGACACTCCCCCTGAAGATGACAATGACCGAGCCATAGGCTGACCCGTCCCGAGATGCCGTTCTCCCCTTATCACTGTTTTGTCCTGCTTATCGTCGCCCATAAGACATCCGTACCTCCCCGTCCCTGCGAAAGGATGAATCACCCCCAACGCGTTACGCCCGCTCGTCATGCTCAGGGTCGAGGTGGACAAGGCGGTCGAGGAGACCGCGGCCAAGCTCAACCAGATGGCGGTCCCGCCGGTCAGGAGATGGATACTGGAGTACGTCCTCTGGAAGGAGAGCAACGACGCCGCCCTCATGAGGGCCGTCGAGGAGTGCAAGACCTACCGGCCGTTCGTCAAGCTCCTGGAATCGCAGAGGCCGGACGGGACCTGGCCGATATCCACCCCCAGGAGGATAGAGGAGGAGGCCGGACCCGGCCCCCCCTACGGATGGACCCACAGGATCGTCGTGAGGAACCTGTACATGCTGTTCGAGTACTGGGCCACGAGGGACATGGGCCACATCGAGAAGTCGCTGGAGCTCCTGCTCGGCTGGCAGGGCGATGACGGGTTCATAAGAGGACCTGACACCGACGGCATACCCAAGGCATACCACCAGGGCCTCACCCTCGGCGTCCTGCTCAAGTTCGGCATGAAGGGCGACATGAGGATGGAACGGCTTCTGCAGGCGCTCCTGAAGATGCAGAGGCACGACGGCGGATGGAACATCCCGTACATCCAGGACATGAAGTACCTCCCGGAGTACAGATTCATGAAACGGGAGGAGTTCATGCGTCTGAAGGCCGAGGGCAAGCTCCCGCCCTACGACCCATCGGACTACGACGACATACCGAGCTGCGTATGGACCACCCTGAGCGCGCTCAGGGGGATATCCATATACAGGTCGCTGAACGGCGAGAAGCGCATCAAGAAGGCGGCCGAGTTCGTCCTCGACAGGTTCTTCAAGAGGAACTACCACTCGTCATACTACCTGTCGGAGAACAACTGGACCATGCTGAAGTTCCCGACATACTACGGCAGCGGACTAACGGCCCTCGACACGCTCGTGCACATGGGCTTCGGGCCGGACGACGAGCGCATGGAGAAGCCGATCAGGTGGCTCCTGAACGCGAGGTCCAAGGACGGCCTTTGGCACAGGTCCGAGAGGCCGCACCCGATAGACGACCAGTGGATATCCCTGGTCAGCCTGGAGATACTGGGACACTTCAGGGACAGGTACTGAGGATGTACCGGGCCGTCAGAGGCCGTGCTCCTTGAACTCACCCTCGCACGGGTTCCCGATGCACAGGTCCATCTTCTTCTTGACAGGGTCGAGTATCACGGCGAAGGTCGTCTTGCAGCGCTCGTGCGCAGGGTCCTCCTTCTTCACGTGCCGGCATATGGAGCCCGGACGGTTCACGTGGTCATTCATGATCTCCATGAGTGACTCCTTCGTCACATCGCCCAGCTGCGACCTTATTAGCCTGAGCGCGCGGTGATACCTCACGATGGTGCTCGACGCGCCCGCGATCGTGCGCACGCCGTCCCCGCCGAAGGCGGTCTCGTACTTCATCAGCCTCGGGTGCAGGTAGTGGTTCGTGTGGACGAGGTACCCGTCGTCGGGATACAGGACCGCGAAGTCCGTCGCCGTGCCCTCGACGCTATACATCTCGCCGCTCGAATGGGTTATGTTGTTGTTGTAGCTCGAGCCCCTGTGCTCAGGGGTCGCCGCGGCCAGCGCCTCGCCCGGCGTCTCGGCCGCGAGCACCTTGGGGGCGACCATCAGCTTCGGCACGCCTATCCTGGTGTCGTTCTGGTACAGCGAGTTGCCCGTGAGCGTGAGCCCTGCGGAGTTGAGCCCGACTATCCATTCCAGGCCCCCCAGGGTCATGACCATCAACGATGGCTTGCCCTTCGGCTTCGCCTTTACCAGCACCAGGCGCTCCTGCGATGTGACGGTCCAGTCCTCCGTGTGGGCGGAGTACACGCCGCCGTCCGCGGTCGCGTCGCCGTTGACCATGATGTCGGTGCACAGGCCCTTCTCGTCCATGCAGAACATGACGAAGAGGTCGTCGAACGGCACCCCTGAGCCTTTGGAATACCCCTTGATGAATTCTATCTGGTCGCTGTTGAAGTCCTGCACGAACGGGAGGTGCTTCCCCGCGTTCGCCCTGGCCTTCTCCCAGTCCAGCTGGCGCCTCTTGACCGACTCCTTGGTCTCGGCGAGCATGTCCCGCACCTCGCGCTTGCACGCCGAGCCCAACTTCGAACCCATGTTCTCGTAGGAGCCGGAGACCTCGACGACCTTGACACGACCCTTGGCCATGGTGATCACTTACGACCCGCGCAATGGCAGACCCCCGTCAAGTAACTATCTGTGCCCGACAGGGGCGTCCCGGTGCGCCCGTCACTGGAACAGGAGGCTCAGGATCATCTCGGAGGCTGCGAGGTACACCCCGCCCGTGAAGATCATCTTGACGACCTTGGTCCTCAGCTTCTTCAGGCCCCACGTGGAGCCTATGACCCCCATGACGAACACGACCGGGGTCAGGGTGAGCGCGAGGTCGTAGTGTATGGTCACGCCCTCCGTGAGGGCGTAGACCGCGAACGCGGCAGGGGTCAGTATCGCGCCCATGAGGGCGGAAGTGCCAATCGCGAACCGGGGTTCGAACCTGAACACGTAGATTATCAGCGGGACGCTGACGACGCCTCCCCCGACGCCGAAGCTGCCTATGAGGAAGCCCGTGAGCACGCTCACGCCCACGCCTGCGAGCCTGCACTTGATGCTCCATGAGGCCGGGCAGCCGACATAGTCCTTCTTCTTGCACCTGAGGTCGTACATCATCTTCGTGGCCACGACGACCAGGAGGGTCGCGAAGGCCACCTTCACGACCCACTCCGAGACGTTCGTCGTGAACATGACGCCCGCGACCACCCCGACCAGGCCGCCAGCGGCCAGGAGCCCGCCGAGCTTGAAGTGCACGAGGCCCTTCTTGCTGTGCGTGTATGTCGCGCTCAGCATCGTGACGAAGGCGAAGCAGAGGGACAGCGGGACGATCTCCCGCATCACGAGGCTCAGGAAGAACAGGTCCATGATGGGGACGTAGAGCTGGCCCCCGCCCAGGCCCAGGTTGGAATAGAAGAACGCCACGGCCCCGGCGAGGACGGCCACGACGAGCACCGAGTCGATGCCGATGGACTCGAAGGCCATGCGTTTGTGAACGGAAGATGCGTATTAAACCTGTGCTATTGTACCATTGTTCGAATCTCAACCGCTTTTGGCGAAATATGTCCGAACAATCATGCTCGAAAACATCTTCGAAGTAAATCCTTTTATATATTGTAGCAATTCATTCGGCGCAAGTACCAGGGGCAGCGAGCATGAGGGTTCTGAGGGCGGATCTGAGGTCCGGCAAGTTCGAGGACAGCGAAGTGTCGAAGCGGGACCAGGTCGACTACCTGGGCGGCAGGGGCCTCGCCGCGAAGATGCTCTACGAGGAGAACAAGCCGGGGATGCGGCCCTGCGACCCCGAGAACAGGCTCATATTCATGACCGGGCCGTACACCGGGACCTACGGGGCGTTCTCGGCGTTCTACAACGTGACGACCAAGTCCCCCCTGACAGGGGCCATACTGTCGGCGCACTCGGGCGGCCACTGGGGGCCCATGCTGCGGAGGACCGGCTACGACGGGATTGTCGTCAGGGGGAGGGCGTCCTCTCCGGTCTACCTGAACATCACGGACTCGGGCCCCGAACTATTGGACGCCTCGGGCCTGTGGGGCAAGGACGTGTTCGAGACCACGGCCGAGCTCAAGAAGAGGCACGAGGGCGCGAGGGTCACAGTCATAGGCCCGGCGGGAGAGCGCAAGTCGCGCTACGCGGCTATCATGAACGACCTGCACAGGGCCGCGGGCAGAGGGGGCGTCGGCGCTGTCATGGGGGCCAAGAACCTGAAGGCCATCGTGGTCCAAGGCACCAATGAGGTCCCGCAGGCGGACCCGGAGAAGCTGAAGGAGCTGTTCAAGTCGGCGACCCAGACGGTCAAGGAGAAGTCCGCGGCGTTCATGAAGTACGGGACTTCGATGGTCGTCGGGATAACCGGCAAGGCGGGGACCATCCCCACCAGGAACCTGCAGACGGGGTACTTCCCCGAGTACGAGAAGATCGGCGGCGACTCCGTCGTGAACAACCACAAGCAGAAGGATGTCGCATGCTACAGGTGCCCGCTCCACTGCGGCAACGTGACCAAGGCGGAGAGGGACTACCAGGTGGAGACCGAGGGTCCGGAGTACGAGACCCTGGCGATGTTCGGGGCGAACCTGGGCAACTCGAACCTGGAATCGATAATCATGGCGAACGACCTGTGCAACAGGTACGGCATGGACACCATATCATGCGCTGACACCATCGCGTGCGCGTTCGAGCTCTTCGAGAAGGGCATCATAACTCAGAAGGACACGGGCGGCCTGGCCCTGAACTGGGGGGACCACAGGGCGATCGTGAAGCTCGTGGAGATGACCGGCAAGGGCGAGGGCTTCGGGGCGGCCGTAGGCGAGGGCTCCAGGAAGCTCGCCGAGCGGTTCGGGCCCGAGGCGGGCAAGTACGCCATGAACGTCAAGGGCATGGAGTTCCCGGGGTACGACCCCAGGGGCATCCAGGGCATGGGGCTCGCGTTCGCGACCTCGACCAGGGGCGCGTGCCACCTGAGGGCGACCATGTACGTGCCGGAGCTGTTCCAGGGAGTCCTGGACAGGTTCACCGTCAAGGGCAAGGCGAAGACCCTGAAGGAGATGCAGGAGCTGTTCACGGTCACCGACTGCCTCATACTGTGCAAGTTCGGCGCGAGGAACGCCTTCGCGAACTCGTGGGACAACATGGTGGCGCTGGCCAACGCGTCCACCGGGTTCGGGTACACGGTCGACGGCCTCAAGATGGTCGGGGCGCGCTCGTGGACCGTCGAGAGGCTGTTCAACCTCAGGGAGGGGCTGGGGAGGAAGGACGACACCCTGCCCGACAGGTTCTTCACGCTCCCGATACACGACGGCCCGTCCAAGGGCGCGGTCATCAACAGGGGCGACTTCGAGAAGGAGCTCGATGCGTACTACGCGCTCTGGGGCTGGGACTCCAACGGAGTCCCGACGGTGCCCACGCTGGAGACCCTGGGCATATCGTTCTGAGCACCCGGGGTCAGGATCGATGACGGACGGGCTCAGTTTATAAGTCCCCGGAGACCTATCGACGCTCCGGTGTCGTGCTTGATAGAAGCCAACGGTCTCGTCAAGGACTTCAAGACGGTGCGCGCCCTGAACGACGTGAGCCTCAAGGTCGGCAGGGGAGAGATCTTCGGGTTCTTCGGTCCCAACGGCGCGGGCAAGACCACCTGCATCAAGGTGCTCTGCGGCCTCACCGAGGCGACCCTCGGGGAGGCGAACGTACTCGGGATCGACGTCGTGCGCCATCCCGTGCACGTGCGCGACAACGTGGCGATCATGAGCGAGGAGACGAGGTTCTACGAGGAGATGACGCCCAGGCAGTACCTCAACTTGTTCTCGAAGTTGATGCTCATGAACAGGATGGAGAGGTTGAGGGGCATCGACCTCGCCGTCGGGCTCGCGGACCTCAAGACCTTCGCCGACAGGCGCATAGCACACCTGTCGCAGGGCCAGCGCCAGAGGGTCTCGCTCGCGAGGGTGCTCATGGCGGATGTGCCCCTGATGTTCCTCGACGAGCCCTTCGAGGGGATAGACATCATGCACAGGAGGAGGTTGAGGGAGTACCTCAGGGAGTACGTGTCCAAGGGCAACACGGTGTTCTTCACGTCACACAACCTGATCGAGGCCGAGCACATAGTCGACAGATTCGCGTTCATCGACAGGGGCAAGCTGATAGCGGTGGGCACCGCGGACGAGCTGAAGGAGAAGTACCTGCTGCCTGCGTTCACGCTGCACGTGTCGGACCCGCAGAGGGCCGTGGAGATGATCGACTCCGGCATGAAGGTGCAGAACGTCAAGATCGACTCGGACGGATGCGTGTTCGTCATACTGCGCAAGAGGGGCGACGCCGCCCAGATGTCGAGACTGCTGGTGCAGGGAGGCATCGACCTGTTCGAGATGAAGACGGCGGGCACCATGGAAGACGTGTTCGAGCGCACGGCAAGAGGTGAGGTCTGATGTCCGAGGAGCAGCTGCCTCCGCCGGAGGACGAACTGCCGCTCCCGCCCCAGGAGGCCGAGCCGTCCCAGGAGCCCGAGCCGCCGAAGGAACCCGAACCCCCGCAGGAGCCAGAGCCAACGAAGGAGCCGGAGCCGCCGCGGGACACGGAACCTCCGCGCGAGGCGGCCCTCGAGCCCGACCAGTTCTCAGAGCTGAAGATCAGGAAGTCCGGGCCGGTAGGCGCCCTCAGGAGGTCATTGACGATCTTCGGGAAGGACCTGAGGACGATGGCCAAGCACGGTCTGGTCGGCTCCATCATACTCGCCGTGCTCCTCGCAATCGCATTCTCGGCCGGAAGCTACGTGATGTCCATGGCCTTCTCGATGGAGTTTGGCGACGGAGAGGGAGACGGCGAAGGGGACGGCGACGACATCGACCTCCCAGGAGCCACGGAGAGCATCCCGCCCGTCGCCGACGCGGGCTCTGACAGGACTGTCGACGCCGGAGACCACGTGACCTTGGACGGCTCTGCATCGACTGACAACAACGAGATAGTGTACTACATGTGGACGTTCAACGACAACGGCCTCGAAACGGAGCTGTACGGCCCCGTCACGGGCTACACGTTCATGGCCGCAGGTGAATACGAGATAAGGCTGATGGTGATCGACAGCTCCTGGAACGCAAACAGCGACAGTTTCAATCTCACAGTCGAGAGCACGGGGTCCGACTTCACGCCGCCCATGGCGAACCCGGGCTCGAACATGGACATCGTCGCGGGGACCACCGTGTATTTCGACGGCTCGAACTCTACGGACGACACCGGGATTGTGGACTGGACCTGGACTTTCGACGACGTGATCCAGAGAGTCATGTCCGGCGAGAGGCCCGACTACACCTTCGAGAGCACCGGCAACTTCGAGGTCTCGCTGGTGGTCAGGGACGGCTCGGGCAACACCGGCTTCGGAGCGATGATGGTGAACGTGATGCCCTCGGGCGAGGACGGGAGCCCGCCGGATGCCAGGTTCGACTGCGAGACTGTCGTGAACATCGGCGACACCGTGACCTTGGACGCATCAGAGTCGTACGACAACATGGGCGGGATCGCGCATTACACATGGTACATCAAGCACAACGCCACGAAGTGGACGCTCACTGGACAGGTCGTCACACTGGAGACACAGGAATGGGGTCCTTACGAGATTACGCTGGCCGTCACGGACTTCTCCGGGAACACAGGGACGACCGAGTTGACGGTCGTAGCGCTTCCAGAGGGCTTCGAGGCCGACCAGGTCTCGTGGACGGAGACCCCGTTCGGCCAGGATGTGTCGTTCAACCTGCTGACATACGCGTACGGCATCGCACTGCTCGCATCGGTGATATTCATCGGAGGACTGTTCTCCAAGGGGTTCGCACATGAGATACAGAAAGGGACGGTCAAGGTCCTGTTCTTCGGACCCGTGTCCGTCACCTCGGTCATCTTCTCGAAGCTGCTGTACCCGATCGCCATCGGACCGCTCTTCGTGTTCCCGCCCGTGTTCATCGGTTTGATGCAGTTCAACCAGTCGGTGGAAGATATCTTGCTGATCACGGTCGTCTCGTACCTGCTGACGGTGCTCGTGCTCGTGTCCGCTGCCTACGGGTCGTGCCTGATATACCTGGCCGCGAAGCGGATGCTGGTCAAGCCGACCGTCCTGACGAGGGTGTTCATGTACCTCTCGTTGGTGGGGACGATGACCGTGTTCGAGTGGCTCTCGTTCCTCATGGACATGAGATTCGACACGGACCAATGGGGCGAGCTCTACCTGGAGCTCGGCCCGGGCATCGCGATGTTCTCGCCGTTCCACCAGGGAGGCGTGCTGCTCTCGGACCTCATACTAGGGAGCGGAGGAGCGGTCGACTGGTGGGTGTTCGCGATACCCGCCGTGCTGATAGCCGCGGGCGTCTACGCGTCCCACAGGCTCTACCCGGACATCTTCTCCAGGGAATGAGGAGTACGAAACCATAATGTCCTGGACAGCGATAGCCAGTGCCCGTGAAGGTCTGCATACCGTGTGAAGCCCCCGGAGGCCCGGACGCCGCCATCGCGTCCCCGTTCGAGGAGACCAGCGTGCTCGACTACTACGAGGTCCACCCCGACGGGATGTTCGAGCACACGTCCCAGGCAAGGAACTGCGGCGCGGCCACCTGCGTCGACCCTGTCGACGCGATCATAGGCAGGACGGTGGAGGCGGTCATCGTGACATCCCTGTCGCCGTCCTCGCTGATGAGGCTCCACAACGCGGGGGTCAAGGTGCTCGTGACCGACAACCCGTCCGTCAGGGCGACCCTGGACCTCCTCGCGAAGGGCGAGCTCCAGGAGCTGACCATGGACAGGTTCGCGGAGCTTGGGAAGAATAGAAGATAGGGTTTTGACAAAGGGTTTGGTCTAACGGGTCAGAGCGAGCCGAGCTTCGCCTTGTTGGACAGGTTCTCCTTCGCCATGCGCTCGAAGATCCGGACCGCGCCGTGCAATATGTTCTTCGCGATCCTCGCCGTGTCGGTGTAGAACCTGGCCGAGGTCTCCTCGATCCTGGCGGCGTACTCCGCGGACGCCTTCGCTCCCGCGCCCTTCGGCACCGACGTGTCCAAGGCGTAGTCTGCGCCCCTGATGTCGGTTATGGGCTCCAGGACCGCCTCGTTCAGCTTCTCCCGCCTCGTCTCCTCGAGCAGGGCCACCCGGGCCTTGTGGTTCTCCGCGAGCGCCCTGAAGGTCTCCGCCCCGGCAGCGCACGAAGGGTCCGCTGCGAGCTCCTCGTAGACCACGGACGCGACCCTCTCAAGCTCCAGCGCGAACCTGACGAGGGTGCCGAACGTCCCTATCTCCGGGAACTCGCCCTGAACCATCAGAACCACCGGGTTATGACGACCTTCCTGTCCGTGAAGAACTGGATGGCGTCCTTGCCCTGGCCGTGGAGGTCGCCGAAGAACGATTCCTTGTACCCGGCGAACGGGAAGTAGGCCATCGCGGCCGCGATGCCGACGTTGATCCCGATGTTCCCGCACTGCGTCTTGTACCTGAAGTCGCGCGCCCAGCGGCCGTTCTGCGTGTATATGGACGACGCGTTCCCGAACGGGCTCTTGTGGATGAACTCGATAGCCTCGTCGAGGTTCTTCATCCTGTGGAAGCACACGACCGGCCCGAAGATCTCCTCCTTCGCGATGGCCATGTCAGGCGTCACGTCGTCGAAGACCGTGGGCCCGATGAAATGTCCCTTCTCGTAGCCGGAAACCTTTATGTCCCTGCCGTCCAACAGGAGCTTCGCGCCCTCGTCGACACCCTTCTGGATGTACCCGAGGACCTTCTGCTTCGCGGCGCCCGAGATGACCGGGCCCATCTGGGAGCTCTCGTCGAGGCCGTAGCCCACCTTCAGGTTCTTCGAGGCGTCAAGCCACTTCTTCAGGAGAGGCTCCGCGATGTCCCCGATGGCGATCATGTTCGACCCTGCGAGGCACCTCTGGCCCGCGCAGCCGTAGAACGACGCGAGCATGTTGTTGACGGTCTTGTCGAGCACGGCGTCGGGCATGACTATGAGCGAGTTCTTCGCGCCGCCCTGGGCCTGCACCCTCTTGCCCTTCTCGCCTGCGCTCTTGTATATCCACTTCGCGACCGGGGTCGAGCCCACGAACGATATGCCCCTGACGGCCTTGTGGTCGAAGAATGTGTTGACCGCGTCCTCCCTGCCGTTCACGAGGTTGACCACGCCCGGCGGGAACCCCGCCTGGTCTATCAGCTTGAACATGTACTGCGTCGTGATGGGCACCTGCTCCGACGGCTTCACGATGAACATGTTGCCCGTCGCGACCGCGTACGGCCAGAACCAGAAAGGCACCATGCCCGGGAAGTTGAACGGGCACACGGCCGCGAACACGCCGAGAGGGGACATGATGACCTCCTCGTCTATGTTGGACGCGGCTCCGTCCTCGAGGCAGTAGCCCATCTGGAGGGAGGTTATGCCCGCAGCGGTGTCGATGTTGTCGATGCACCTGCGGGTCTCACCCCTCGCGTCGTCGATGGTCTTGCCCTGCTCCTGGGATATGATCCTCGCGATGTTCTCGTACTCGCGCTCCATGATAGTCTTCAGCTTGAAGAAGCACCTGGTCCTGTCGCCGGGGGCCGTCTCCCTCCAGCTCCACCACGCCTCGTGCGCGGTGTCTATCGCGGCCTTGGTCTCCTCCCTTGTGGAAAGAGGCACCTGGGCGATGACGTCGGTGGTCGCGGGGTTCCTCACATCGAGGACCTTGTCGGATGCGGAGTCGACCCACTCCCCGTTCACATAGTTCTTCAGTCTGCCGTAGTTCCTGCTAACTGGATCCAGCACAGCCATCCTATCGATTCCTCTTGGTCTTCAGACCTCTCACACAGTGTCCGAGTCGGGCCTGCAAAGCAGGCGACGGGAGGTACGCGGACCCCCCTCATACAGGTTACCCTGCGACAACGCACTCCTGTCAACATTTCGGCGCGGAGTTAGGAATACGTTCGACTTACGGGCCTCATTCCCGTGGATATATTCTACGGATAAGGCCCAGTTTTGCCCAAATGGGCTCCCTGTGTATATACGTTTTGGTGGGCCGGATGAGGGTCAAAAGAGAAGAAGGTAAGCGGTTTGCGGAAGGGGTTTCGGGACCGCACGCCTAGATGAGGCCGGCCTTCTTCGACTCCTCGGCAAGGGCGGACTCGAGTATGTCGAGGCCCTTCGTGAGGAGCTTCTGGTCGATGTTCAGCGGCGGGTGCAGCCTTATGACGTTCCCGACCGTGCCCGCGGTCAGGATGTACAGCCCCTTCTTGAAGCAGTTCAGCTGTACCGCCCTCGCCAGCTCCGCGGCGGGCTCCTTCCCGGCCTTGGTCTTGACGAGCTCGATCGCCATCATCGCACCTATGCCCCTGACGTCTCCCACGACCTCGTACTTCGCCTTCCACGCGTTGAGGCGCTTCGTCTCCACCTTGTTGATCATCTTCGTGTGCGGCAGGAGCTTCTTGGTCATCTTTATCGACTCGAGGGCGCCCGCGCAGCACACGGGGTTGCCACCGTATGTGCCGCCCAGGCTCGCAGGCGGCGGCGTGGACATGATCTCCGCCTTGCCCGTGACGCCGCCGAGTGGCATGCCCAGGGACAGGCCCTTGCCCGTGACCACGATGTCCGGCACGACGCCCCAGTGCTCTATCGCGAACATCTTCCCTGTCCTGCCGAAGCCCGTCTGGACCTCGTCGTCTATGAACACGATGCCGTTGTCGTCGCAGATCTTGCGTATCTTCTGCCAGTAGCCGGGCGGCGGGTTGATGAAGCCGCCCTCGCCCTGGACAGGCTCCGCGACCAGGGCGCACACGTCGCCGGCGAGCGGAGCGGTCTCAATGACCGTCCTTATGGTGTCCGCGCACGCGAGGTTGCAGGACGGGTACGACCTGCCCAGCGGGCACCTGTAACAGTACGCGAAGTCCACGTGCTGCACGAAGTCCACGAGGGGTCCGAACCCCTCCCTGTAGGGCTTCTCCTTCGCCGTGAGGGAGATGTCCATGAAAGTCCTCCCGTGGAAGGATGTCTTGTAGGACACGATGTACTTCTTCTTCGTGTACGCGCGCGCGATCTTGAGGGCGTTCTCGATGGCCTCGGACCCGCTGTTCAGGAATATGCTCTTCTCGAGCTTCCCCGGCATGATCTTGGACATCTCCTCGGCGAGCTTGATGTAGGACTCGTAGGGCGAGACCATCACGCATATGTGTATGAACTTGTCCAGCTGGTCCTTGCACGCCTTGACCATGGCCTCGCTCCTGTGGCCGCAGTTGTGGACGCCTATGCCCACGGTGAAGTCCAGGAACACGTTCCCGTCCACGTCCCTCATGAAGGGCCCCTCGGCCACATCGAGGGCGGTCGGCAGCCCTATCCTTATGCCGTCAGTGACGCACTTCTCCTTCCGAGCCAGTATCTTCTTCGACTTGGGGCCTGGCGGCTCCACCACGATCTTGGGCCCCTTGAGCTTCCATTTCTTGCTTGTGTTCATGATATCATACTCCTGATTGCACGCGCTTCCCCCGTTGGAAGGGGTTTGCGGGTCCGCGGCCGCCGGATGACCCGGCGGCTCACATCTCCTTCTCTACCTCCTTGATGCACTCCGCGAGCACATCGACGCCGAAGTCGGCCTGGTCCTTCGTGATCACGAGCGGAGGCGCTATCCTGAAGCTGTTCTCGCCCGCGCCTATCGCCACCAGGCCCTTCTTCCACGCCTTGTGGATGATGTCATGGGCCCCGTCGCCGAACTTCTCCTTCGTCTTCTTGTCCTTGACCACCTCGACGCCGATCATGAGGCCCTTGCCCCTGACGTCGCCGATGATCTTGGAGGACTCCATGACCTCCCTCATGCGCTTCATTATGTGGTCGCCGATCCTCGTGGCGTTCGGCATCAGCTTCTCCTTCTCGATGACCCTGATGGTCGCCAGGGACGCCTCGCACGCGACCGGGGTGCCTCCGAGGGTCGTGCAGTGCGACCCGGCGTCCCAGTCGAATATCTCCGCGCGTCCGATGGTCGCGCCCAGGGATATCCCGCCTCCGAGGGCCTTGGAGCTGCAGATGATGTCAGGCGTCACGCCGAAGTGCTCGATGGCCCACCACTTCCCGGTCCTGGCCATTCCGCACTGGACCTCGTCCACGGCGTACAGGATGCCGTACTTGTCGTACAGCTTCTTCAGCCTCTTGTGGTACTCGGGCGGCGGGACGACGTATCCCCCCTCGCCCTGGATGGGCTCAATCAGAGACGCCGCGACCTCCTGCGGCGGCACGTACTTCTTGAGGACGAAGTCCTCGATGAAGTCGACGCACCAGTAGTTGCAGTCCGGGAGGCTCATCTTGTACGGGCACCTGTAGCAGTACGCGAACGGCACATGGTACACGCCAGGCATCGTCGGGAAGTACCTGGCCTTCTGCACGATCGAGCTGGCCGTGAAGCTCAGCGCGCCCATGCTGCGCCCGTGGAACGCCCCGGTGTACGCCAGGAACAGCGGCCTCTTCGAGTGCCACCTCGCGACCTTCGCGAAGGCCTCGATGCTCTCGGCCCCTGAACCGCTGAAGAACACCTTCTTGGTGTAGTCGCCGGGCGTGATCTCGTTCAGCTTCTCGGCGAGCTCCACGGCATATCTGTAGTAGAAGTCCGTGTAGCTGTAGTGGAGCAGCCTCTCGGACTGCTTCGCTATCGCCTTGACCACCTCAGGGTGGCAGTGCCCGACGTTCATCGCCCCGAGCCCGGAGTTGAAGTCGACGTACTCGTTGCCATCGATGTCCTCGATGATGCAGCCCTTGCCCTTCTCCACCACGAACGGGTAGTAGTAGGGCCTGTTGTAGGGCGAGAGGACCTTCTTGTCCCTCTCCACTGTCGCCTTCGCCTTCGGTCCTGGGGGGTCAACGACTCTTTTCAAAGAAACCTTGCTCTTTTGCTCAGTGTTCAATTTACCCCTCTTACGGCTACGTCAAGCGTGAACGCGGAACGCCTAATTAGATTTTCCTTCTAACCTGCTCCGGGAGGTGAATGTTTATTCGTCCCCACGGGGTTAGCCCAGGCGCATGCCGAAACTCCTCATCAGGTACGGCGAACTCGGGCTCAAGAGCGAGAGCGTCCGCAGGAGGTTCGAGCAGGCGCTCGTGCAGGACATACGGAGGAAGCACCTGCTCGCCGAGGTGCCGTGCGTCACCTCGTCCATGAGGGGCAGGATCTTCATCGACTCGGACGACTGGAGGAGGAGCGCCGAGATGCTCTCCAGGACCTTCGGGGTCGTCTCCTTCAGCCCGGTCTCCAAGGCCACGAGCGAGCTCGCGGGGCTCACCGATGCCGTGAAGGATTTTTCCAGGCCGCTCCTGTTCAAGGGGGCGAGCTTCGCCATGCGCACCAGGAGGACGGGCAACCACCCGTACACCAGCCAGATGCTTGCCCGGGACCTGGGCTCCGCGATACTGGATTCGAACAAGGACCTCGCGCTCAGGGTGGACCTCGATACGCCGGACGCGGAGGTGTTCGTCGAGGTCAGGGGCAAGGAGGCCTTCCTGTACAGTTCGGTCATGCGCGGGCCAGGGGGTATGCCGAAGGGCACCCAGGGCAGGTTGCTGTCCCTGGTATCCTCCAAGAGGGGCATCGCATCCTCGTGGCTGCTCATGAAGAGAGGGTGCAACGTGGCCGTGGCCTCCGAGGACGAGGCGTTGCCGTCCCCGCTCGCGTCTTGGAACCCGGACCTGAAGGTCCTCAAGCCCGAGGAGGACCTGTTCGAACAGGCCCGGAGACTCAAGTGCGAGGGGATCGCCCTGGAGTGGAGCCTCGAGGACATGGAGCGTGGGGCCGTCCTGAAGGGAAACCTCCCGGTGTTCCATCCTCTCATCGGAATGTCCCGGGAAGAAGTCTGGAGACTGCTGGACAGGATTACGGCCTAGGTGCCCATCCTCTTGTGCGCCCTCAGCGAAGGCCTGACCTTCTCCGCGCCCATGCCCCTGGTCCTGACAAGTCCCCTGCCCTTCTTGCCGGCAGGCGTCAGGCCCCTGATGGCCCTGTGCGTGTGCTTAGAGCTGCATATCCAGTTCAGCTTCGGGTCGGACTTGATCACGGGGTGGTTCACATCCACGAGGATGACCTCGAACCACTTGTGCCGTCCGTCCTCTCCCACCCAGTAGGACGCCAGGACCTCGAGGTTCGGGTACTTCTTGGAGGCCCTCTCCTCGGCTATCCTCTGGATGTTCTTCTTCATGGTGATCTTGAGTATACCCTTCCTCTTGGGCTTGCGGCCCTTCCTGATCCTGTGCTTCCTCAGGCCGCCCTTCCTGACCTTGGTCCGGACGATGACGAAGCCCTGCTTCGCCTTGTAGCCCAGCTGGCGCGCCTTGTCGAGCCTCAGTGGCTTCTCGACGCGGACGAAGGTGCCTTCCTTCCTCCAGTCGACCATGCGCTGCCACATCAGGTGCTTCATCTCGTCGCTGTCGACGTCCTTCCAGGCCTCGCCGATATAATGATACATGCCCTTGGCGGGCCCGCCCTTCTTAGCCTCGGCCACGGGTGCCGGGGCCGCTGCAGGCGCCTCAGCGGGCGCCTTCACCTTGCGCTCCTTCTTGGGAGCTGACTTTGCCTCTTCAGCCATCGTGTCACATCCAGCCGTTCAGGGTTCACGCCATCAGGCGCACATTCCCATGCGAGACCGAGGTGGTCTCGCCGCTGCGGACCGGAACAGACGGATAGGTCTATTTAAACGTGTTGCGGACGGGACAAGGCGGCCTCCGAGGCAGGCCGGGTCGTTATGGCGCGAGCGGTGGCTGCCTGACGAGATGGCCTTGTGAGACGGCCGGACGGCGAGAATCAGGCTGGAAGGAGTTTGAGGTCACTTCTTGTCCACTGTATCGGAGAGCTCCTTGAGCCGCTTCCCGACGTCCTCGAGTCCCTGCTCGAGGCTCTTCTGCAGGTCCTGCAGGTATGCGAGCTCGTCCTCCCGGGACGGGGTGCCGTAGATAGGCGGCGCATACGCGGCTTGGAACCTCCAGCCCCTGCCGAACCCGCGGCCGAAGCCGCGGCCACGGCCGAAACCGTATCCGAACCGGCCTCCGAACCCGCGAGGGGTCGCGAAGCCCGGCGCGTCGTACCCAGAGCAGTAGCCCATGGCACGCCCAGTCCTGGAGCCTTCTCCCCACGGTCCGGTCCTGTCTCCACCAGGCATTACTTGTTCACCTCCTTCTTGTTTTTATCACTCAGGTCCGCGATGGCCGTCTCGAGGTCATCGAGTCCCTCCTTCAGCTTCATCTCCTCTTCCTCCAGCATCCTGGCCTCCTCATCCCTGCTGAGGCCCTGGGCCGCCCGGTCGGGCACGGCCTCCGGCTGCTGGCGTCCGGCGCGGCCGCCTCGGCCGCAACCAGGGAGCCCGGTGGCGCAGTACATCCTCCTGTGCCTCCATCCTCGACCCTTGCCTCCGGACACCTTGTCACTCCCCCTTCCCCTCGGTCCCCCTCAAAACGAAGTCGCCTCCAGAGATCTGGATCGCCCAGCCGTTGACGAGCGCCTCGACCAGCTTCCTGCGCGCGGATGTGAGGTCCCTCCACAGCGTCTTGCGGGACACGCCCATCATTCCAGCGGCCTCCTCGTGCGGCAGGCCGAGCAGGTCGACCAGCCTGAGGGCCTCCATCTCCTCGACGGAGAGCCGGGCCATGCCTGTGGGCGAGCCTGAGGCCACGCGCGGGTAGTACATGTCAGCGGGTGGCACCCAGTCGATCCATCTCCTTCCGCGGCGGCGGCCGCGAGGTCCGGGGTTCATGATGGATGATAATGCGCCCAATTATATCTAATTTGCGCCCCTTTGAGACATATATATTTAAAGATTGGCTAACGGACGGCCTGGGGCCGGACGCTCATCGGGACAGCACGTCCCCGGCCTTCCCGAGGGACGCCTTCCCGGGGAACGAGGCCATGATGGCCTCCTTCTCCTTCGTGCAGTGGCACAGCACCAGCCTGTCCAGGCTCTCCGGCAGGTACGACGCCTTCGCCCCGTGCAGACCCCCGACTATCCACGATGGACGCGCGGTCTCCTCGACCCGGGCGAATATGACCCCTAGCCCGGGATGTGCGCACCCGGTCAGGACGATGCCCTTGCCCCCGTCGACGACCACCAGCGACTGCTCCTTGAGCGGCCCTCCCAGCTGCCCTGTGGACACTATCCCTGGGAGTATCTCCTCAGGACCGTCGACCTGTCTGAGGCTGGCGCGCTTGGCTATCTCCTTCTTCAGGTTGTCGGAGAAGTCCGCGGGGACGAAGACCTCAAGGGGTTCCTCCCTGACCGGCTCAGACAGCACTTCGGTGATGCCGGACAGGTGGTCCCAGTGCGTGTGCGACACGACCACCTTGTCTATGTCCGCGAACGTGAGGCCCATGCGCCCCAGGTTGTGCCTGAGCATGTGCCCGTCCCACCCGCAGTCGAACAGGACCCTCTTGTCGGCCGATGTGACCAATGCGGAGAAGCCCCAGCCTGTCTTGTAGCCCGGGCGGCCCTCGGAATCATACAGTATCGCTATCTCCCAATCCGACGGCATGAGGACGCAACCTTGGAGACACAGATGCTCCGGGTGGTCTAGTCGATGACGGCGAACAGGTTTGCTGTGCGCTCACATGAAGTCGTCGAGCTTGAGCTTCTTGTCGGTCTTCTTGGGCTGCGCCGCGACCTTGGCCGCCCGCTTGTTCTCGAAGTCGTTGTCCTTGAAGGTCACCTGCTGCGCCCCGCTCACCAGGGACTTCTGGTCCCATCCGAAGGAGTCCGTCACCCTCGAGATGGTCGCCGAGAGCCTCGTGGCGTAGTACTTGTAGTCCGGTTTGGCCTTGAACTCCCTCCCCTGGATCCACGGCTCTACCTCGTTCGGGGACTTCCTCCCGTCGGTTACGACCCACGAGACCTTCATGCCTGGCTGGAACTCGTACCCCATCTCCTGGAGCTTCTTCGCTGCGCGCACGTTGACCATCCGGTCGCTGGCCTTGTACGAGTCGAAGTCCCTCACGGTGCGGGATATCACCAGCCTCGACGCGTCCACGTTCCCGGCAAGAAGGTCGTCTATCGCCTTCCTCGTGTAGGCGACTGCACCCTCGTTGTCCCCGTCCAGGACCTTCTCGAACACCGTCTGGAGCGTCTCGCTCTGGAGGTCGAAGGAGTCCGTCCTGCGCATCTCGTACCCGCGCACGACCAGCTCCTTCCTGGGCCAGACCATCCGGCCGACGTACCTCTTCTTCATGCCGTGGGAGAAGAACGGCTCCATGATCTTCTCGAACTCGAGCACCATCCCGTCCTTCGAGAACCGCTCCGCGATCTGCTGGCCGAACTTGATCGATGCCTCGAGCTCCTTGTGGGGCGACAGGAAGAACACGGAGTCGGTGTCGGAGTATATGACCTCCAGGCCCTCCGACTCCAGCTTCTTGATCAGGTCCTTGGTCGCCTCCCTCGCGAACGCGGTTATGCTCGCGCCTATCCTCGGGTCCGTGAACCTGTAGAACGACGATGCGAGCACTCCGTAGAAGGAGTTCATCAGTATCTTGATGGCCTCCTGGAGGCCGTTGTAGTAGTCCGCCTCGTCAGGGGTCTTCGCGTCCCTCATGGCCTTCTTGGTCGCGGCCCTCTCCCTCATCAGGTCCTCGAGTATCCCCGGGAGCAGGCCGACCCTGACGCTCTTGTCCAGGAACCGCGCGCCCGTGGGCGACACGACCGTGCCGTCCGGGTGGAGCGTCGTGAAGCAGATGTTCTTCGATATGATGGTGCTCGGGTACATGCTCCTGAAGTCCAGGGTCAGGACCCAGTGGTGAAGGCCCGACTTGATGTCGTGGACGTACCCGCCCTCGATCGCCTCCGTGTCCTCGTAGTTCCTCGAGGTCATCGGGACCGCGACGTTGTTCCTGTCCGCGATGCGGATGAGGATGGAGTCTATGAGCTGCGATGTGATGCCGTTGACGACATCGTCCAGGGGCAGCTTGGACACCGCCGCGAGGTCCATGCTCCTGTTCAGCATGGCTATCTTCTCGAGCACCCTGAGTGCCAGGTGCGCGTCGTGGGTGCAGTACTTCATGACCTTGTCCTTGTCAGCGGCCCACTCGTCGTCCATCTTCTTCGGGTCGACATCGTGCTTCTCCTCCCCCAGGAGGAGCTTGGAGACCGCGTTCAGGGTCTCCTGCTTGGGCTTCATGACCTTCTTGACGGCCCACCAGGCGTCTATGACCACCCGGCCCTCGCACCACCAGAACCGGTTGTTGTACTGCGATATCGGTCCCGGGTACCTGCCCCAGGAGGGCTCGGGCAGCCTCAGGGCCTCCGCGCGCTGGAGCACCTGGGGTATGTCGAACCCGTCGATGTTGTACCCCGTGATCACATCCGGGTCGACATCGACGATGTAGTCGTAGAAGTCCTTGATCATCTTGGACTCGTCGCCCTCGAAGCCCCGGCTCTCGACCTTGTCGCCGTCCTTGACGACGCAGCATATGGTGAATATCTTCGGCTCCTTCAGGCTGGTCTCGATGTCGAAGCTCAGCACCCTCAGGTTCGGCCTGAAGGGCTTGATGGTCTCGAACCTCTCCGCCTTCACGGCAAGATCCGTCCTGTACCGTGCGTCCTCGAACTCCTCGCCGAACACGCGCACGCAGGAGCCGAGGTCCAGGTCGTACATGAACCTGAAATGGAACGGGATGTCCGCCGCCAGGACCGTGGTCTTCTGTATGACCTGGCCCCTGATGTCGGGCACGAGCCACGGGTATGTGACCACGACCCGCTTCGCCCTCTTCTTCTCGCCCTTGAAGAGCAGCTCCCGGTCCTCCATGCGGACGACCCGCGGGTCGTCCCCGAGTATTTCGAGCACCTCCTCGGACGGCTCGAGCACGAAGAAGTACGGCTCGAACCCCGTGTACCTCACGGCGACGGACCTGCCGTCCTCGGTCTTGCCGTATATGTGGAGGGCGAGGTCTCCGCCTCCCTTCGAGTAGGATACTCCTATCAGCCTGATGTCCCACTGCCCCATCCAGATCATGCCTTCGCGACTATCTTGATGACGTCCCCGGCCTTCAGGACGTGGTCGTGGCCTATCGCCATGTGGGTCCTTCCGTCGATCGCCCTTATGAAGTTGTCCCCCAGGTCCGTGTGCACCTTGAACGCGAGGTCCTTCGCGTTCGTGCCCCTTCGCATCAGGTACGCGTCGGGCAGGACCTTCCCCTGCTTGTCGGACCACTTGTGCTCGTCCTCGACAGGGTACACCACCATCAGGTCCAGGACCTTGAACACCACATCCTCGAGGATCGCCTGTACGCCGGTGCTCTTGTGCTCCTTCAGCCACGAGGACATCTTGTCCAACGCAGCGAGCTGGCCCGCGTTCAGCTTGGACCTGTCCGCGACCTCGAACGACCCGCTCCCGGGCACGTACGATATCAGGCCGGCCTTCGACGCGCGCCTCAGGGCCAGCTCGTACTCCGCGCTCGTCGCTATGACGGGGTATCCGGTCGCCTTGAGCCGCTCGAGGTTCTCGGGCGGCGCGATGTCCGCCTTGTTGGCGGCTATGATCATCGGCTTGCTGATCTTCTGAAGCGAGGAGCAGTACTTGAGAAGCTCCTGCTCCCCCCAGAGCGTCGGGTCCTCCTGGATCCCGGCGTGCCTGAACGACGCCAGTATCTGGTGCTCGGTGATCGACAGGCCAGTGAGCTTCTCGTGGAGCATCTTCTCTAGCTTCGCGCCTGTCAGCTTCGCCTGCTTGGCCATCTTCGAGAAGTTCTTCTCGAGTATGCCGTACAGCCAGTATGTGAGCTCCCTCTCGAGGAAGCTCACGTCCATGGTCGGGTCGTGCGTGCCCACGCCGACCGGGTTGCCCTCGAAGTCGGTCCCGCCGCTCGCATCGACGACGTGTATGAACGCATCCGCCTGCCTGAGGTCGTCGAGGAACTTGTTCCCGAGGCCCCTGCCCGCGTGGGCGTCGGGGACCAGCCCCGCCACGTCGAGCACCTCTATGGGGACGAACCTGGTCCCGTTCTCGCACAGCGAGTTGTTCGGGTTGCACGGTTTCCCGAAGTCCGTATGCGGGCACGGGCTGCGCACATAGCCCACGCCCTTGTTCGGCTGTATCGTGGTGAACGGATACGAGGCTATCTGGGCCGTCGCTAGCGTCAGGGCCGTGAAGAAGGTCGATTTACCGACATTGGGCTTGCCTACTATGCCTACCAGCACTCTGCTCCCCCGGGCTCAATACCCATCTGCATAGAAAAAGATGAGTGTGCGTCCGCCGGAAGTGCTTCGGTCTAGGGCGGTCAGACTCGCCTGAGCTTATCGTCCTTTCCAGAGGGGCCTACTGCGTCCCCGGGAGGACTGAAGTCCCTTCCAGCGTCGTCCTCGATCGCCATCACATCTCCGGACTTCGGGAGTTGCTGCGTGCCCCCGCCCCAATTGACCGGCTTTCCAGTCCTGCGATAGTACCATATGACGACTACCCAGTTGAGAACCACAAACCCTAAGAAACCGAGCAGCATCAATCCGATCACTACCGCGCCGATCAGCGAACTCACCAGGCCGTAGACCAAGAAGACGACGCCCAGCGAGCCTACGAAGAGCGAATACGGGACCAAACGCGCCATCAAACCTTCCTTTTTGAAGACGCGCTTGTGCCCGAGGAGTTCGTCCTCATAGATCGTCTCGTCCTCGAGAGACATCGCCCCGAATGGAGTATCTGACTGTGACAGGACAATCCTCTCCCCGCACGTGTTACAGAACACCGACCCGGCGGGATTCTCCGACTCGCACTTTGGACATATCATGATGACTGCATCGCATAACCCGATTAGATAGTACTTAACGATTCAGATGGGCATCCGCAGTTCACGGCCCGATGCACATCTTTCCGGATACCTCGTCAAGGGATTTATACGGGGTCCGCAGTGCGTCGTCCCATGGAGACCGCCATCATACTCTGCGAGGACGGCTTCGGCAAGACCAGGGGCAAGACTGCCGCGGGCCTGGTCAGGCACTCGCTCAGGTTCAAGATACTCGGGATAGTGGACAGCAAGCAGGCGGGGAAGGACGCGGGCGAGGTACTCGACGGCAAGAAGGCCGGGATACCGGTATTCGCGTCGGTCGAGGAGTCCCTGAAGAAGCTGAAGGAGAAGCCCGAGTGGATGATCATAGGGGTCGCGACCATAGGCGGCATGCTCCCGCCGGAGTTCAGGGAGCCCGTCAAGGTCGCGTTATCGAACGGCGTCAGCATCCAGTCCGGCCTGCACGAGTGGCTGGGGAACGACAAGGAGTTCGCCCCCCTCGCGAAGAAGCACGGGGCGAAGATAGTGGACATCAGGAAGGAGAAGCCCCTCGAGCAGATGCACTACTACAGGGGCCTCGCCGAGAAGATGGACTGCATCAGGATACCGATCCTGGGGACGGACGCCGCATCCGGCAAGAGGACCACGGCGGTCATACTCACGAAGGAGCTGAACGAGCGCGGCGTCAAGACCGCATTCGTCGCGACGGGCCAGACGGGCCTGCTGCAGGGCTCCAAGTACGGCATACCCCTCGACGCCATCAGAGGCGACTACGTCGTCGGGGAGCTCGAGGACGCCATCCAGCAGGCGTACACGAACGAGAAGCCGAAGATCATGATCATCGAGGGCCAGGGCGCCCTGAGCCACCAGGCGTATGTCACTGGCTCGAGGGCGATCGTGAGCGCGTCAAGCCCCAACACCGTGGTGCTGCAGCACGCGCCCGGAAGGAAGTACAGGAGCTACCACGCCGAGGAGCTGCACATACCGAACGGCACGATAGACCGCGAGATGGAGCTCATCAAGGTCTACGCGCACACGGACGTCATAGGTATCGCGATAAACCACGAGAACCTCACTAGGCAGGAAGTGGAGAAGCACATCGCGGACTACGAGAGGAAGTACGGCGTGCCCGCCTGCGATGTGCTCGTGGACGGGCCAGGTAAGCTCGCCGACGCCATTATCAAGCGGTTCTTCCCGAAGAAGTGAGCTCGAGCAGCGCATCGGCCATCTCGCCGATCATCTCAGGCGACATCTGCTGCGGCCTCTCCGAGGCGTGCGGGAGCGTCCTGAGAGCGTCTTTCATTCCGACGGACACATATTCCCTCACAGCCGGGTCCGTCTCGAGGCAGTTCGCGGCCTTCTTACGCCTGTGGGAGAACAGCGCCTGCGTGACCTTGAAGAAGGCCTGCTCGTCCTTGACCTTGAAGGTAGGAGGCCTCGGGGTGAGCTTCACGACGCACGACTCCACCTTCGGCTGCGGCCAGAAGGAGCTTTTCGAGACGTTCATGGCTATCTCGCACGCCGCCCGGTAGCTCACACCGACCGACAGGCGGCCGTACTCCGGCGTGCCCGGCTTCGCGACCATGCGTTCGGCGAACTCCTTCTGGAGCATGAGCACCGCCGTCTCGAACCCGATGTCCAGCAGCTTGAACGTGATAGGGGAGGATATCTGGTACGGCAGGTTCGAGACGACCTTGTCGAACTCCGGCAGGAACGCCTGCACCGCGTCCGCCTGTATCAGCTCGATCCTGTCGCCGAACCTGCGCTTCAGGAACTCGCAGAATCCCCGGTCCTGCTCGACCGCGACCAGCTTGACCCCGCGCTTGAGTATCTCGTCCGTCAGGTTGCCGATCCCGGGGCCTATCTCGAGCACGGTCTCGCCGGGCTCCAGGGACGCGAGTTCGACCTGGCGCCTGATGACCCTGTCGTCCAGAAGGAAATGCTGACCGAGGCTCTTGGTCGGGCGCTTGCCCATCGACCCGAGGACCGCCCTGACCTCCTCAGCTCTCATGTGCCGCCTGGCCTCACCTGACTACGAAGAGGTGGTACTTCTCGGTCGCGTTCGACAGCTCCTCCTCGATCCTCTTCGCGAGCAGCTTGTCCACCTGGTGGGCCATCGGGACCCTGTCCTCGACGTCCTTGAGTGACTTGAACGGGCCCTTCTTCCTCTCCTCGACGATGCTCCACATGGTCTTCTTGCCCAGGCCCGGGAGCAGTTCCAGCATGTGGAACCTCGTGGTTATGGCCTGCGACTCGTTGAAGAACCTGACGAAGCGCTCCTCGTGGGCCCTTATGAGGTCCATCACGACGAAGGGGAGCTCGCTCTGGGCGGCGTTGGTGAGCTCGCTGTAGCTGATCCGCCTCTTGACGTGGAGTATCTCCTGCCTGAGGTTCAGGTCCTTGCCTATGTAGACCTTGTCGCCGACGACCAGGTTGACGTCCGGCTTGGGCACCAGCTCGAAGAGCTTGAACTGGTCGTCGCCCAGCGCGTAGGCAATGGGCTCCCTCTTGAACTTCCGGTCGTCCGGGAGCCCCTGGGGCAGGTAATCTAATATTCTCGCGTAGTCCTCCAACGACAATCCCCCCTCGAAGCGTCAGAGATACTTGCCTACGATGCTAAGTATCTTTTCGACGTCTTTCTTGTCCAAGGTCGCTCGCTCCTTGGCGAACAGGGCTCGCACGTCGTCGGGGTGGTCGGGCATCGTGTCCGCTATCTTGACGGCGTTCAGCTCAGAAACGAACCCGAGCTCGAGCAGCTCCTTCACGAGCTTCCGGGACTTCTTGCCGTCTGTCCTGGCGAACTTCTGGCTGTGCTCGAGCGCCAGCTTCTGCTCTGCTGTCAGCTCGCCCTGCTCCTGCCTCTCGAGCAGTATGTCCCTGATCTCCGCAAGCGTGGCTACCTTCTTGTCTTCCATGGAGAAACACCAGCCAGTGTGATACGGCCTATGACGACTTCCTCAGGTGCTGCGGCCTGACTATGATCTCCTTCATCATGTCGCCGTCCTTGATATCCAGGAGATAGGCCCTCCCCTGCATGCCCTTGACGGTGCCGGTCTTGCCCTGGAACCTGATGTGGGGCTGGCCCTTGTGTATGCTAGGGTCCACCGTGACCGAGGCCTTCTCGCCCACCTCGAATGTCTGGAACTCCTTCGTGATCGGAGAGAGACCACTGTCTCTCGCGCGCTTCTGCATGACGGACCTCGTCCTGCGCCTGTAGCCTTTGGAAGCCTTAACCATGTCCTTCCGCCCCTTGGTCTCCGATCCATATAACGTCCAGCGAGAGCACCTCGCAGGGCACGCCCACCACATCGGCGACGTTGGGCTTGGTCCGCCCCCCGTCCCCGTGCATGAGCTCCTTGATGTACGTGCCGCTGTCCGCCTCCACGACGAACACCACCTCGAGCCCCTCGACGGCCTCGGCCTTGAAGCCCCTGACCGTCCTGATGCGCTCTAGGTCGGCACGCCTGTGCGACACCCTGTTCGGAGTCTGCTGACTTATAGGGTTTTCGGCCAATACACGAACTATATCATTAAGCTTTCCATGGTCGAAATCATGCTGGAAACGCACCCTGACCCTGTACGTCTTGGGGTGCGTCGACTCCTTGATGGCCCTCATCTCCGCCCTGCTCGAGGGCCTCAGGCCTTCGACCTCCACCAAGCCCCCGGAGGATGCGTTGATCTCCTCCTGCACCTTCGAGAGGTCGAGCGAGCGCACCCGGGGCCGCCGTATCTCCACCACGAACGGCCTGCCGTTCCCCAGCATCCGGGCGTCTATGTCCTCCCTACCCATCCCGTGGAAGAAGTCGTCCTCCCCGCGCGCGTGGCGCATGACGACCGGGCCGGTCAGGTCCTGGACGCTCTTCTCGTACATGACGCCCTTGCCGCCGCACCTGGGGCAGCCCTTCCCGCGGCAATCCCTGCAGGGCCACCGGGTCTGCGGAATCTCCCTCGAGAACTTCCTGTACCGGCCGTACACGAACAGCGGGGAGACCGACGCCTCGACCCTGTCGAACCGGGTGTCGACGAGGAAGACCATCTCGGGGTTGGTGAACTCGACCGGCTTCTGCAGCCTGGCCTCGACCAGCTTCCCCGTCTCCCTGTTCAGCTCGGACTTGAGCGACTCGGTCTCCTTGGCGCCCGCCTCCGCCCAGAGCTGTTCCTCGGCTTCGAGCAGATCGGCGTCCACCTTGGTGCCCACGAGGAAATTGGAGAATTCGAACCCCTCGGACGACTTGACCGCGATGTCTGCGAACTTCGACAGTTCGTCGAAGAGGCCTTTGCAGACGCCGCAGTCCGCGCTCCCGGGGTCCGGAGGGGCGCCTGGCGCGAGGGCCCTGATGATGGCTCCCCGCTGGTCGTTGGACATGCCTGTGGACAGCTTAGCGAAAAGCCTTCCGAGGCAGTGGTTGCACAGAGGGCGCTGAAGCGCTCGCCCTGCGATATCTAGCCTTTCGGACATCTTCGGTCCAAGCAGGCCGAGGGCGTATATAGCGTTTGCCTGGGGACGGGCACCCAGGCGAAGTATCTTAACCGTCTGGCGCGATTTGCACAATCCATAAGTGGGGAGGCTCGGAAACTACGCGGGTGAATCTCGGTCCCATCTACGGCGCGGACTACGACGGGAGCGGCCCGCCTCGACGAAGGACGCCCACAGCGGCGGGTGTCATCGTGGGCTTCGTCGTGTTCCTGGTCGTAGTAATCGTATTTGCGACGATGGGGGCCCCCGGGTTCATGCTGGCCGTGATGATCGTAGGAGCTGTTCTGTTCCTGATTATCGGATTAGTCAGCAGCGCCATCGAGAACGAGAAGATCGCCAGGGCCGAGGAGGCGGAGATGGAGGCCCGGGAGCGGTTCAAGCAGGAGATCGCCCAGTCCGTAAAGGAGAAGTTGGATGGGACAATCAAGGTCAGGTGCAGATACTGCGGCGCGCTCAACGGCGAGGACGACGAGAAGTGCGAGTCCTGCGGTGCGCCGCTCTGAGAGAGGAGATCACGGTCCGAGTCAATCGATGGCGCGCGCGCACCCGGGCGCCGCCCACGATGGACATCCGTGCAACGGATTATGAACGATGAAGACGGTCCGGAGGAAGGGGCTGAAGGGAATGTCGTTGATGAGACTGAGGCATGACGGCGACCGAATCTCTGACCCCGCGAGGCCTGCCATCCCGGGGGATGAACCACCTCAAGAGGCGAAGACTGAGAGAGAGTCACATCGTGTAATCTTGGTGGGAACGTTCTGTCTCGTCTCCGCAATAGTCCTGGCCGCCTTGGGAGCACCTATCGTGACCATCCTGGTTATAGGGGCTCTGGGAGTAGGGTTCCTCCTGTTATTCTTCTGGGCGAAGGAGGAGGAACTCGACGAACATTACCGCGACCTCGTGAAGGAGGACGAGGCAAGACAGCGCTTCAATGATGAAGTGAACATGGCGTTGCGGACGACTCTCAGAGAGTCCGTCATGGTCCGGTGCAAGTACTGTGGGATGCTCAATGACGAGAGCAGCAAGGAATGCGAGCAGTGTGGAGGACCGCTGTGAGTGCGGTCATACCCCGACGCACTCGAGACTCTCCTTGCAGTACCCCCAGAGGGGCGCGTCGGTCTTCGTGATGACCGTCTCGAACCACTTCGGCATGGCCGCCTTGACCGACTCGACCGCGCCCTCGAACTTGAACGCCTTTACCGTCGAATCGTAGAGAAGGTAGTTGACGAACACCGGCTTGCCCTTGACGGCCTCGTCCTCGAGGGAGAACACCAGCCTGACCCGGGGCTCGTCCTTTGCCGTGTACATCTCCGCCACGAGCGCGTGCTTCTTGCCGTACGCGGCCCCGAGCTCGATCTGGGGCAGCTCCCTGAAGTTGAGCGCCTCGTTCACGGCCCAGTTCATCTGGCCGTGGTACATGCCCAGGGAGTACTGGAACGGCGTCATCGTGAGCTTCTGCCCGGTCTCGACCGCGAACCTGGTCCACACGCGGAGGAACACGTGCGCCATCAGCTTCATGATGCGCTCGTTGTCGTCCTCGCCCGATATGCGCGAGACGTGTATTGTCCCGATGTCAGACTCGAACATCTGCACGATGTCTTCCGTCATGTCGACCCCATGAATGCAGTCCGTGATATTTCAAGCGTGCCCATTGTGGCAGAGGACCTGCCGGCGACAGATCGCCACGGGAGGTCACCGGTTATTATAGCGCTGACCACATGATGCAATAGGTGAGAGTATGACCTCGTATCTTGCCCCGTGGAATGGCATCCTGACGTTGCTGGCCGTCACGACAGTCATCACTCTGATCGTCTACGCCGTGTTCTGGAAGAGGATAAGCGGGTCGTGGACGACATGCGTCCTTGTTGCGGTCCCGGACCTGGCGTTGCTCGCGCTCCTGATACTGCTAATGGTATGAGCATGGCGCACCACGACACTGCTCAGACGAACCCCATGCCGTCTATCCTTATCTCGGGGCGCCTGCCCTCGAGGAACTTGTACACGGCCGAGTGCTCGCTGCCCGAGAGCAGCATGTCCAGGCCGCGCTTCGCCACCTCGATCTGCAGCAGGTCCCCTATGATCGCGACCGTGTTGCCCTGGACGGACAGGTGGACGCCCGCGAGCTCCTCGAATATCCTCCGGGTCTTGCCCTTCGTGCCTATCACGCGGGCGCGCATCCGGACCACGTTTGACAGCTTCTTGCCGACGTAGTCCCTTATGTCGATGACCTCGAGGAAGATGTCCTCGTCCAGGAGCGCGAGCGCCTTCGACGCTGAGAAGCCCCGGCCGATCGCCACCACGACATCCTGGACCGCGAGCGCCATCGCCGGGTCAGGGGCGTGTGTGTGGTCTATCTCCACATCCCCCTCCTCTGAGTCGATGGTCAGGCGCACGCCGGTCCTCTGCTCGAGGGCGTCCTTCGTCTCCCCGCCCTTGCCTATGAGCACCCCGACGCGGTCCTTGGGTATCCTGACTGACTGTGTCATGGCTTCGTTATCTCCTTCAGCTCGGCCTCTACGTCTATCTCCACGTCTTTCTTTCTGAAGTACCTTGCGATGTTCGCGAGGTCCCGCCTGAGCCATTCGAGCGCGTTCGGGTGGTCCCGGTGGACCGCCTGGCCGACATCGATTATGACCGGCTCGCCCGCCAGCATCAGTATGTTGAACTCGCTCAGGTCGCTGTGGACCAGGTACGCCTTCTTGTAGGCCAGGCGCACGTAGTCCAGTATCTTCCTGGAGACGCCCTCGGGGTCCTCCAGGTCCACGTTCCTGATCTGCCTCGCGGGCTCGGTCTCGTCTCCTATGTACTCCATGACTATGATGTTCTGGTGGCGCGCGATGGGTTTGGGCACGCGTACGCCCGCTCTGTGGAGCGCGTCGAGGTTCATGAACTCCTTCTCGGCCCAGACCATGATCAGCCTCTTGCGGTTGCCTCCGCCGACCCCGTGGAACCTCGGGTCCCCCGCGACGTATTTGTACATGTCACCGAAGGTCGCGGTCGAGGTCCGGAATATCTTCACCGCCACGAACTCGCCCTTCACGGTGCTCGCCCTGAACAGGTTCCCCTCCTTGCCCGTGGACAACGTGAAGTCGAACTTGTCGATGACCCCGTCCGACATCAGCTTGTATATGCGCATCAGGTTCTGCTTGTTGAAGACCTCGTCGTACGACTTCCGGTCGTCATCGTCCTTCCTGCGCATCTTCCAGGAGTCACGGACGCGCTCGAGCGCCTTCTCCACTCCCTGGCTCTTCTCATCATAGGGCAAAGGCCACACCCTGCGCCTCAGAATATGTCGATCGACTTGGGAAGCATCTTCTTCCTGCTCAGGTACATCGCCTGCGTCTTGGTGTACCTGTACATGATGTTGGCCTTCTCGTCCTGGAACTCCCACGGCGCCACGATGACCAGGTCGCCCTCCCTGATCCACATGCGCTTCTTGATCTTCCCGGGTATCCGGCCCATGCGCGACTTCCCGTCCGCGCACATGACCTTGATACGCGAGGCTCCCAGCAGCTGGTCCGCTATCCCGAATATCTCGCCGTCCTTCTTGCGGGGCAGGCGCACCCTGACGAACTCAGGCTGGCCGTCAGGGCCTATCTTCGCGTCGTCGTCCGGGTTGTATCGCTTGTATGCCAAGTGACTCAGTCCGCTAACTGGATGTAATATTCTGCGCCTACTTAAGGGTGCTGGATGCGCTTTTTCCGAGGTTCCAGACCCCCCGGGTGCGGGCCCGCAGGAGCAGTCTCCGAGGAGGCCGGTGTCCGGAATCGGACACGGCCCGGCAGGAGCTGTTCTCGCCGTGTCACCACACCCATATACAGACCCGAGAATCGGACGGGCGGAGGCGACGACTCCATGGAAAGCCCCGGAAAAGAGAAGGAGAAGCCGAAGATACTCCTCGCATACTCAGGCGGCCTGGACACGTCAGTGGCGATCCACTGGCTGAAACAGATGCACGGCTGCGATGTCGTCACCGTGACCGTAGACGTCGGTCAAACTGACGACCTCAAGGATGCGATGAGGAGGGCTAGGGCTATCGGGGCGTCGCGCGCGTGGGTCATAGACGCGAAGAAGGAGTTCGCCGACCACTACGTCCTCCCCGCGCTCAAGGCCAACGCCCTCTACGAGGGCAACTACCCGCTCGGCACCGCGATAGCGCGGCCGCTCATGGTCGCGAAGCTGGTCGAGATGGCCAAGAGAGTGGGGGCCGACACCATCGCCCACGGGTGCACCGGCAAGGGGAACGACCAGGTCCGGTTCGAGGTCTCGATCATGGCGCTCGCCCCCGACATGAAGATCATGGCTCCCACGAGGGAGTGGAAGATGTCACGCGAGGACGAGATCGCGTATGCGAAAACGAACGGCATACCGACCCCGGTGACATCGGACGCGCCCTACAGCATAGACGAGAGCGTCTGGAGCAGGGCGATCGAGTGCGGCGTGCTGGAGGACCCATGGACCGAGCCCCCGGAGTCCATATACGGCTGGACCAAGGGCGCGGACAAGGCCCCTGACAAGCCGGAGTACGTCGAGATAGGCTTCCTCGAGGGGAAGCCGGTGTCGCTCGACGGCACGCCCATGGAGTTCCTAGACATCATCACCACGCTCAACGAGGTCGCAGGCGGCCACGGGGTCGGGAGGATAGACCACATAGAGAACAGGCTCGTCGGGATCAAGTCCCGGGAGATTTACGAGGCACCCGCAGCGACGGTGCTCATCAAGGCCCACCAGGACCTCGAGAGCATGGTCCTGCAGAAGGACCTGCTGCACTACAAGAAGACGGTCGAGCAGCACTACGCCGACCTGGTCTACAACGGGCTCTGGTTCTCGCCTCTGAAGGACGCACTCGATGCGTTCATCGAGAGCACACAGGGGAGCGTCACGGGCACGGTCAAGGTCAAGCTGCACAAGGGTAGCGCGGTGGTCGTGGGCAGGGAGTCGCCCTGCTCACTGTACAGCACGGCCCTGTCCACATACGACAAGGCCGACGCCTTCGACCATTCAGCCGCTAAGGGATTCATCTACGTCTGGGGGCTGCCTCTGAAGGTGGGGGCACTTGTCAAGGCGGCCCAGGCCAACGGGAACGGTGTGTCGAATGACAGCGCGGTCATCGAGGAACCCTGCGCCACATGTAAGTGACGAGTTCCTCGCGTTCACAGGCTCCGTCCACTACGACAGGAGGCTCTGGAAGCACGACATAGCGGGCAGCATAGTCCACGTGCACGCGCTCGCGCACGCAGGCCTGCTGACCAAGGGCGAGAAGGAGAAGCTCGTCTCCGGGCTGAAAGAGATCGCGAAGGAGTGCTCCCGGGGCGCGGCCGTGTTCGACCCCGGGCTCGAGGACGTCCACATGAACATCGAGCGGATGTTGACAGACCGCGTGGGCGAAGTCGGCGCGAAGCTCCACACGGGCAGGAGCAGGAACGACCAGGTGGCTCTCGACATGAGGCTGATGACGAGGGAATCCCTGGTCGGCGTGATGGCGGAGGCCTTCTCACTCCAGGAGGCGCTCCTGAGGAAGGCGACCCAGACGAACGGCGCGGTCCTGCCGGGATACACACACATGCAGCATGCGCAGCCGGTCCTGCTGTCCCACCACCTGCTCGCGCACTTCTGGAGGCTCCACAGGGACTTCAAGAGGATGGCCGACGCCTACGCGCGCACGAACGTGTCCCCCCTCGGGGCCGGGGCCCTCGCAGGCACCGCCTTCGGGATAGACAGGGAGATACCATCGGGCATGCTCTCGATGGACGGCGTCACGGAGAACTCCATCGACTCGGTCTCGGACAGGGACTTCGTCGCTGAGTCCGCCTTCGCCCTCTCACTGCTCATGGTCCACCTCTCCTCGCTCTGCGAGGAGCTGATCCTCTGGTCCTCGAGCGAGTTCGGGTTCGTAAAGATACCCAAGGAGCTCTCGAGCGGCTCGAGCATGATGCCCCAGAAACGGAACCCGGACATACCCGAGCTCGTCCGGGGCAAGGCCGGGAGGACAATCGGCCATCTCGTCGCGATCCTCACCATGCTGAAATCTCTTCCCCTCGCGTACAACCGCGACCTGCAGGAAGACAAGGAGAACCTCTTCGATGTCTTTGACACCGTAGGGGCCTCGCTCCATGCCCTCACGAGCTTCCTCGCAGAAGCTGAGTTTGACATGGTGAGGATGAGGGAGTCGGCGGAGGTCGGGTTGATGACCGCGACCGACCTCGCCGACCTCCTCGCAACCCGCGGCATCCCCTTCAGGACCGCCCATGGGATCGTCAAACACGTCTCTGAGCAGTCCGGAGGGGACCCGCGCAACTTTATGAGGCTCGCGGCGGAGGCGGCGGCCGAGAACGGCGTCCGGCTAGGGGAGTCCGACCTGAAGGCGTTGGACCTGGATAACTCGGTGTCCAGGCGCGACTCCTACGGCGGCACGTCCCCCGCGTCGGTCGAGATACAGACCGCGGAGGCGGCGGCCGCGACATCGAGGCAGAAGAAGGAACTGTCCCGACTCAGGAGACAGGTGGCCGCGGTCGACAGACTCGTGATGGGCTGACCCTCACTGGCCGTTCTCGGGGATTATCTTGTCCTCGATGCACGCGGAGAGGATGTCGAAGGCACGCATCATGTCCTCCCTGTTCACTATGAAGATGGTGTCCGTGTAGCAGCTCACGGCCTCGAGCAGGTTTATCCCCTGCTCTGACAGCATCGAGACGAGGTACGCGAAGGCGCCCTTGGTGGTCTCTATCCTCTGAGGGCTCTTGACGGTTATCTCCGCCAGGTTCTGCTTGACCGTGACGACATGGTCGCTGCCTATCGCACGCGTGATCATGGGGAGGAACTTGTCCTCGGATATGACGGTGATGGCGTTGGCGCTCTGGAGGACCTGCATGGTGCTCTTGTCCGAGAGTATCTTCTTGACGACCTCCTCGAGGTTCTTGAGCACTATCCACTCGTTCTTCGCGACGACTATGCATATGCGGGTCTTGAGCTCGAGCCTGCTCTCCTCGAACACGTTCATGATGTCGCCCTCGAAGTCCGTCTTCGAGAGCCTCGCGGCGTACCGCCTGCTGGCCGCCAGCACGGCCTCCTCGTGCGTAACGCCCATATCCTTCATGATCAGCCTCGAGAGCGAGGAGAAGTTGACGAGGTCCTTGCTGACACAGTCCCTAATGCTCGGGTGCCTGTCGATGTACTTGCGCGTGATCTCCGCGACGCTCGGCTTCTCCTTGGCCTTCTTGTCCATGCGGGGGGCGAATCCGCTGGACCATCTTTATACTTTGTCGTGTTTCGGACACGCACGCCGGAGGAGCCAGTCCGGAGAAGGGTTAAATACGGACACCACATAGGCAGGAATTGCGGGCCCGAGCCACACACGCTCCCGTAGTGTAGTCCGGTCCATCATCCCAGCCTTTCGAGCTGGTCACCCGGGTTCAAATCCCGGCGGGAGCACTCAGGCAACCCTGCCGCGCTGGAGCGGACGGAGTCACACATCAATCAAATCGAAATTCTGTACCGAGGAGTCCGTCGGTTCGTACATCAACTCCAGGCGAAGGTACTCGAGGGCGCTGTCAAGGTCATCCTCGTCGGAGACCAACGATACCCGGTCCCCGATGCTGACGATGCCGTCGCCGTCCATGTCGGTCACGTTCATCTCCCAGACCAGATCGCCCAAGGTCACCCGGCCGCTTGACCAGACCGTCTCGCTCCCGGTGGCGGACTCCTCGATGAAAGAATCCAACCACGTGAACACTGGTTCTTCGAGGTCAGAGGAGTTCGAGTCGCTGACCATGAGGAACGACAGATCAGACCAGTTGACCATGTCCGTTGAGAAACAGACCGTGAGAGTGAACCCGTCGCCCTCGTCCTGCACCTCGAAGTCAGCGTAGTGGGAGCCGTAGGAGTCTTCGATGTGGAGCACGCCCGGTCTCATGACTGGGAAGTACATGCCCACGTAACCTCCGTTAACCTCCGTGAGGGCGTCGACGCCCAAGACGAACACGTAACACTGGACGCCGCTGTCGGTCTCCGGGACGGCCAGCCCTGAGAAGGAGACCGAATCGCCCGTGCTGAAGTTGCCGTCGACGTCGGAATCGAAGTAGCGGATGTAGCCGGTCGACCCTACTGCTGACGAGAGGGCGCCGAAGGCCTCGATCTCCTCTCCGTACGTGCTTATTCTACTCAAATCGACCAATTCACCTGCCCAGAAACTCCGGCCAGCTCTGAGGGAGCAGTTGAGCTCCGACAGCGGCTGTTCGTCCCGGACCCACTCCAACTCGACCGTGACGACGCCGTCTTCAATGCTAGAGGTCCAGTATATATCCGAGACCAAGTTGACCGAGAAGGCCGTGATCTCCATGCCGATGACCGGGAACAGAGCAGGGAAATCCAACTGGGGGGAGAGCACCATGGTGTTCTCGTTGAACGCGGACCATTCGAAACTCACATCCGATTCGATCTTGTCACCGACCTGGAAGTCGATCTCGCCCCAGTAGACCAGGCGGGGGGCGAGGCAATCGTCAAGTTCGACCAAGCGGACGGTTCCCAGGCTCGTACTGAAGGACTCGATCCCGGTGACCCTCCCCTCGACCGTCACCGTCGTGTTCGCAAGGGACGGCTCGAAGGACGGGTACGTCTCTGGCCCGGTCACGGACTCCGCTATGTCCTCGATGGTCCAGTTCCGGAAGTACTCGTACCACACGAAAGCGACGCCCGACACGGCGAGCACGACGACCACCGCGACAGCCACGACCTTGACCCGCTTGGAATGCGTCTTTCGTTCTGCCGTGTCCTGGGCCTCCGTCACGAACCCACCTCGGATTTGAATCCCGAACGGATCCTATTGGATTGAACGGACTCCCATCATTAATACCCTTGCGGGAGATGCCGCGAGTTCCTGGAATGACGTCGGCAATCGAGAAGGAAGGCGGCGCGATGGACAAAGGGAGCGACTTCGGCACACCCTTCAAGGTCCCGTGGGTCAGCAACTTGAGAAAATAACAGAGCGAGGGCTTGCGCCCTCAGAGTTTCTTGGTGCAGAACCACCAGTCGTAGCACTCGTACTGCTTCAAACGCTCCTGAGCCGTCTTCTCGTCCGTGGCGGGCGGTATTATGACCTTGTCGCCCAGGAAGTCGTTGTTGGGCCAGTTCGCAGGCATCGCGACCTTGTTCTTGTCCGAGGTCGTGAGCGCCTTCACGGCCCTCAGTACCTCGTCCATGTTCCTGCCGATCTCCTGCGGATAGTACATCATCAGCCGGAGCAGGCCGGTCGGGTCGACGAAGAACACAGCCCTGACGGTGTTCGTCCCCTTGCCCGGGTGTATCATGCCGAGCCTGTGCGCGACGGTGGCAGAGCCGTCTGCGATCACCGGGAAGGTGACCTGCACGCCGAGCTTCTCCTTGATCCACTCGACCCATTTGATGTGCGAGAACACCTGGTCTATCGACAGCCCTATCAGCTCGCAGTTCAGCTTCCTGAACTCCTCGTGCATTTTCGCGAACGCCACGAACTCCGTGGTGCACACGGGCGTGAAATCGCCCGGGTGGCTGAAGAGCACGAACCATTTCCCGGCGTAGGCCCCAGGCAGCGTCATCTTGCCGTGGGTCGTCTGTACTTCCATCTCGGGGAACTTCTCCCCGAGGAGAGGCATGCCTCTACCATTTCCTTCCTCACATGTCAGAATACTCCCTCCGATTGGCGGGAGAATCCGATGGTCGGAGTATATCGTTTTCCCCGCACAACCCGCCATGGCGCGAGGCTCACAGGACCTGGCTCATCTCGCGCTCCACGAGCGAGAAGTCCTTGGTGTCCATGGTGCCCTCGTCGACCGGGATGATCAGATAGCCCTTGTCGAGGATCACCTGCTCGTTGATGAGCTGCACGAACCTCAGCACGCTCTTGAAGTCGTTCTGGGTCGTCATGTACTCCAACCCCTCGATTATGACCACGCCCGACTCCTCCTTCGACAGGAACTCGCGCACGGCCGAGGCGAGGTGGGCGAGGTTGTTGGGCGAGACGTACTCGGAGCCCTTCTTGCCTGCCTGCCCCTGGGAGCCCTCCGTCTTGGTCAGCCAGATGGTCTCCGCCTCGAACCCGTACTTCTGCTTGAGCGTGTCAGGGTGCGTCCTCGATATGCACAGGCCTCTCGCGCCGCCGGCTATGAGCGAGGTGAATATCGAGAAGCTCTTCTCGGGGCGCTCCTCCTTGACGACGTAGCTCCAGCCGGGTCTCAGCTCCGCCTTCGAGGCGGCGGTGGCCGGCTGCTGGACCTGTGTCAGGATCTTCTTGCCCAGGGCGCGCTCCAGCTCCTCGGCCTTCTGCTGCACCCTCTGGAAGAGCATCGACTTCTTGGTCTTCGCCATTATCTGCAGCTCGCGGGAGGTGTACCCCTTGGTGGACAGCTTGATTATCTCCTCCCAAGCGTCCTTGAGCCCCTCCTCGAAGCCCTTGATGAAACCTCTGGCGAAGTCCTCTTCCTGCGACATCTCGACCATCCATAGCTCAGATATCCTCCTTATGGCCGAGTATGGGTAATAAGCTTTTGCGGGACGCTGGCCACAGCCCCGGAGGCCCTCCAAAAGACACTAGTACCAGTGGCCGATATGTCGGAGCGACTCGGACATGGCGCGAAAGAAGAACCTCCGGATAAGGGTCAACGCGAGGATCACATCCAAGGTCCGCGAGAAGGACCTGATGGAGAAGGCGAATGCCCTCATGGACGACTTCGAGCTCATACTGCCCGAGTGCGCCTCAGAGTGCGGCGCGTGCCCCTTCAAGAAGACGCGCGCGCGCCTCGAGAAGATATCCAAGTACAAGGACGACCCCGCGAAGCTCGCGAAGTTCTCGAAGCGCGGGGACAGGCTCGCCAGGGCGTACGCCGCGACCATAGGCCTGGTCCACGAGGAGAAGGCGCCGTACCTCGCCTCGGCAAAGTACCCCGGAGGCACCGTGATGTACGCGCTCAGGGGAAGGACCAGCAAGGAGAAGCTGATAGGGGTCCAGAACTTCGATTCGCCGAAGTGGCGCGTGCTCGCGGTGCTCGACCTGGTCAAGAAGAAGGGGCTGCACTTCTACTCGTACGGGGACAATTTCGTGTGCACGGGGAAGCAGCCGAAGCCGCCCAAGGAGTACATCGAGCAGGCCGCCGACTCCGTCGGGGCGACCAGGCACGACGGGGACACGCACAGCTGCCCGCACATATCCTCCGGCGCCGAGAGGCTCGAGTTCGCATTCGTGAACACGGACGCGAAGGTGCTCGTGTGCCCCCAGTGCGGCGCCAAGAACAAGAACACGCTCACCAGGCTCGCGGAGGGCATGGCCGTCCCGAGCATACTGAACGAGGTCGACATATCGGTCGAGAGGCCGCTCGAGATAGTCGCCGGGAGCAAGGACCTTGTGGAACTGCTCAGCTCGCCGGTCGACAGGCCGCTGCTCGAGAGGTATGCGCTGGGCGAGATCGGGGACAGGGAGCTCATAGACCTGCACTTCGACGAGGTCCATGACAGGCTCGAGGAGCGCAAGGAACGGCTGTACGTCCGCGGAGACCGGTCGTACGGGGACGACCTCGGGGAATTCGTCTCGGCGGTCACCTCGGACGACCTGGAATCGAAGGCGCTCGGGGCGATGCTGGAAGATATCGACCACGCCGTCGTCGCGGACCCGAAGGACACCGTCAACAGCCTCATGTCGAAGCACTGGTCCGCCCACGGTCTGGCCGCATTGAAGGGCGTGGTCCCCGACGAGGTCGCAGAAGATCTCTTCAGCGACGACTCGGACGCGGCGCAGTCCCCGCTGAAGATCATACGGCAGGCGGTCAAGAAGGCCGCACACGCGGAGGTCACCTCGAGGATGCCCTCGTACGAGGGCCTGTCCCAGTATTCAGCGCTCGTCGACGAGGTCGTGAGAGCCTACAAGACCAAGGGTTCCTCGGGCGCCAACGCGATCCTGGACGCCGACACTTCGAACGACCACAGGACCAGGTCGATCGCCCACGCATTCTATCTGTCACTGGGGATATCCACGAAGTCCTGGAAGTACACGAGCGAGGAGCAGGAGTTCGGGAAGCACCTGAGCAAGTCCGCGAAGGCGCTCCTGGAGAGCCGGGACGCAGACTCGCACCACAAGGCGTTCGTCGCGTTCATGAGAGAGGCGGGGAGCACAGAGGAGATCAAGAGGTCCTCGTGAACCTCGCGTCTAGGACGACATGGCTGACGCCCGGCGAGTACGACTTGACCTCCTTGAACCTGAGCACCTCTACCCTGTCGCCCCTCGCCGCGTCCCTGAGCCTCCGGACCGGCCTGTCCGGGAGCAGCTCGTTCGGGCAGGTCTCGTGGTAGTGGATTATCCCGCCGCTCTTCAGGAGGCGGAAGGCCGTCCGGAGGAACTCGTGGGTCGTCTTGACATAGCCCATCACGACCCTGTCCGCGAACGCGTCCCCGGGAAGGTCCCTGTTGTCCCCCAGGATCGGCTCCACCTTCCCCTCGACCTTGTTGAGGGCGATGTTCTCGACGAGGTATCCGTGGGATACCTCGTTCACCTCGCACGATATGATGCGCTTCGGCCTCTGGTAGACCGCCAGAGGGAGCGTGAAATACCCTATCCCCGCGAACATGTCCACGACTGTCTCGCCGTCGCACGCGACTGACGCCATCCTGATCCGCTCGTCCACGTTCCCGGACGAGAACATGACCTTCGAGGCGTCGAGCTTGTACAGGATGCCGTTCTCCCTGTGGACCGCGACCGGGTCGGAGCCGAAGAGCGTCTTGACGACGGGGGTCCGGTAATCGCCTGAGATGCCTCCCACGTCCCTGAGGACCGTCTTCGCCTTCAGGGCCCGGGCATATGCCCCGCCGATGTCTAGCTCGTACCCGTCAAGCTCCTTCGGCAGCCTGAGCGTCACGACATCCCCCAGCTGCTCCCACTTCTCCGGGAGGAGGAGCTTCAGCTCCTCGGGCACGGCGACGGAAGCCCGCACCTGGTCGATAGGGTCGGTCCTCGTATGCCTCGACGGGAAGTCACCTTCGAACCGCACGGCATGGAACCTGTCGAGGACCTGGGCGTCAGGCTCCTTAAGGATGGGTATCAGGACGTGGTCGCCGTCGTCCAGGATGGCGAGCGTCTTGTCCACGACCCCTTTCCGGGCCAGTATGACCCTGAGGTCCTCAGCGAGGGCCCTCGGGACCTTCACTCCTTGCACGCCAGTCGCATCGTCCATGCCCGTAATAACACTTGTTCACCTCCCGCGGGCCGCCACCGAAAACGATATAGTCGGATTCAGGCTTCGGACACGAGATGAGGTGCGTCCGATGGGCGGCCGCGGCTGCCCTGACATTCCTGCTGGTGTCGTCAGGCGCCGCCTATGCGGACATCGCATTGCCCGGGATGCCGCACTACGCCAACAACATCTTCTCAGGGTTCGTCACGCCCACGGTCAGGCCCGGCGACTCGCTCGTGTTCGGGTTCAACATGACCAACCCGTACGACGACCCCGCGTGCACCATGGTCGACCTCAACCTCACCGTGGGGATCTACAGGTACGCGACCCAGGAGGAGGTCAGGGACGTCGACGCCGGGTTCGAGGACCCGCCGGTCTTCGAGAACGGCGAGCCCGAGATATCCCTTGCGTTCGGCGAGCTCCAGCTCGAGGAGACCGTGAGGGTGAACCTCACGATATCCACGGACAAGGACACGCCGCACGGGTCGTACTTCTCCCAGAGCACCTACTTCGTGCGCCTGAAGCTCGTGTTCAACTTCGAAGGGAACGACACGCTCGTGGTCCTGCAATCCCGCGGGTTCTTCACGGAGGCCGAGTGGGACGAGATGGTGTCGTTCGACCCCAACGAGAGCATCGTGAACCTGACGTACATGTACTCGCTCGGCGTGGACGGACTGATTCCCGACTCCTCGTTCGGCATCAAGATACCCATACCCAGGTGGCCCCTCGGGGTGCTGATAGGCGCCTGCTGCTTCACCGCGTTCATGGCGCTGTTCTACTTCGTGCTCGACAACCCGGGCAAGTACCCGTCACTTGAGAAACGATTCTATAAGCTGAGGGGAGAACTGCGCGAGCTTCGGGGCAAGCTTAAGGACCTGAGACGAAAGTGACGCGGGATAGTCTATGTCCCCCCGCTCCTGGATGAACTCTAGGAGCGACGGCTCGCTGAATATCCTCAGGGCCTTGTCGATCTTCTTGTCGCTCAGGGAGACGAACACCTTCCTCAACCTGAAGGCCTTGGACAGCTCCTTCCCGAACGCCTCCTTCCAGAGAGGGTCGTAGGCCTCGAGCGCGGACTCCTCGCCCGTGGCCAGGAACGAGTTGGCGCACTCGGCGCACAGCTCCGCCCCCTTGATGCCCGTGTACACCCCGCCACCTGACAGCGGCTTAGCGTGGCACGCCGCATCGCCCGCGAGCAGTATCCTGCCTGACCTCGCGGTCCTCCCTGGACCTATGGGGATCCTGCCCGAGGAGGACGACACCCTCTCAGCGCCTGCGAACTCTGGCCTTGCCAGGAGCTTCTTCAGGTACACGGCTGGCGCGTGCTCCACGTTCCAGGTGCACAGGCCCACCCTGGCGGTGTCCCCCGCGGGTATGGCCCACGCGAAGAACCCCGGGGCGACCTTGGAGCCCAGGTACAGTTCGACGATGTCGGGGTCCAGCCTCGCGCCGACGATGTCCGCCTGGATGCCTGTCAGCATGTGCTTCGCCGGGGACAGGTCGGCCGCCTTCCTCGTCGCGGACCTGTAGCCGTCGCACCCTATGGCGAGCGCGCAAGAGAGCCCGCGCCGGCCTTCCCCGGACTCGACCGACGCGGTCACGCCGGTGTCGTCCTGCATGACGGACAGGGCCTTCGCGCCCGAGATGGCGGACGCGCCTGCGTCCACGGCCTTCTCGAACAGCGTGAGGTCGAACCGAGAGCGGTCGATGACATACGCTCGGATATCCCTCGCCTCGAGCGAGAGCGTGTATCCGAGCGGCGAGTGAATCCTCGCACCCTTGATCCTGTTCAGGACGGAGTCGGACGCGAACGGCGGGACCCCCCTCGGGGTCACCAGGCCCGCGCACTGTATGGGGGAGCCCGGCCGGGGATGCTCCTCGACGAGGACCACTTCGTGGTCCTTGGCCAGGCCGAGGGCGGCGGTTGAGCCCGCCGGGCCAGCGCCTATGACGAGCACATCGGTCTTCACGGACGGTGTGAGCCCGTCCTACATATTTCAGACTTGTCAGGCGCAGCGGATAAATCATCGGAGCGACTAATCAGATGACGTGAACAACCATAGGTCGTACGAGGCGGAACTGGCCGGGGCGAAGGACCTGCCGGACATATTCGAGGTCGTGAAGGCCGCCGTAAGGAGTGCCACTGGCAAGGAGAGGTCAGGGCTGATGCTTGGCATGGCGAACCTGGGCGGCGGGGCTGACGGGCTCGTGGGGGCGTTCCATCCGCTGACCACGAACATCATCGTCATGAACTCGCTCCCCCTGAAGAGGATCGAGGAGACCGACCCGGCGCTGTACAAGCCGTACGTGTTCCATATCCTGCTCCACGAGTACCTGCACACGCTCGGAATCATAGACGAGGAGGCGACCAGAAGGAAGACGCTGGAAGTCAGCGAGAAGACCTTCGGGAAAGACCATCCGGCGACCCAGCTCGCGGCCGGACTGTCGAGATTCCTACCCAACCTGGTCTATCCCGTCTACGGCTGGAAGCCCCAGGGGGACCTGCGCATGGAGCTGGTGAAAGGTTTCGACCGGTCCGCGACGGACCCGTACATAGCCTGAGTCACTTCCTCGGGACTTTCTCCCAATCCTTGAGGAACTTCTGGATGCCCTCGTCCGTCAGGTTGTGCTTGAGCATCTTCTTGAGGACCTCGTAGGGTATCGTGGCCACATGCGCGCCCGCGAGCGCCGCCTCGGTCACGTGGACGGGGTGCCTGATGCTCGCGGCTATCACCTGGGTCTCGAAGCCGTATATCGTGAATATCTCGACGATGTCCCTGACGAGATCCATGCCCGTGTGGCTGATGTCGTCCAATCTCCCGACGAACGGGGACACGTAGGTCGCGCCCGCCTTGGCCGCCAGGAGCGCCTGGTTGGCGGAGAACACCAGGGTCACGTTCGTCCTTATGCCCTCGGCTGAGAGTATCTTGACCGCCTTCAGGCCCTCCGCGGTCATGGGTATCTTGACGATGACGTTCTTGTGTATCTTGGAGAGCTGCCTGGCCTCCCTGACCATGCCCTCCGAGTCCATCGACACCGCCTCCGCGCTGATGGGGCCGTCGACTATGGCGCATATGGCGTGCACGCGGTCCTCGAACGCGCACCCCTCCTTCGCTATGAGCGATGGGTTCGTCGTGACCCCGTCCAGTATGCCCCAGCTGTTGACCTCCTTGATGTGGTCCAGGTTCGCCGTGTCTATGAATATCTTCATCCAGTCACCTCACTTCTTCCTGCGCAGCACGTCGTGGGCCGCCTCCACTATGTTCTCGGCCGTGAGGCCGTACTTGGTCATCAGCTCCTCGCACCCGCCCGATTCCCCGAACGTGTCCGGGATGCCGACGCGCTTCATGGGCACGTGGAAGTTCTCCACGAGGCACATCGCGACCGCGCTGCCCATGCCCATCATAACCGAGTGCTCCTCGGCCGTCACGACGCCCCCGGTCTCCCTCGCCGCCTTCACGATGGTCTTCTCGTCGATCGGCTTGATCGTGTGCAGGTTGATGACCCTGGCGTCCACGCCGTGCTTGGCGAGCTCCTCGGCGGCCTCCAGGCACCTCGCGACCATGATGCCGCAGCCTATGAGCGTGACATCGGCGCCTTCGCGCATGACCGAGGCGCTGTTCATCTCGAACGGCGTGTTCGTGTCCGTGAGCGTGGGCACGTCCGCCCTGCCGATCCTGACATAGACCGGGCCGTCCATCTTCGCGACCGCCTTGACGGCCATGTACGTCTCGGGCGAGTCCACGGGCACGATGACCTTCATGTTGGGGAGGACCCGCATGAGGGCGATGTCCTCGATGATCTGGTGCGACGCGCCGTCCCCGCCGACGGTTATGCCCGCGTGCGATGCCACTATCTTGATGTTCAGCTTCGGGTAGGCTATAGACTGTCTGATCTGGTCGTAGCACCTGCCGGTGCCGAACACCGCGAACGTGGAGACGAACACGGTCTTGCCGGAGGCCGCCAGGCCCGCGGCTGTGTCCATCATGTTCTGCTCCGCGATGCCGACGTTGAAGAACCTCTCGGGGAACGCCGCGAGGAAGTCCGAGGTCCTCGTGGAGCTCGACAGGTCCGCGTCCAGGACGACGATGTCGCCCCGCTCCTTGCCCAGCTCGACCAGCGCCTTGCCGTACTGCTTCCTCTGGCTCTCCCACTTCCAAGTCACAGGCATCAGTCCCCCAGCTCCTTCATGGCCTGCTCGTACTCCTGGTCGCTCGGGGCCTTCCCGTGGAAGTGCAGGGAGCCCTCCATGTAGCTGACCCCCTTGCCCTTGATAGTGTGACAGATGACCACGGTCGGCCTGCCCTTGACGCTCTTCGCCTCGTTCGTGGCGTGTATGATCTCCTTCATGTTGTGGCCGTTTATCTCGATCACATGCCACCCGAAGGCCTTCCACTTGTCCGCCAGAGGCTCGAGTGACATGATCTTCTCCGTCGGGCCGTCCAGCTGCAGCTTGTTCCGGTCCACGTAGGCGGTGACGTTGTCGAGCTTATAGTGAGACGCAAGCATGGCGGCCTCCCAGGTCTCGCCGACATCCATCTCGCCGTCCCCGAGCAGGACGTAGACGCGGTGCAGCTTCCTGTCCAGCTTCGCCGCCAAGGCCATGCCGTTCCCTGCCGCCAGGCCGTGCCCGAGCGAGCCCGTGGACATCTCCACGCCCGGGGTCTTGCCCATGCACGGGTGCCCCTGGAGCCGGCTGCCCATCTTCCTGAGCGTGTCGAGCTCCTCGACCGGGAAGTACCCGGACTCAGCTAGCACGGCGTACAGTGCCGGGGCCGCGTGGCCCTTGCTGAGCACGAACCTGTCCCTGTCGGCCCAGTCGGGCCTCTTAGGGTCGTGCTTCATGATGTGGAAGTACAGCGCGACCATGACGTCGGCGCCGGAGAGCGAGCCCCCGGGGTGGCCCGAGCCCGCCTGGTATATCATGCGTATGGAGTGTCTCCTGACCGTCTTCGCGATGGCCTCTAGCTCCCTGATGAATTCGCCGTCGTATATCTCCAAGCGCGCGTCCCCCTGTGGATGCTTCCGCCTGCCGTCACGCGGGATATCGGTCATGTTGGTTTAAAACGTTCGGCGCCAGCTACTGTTCGAGTATGCGCACCCGGCGGCCCTCGTGCCTCAGCTTCCCCGTCGCGAACAGCTGGACCGCGCGCGGGAGCAGCTTGTGCTCCTCCTTCAGGACCCGCTCCTGGAGCGTCTCCGGGGTGTCGTCCTCGAGCACCGGGACCGACTTCTGGAGTATGATCGGGCCGCCGTCCACGTCGAGCGTGACGAAGTGTATCGTGCACCCCGAGACCTTGCACCCGTAGTCGAGGACCGCCTTGTGCACGTTGAGCCCGTGCATCCCCGAGCCACCGAAGGACGGGAGCAGCGCAGGATGCGTGTTCATGAGCCTGCCAGCGTACTTGTTGATGAACAACGGCGTCAGTATCCTCAGGTAGCCTGCGAGGACGACCAGGTCGACCCCGTGCTGGTCCAGGCACTCAATGATGTCCGCCTCGTGCTGCTCCCTCGATACACCCTTGTGCGGGAACGCGTAGGCGTCTATCCGGTGCTTCTTGGCCCTCTCGAGCGCGAAGGCCTCCGGCACGTTGGACACCACCACGGCGACGTCGCCGTCTATCTCGCCGCGCTCACACGCGTCGATGATGCACTGAAGGTTCGTTCCGCCGCCCGAGGCCAGGACCCCTATCCTTGCGCGCTTCATGGACATCAACCGAGCATGGCCGCTACCGCTTGGAGATATTGCTCTCAGGAGCCGTGATACTACGCAGGAACCGCCTCATCAGTCACCGCTCTCGATCCTCGGGGCCAGGAGGTAGCGCACGGCGCCCTTGCCGCCGGCGATCTTGAACTCCATCTTGACCGGGTAATCGTTGCCCAGCTGCAGAGTCACCGTGTTGCCCGAGGACACCGCCTTCAGCATGTTGGCGAAGTACTCCAGCGGGAACAGGCTCCTGACGCTCGACGGCGCATCCAGCGCAACCAGGTCCTTCTTGGACTTCTTGAAATGCACCTGGTCCATGTCGCCCTCGCAGCTCATCTCGAAACCCTCGGGGTTCGCGACAAGCGCGATGTGGTCCGACACAGTCTCGCTCGCCCTTATGCCCTGCGTGAGGTCGTCCCCCTTGACCGTGACCGTCGCCGGGAGGCTCAGGTTCGGGACCTTGGGGTCGCTCATGCCCGTCGTGTCTATGAGGCTCATCCGCCTCGTTATGTCGCCCACGACGATGCTGAGCCTGCGCTTGTCCTCGTCGTGCCGGAGGTCGATGATATCGTCAGACCGGGCCAGCTTCAGGAACTGGCTGAGCTTGTCGATGTCGATCCCTATCTCGGTCTCGTCCGCCTTGAACTCCTCGAAGGCGTCCTTGCCGAGGGAGAGGTCCACCATGGCTATGTGCGCCGGGTCCACCGCCCTGATCGAGAGGCCGTCGGCGTTGACGATGAACTTGGCCTCGTCCACGAGCGTGGACACGACGTTCACTACTTCCTTCAAGACTTCAGCTCTGGCTTTCGCCTGGAACATTGGCCCCCCTTCCGTATCTACCTGTAACCCTATGGTGTTTTAAAAAGCTTTTCGCATACATCCAGCGCTAGTATTCGCGCCAGGAGTGGGAGCACTTCGTGCACCTGAATATGCGTGTCTCGGGCTCGTCCGCGGCCCTGGTCTGCCTCAGCACCCAGTAGGCGGTCCTGTTGCCGCACTTCGAGCACTCCACGTCCGCGGTCGGCAGCGTGCCCGAGAGCTCGCCCATGACCGCGGTCTCCTTGTCGGTCCCCTTGTGCTTGATCACGTGCCGCTTCTTGGACATCGAGTGCTCCGCACCGCACTTGTTGCACACGAGTTTCCCGTCCTTCGGGAAGAGCAGGCACTTGCATTTGTCACAGAACATATGATACGCCCCGATTCGTCTCCGTCACGTGACGGCCGAAGCCGTGACCGGATAAAAAGATATCCGAGTCACCCTGCACCGACCCGTCTCAGATGCTGTCCCAGTGGTTCCCCGATTCCCTCGGGGCGCGGTGGGCGTGCGGCTGCTCCTCCGGGACTTCGTCGGCCTCGGGGGCGCGCACTCTGCGGACGGGCCTGTCCTCTAGCGTCGGGTACCTCTTGTGGCCCCAGTCGCTGTCGATGATCCTCTTCGCCTTCTTGACGGACCTCGCATCCCCAGGGACTATCCTGTGCTGCGGCCTCGCGCTCCTGCCCTTCTCGAACTCGGGCTCAGGGCGGGGCTCCTCGGCGAACCTGCGCGCGGACGTGTAGGTGTGCTTGACCCTCCTGTCCGCCCTCTGCCACGGGTCGCCCCTCTTCACATGCGTCCGCACCGTCCTGGTCGGCCGCGACCTGGTCGTCGCGCGGCTGTACTCGCGGGCCCCTTGGCCCATCGGAGGCAGCATCGCCCCTGAGGCGTAGCCCTCCGACCCGTCGTCGAACCGCATGGGGGTCGCGCGGGCCCACGATGAGTGGCTGTGGTGAGATGTGAACGCTTGCGGGTACCCTCCCTGCTCGTGCTTCGACCACGGGAACGCCGACGATATGATGTGCGCGAGGCCGTGGCGCGACTGCGCATAGGGGTGCTGGGCCGGCGGCAGTTGGGCCTGGTTGTGCCTCGGGTCTGCGACGAGCACGGTGGTGTTGGCCATCATCGCGCCGGAGTTGAACTCGATCTCCCTCCTGCTCTGTTCGGCCAATATCCCGCCCACGTATGCGAACGCGACGGTGAGGATGTAGGTGTTGATTCCGTACGGGCTGGCTCCGGCCAGCGCGTCGACGAACGAGCCGACGTAGTCGGACGAGAACTGGATGTATGGGGATACGAAGGGCACGCTCTCGCTCAACGCCGCGGACATCGCCGCGGGGGCGATGGCCACGCCCATCACATGGGACGGGAAGAACCCGCTGTCGAAGCCGGTCATCACCGTGTACAGGCACACGACCGGCAGGATGGACGCGGCGACGCCGCGCCACGGGCCTCCTGCCCGCCTGCCGCCGACGTACCCGGCGATCATCTGGCCGAACATGGGCAGCCACCAGAGTATGAGGGACAGGATCAGCACGTACTTGGACGCGCTCCAGAAACTGTAGACCACCTTGGAGGACCTGAGCCTCTTCCCCTCGTGGTCGTGTTCGTAGGATGCTAGCCTGTAAGGCACCGCTGCTGGCTCCTGTGCATCCTGTATGTCGCGAGCATCCTTTCTCCCGATGCCGAATACCATGCCCATCCCTTCTGAGTCCGACGACTGTCAGACGAATATCGATAGCGTTAACATCGTATTTATTTGTTTGCAGATGCTGGATTGCGAGATCTCGCCCCTATCTGCCGTCAGACGGAGAATGCCTACGGCATTCTAGAACGCCTCTTTGCCGAGCGACCCGCGACGCCAACGGGCGCGCGCGAAGAACACTCAGGAGTCGCAGCTGGGTGGACGGAAATGAGAGTGAATATCACGCGCGCGAACTCAAGTGGCCAACTTATATATGCACGGATTCTTCTTCACTGGTAGAGCGGACGAACAACGCACGTGCGCGTCCGCCCAAAGGCAGGTCTTGAGGATGGCTAAGGTTCTTATCGTGGAAGACGCACCTTTCATCAGGGAGATGATCCGAGACATTCTCGAGTCCCACGACCATGACATCGTGGGAGAGGCCGCTAACGGACTCGAAGCAATCGAGAAGTACAAGGCGCTCAAACCCGACGTCGTGCTCATGGACATACTGATGCCAGGGATGGACGGCCTGTCGGCGATCATGAAGATAATAGAGCTCGACCCGAAGGCCAAGATCATAGTCGTGAGCGCCCTGGTCAAGGAGGCGCTGAGAAAAGAGGCGATGCGCGCCGGAGCGGTGGATTTCGTCGCGAAGCCGTTCCAGGTCGAGCGTCTCCTCGAGGCGGTCAGGGCAGCCACAACCGCCTGACCGCGGGCAGAACCGCGCCGCGGACGCCGGCAGGCCCTGAGCGCCGGAGCACGGCCATGAGAGGTGCATCCAAATGGTCGACATGATCTCACTCTTCGCGGCCGCTCCCGGCCTCGCATTGCTCGGCTCAGGGGCGCTGGGCTGGTTCAGGATAAGGCGCTCCAAGGCCGACCCTATCACAGAGGCGATGGTGTCCGGTTCCAAGGCGTCCTACAGGCTCCTCCACCGGCACGTGTACCTCGTGGAGGAGGAGAAGCCGGACTTCTCGTTCGAGATGTTCGCGGACATCCTGAAGGGCAGGTGCTTCGACTGCGAGAACGACGACAGCTTCTCGTGCGAGAGCCTGGAATGCGCGACCTGCAAGCTCCCGTGCCCCTGCAGGACCTGCACCAAGTACAAGAGCAGGACGCAGGGACTGATCGTCACGAGGCAGCATCCGAACGCCTTGAGGTCCAGGTTCTTCATCCAGACCACGCCGATACTCTGGCTGTCCAGCGTCGCCGGGAAGGACAACATGGACCCGGCCAAGATCAACCTCCTGACGGACTACATAGTGAGCTTCATGGAGAGGTCTCAGAACGGCGTCGTCCTCGTGGACGGCATCGAGTACCTCGTCACCAGCAACGACTTCCCCAAGGTCGCGAAGAGCCTGGACCGGTGGGCCGAGACGGCGATGACGAGCGCGTGCAGGCTCGTGGTGACGGTCGACCCGAAGGCGTTCTCGGGTAAGGAGCTGGCCCTCTTGGAGAAGCACAAGGTCGTGGTGAGGCCGTCCGAGCAGGAAGGCCTCGGCGACGTGGTCGGGTGAAAAGGTGGTCCCGACTCCCGGATTTGAACCGGGGGCCTGCTGATTTCAGCGACTGCAATCGGTCTTGCCGATCTCCACACTACAGTCAGCCGCTCTAGCCAGTCTGAGCTAAGTCGGGTCCCAGGATGTCAGAAACTCGTCGTGGAGGCACCTTATCATGAACTTTGTATTAAGTGTTTTTCAGAGATGGGCGCCCAGACGGGAAGTCGATGAGGTGCGTTGACCTCTCCGAGGTTCAAAACCTAAGTTTTATATATTTACATGATTATAACGGGAATGTCCGACGCCCGTAAGGCAAAAGGGGTACAGAAGGCGTCGCGAGGGAGCTTGGAAAGCGGGGCGATTATTGATGCGGCCAGACAACGAGAAGATCACCATCCGCATACCCGACAGGCACCTGCGTGCCATCGACTTCCTCGTGGAGATCGACGACTTCCCCTCGAGGTCCGAGGCGATAAGGGTCGCCATCAGGGACCTCATCTATGCCCGAACGGAACTCGTAATGGACCGGATGAAGAAGCTCGAGCACGCTGAACAGGTGCTCGCAGAGATGAAACAATTCGAGGATCAATACCTGAAGAAGTAGTCAGAACGGGATGGGATGCACTCTAACTACTCTTTCACTCACTACTTAGGATGACCTCCCCCCTATTTTTTTATCTATTGACCAGCTGCGGCGCTGGCCAGTAGATCAGGTCACCCTATGTAGCCGAGGTCTTCCCTCTTCGGCTCGGGGGCCGGCTCGGACTCCTTCAGCTTCGACGTGATGGCGTCGATCTGCTGGGCCCGGTCCTCGAGCTCGGTGAGGTCGATCTTGAAATTGAGCTTCTTGGAGAGCACCTCGAGCAGCGCCTGAGCGGCCTTCGGGTCCACGAAGTACCCCGAGGTCTCGCCCATGAGGCACACGGCCCTGACGCCCTGGAGGGCGCCGAGGCCTAGTATGAGCCCGCTCGCGCCGACTATTCCGCTGCCGGGCTCCCCCTTAGAGAACGTGACGCCGACGGCCTTCATCTCCTCGACCAACGCGTCGTCGGTCGCGGCCCCCAGCACGCGCGGCTTGTCGATCATCTTGCCCAGGCCGTAGCCGCCCAGGGTGAAGACCATCTTGATGCCGAGCTCCTTCGATATGCTCAGTATCCGGTCCGAGAGCTCGTACTGCCCGTCCGGCGTCAGGCCCTGGTAGTCGCCGACGAGCACGACGATGTCGTTCTCCGCGTCGGGTCTCTTGATGTAGAAGAACTCGTTGCTCACGAGCCTGACCGTGCCCGAGTCGTTGACGAGCACCTGCGGCGGGAAGTGCTTCGAGTACATCTCTATGAACTTGACCGCCTTGAGCTGGTCCACCAGGTGCTCGGCGGCGAGCTTGCCGACGTTGCCGACGCCGGGGAGCCCCTCGATCAGCACGGGCGACCTCAGCTCGGGCCGCTCCTTGAAGACGACCAGTATGTCGTCCACCTATGCCCCCTCCTTGAGCTCCCTCTTGAGCCGGCGCCTGTACTCGCCGTACCTGTCCTCCGGTGAGAACTTCGCGGGCATCGCCATGACGGTCGCGGCGCCGCACTTAGGGCATGCCGCGCGCAGTGTGTAGCCTTGGCACTTGGCGCACTTCATCAGAAGCGTCCTCAAGTCTCATCCTTCCTCTTGACCGAGACCGTGCCGTCCGCCTTCTGCATGCGCGAGGTGACCCTGTCGACCACGTGCTTCAGCTCGGCCTCCGCGATCTTGTAGTCCTCGGCGACGACGGTGATCCTGTACCTCGGGGCGCCCAGATAACTTATCTCGACCGTGGCGTCCTTGCTCTTGCCGCCCGAGGTCAACGCCTCGCGTATGTGGTCTATCCCGTCCGGCGCGGCCGTCGTGACATCCATGACGGCGTCGATGGTGACTGAGGGAAGCTGTATGTTCTCCGACGCGACCGCCGCGAGGGCGGACACCCATTCGTCGCCGAGCTCGAGCTCGCCGAACTGGTCGGTGTCGACCGCCGCCTGCTCGAAGGCCCCGTACAGCGTCCCGAACTCGGACAACAGCTTCGTCCCGATGGCGTCGTATGCCTCGTCGAGGCTCTTGCCCAGCTTCGTGCCCACGATCTCGAGGAGCTTCTCGGCCTTCTTCTCGTTCTTGTGCTCCTGGATCTTCTCCCTGCGCTGGTGGTCGTTGA
>CAZAUI010000002.1:0-167545 GCA_964488505.1 uncultured Thermoplasmata archaeon | reverse complement strand
CCCAGCAGAAGAGCGCCGACATGAAGGAGTTCATATTCAAGGTCAGGACCGACGGGCTCTACGTCCTCGACGTCAAGAAGACGGACGACAGGATCAGGACCGCGGCCACCTTCCTTTCCAGGTACGACTCGTCGAAGATCCTCGTGGTCTCAGCGAGGCAGTACGGCCAGAAGCCGGCCAAGGTCTTCGCGAAGACCCTGGGGTCAAGCGTCGTCGCGGGCAGGTTCGTGCCCGGCTCGCTCACCAACCCTATCCTCCCGCACTTCATCGAGCCCGAGGTCATCATGGTGACGGACCCCGCGGCCGACGAGCAGGCCCTGAGGGAGGCCGTCAGCATCGGCATACCCATCGTGGGCATATGCGATGCGAACAACGAGACGAGGCACGTCGACCTGGTCGTGCCGTCCAACAACAAGGGCAGGCGCGCGCTCGCGACCGTCTACTGGCTCCTGACGAGGGAGATCCAGAAGGCGAAGGGCATCGTCAAGTCGGACGACGACTTCAAGATGACGGTCGAGGACTTCGAGGCGTCCCTCTGAGCCCAGCACACTTCTCGCCGAGACCGGGCAAAGTCTAATACGCAGCTCGGGCATTGATTTCCTAGGGGATGATTCAGGATGAGACGTCCCGCTGTGGCAGGGCAGTTCTACGAGGGCGACGAGCGCGCCCTCAGGAGACAGATCGACGCGTGCTATCTCGGCCCGCTCGGCCCTGGCAGGCTCCCTGAGCTGAAGCCGGGACCTAGGCGGATATCGGGAGGAATCGCGCCCCACGCGGGCTACATGTTCTCGGGGATGATCGCGGCGCACTTCTACTCGAGGCTGGCGGCGGACGGGTTCGCGAAGAGCTTCGTCATCATCGGCCCGAACCACACGGGCAGGGGCTCCGGGATGGCCATCGCGGTGGACGATTTCCAGACGCCGCTCGGGGTCGCCAAGGTCGACCAGGAGCTCGCGAAATCCATAAGGAAGGACCTCGTCGACGTGGACCCTGAAGCGCACAACTTCGAACACTCGATAGAAGTGCAACTACCTTTTCTGCAACATATATCCCCAGACTTCAGGTTCGTCCCGATATGCATGGGCTTCCAGGACTACGAGGCAGCCCACGGCCTGGGGGAGATACTCAGGGATGCGGTCAAGGGCAGGGACGTCGTCGTGATTGCGTCCACGGACATGTCGCACTACGTGACCGCGGGCACGGCCAAGGCGAAGGATTGGAAGGCCCTGAAGATGGTCGAGGCCATGGACCCCGAGGGCCTGTACGCGACCGTGAGGGACGAGAACATATCCATGTGCGGCTACGGCCCGGTGATCGCCACCATGGTGGCGTGCGGGTCCGGCAGGGCCCGGGTCCTCAAGTACGCCACGTCCGGGGACGTGCGCCCGATGAAGGATGTCGTGGGATACGCGGCCGTCGTGATAGAGAAGTGACATTAGGGGGTCCGTGCATCGCGGATGCGATGAGGATCCCTCGGGTGACATCGGGGCCCGTGCTGCTGATGTTCGCCATCACGACCGTCTGGGCCGCGCTCGTCTTCGCAGCGCCGATGATCGTGCCCTCGGGCACTCTGACCGACCTCTCCGGGTCTGTGAGCGTACGGGACAACACCGAGCTGTTCGACCAGCTCTCGCCGCTCCCGCGCGCGGTGTACAAGGCCGGGGACGTCGAGTGCCACCAGCTGGCCAACAGGAGCTTCTTCATCAACGAAAACCAGATGCCGTTCTGCGCGCGCGACGTCGGCCTGTTCGTGGGGCTCGCGGCGGCGTCCGGGGTCGCGACCTTCGTCAGGTACAAGATCAACCCGCTGTTCGTGCTCGCCGGCCTGGTCCCGATAGGCATAGACGGCGGGCTGCAGCTCGTGACATCGTACGAGTCGAACAACGCGCTCAGGCTCGCGACCGGCCTCCTTGCGGGGGTCGTGCTCGCGCTCCTCCTGGCGCACTTCGTGTTCGCCCTCCAGGACGACTTCCCGCGGCGGGGGAAGCCCGAGGAGTCGCAAGGGCAATAAGGCACTGATGCGATTCCCGCTCCGGAGAGGGGAAGAATGGGACAGATGCTGGATGCGGACCCGAACAAGCCGGGCCGCCAGTGCGTAACGTGCGGGAGGACCATCGACTGGCAGGCGAACGTGTGCCAGTACTGCGGCCATGATTTCAGGATGCCGCTCGTCCAGCCAGGTCCGCCCAAGAGCTCCAAGCCCGTCGTGGGCGGGATACTGATCATACTCGCGGGCGTGCTCTCGCTCGCCATGGGCGTCTTCATGATAGCGGTCGACCCCGCGGACATGGAGGCCTGGGGGTACGACCCGTCGGCCTCGTACGACATGTCCCTGTCCGAGCTCGACGAGGTGTTGGGCGTCTGCGGCGTCATCGGCCTCGTCCTTGCGCTGGTCGCGATAATCGGGGGCGCCTTCGCGGTCATGCGCAAAGGTTTCGCGGTCGCCATCATAGGCGGCATATGCGGGATGATCGCCCTCGGCTTCGTCATCGGCGGCGTCCTCGGACTCGTGGGGCTCATACTGGTGGCGCTGTCGCGGTCCGAGTTCTGAGCGGCTTCCCGCAGGACGGATCCCGATCCTACCGTGCAAACCCTTTTATGATTCTGAACCCGCTTCATAGTCGGAGCTGAGTGGTGAAATGGCATCTGCACCGGGGGCATCCCCGACAAGGAACTGCGTGTCATGTGGAAGGTCCATATCTTGGGACGCGAACGTGTGCCCGTACTGCGGGCACGACTTCAGGGCGACGGCCGACTACGCGCCGAGGGAGTCGATAAGCGACGGAATGAAGATACTGCTGTACATACTGTCGTTCCTGTTCTTCATCATCGGGATCATCGTGGGAATAATCTACTACACGAAGCCCGAACCGGAGCTCAAGGAGTTCGGCAAGATGTGCATCATCCTGGCCCTCGTCGGTGCCCTTATCGGCGTCGTGTGCTACTGCGTAGGCTTCGCCGCGGTGTTCTGAGACGCGGGCCGACTCAAACTTCTTCCCCAAACCCCGTTCCTGTTCTCATACGCCCTGCGAACCGTTAACTCCGGGCCGGTCCATCCCGTCCGCGGATGGACGCTCTCTTCGACATCCTGATGTTCCTTGGCTCCTCCGTGTGCCACCAGATTGCGGAGCGGTCATACACCTTCGGCGACTACCAGATGCCGCTGTGCGCGAGGTGCATGGGCTTCCACGTCGGCTTCCTCCTGTCCGCGGCGTACATCTGGGCGGGACCGATGAGGCACGCCTCCGGCCTGCCGACCAGGCGCGGCATCGTCTTCATCGGCCTTGTCATGTCCGTGGCGTTCGCGGACGCCGTCCTCTCCTACTCGGGCATCTCCCCCTCGGACAACCCGCGCCGGACCCTTAGCGGGCTGTGCCTGGGAGTGATGCTCCCCTTCGTCGTCCTGCCGCTCCTGAACATGGTGTCGTCCCCCGGGCGCGACCCCCGCTGCCCTCTATCGCGGCCCCGGGACTGGCTCGGGCCAGCCGCCGTCTACGTCCTCGGGGCGGCGGCGATACTCGGGGCGTCCTACTCCTACGCCTCCTTCGTCGTCGTGTCGGTGGCCGGTGTCGTCGGCCTCTTCCTCTTCTTCTCCAGCATCGCGATGGCAATCCTTTCGCTGGTCCTCGAGGGCCGGCGGATGAGGCCGAGATGGCTCGCTCTCCTCTCGGTCGCGCTCTCGGTCTCGGTGCTCCTCGCCTCGGCGGTGATACACCTCACATTCCTGCCCGAGGTCTGACCCGTGCGCGGTGCACCCTTCCCCTGGGGAGACCAGGGCAAGTGTTTTAAAGCTCCGAAGTCGTTCTCAAACCAGCGCGGCGGACGGCCGCGCAGGAAGGGAGGCATAGCATGACATCTACGCCGGCAGCGGCGACATCCAGGAACTGCGTTTCCTGTGGCAGGTCCATATCTTGGGACGCGAACGTGTGTCCGTACTGCGGGCACGATTACAGGGCCGCGATGGCCGGCCCGATTGCCCAGAAGAAGCAGACCGCGATGCCCGTCATAGGCGGCATCCTGATACTCATAGTGAGCCTCGGATACCTAGCCTCCGGCGGGATGCTCGCGGCCGTGGGCGGCTCCCTGTTCTGGTTCGACCTGGGCGCAGGCGTGGCCGCGGTATGCGGGATCGTGATCCTCCTGCTCGGCCTCATAGTGCTGCTGGGGGCCATATTCGCCATCCAGAGGAAGCATTTCGGGTTCGCCCTCGTGGCGGGCATCCTGGCGATACCGAGCGTGCTCGGCCTCATCGGCCTGATACTCGTCATCGTGGCCAGGGACGAGTTCAGCTGACCCGGGCACAAACCCCTTACACAGCCTGTTTTCCCATAGGCCGAGGCTCACAGGTCATATCTTCTTCATCATGCCGAGCTCGGGCTCGTACACCTCTCCCTTGTCCAGCAGGCTGGCGACGACCTCCTCGAGCCTGACCTTGTCTATCTTCTTCGCCTTGGCCGCCTCGACGATCCTGTCCCACGGGGCGCCCTTGCCGCCCGAGTCCAGCTTGGATATGAGCTCCAGGACCACGCCCTCCTCGTCCGCGCCGACCCCGACCTCGGTCATCTCCTCCTCGCCGTCCTTCTTCTTCGGCGCGGGCGCCGGGGCCTCCTGCTTCGCCTCCGCGCGCCTGACGGGCCGCTCCTCCCTCTCCGACCCGGACCACTTGCCCGGGAGCACGGACGAGAGCGCGTCCTTCACGGAGTTCCTGAACCTGTCGAGGTCGATGTCCTTGTAGTACTCGAGCGCGCGCACGACCCCGTCCGAGAGGTTCTCCGGATATCCCAGCTTCATCAGCTCGCCCACGCTCGGCTGGGACATCTGCATCGCGTCCTTCATCGCGTCTATCCTCAGGAGTGTGCTCTTGGCCGTCTCCAGTATCCAGTGGTCCCTCGCGGCCGCGTCGACCTCCACGACCCTCTCGGGCCTGATGCTGAGGTACTTGACGCCCTCCTCGGGCGTGTACGCCCTGCTCTTGCCCACGACCGCGGCGAACGCGGGCGGGGACATCTTGGACAGGGACGCGGCCGCGGACGGCTGGTACTCGCCCGCGGACACGTAGAATGTGCCCGTCGGGTCCGCTATGCGTGCCCTGTACCTGGGCTTGTCCTGCTCTCCCAGGCTCTCGATGTCCGTCGCGACGCCCACCACGAGCATCCGGTTTATCTTGGCGCCCAGGGGGGTGATGATGTACGACACGGGCTTCTCGCCCTCGCCCGAGTATTCCAGCGTCGACGAGTTGTACTCCTCGGAGAAGACGCGCCACGCGACCTCGCGGACGTTCATCGGCTCTCCTCCAGCTCGACCAGCAGGCGCTCGACCTCGGGCCGGACGTCCTCCAGGCCCATGCTGGCGCCGTTGACTATCATCGAGAGGCCGTACTCGTCCGCGGTCACGTTCCCCGTGAGGGTCACGACCTTCAGGAGCAGCAGGTCCTCGAATGAGTCCTTGACGACGTCGAGGTTCATGGACTTCTTCGCCCGCTCCATGCATTCGTCCAGCGTGCACCCGGCAAGCTTCTCCGTGAGCTCGCGGCCTATGACCGCGCCCACGGCCCCGCTGCCGTCGTCCACGATGGCCTTGATCCTCAGGTCAGGCACGCCGTCGGTCCTCCCGTGGACCTTGCACATGCCCTTCTGGAGCGCCCGCTTGCAGTCGGGGCACCTCATGATGAGCCCGGAGCCGTCCCTGACCTCTATCACCGCGCCCCTGACGGTCGCGTCCGCCGCGCCGCCCCTGGACGATATCTCGGATATCATCGACACGGTGGTCTTCTGGAGCTCCTCGGCCGACGGGAACTTCTCCTTGACCTTGATGACCTCTGCGCGCTCGTCGAAGTTCAGCTGGGGTATGCCCCTCCAGCCCTTGACGGTGGCCTTGGATATCTTGAGTATGTCGTCCTGCTTGACCTTGAAGTCCGACCACGCGGTGAACTGCACCTTGCCGGTCTCGTCCGCGACCAGGCCGGAGAATATCCTCTTGGGCTCGCCCTTGACGGTGACATCCCTCGCCTCGACGGAGAGCACGCGCCCCTTGACCTGGACGTATCCCATGCCCTCCCTGAGCTCGGATATGGTGACGACCTTGGGCGGCCCGTCCGCGACCTGCACGTCCTGGATGGTGGCAGGGTCCTCCTTGCGGATGGTGACCCTGTTGCCGAAGTTGACCTGGATCCTGCCCTGGTACTCCCTGGTGTAGGCGCCCTTGACCGATATGACCTCGCCCTTGGCGAGGGTCAGGCCCTCGGTCTCCCACGCGGTGTACGGGAGCGTGGTCGAGTCGTCGCCCACGAAACCGTATATGATCCTCTTCTTCTCGCCCTTCGCCGTGATCTCCTTGTCGTTCGCGGACAGGATCTTGGCCACGAAGTCCACGTTGGGCTCGTTCGGCCTGAGCTCCGCGAGCTTCCTCTGGAAGCCGACCGAGAACGATTCGGTGTCCCCGCCGTACTTCTTCACGATGGTCTTCTTGGCCATGGGTATGCTGAGCCTGTACACGTCGACGTACTTCCTCAGCTCCTCGGCGATCTCCTCTTCCGACAACTTGTCCCCGAGCGCCCGTGCAACTTCCTGTACGTGGGGCGCTAGATTCTGTATTTCCATGAATACACGTCCCCCAATGGGTCAGTAGCAGCCGTTGTTATCTCTGCTGCTCGCCTCATGACTGGGCGCCGGCGATATAAAGGGATGTGCTGCGGGCAAGCGAAAGTACGCTCACCGGGGCGCGCGCCCGACCGCCCTGAGCCTGTCGGCGCTCCAGACGATGAGGTAGATGTTCTCCCTGATGATGAGCGCGTCCACGGTCCCGTACTTCCCCCTCAGCTCCTTGACCGCGGCCCTGTGTATGTCCTCAGGCACGTCCCACTGCTCGGACAGGGTGCGCTCCTCGTAGTTCACCAGCATCTTCTGGACGTCGAACGGTTCCTCGCGCACGGCCAGTTTGACGACCGAGTCCGGCGGCAGCAGCTCGGGCAGCTCGCGCTCGCCCGGGCCGGCGTGCCGCACATCGAACCCGAGGCGCTTGCAGCAGGCCCTGTACGCGTTCCTGAGGTCCTCCGCATCCGAGTGTTCCCGGTCGGCGACCACGGAGATCAGGTCCTTCCTGGTCACCCTCCCGATCTCCTTGAGGGCGCTCCGCCAATGAGGTATGAGGTGTATCAGGTGCACGCTCAGGGCGTAATCGAACGCTAGGTCTTTGAACGGCAACGCGCAAACATCCGACCTCACCAGGTTGGCGACGCCCTTCGCCGCCGCCTTCTCCATCATGCGCGTGGATATGTCGATGCCCGCCACGTCGTAACCCCTCTCCTGCAACGGCAGCGCGAACCTGCCCGTGCCCACGCCCGCGTCCAGGACCTTCGCGCCCGGGGCCATGGCCCTCTGGAGCGCCTTGACCACGGCCTCCATCGTGTCCTCTGGGAGCGAGCGCGTCGCGTCGAACCTGTCCGCCACTCTGTCGAAGGATTTGGCCATGCTCTCTTCCGTGCGTACGGGGCATCGCTCTCCGGGGTAGTTCAATGAATCGCTCGCACGGCCTTCCCGGGCGCGGCCACGTCTGCCGGATTGAAGCTATTTCGATTGCATCTGACTGACATGCTAAGGAGGTTCACGGGGTCGGAGACGAGTTACGTCCAAGCCGACGACGTCGGCCGACGAGGTGCGGAGACCAGACCACACACGATAAATACATATCAGCGCAATATGGGCCAGAGTAGTAACCTGGGGGGTTTTCATGGCTACTGAGTTCGAGATATCCGTCGCTGGGCCCACGAAGAACCTGCTGGACGCCATCAGCGTCCTGTCGGACCAACTGGTCAATCTGGAGACCGTCGCCACGGCCAAGGTCGGCGACAAGTATATCGTCAGATTCATAACCGGGAACGATGACGAGTGCAGGACGGCTTTCATGAAGGCCGACCTGCCCTTCAGCGAGCGCAAGGTGCTCGTGCTGGACGTGCACAACCGGCCCGGCCAGTGGCTCAAGGCCGCCAGGTGCCTCATCGACGGCGGCGTCGAGCTCGAGGGGAGCTACCTCCTCAGCCAGAGCAAGGACAGGCTCAGGTTCGTCTTCGGCGTGAGCGACTATGCGAAGGCGAAGCAGATCGTCGGGCAGATCACAGAGTGTTCCCACGACTGAGCCTGGACGAGGGGGCGCTGCCGGTGTGCGAGTCAGCGGTCTACCTGCTCAAGGGGACCGATAAGACGCTTGTGATGCAGGAGGCCGCGAGGCTCCAGGTGTCCGATGGCGGCGTCGTGATCGTCAGCGCGATGGGCGAGCGCCTCGAGCTGGCGGATGTCGAGATCGCGGATGCGAACCTGATCAAGCACGAGATAGTGTTGAGGCCCAGGGGGCAGTGAACGGGTGCCGTTGAAAGTGGCGGTCGCGGGCAAGGGCGGCGTGGGCAAGACGACCATCGCCGGCTCCCTGGCCCGCGTGTGGGCCATGGACGGCCGCAGGGTGCTGGCCGTCGACGCCGACCCCGCCGCGCACCTCCATTCCGTGCTCGGCATACCGCGGTCGGACATGCCACGCCCGATATCGTCGGAGCTGGACCTGATCGAGGAGAGGACGGGGGCGAAGCCGGGCGCGACCCTGGGGCCGTTCTTCAGATTGAACCCCCGAGTGGACGACATCCCGGACAAGTACTCGGCCGTCGGCCCAGAGGGCGTGCGCCTGTTGGTCCTGGGGACGATACGTGCCGCGGGCTCGGGCTGCTTCTGTCCCGAGAACGCGCTCCTGAGGGGCCTTCTGGAGCACATCGTGCTCGAGAGGGACGACGCGGTCGTGGTCGACATGGAGGCGGGGCTGGAGCAGTTCGGGCGCTCCACCTGCAGGGGCGTGGACGTCCTGTTGCTCGTGGTGGAGCCCGGCAGCAGGTCCGTGGACACCGCCGCCCGCATGGCCGAGCTGGCGAAGGACATGGGCGTCCCGAGGCTCGCTGTGGTGGCCAACAAGGTCCATCGGGGGGAGGAGGAGCGGGCGCTCGCTTGCCTGCTGGACAAGAGGTCTCTGCACCTGACGCACTCGTTCCCGCACTCGGCTTCCGTGGCGGAGGCGGACCTGTCCGGACGGTCGCCGTTCGACACCGACGGGAGGGATGAGTGGATAGCGAGCGTCAGACAGCTCTCGAATGCGATTTCAAGGATTGCGGAAGGTGAGGGGGCATGACCGGCCCCCGCGGGCGTCGGCAGGAGCCGTACACGCCGGGCAAAGAAAACGTATTAGTAGCATCATCTGTATTCGTCAGATGCCGACTGGAAAGCGGCGACGGACAGCGAGCCAGATACAGGTGCGCGTGGGGTGGATTGAGACGGGAGGAACAGTTGGGTGCGTTGGCCGGCCCGTGGGGGGCCGATGCGTCGCCGCAGGTCGTCCGGACCGGGGTCGCCGCAGGGTCGCACACCTTCGAACGCCGTGCGAACGGTCCTGAGCTTATCAGAATCTGACGCGGCGTCCTGCACTCGATCCCCTGGGCTCGAACGGAACAAGGAGGGAGGTGTCCAGGTGGGGCCAGAGACGGAGGACAAGGCAGCCAAGCCCAGCGACGGAGCCAAAGCTGGCGGCAAGTTCGTGTGCGAGTGTTGGGACCAGAGCTGCCAGAGCATGTTCACGGAGCTCCACGAAGGCGGCGTGACCACCATCATGGACAGGGCGGCCGCCCAGGGCGCCCAGTGCAGGTTCGGCTCCCTCGGCCTGTGCTGCAGGATATGCCTCCAGGGGCCCTGCAGGATCAACCCGATGGGCAAGGAGCCCACGACCGGCATATGCGGCGCGAAGGACTACACGATCGTCGCGAGGTACATCGACCGCATGATCGCCGGCGGGACCGCGTCGCACTCGGCCCACGGAAAGGAGATCGCCCACGTGCTCCTGGGCGTGGCCGATGGCAAGATCAAGGATTACAGAGTGACGGACGCCTCGAAGATAGAGTCCATCGCGAAGAAGTTGGGGATATCCGCCCAGGGCAAGGCCGGCCCGCAGCTCGCGGGCGAGGTCGCCCGGGCCGCGATGGAGGATTACTCGAGGTACGACGACACCCCGCTCAGCTTCCTCAGGTCGACGGTCACCAAGGGCAGGATGCAGACCTGGGACTTCAACGCGGTCGTGCCGTCGAACATAGAGACCGCGATCACGAACGTGATACACAGGACAGCCATGGGCGTCGATGCGGACCCTGTGCCCATCTTGTTCGGCGGGATAGAGTGCGCCCTCGCGGACTACACGGGTGCGCAGATCTCGTCCGACCTCAGCGACGCGCTGTTCGGCACGCCGAAGCTCGTCCTGAGCGAGGTGAACCTCGCCGTGCTGGACGAGAAGAGCATCAACGTGGCGGTCCACGGGCACAACCCGCTCCTGAGCGACCTCATGGTCGATGTCGCCCGAGAGATGACGGATGTGGCCAAGAAGGCCGGGGCGGACAGGTTCAACATCGTGGGCGTATGCTGCACGGGGAACGAGATACTGATGAGGAAGGGGGTCCCCATCGCATCCAACGTGCTCGCGCAGGAGCTGGTGCTCATGAGCGGGATCCTGGACGCGATGGTCCTGGACTACCAGTGCTTCCTGCCGTCCCTGGCTGCGCTCTCCAAGTGCGTGCACACCCGGCTGATCACGACCGAGGTCGTCGCCCGGTTGGTCGGCGACACGCACATAGAGGTCGTCCCCGAGAGGGCGAAGGAGGCCGCGAAGGAGATCCTGAACATGGCCGCGGAGGCGTTCAAGCACCGCGGCAAGGTCCAGAAGCTCCCTGAGATCAAGCCCCAGAGGACCGTCGCGGGTTTCAGCGTCGAGCAGATGAAGCAGCTGTTCGCCGCGAAGAACCCGGACGACCCGTTCCAGTACCTGGTGGACAACATACAGAGCGGGAACGTCCGGGGCTTGGTCCTGTTCGCAGGCTGCAAGAGCCTGCGCGCGAAGGACAACGAGGACGTCATCATCATCGCGCGCGAGCTGCTGAAGAAGGATGTGCTCGTGCTCACGACCGGGTGCAACGCCATCGAGCTGGCTCGGGCGGGGTTCATGGACCCCGCGAAGGTCAAGGACATCGCGGGCGAGGGCCTCCAGTCATTCCTGTCGGACCTGGCGGAGGCCGCCGACGTCAAGACCGGCCTGCCGTGCGTGTGGCACATAGGGTCGTGCGTGGACAACCCGAGGTACGCGAACCTCGCGACGGAGGTGGCCAACAGGCTGGGGGCGGACATAGACAAGATGCCGTTCGTGGCGGCGGCGCCCGAGGCGATGCACGAGAAGGCAGTGTCGATAGGCACGTGGTGCGTGGCCATGGGCTTCCCTGTCCATGTGGGCACCATCAACTACCTCTACGGGAGCACGCTCGTGACCGAGGTTCTCGAGAACACCGCCCGGGACGTCTACGGCGGGTACTTCATATTCGAGACGGACCCGATGGAGGCGGCCAAGAGGCTCTACTCGGCGATCGAGTACAGGCGCTGGAGGCTGGACCTCACGGACCCGGAGATGGAGCGCGCGGCGCACCACGACGCCGTCCGCGGGAGGATATCGAAGGAGCAGCTGTTCAAGATGGCCGTCGAGGGCTCCATCATCGCGACGGGGTACGCGGACGTGCTCCTGAGCCACGCGCTCAGGAAGTTCGGGCCCGACAAGAAGGTGGAGTTCCCGGAGACGGGCTACCAGCTCCCTAGCCTGTTCGCGTGGCTGGGCAGGGATTGCACGCGCCTGGGGGACCTGCCATCGCTCCTGGGCGAGGCGCGGGCCAAGATCGTCGAGGAGGCCACGTTCGAGGCCGCGGTGGCCTCGGGCGAGGCGACCATGATCGCCGCGGAGATAGTCGAGGCGCTGAAGTACATCGACAACCCGACGCCGTACGAGGGCACCATGTACTGCGGGTTCGTCCCCGACAGGGTGCTCCGCCAGCTGGGTATCGCGTTCGTGGACGACACCATACCCGGGGCCGCGGTGTTCGTCGGCCGGGCGAGCGACACGAAGAAGCTCGCGGCCATGATCAGGGACTGCCAGAACAAGGGCATGCTCATCATCGCGACCTACGACATCATCAAGCAACTCAAGGACGAGAACATCGCGATGGGCCTGGACAGGATGCTGTATCCCGTCGGGGAGTTCACACAGGCCATACACGGCCTCAACTTCGCCATCAGGGCGGCGCTGTCGTTCGGCGGCGTCCAGAAGGGCGACCGGCAGGGGCTGATCAAATACCTCTCCAAGAGGCCGAAGGTGTTCGTGCTCCAGATGGGCCCGTTGGACCACATCAAGGTGGCCGCGGAGTTCGCGGTCATGTTCAACGGCTCCCCGACGATAACGGACCAGGACGTCGAGCCGATACCGGACAAGTACGTCGTCCAGAAGGACATGATGGAGATGATCTCGACGGCGATTGAGGTCCGGGGCTGCAGGATCAAGCTGGGCGCGGTGGACCTGCCGGTCGCGTACGGGCCCGCGTTCGAGGGCGAGACCATACGCCGGCCGGACATGTACGTGGAGGCGGGCGGCCCGTCCAAGACCATCGCCTTCGAGCTGCTGCGGATGAAGCCCGCGGATGAGGTCGCGGACGGCAAGGTCACGCTCATAGGGAAGGATGTGGACGAGCTCCCTGAGGGCTCGTCGACGCACCTGGGCATACTCGTCAAGGTCTACGGCAAGAACATGCAGAAGGACTTCGAGTCCGTCCTGGAGCGCAGGATACACCAGTTCGCGAACTTCGCGGAGGGCTTCTGGCACACGGGCCAGAGGAACCTGCTCTGGGTGCGCCTGAGCAAGAGCTCGGTCAAGGCCGGGCTGAGGCTGAAGCACATCGGGGACATCCTGGTGACCAAGCTGAAGCAGGAGTTCGGGGCGATCGTGGCCAAGATAGAGGTCACGGTCATCACGGACGAGGCCGAGCTCAGGAAGCACATGGACGAGGCGAAGGTGGCGTACGCGGAGAGGGACGCGAGGATAGCGGACCTCACGGACGAGAAGGTGGACACGTTCTACACGTGCACGCTGTGCCAGACGTTCGCCCCGGGGCACGTGTGCATAGTCACGCCCGAGCGGCTCGGGCTTTGCGGGGCCATCAACTGGTTGGACGCGAAGGCGTCGTTCCAGATCGCGCCCACGGGCCCGAACAACCCCGTCATCAAGGGCCAGACGATAGACGAGGTCAAGGGTCAGTGGACCGGCGTGAACGAGGCGGTCACGGCGAAGACCCAGGGGCGCCTGCAGAAGTTCAGCGCGTACACGATGGTGGAGGACCCGATGACCTCGTGCGGATGCTTCGAGTGCATCGTCGCGGTGTCCCCGGACCTGCAGGGCGTGGTGGTCGTCAACAGGGAGTATTCGGGCATGACGCCCCTGGGCATGACCTTCTCGACGCTCGCAGGCTCGGTCGGGGGCGGGGTCCAGACGCCCGGGTTCATAGGCGTCGGGAGGAAGTACCTCTCGAGCAGGAAGTTCATCTCGGCCGACGGGGGGTTCCTCAGGATCGTGTGGATGCCGAAGGACCTGAAGGAGGCCATGAGGGAGGAGCTGACCAGGCGCGCGGAGGAGGTCGGGGTCCCGGACTTCGTGGACAAGATAGCGGACGAGACGGTCGCGCGGACGCCCGACGAGCTGTCCAGCTGGATGGTGGAGAAGAACCATCCGGCGATGAACATGGGTTCGATGATCAAGTGAACTGAGGGAGTGGGGATATGGGGTTCGACATGGCGAAGGAGTCCTTTCCGGGAAGGATCAAGGAGGTCGCGATAGGCGCGACCCCGGAGCAGGGTGGCACGAGGGGCGCGAGGCTGACGGTCGGGGGCTCGAACGGCCTGCCGTTCCACATGTGGGAGTGCGAGATGCCGCACGCGCCCGCGGTCGCGATGGATGTCGTCGACACGGAGCGCATGCTGCCCGAGGTGCTCCTGGGCACGCTCGGCACGCTGGCGAAGGAGCCGGTCGAGTGGGCCAGGAAGTGCGCGGAGTGGGGCGCGGACGCGCTCGTGCTCAAGCTCGCGTCCGCGAACCCGGAGGAGGAGAACCGGTCCGTGGAGGAGTGCGAGGCCTTCGTCAAGGAGGTCCTGAAGTCCGTGAACCTCCCGCTGATGGTGTACGGATGCGGCTCGGAGGAGAAGGACGCGAAGCTGATGGAGGCGGTCTCGAACTCCGGCAGGGGCGAGAGGCTGTTCCTGGGGCTCGCGGAGGAGAAGGCCTACAAGTCGATCACGGCCGCGGCGATGGCTAACGGCCACGGAGTGGTCGCGTTCTCGAACCTGGACATCAACCTCGCGAAGCAGATCAACATACTGCTCATGGACTTCGGCATGAAGCCGGAGAACATACTCATGGACCCGCTCATGGCGCCCCTGGGCATGGGGCTGGAGTACTCGTACTCCGTCATCGAGCGGCTCAGGACGGGCGCGCTCGTGGGCGACCCGGTGCTCCAGGTGCCGATCATATGCGACTGCTCGTGCGCGTGGACCGTGCCCGAGGTGCTCGAGGAGGCCCCGCAGAAGGGCCCCCAGCTCCCCAGGGGAGTGCACTGGGAGACCATCACCGCGGAGGCGGCCATCGTCGCCGGGGCGGACGTGGTCATTCTGAGGCACCCCGAGACCGTGGCGAACGTGAAGGCCGCGGCTGCCGAGCTGCGGGGAGGTGCGTGACATGCCGACCGCGATGGAGATCTACAAGCTGCTGCCGAAGAAGAACTGCGGCGAGTGCAAGTTCCCAACATGCCTCGCGTTCGCGATGCAGCTGGCGAACCAGAAGGTCGCGCTCGAGGCGTGCCCGTATGTGAGCCCGGAGGCGAAGGCCGCGCTCGAGGAGAGCGGCGCGCCGCCCATCAGGCTCGTGTCCTTCGGCGCCGGGGACCGCATGGCCAAGACGGGGGACGAGACGCAGCTGTTCAGGCACGACAAGACGTTCTACCATCCGACCGTGCTCGGCCTGGTGATAGACTGCGGCGGGGGCCTCGACAAGGTGAAGGAAGGCCTGGAGTCGCTCAAGAGGTACGAGTTCGAGAGGGTCGGCCAGATGATCAGGGTGGACTCGGTCGGGCTGAGGCAGGGCGGAGCGTCCCCGGAGGCGTTCGCCGAGGCGGCCGGGGCCGCATGCTCACAGCCGCTCCCCATCGTGCTCATGTCGGAGGACCCGAAGGCGATGGCCGCGGCTTCGGCCAAGTGCGGGACGAAGCCCCTTCTGTACAGGGCGACGCCCGCGAACATCGACCAGATGCTGGAAGTGGCGAAGTCCTCGGGATGCCCGCTCGTGGTCGGAGGAGTCCCCGACCTGGATGCGCTCGGACAGCTCGCGGACAAGGCGAAGAAGGCAGGGGTCCAGGACCTCGTGCTCGAGCCTTCCGCCGGCAGCCCGTCCGAGCTGCTCGCCGCGATGACGACGATCAGGCGCGCGGCCGTGAAGAAGAAGCACAGGCCGCTCGGCTACCCGACCGTCGCGGTGCTCGGCAAGGGCCGGAAGGACCAGCTCATGGCCGCACTAGGCGTGATGAAGTACTCGTCCATCGTGCTCATGGAGGAGCTCCCGCACGAGTTCGCGTACCCGCTCATGGCCCTGAGGCAGAACATATTCACGGACCCGCAGGTGCCCATCCAGGTCAAGGCCGGCCTGTACACCGTGGGCGAGCCGGGCGAGAAGTCCCCGGTGATGTTCACGACGAACTTCTCACTCACGTATTTCACGGTGCGTGCGGACATCGAGAAGAGCAAGATGCCGGCGTGGCTCCTGGTGGTCGACACCGAGGGCCAGTCGGTCATGACCGCGTTCGCGGCCGGGAAGCTAACCCCGGAGTCCGTGGCCAAGGCCATCGAGACCGAGAAGGTGAAGGAGAAGAGCAAGAGGAACGAGATCGTCATCCCGGGCATGGTCAGCAGGATGAGCGGGAAGCTGAACGAGCTCACCGAGATGAAGGTCGTCGTGGGCTCCAGGGAGTCGTCCGGCATACCGAAGATGATGCGAACGCTGTCCCAGTGATCAAGCGACCCGCCTGACGGCGTCGACCGCGCGGCCGACATCGGAGAACGCGGGGTCGGTCCTGGGCAGGTCCATCAGGGACTCCGAACGCTCAGAGTCCGTCCTCACCTTCGAGGACCTCCTCACGACATGGACGGAGTCGAACCCTTCCGCAGGCCCGGGCGGCTGCGCATCCGATGGGTCCGCCATGTTCCTGACGAGCGCCTTGTCCCCGATGGATATGCCCATCTCGTCCGCGAGCGCGGATATCCTCCGCGCGGCGTCCATGGACGCCTTCGAACCGTCCGTGACCACGAACAGCGCGTCCGTGGCCCTCGTGGTCCTGCGGCTGAGATGCTCCATGCCAGCCTCGTTGTCTATCACCACATACGCGTACTTCGAGGAGAGCGAGTCGACCACGTTCCTGAGCAGGTTGTTGACGAAGCAGTAGCAGCCCGGGCCTTCCGGGCGCCCCATCGTGATCAGGTCGAACCCCTTGCCCTCCCTGAGCGCTAGCTTGACCTGGTAGTCCAGTCGCTCGGGTTTTGACATCCCCGCGGCCTCGTCCTCTCCCTGGGCGAACATCTCCTCCCTGATGCTTCCGAGCGTGCGCCCGGGCTCCGTGCCCAGCTTCGCCCCGAGGTTCGAGTTGGGGTCCGCGTCCACTGCGAGCACGACCTCGCCGGTCCTCTCGTGCAGATGCCGGACCGCGAGCGCCGCGAAGGTGCTCTTGCCCACGCCGCCCTTGCCCGCGACGGCTATCGTGAAAGTCATGGATGCACCCCGTGCGGCCCGTGCGCCTCCGCGTCCGGGAACCTGCTGGTGTCCGTGTGCGGTATGAACAGGGATGACGAGAACTCCTCGTAGAACTCGTTGTCCACGCTCAGCTCGAGGTAGGTCATCTTGCGCACGACCGAGTGCATCTCCCTCCTTGAGCGTTCGGACAGCAGCGCCAACCTCGCGCCGCCCACGGCCCCGTTCCCCACGAACCTGTACTTGCTCCTGGGCACGTCGGGGAACATGCCGATCGATATGGCCCTGTCTATGTCCAGATGATAGCCGAACCCGCCCGCGATGATTATGCTGGACAGATGCTCCGGGGCCTCGCCGGTCTTCCGCAGCAGTACGGAGCATGCGCCGTAGATCGCGGCCTTGGTCCTGAGCAGGTTCTGCAGGTCCTCGTCCGTGATGACGAGGTCCCCTCTCATGCCGTCCTGCAGGTTCTTCCGGGTCTCGACCACATACTCCATGCCATCCTCAGTGCATCGTATGCGGGGCGAGCCGAGGTCCTGTATCCTGGCCTTCCTGTCGACCACGCCGTGGGCGTACATCTCGGAGACGAGGTCTATGAGCCCTGAGCCGCAGACGCCGGCCGGTTTCCCGCCGCCCAGGACGCCGTACGCGGTCGTGAGGTCGTCGTTGACCCTGATGCGGTCTATCGCGCCCTCCATGGCCCTCATGCCGCAGGATACCTCGCCCCCTTCGAACGCGGGGCCGGCCGAGCACGAGCATGTGACCATCCAGTCCTTGCCGCCGAGGACCATCTCCCCGTTCGTGCCGACGTCTATGAGCAGGTGGGGCCCGTCTGACCTGTGCATCCCGCTGGCCAGCACGTCCGCGACCACGTCCCCTCCGACGTACCCTGCCCTGGACGGGAATATCAGGACGGACGCGTCAGGGTTCATCAGCAGGCCGACCTCCCGTCCGCGCATGGGCGGGAAGTCGTGCGCCACGGGCACGTACGGCTCGAGCCTCACATTGTCCGTCTTGATGCCCAGGAACAGCTGTGTCATGACCGTGTTCCCGGCGACGGCGGCCGCGGAGATGTCCAGCTCCGTGACCGGGTGGCCCCTCCTCGCAGCCTCGTGCCTGATGAGTATGTCTATGCAAGCGTTCACGGTGTCCCTCGCGAGCCTGGTGAGCTCTCCCATCCCGTGCTCCTCGCTGTGCATCATCCTCGCGATGACGTCCTCTCCCAGGGTTATCTGTTTGTTGTGGTCCGAGGCCGTCCAGAGCACCTCGCCCGTGAGCAGGTCCACGAGGTTGACGACGATGGTCGTGGTGCCGATGTCGACCGCCACTCCCAGCAGACGATCAGATGTGTCGCCGGGCTCGGCCCTGATCATGCTGGACGCGCCGCCAAGGGACGAGATCGTGGCAGTCACCTTCCATCCGTCCGCCCGGACCGCGTCCGGGAGGCCCCTCAGGGTCTCCAGCGAGACCTCGTAGCCCTTCCAACCGATGCCGTGCAGGAGCCGTTCGAGGTCCGCCACGTTGTCTGAGAGCGTCGGCGGGCTCAGCTCAGCATACTTCTTCCTGACCCAGGGCTTGGGGTTCTTCGGAGGTTTCTCGACCGACTCGGTGACTATCTGGTGCTTCCTGAGCCTCGAGCGCGGCAGCACATCGACGGTGACATCGCCCTCGACATGGGCCGTGCACGCGAGCACTATCCCTGCGTGCCTCTCCTCCCTCGTGAGCACGGGCGACCGCGCAGCCCTGAACATGCCGGTCGGGCGCACCTTGCACCTGCCGCACTTGCCCTTGCCCCCGCACACCGCGTCGATCTGAATCCCCGCGGCCCTCGCCGCCTCGAGTATGGTGGAACCCTTGCTGACCTGCGCGGAGACGCCCTCCGGCTTGAACACGACCCTGAACTGTTCCTCCATGCGTATCTGGCCTGGTGAGAGCATGAACCGCGTGCGCGGGTATTAACCTTGGGATTTCCGCACCGTGCGAACGGTTGCCGTGCGAATGTTTGATATGCGCATAAGCGCTACTCGTCCGCAGTGGGGGTTGAGTTTTGATAGTCGTGGGAGAAAGGATCAACGGACAGTTCCCTCAGGTGTCTAAGGCGATCGATGCCAGGGATGCGAAGTTCATACAGGACCTGGCTGCTCAGCAGATCAACGCGGGGGCGGACATACTCGACGTGAACACCGGCCCAGGCAGGGACGACGGGCCCGAGGCGATGGCATGGCTCGTCCGGACGATCCAGGACGCCCATGACGTGCGGCTCGCGATAGACTCGCCGGGCCTGAAGACGCAGGAGGCCGGCCTGAGCGCGTGCAAGAGGACGCCCCTCATCAACTCGACAACGGCCGAGGAGAAGAGGATGGAGAAGTTCTTCCCCTTGGCGGTCCAGCATGATGCGGACATGGTCTGCCTCACGATCAACGAGAAGGGCATCCCGAACTCCGTCGAGGGCAGGACCGAGGTGGCCATGGTGCTCATCGCCACGGCCATGGACAAGGGGTACGACCCTGGCAAGATGTACCTTGACCCCGTCGTGCTCCCGATAGGCGCTGCCCAGGACCAGTGCCCGGTCGTGGGCGAGGCGATAAGCGCCTTCAGGTGCCTCAACACGCCACCGCCGAAGACGCTCGTGGGCCTGAGCAACGTGTCGAGCGGCGCGGACGAGAGGAGCCTGCTCAACAGCACGTATCTCACGATGCTGCTCGGGCGCGGGCTAGACGCGGCCATCGTGGACCCGCTGGACGAGCAGCTCATGAGGTGCGTCAAGGCCTCCGACATCCTCCTGAACAAGAAGCTGTACGCGCACTCGTTCCTCCGGGTCTGAGGACGGCGGCCATGCCTGAGCAGCTCGCGGGAGACAAGGAGGCCCTCAGGCTCGCCTGGGACGGCCTGTCCGAGCGCAGTCTCGAGACGATCGCTGAGGAGTCGCGGACGCATCTGGCCGGTGACCGCCTCTCAGTCAAGCTGATGGACAGGGAGTGCTCGCTGGACCCCGGCTCGCGGACGATGTCGTACGGGGACGACGGCTCCCCCGTGAAGCCGCACCTGCAGGTCCTGGTCCTGCACTACCTCCTGGGCGCCGGAAAGGCTGAGCCATCGGGCGAGATGGTCACGTTCCGAGAGTTCGTCGGGGGAGCGGTCTACTTCCCCGCGTACAAGAAGCGCACCCTGGACCTGCTGGTCTCCAGGTTCGGCGCGGACATCGATTCCCTGAGGCTCGCGGGGGAGAGGATCGGCGGGACCCCCTTGGGCAAGGCGACGGCGGGCTTCAGGACGAGGTTCTTCCCCAAGCTCGATGTCGACGTGCTGATGTGGGCGGGAGACGAAGAGGTCCCTACATCCGCGAACATACTGTTCGACTCCTGCGCCGGGCGGATGCTCTCGACGGAGGACGTCACCGTGGTCGCGGGAGCCCTCTGCTCGAGGTTGTCCGCGCTCGGGAAGGGTTGACCCGGGCCGGGGACCCGATGCTCCATTCTGCGTACTGACTCCCCTCGTTTCCGGGGAAGGGTTATAGCGGGGTCCTGCAATCACGAGTCAGTATCAGCCGAGGGGGGTCAGGATGATGAGCCTTAGACGTGGTAAGCTGTTGCTTTGCATCGTTGTGGCGGTCGCTTTCGCGCTTCCGAGCGCGGTTCTCGCGGTCTCGGACACGGAGACCGTGGAATCTGAGACCGTCAAGGATTGGACGCTGCTCATGTACTGGGACGCGGACAACAACCTGGAGTTCTGCACTGAGTTCGCGTTGGACACATGGGCCGCTGCGCTCTCGTCCAACGACGATGTCAATCTGATAGCGTATGTGGACATACTCTCCGAGGAAGGCACCTGGGTATACGAGGTCAAGGACGGTTCGTACGAGGCTGTGGAGACCTGGGACGAGCTGAACTCGTCAGACCCGGCCACGCTCGAGATGTTCCTCGACTACAGCTTCGAGAACTACCCCGCTGAGAAGACCCTGCTCGTCATACAGGACCACGGCTACTCGTGGCGCGGCCTGTGCCTGGACGAGACTGACGGCGGCGGCATCATGCTCATAGACGGCATGGCCTGGGCCATAAGGAACGCCACCGAGACGAACGAAGGCGTGGGCGTGGACGTGCTCGCACTCGACGCGTGCAGCGTCGCGACAGTCGAGATCGCCTACGAGCTCAGGGACACAGTGGACCTGTTCGTCGCCTCGCAGCTGGTAGTCCCGTACGACGGCCTGCCGTACCAGATGATCGTGGAGGCCGTCGTGGCCGAGCCGACGATGTCGCCGGAGGAGCTGTCCTGCGGCATGGTCGACATGTACACCGAGTACTACAGCTCGAAGACCCTGTACGACCACATCTACCCGTACGACCAGGACTTCATCGCGCTGTCCGCCTTCAACATGTCCTACATGGACGCGTTCGGGGAGGCGTTCATCGAGCTCACGGAGGAGCTGGAGCCGCTCGTTGCGGAGAACGCGGACGCCATCATGGCGGCCTGGGACTTCGCGCTCTCGGGCATGTGGGCCAACATCGGCGGCTGGGAGTACCTCCCTGACGCGTACACTCTCTTCGAGGGAATGAGGGGCATCGACGCGGAGCTGGACGACGCCATCACGGCGTTCCAGGAGGCGTTCGACGACGCGCTTGTCAACGAGGACAACAGCGACAGGTTCGGGGAGGTCCCGCGCGGTCTGTGCATCAACTTCCCGCCCAGCCTAGCGACATACGTCGGCGAGTCGTGGAAGTGGGCGATGCAGTTCGTGTATCACGACATCGGCCTGGACCTCGTGAACGAGTCACAGTGGGTCGACTGCCTGATGGAGTACTACTTCTCCGCTCCGGGGATGCAGAACTGCGCGACGCACGTCATTGCGTGAAGGTCTCGCCCTTCTCGTACTTCTCCCGCAGGTGCTTCAGTATGACCTCGCGGTCGCGCCTGAGGTGGCTCTCGTACCAGGCCTTCACGACGTCCGCGAGCACCTCGTGGTACTTCTTCTCGTCGAACTTCGCGACAGGCGTGTCGATGAGGATGTAGTTGGAGAATATCCTCTTCCAGCCGGCGTACTTGTAGTAGTGCTCGCCCTCGCAGAACTCGAAGCCCAGCCTGAAGTGCGTCTGGCTGTCGACCGCGTAGTACCACGCCTTGAGGGAGTCCCCGACGCGTCCCTGGGTCCTGTCCGTCAGCGAGGCGTTGTCCATGCCCGCGAAGTCGAAGTCCGGCTTCAGGCTCCACTGGTCAGGGAACACGATGAACTGGGCGAAGCTGACGGGCCCCTGCGGGTCCGGCGCCATCGTGAAGTGGACGTTGATCTTGTTGAACCTGGCCCAGATCCTGAAGAAGTCGTTGAGCAGGTTCCTGTTGACCTCCACCTTCTGAGTGCTCTGCTCGACGAGGTTGTCTGCTATCTGGAGCGTCTTCTTCTCGAGTTCTTCGTCCAGCTGTGCGAACCAGTCGGCATCCTTCTCTTCGGCCTTAGCCATGCGCATCCCTTTCTAAGGGCATGATATTACATGAATATAAGGCTTTGGTATTTATTCGTATCAATGATTATTTTTCTGGCTACCCCATTTTCGGTGGGTCCGGACACGTGCCCCCCGGAGGGGCATCCAAGACAACCTAGAAGTACGGAAAAGGGTTACAGAGGACGAGGATTAGATGGGTTTCTGGGACCAGCTTCTGGACCTCCTGTCGCAGCACGAGGCGGACCCCATGGTCTACCTCCTGATATTCTTCATCTTCTGCGTGCTCTCAGCGATCATACTCCCGATACCCATCGAGATATTCCTCGTGATAGACCCGAGCGTGCCCTTCGTGTACAAGGCCCTGGTCATGGGCCTGGGGAAGGGCGCGGGCGCCATCGCGGTGTTCTACATCGGCCATGCGGTCGAGCCCACGGTCAGGCGGTTCATGAAGTGGCGCTGGTTCAAATGGCTCATGGACGCGTGCGAGTGGGTCGTGCGCAGGTCCGGGGCCCTCGGACTGTACATCATCATGTCCATCCCAGGCATGATAGACACGATACCCCTGTACCTCTTCTCGATCCTGAACAAGGAGGGCCATTTCATGACCCTCAGGGACTTCGTACTCGCGAACATACTCGCCGGGATCAACAGGGCGATGCTGATCTACACGCTGTTCATCGTGTTCGGCGTGGAGATGTTCTGAGCATCCCCGAGGGAGAAATCACCTTGTCGGAGGCGCCTCGACGACCCTCTCGTCCTCCTCCTTCTGCGTGATCCTGAGTATGAACACGGCCGCGATGACGAGGGCGACCCCGAACGCCTGGAGCGCGTCGATGGTCTCCGAGATGAAGAGCACGGCGAGGATCACGCCCGAGACGGGCTCTATGCCCGCGATCATGCTCGCCCTGCTAGCCTCTATGTGCCTGAGGGCGACCATGGCCACGACGAACCCGAACGTGCCCGGGAGGAGCCCGATGAGGAACATGTACCCCCAGGCCTCCATCGAGAGCGGGGCGTCGATGACCGCGAACGGGTTCACCGCTATGAGGAGCCCTGGTATCATGAGCAGGGTCATGTACAGCGCGAGCGTGTTCGACGAATACACGACCAGGAGCTTCTTGGCCCAGACGTAGTACACGGTCGCTGCGAGCGCGGTGAACAGGCCCAGGCCGACCCCGACGATGTTGAGCCGTATCGCCTCGAGGTCGTACGCCTGAGCGACCAGCACGCACCCCAGGAACGTCAGGGGCAGCGCGACGACCTTCGAGCGAGTCATCTTCTCGCCGAGGAAGAACACCGAGGCGACGGTGACCATGCTCGGGTACGAGTACAGCAGGACCAGGGCCGTCGAGACGGATGTGAGGTCTATGGCGTTGTACCACGCGAGCGAGAAGAGCGTGCCCGTGATGATGGCGAAAACCGTGAGCGCGGGCAGGTCCTTGAGCCTGATCTTGAACGCCCCGCGGTCGAGCACCGCGAGCAGCGAGACGAGGATGACCGCGGACATGAGCGTGCCGAAGAGGGCGACCTGGTTCGCGCTCGCACCCGCGTCTATCGCGAGCGCGGTGAGCGTGCCCGAGGTGCCCCACATGACCGCCGCGAAGGCCATCATGCCGTAGGCCAGGTTCTTGGATACGTGCATGTCCCCGTCCTCCCGGCCGGGTGTATGCCGATGTCCTTGATGAACCTATGCCGTGCGCTTCTTCCGCGTCGCGACGAGCATGATGGAGGCGGCCACGGCAGCGGATGCGCCGAAAGTGAAGGTCGCCCAGGGTCCGACATAGTCCCAGAGGAGCCCGGCGACGATGCCGCCCGGCAGCATGACGAGGCCGACAGATGTGTGGAACGCCCCCAGGGCGGTGCCCCTCAGGTCCTTGGGGATGACGTCGACCACGTACGCCTTCAGGACGCCCTCCGAGGTGCCCTTGTAGAGGCCGAACAGGGTGAAGCCGAGCGCGAGCACGACCAGGCCGTCCGCGAACGCCATGGTCACGCAGGTGACGACGAACACGGAGAACGAGAACAGTATCACGGGCACTCGCCCGAGCCTGTCGGAGAGGCTCCCCGAAGGTATGGCCACGACGACGAAGACGATGTTGAACAGGACGTACAGGGCGATGATCGTCGCGTCCGAGAGTCCGGTCGCCTGCGACTGCAGGACGAAGAACGCGTAGCTGATCTCGCCGGCGTAGAACGTCACGATGGGTATCAGCAGCAGCCAGAAATCCTTCCCCAGGCGGGACATGTCCCCAATGAACGCCCTGGGAGCGCACTTGACGGGCCTGTCCTTCTCGCGTACGAACAGGATTATGACCAGGACCGCGACGAAGGCCGGGATGGTCGCGAGCATGAACACGAGCCTGTACGCCTCCAGCTCCTCCATCGACGCGACGAGCGCGAGCACGACCAGGGTCGCGGTCGCCCCTAGGACGGCTCCGGCGGAGTCCATGCTCTTGTGGAACCCGAACGCCTTCCCCATCGTCTCGCAGCCCGTGGAGTCGGCTATCAGGGCGTCCCTGGGCGCGCTCCTGATGCCCTTCCCGACCCTCTCTGAGATCCGTATGCCGAGGACCTGCAAGGGATGCGCGGCCACGATGAGCACGGGCTTCACGAGCGCGCTGAGGCCGTACCCTGAGAGAATGAACGGCTTCCTGCGGTCGTATCTGTCGGAGTACCAGCCTGATACGACCTTGAGCAGGGATGCGGTCGACTCGGCCGCACCCTCGATGAGCCCTATGAACAGGCCCGTGGCGCCTATGGCCGTGAGGAAGAGCGGGAGGATCGGGTAGATCATCTCGCTGCTCATGTCCGTGAGCAGGCTGACCACGCCCAGCACGAGCACGTTCGTGCTGACTCCCGAGAGCAATCTCCTGCCGGTCTTCGACATCGGTCAGCCTTGAGCCTTTGTCAGGATATAATCGTTGCAGTGGACGGTCCCGCCCAGTGAAGCTTATCCTGTGCTACGCGGATTACATGGGCCGATGACGGCTAGGAACGTGCCCATGGACCTGCGCTCGAGGCTGAAGGATGCCGCCACGAGGCGGGGAGCGGTCGCGTTCGGGATAGCATCCGTGGACGCCGCGGACTCGCTCCCGAGGGTGAAGATAGGCTTCACGGTCAACAGGTGGACAGAGCCCATCAGGAAGGGCATGCCCGGGGCCCAGAGCGCGGTCGTGTTCGGGATAGCGTCGGCCGACGATGCGGACGAGCTCGAGGTGCACCGCTCGTCAGGTGCGATATCCTATCCTGGCTACCTCCCGCTCAGCATAATCGCGAGGGACATCATCGCGATCCTCAAGAACGAGGGATGGCTCGCAGCGTACCCGTCCGAGCTGGTCCACAACAAGAGCCTCGCGATGCTGGCAGGGCTCGGGAGGTACGGGAAGAGCTCGCTCATCATATCGGAGAAGCACGGACCTTGGCTCAGGTTCGGGGTAGTGGTCACGGACGCCCCCCTGCGGCCGGACAAACCGGTCGAGGAGGACCTGTGCGGGAAGTGCACGAGGTGCGTCAGGGCCTGCCCCGCGGGAGCGTTGAAGCCGTATGTGGTGGACTCGGACAGGTGCCTCGTGGGCGCGGGCGAGCTCGACAACCCCCCGAAGGACCTGAGGCCGCTGCTCGCGAAGCACGAGCCGAAGATAACCCCGAGGGCGAGGGTCATGTGTACGGTCTGCCAGATGGCGTGCCCGTACACGCCCACCGAGCGGAAGCGCAACGTGCTGTCGGTGAAGCCCGCCCGCAGATAGCCCCCAGGCGTACCCACTGACTCCGCGGATTCGGCCCCGGGGGCGCAGGACAATCTTTAAATCGATTGACCGAATATTGCAGGTAATGGTTCCAAAAGAACGCATCGACAAGATAGTGGAAGGCTACGACAAGGGCAAGCTCACTATCGCGACCGTTTGCTCGCACACTTCTCTCCAGATCTTCGACGGGGCCCGCAAGGAGGGCTTCAAGACCCTCGGGATAACGGTCGGGCAGCACACGAAGTTCTACGACGCGTTCCCGAGGGGCAAGCCCGACGAGTTCCTGGAGGTCGGCTCATACCTCGACCTGCTGGACATGTCGGACGAGCTCGTCGCGCAGAACGTGATACTCGTCCCGCACGGCTCGTTCGTGGAGTACATGACCCCGAAGCGGTTCGAGGAGATCGAGGTGCCCACATTCGGCAACAGGCGCGTGCTCGAGTGGGAGAGCAACAGGGAGATGGAGCGCAAGTGGCTCGTGTCCGCAGGGGCCGAGATGCCGAACATCATCGAGGACCCGAAGATGATAGACCGGCCGGTGCTGGTCAAGTACGACGGCGCGAAGGGCGGGCGCGGGTTCTTCATCGCGAAGGACTACCCGGACTTCAAGCTGGGCATAGACAGCTCCCAGAGGTTCACAATCCAGGAGTACGTGCTCGGGACCAGGTATTACATCCATTTCTTCTACTCGCCCTTGAGGACCGAGGGCTACAAGCTCAAGAAAGGCGTGCTCGAGATGCTCAGCGTGGACAGGAGGGACGAGTCCAACATCGACGAGATGTACAAGCTCGGGGCGCAGGAGGAGTTGAAGCGTCTCGGCCTGGTGCCGTCGTTCGTCGTCACCGGGAACATACCCGTCGTCGTGAGGGAGTCGCTCCTGCCGAAGCTGATGGACCTGGGCGAGAAGGTCGTCGAGCGCTCGATAGACCTGTTCGGGGGCATGATCGGCCCGTTCTGCCTCGAGAGCATCGTGACGGACGACCTGAGGATCAAGGTGTTCGAGATATCCTCCAGGATAGTCGCGGGGACGAACCCGTTCATCTCCGGCTCACCGTACTCGGACCTGCTCGAGCCCGGCCTGTCGACCGGCCGCAGGATAGCCCAAGAGGTCAGGTACGCCGCCGATAAGGGCGCGCTCAAGGAGGTGCTGTCGTGAGCAAGCAGTTCTTCTTCGTGCTCGCCGACTCCGAGCTCGAGCTGATACCCCAGGACATCCTGGGGGAGAGGTGCGTCCTGAACAACGCGCGCGCCCGGGGGAAGGCTCCGGAGAAGATACTGCTGGACGCGTCGCACCATCACCCGGCGTTCACGAAGATGAGGGAGTCGGACAGACGCGGGCGCCCGGACATCACGCACTTCTTCCTGATGCTGTGCCTGGACTCCGACCTGTCCGTGGGGGGCAGGCTGAGGGCCTTCGTGCACACGCGCAACAACGATGTGATTGCTGTCAACCCCGAGACCAGGCTACCGCCGAACTACCCGCGCTTCGTGGGCCTCATAGAGACGCTCTACGAGCAGCAGGTCGTGCCGTCCGCGGAGAACGCGCTTCTGGAGCTGAGGCACGGCGTCACCCTGGACACACTCGTCTCCGCGCTGAAGCCGGACGAGATAGTCGTCCTGGACACCTCGGGCGAGAAGACGGCCGCGCTCGCGGAGAAGATGGTCGACCTCAAGGGTGAGCGGGTCGTGGTCATAATCGGAGGCTTCTCGAAGGGCACGTTCAGGTCGGACCTGAGCAAGCTCAGGCCGAAGCCGCGGCGCTATTCCCTGGGGGACCGCATGATGAAGGTCTGGACTGTGACTTCGAAAGTGCTGTGCTCCATCGAAATGTCGGAGATGCACGGCGACGCGCTGAAGCCCAAGAAGGCTAAAGCACCTTCAAAACCTCGTCCCGCTCGGAAGAAGAAAGCGGAGTAGACACGCCGCCCCTGACGAGCACGGACCCGTCCTTGCCGCCCGTGACCTTGCCGACAATCTTCGCTCCTATGCCCATCTTCCCGAGGGCGGAGACGTATGCTTCCGCATCCTCATGCTTGAACGCTGCCAGGAGCGCGCCCGAACCCAGAAGGCCGAGCGGGTCCAGCTTGTAGTGCTCGCAGATCCGGGCGGTCTCCTCGAGCACCATTATCTCGTCCGCCCAGAGCTCGATCGATCTCCCCGAGGCCTCCGCGACCTCGCGGACCCCCATGGCGACGCCTCCCTCGGTCGGGTCGTGCATCGAGTGCACGCCGAACTCGAGCGCAGCCTTCGCTTCGGGCACGATCGATAGCCCAGGGTCCTTCAGGAAGTCCGCCGCTCGGTCCACGAAGGCCTTGTCGAACACCTTGAGGAGCTCGTCCCTCTTCTCCCTGGCTATCAGCGCGGTGCCCTCTATCCCCGCTCCCTTCGTGAGGACCAGCGAGTCCCCTTCCTCGGCCCCCGAGGTAAGCACGGGCGAGCCGCCCACGAGTATCCCGTGCATGTCGCCGACCACGATCGGCCTGTCTATGCCGGGCGTGACCTCCGTGTGCCCGCCCGTCACCGCGATACCCAACGCCTTCGCGGCCTCCGATATCTGCACGAATATGCTCTCGACCAGGGCCTCATCGGACCCCTCCGGGAGCAGGACGGCCGCCTGGAACCACGCTGGCTTCGCGCCCCTCGTTGCCACGTCGTTCGCGTTCACGTTGACCGCGTACCAGCCGATCATGTCGGATGCGTAGGTGACCGGGTCCGTCTTGAGCACCAGGGTGTAGCTCCCCAGCTTCACCAGGGCCGCGTCCTCGCCCACCTTGGGGCCTAGCACGACCCTCCTGTCCGGAGCGCCCTTGTGCTTCAGCATCCTCTTCAGCAGCTCCGGCGGCAGTTTGCCTGTCCTCAGGGCCATCGACGGTTCGAAGGCCTTCGCCGGATAATAGATTATGCGTCCTTCGGACGCCCTCACGGCACTATGACGAAATCACGACACCAATGCTTTATATTGCCGCTGCTCCTGACCCTGGGCAGGCGATGGAAATGATCGCGGACCGCATCAAGAACGTTAAGGACTCCGGCACGATGAAGATGAAGGAGCTGGCCGGCCAGAAGAAGGCCGAAGGCAAGAAGATCATATCCTTCACCGTCGGGGAGCCGGACTTCGACACGCCGAAGCACATAGTGGAGGCGGCGAAGAAGGCGTTGGACGAGGGCAAGACGAGGTACCTGGACGGGCCAGGGCTGCCTGCCCTCAGAGAGGCGATAGCCAAGAGGAGCAAGGAGGAGAACGGCATACCTTGCGAGACATCGAACGTGATGGTCACGCCGACGAAGCAGGCGATATTCATGACCATCATGGCGACCCTGAACCCCGGCGAGGAGGTCATCATGCCGGACCCCGCCTGGGTCAGCTACGAGCCCGCCGCGGCGCTGGCAGGCGCGAGGGCGGTCCCGGCCACCACGAGGGAGGAGTCCGGTTTCAGGGTGCTTCCAGAGACGGTCGCCGAGCTCATCACGCCGAAGACGAAGATGATACTGCTCAACTCGCCGTCGAACCCGTGCGGTTCGGTCGCGACCAAGGACGACATCAAGGGCATCGCGGACCTCGCGAAGGACCACGACCTGGTCGTGCTCTCGGACGAGGTGTACGAGAAGATAGTGTTCGACGGTCTGAAGCACTACTCGATCGCGGCCGAGCCCGGGATGTTCGACAGGGCCGTCACCATAAGCGGGTTCTCGAAGACCTATGCCATGACCGGGTGGAGGATGGGCTGGCTCGTCGCGCCCAAGCCGCTGTTCAAGGCCATCGGGAAGATACAGCAGCACTCCATCACGCACGCCACGACCTTCGCGCAGTACGGCGGGCTCGCGGCGCTGACCGAGTCCCAGGACTGCGTCAAGGCCATGGTGAAGGAGTTCAACGAGCGCCGGGACCTGATCATGAGGCTGATGAAGGACATACCGCAGCTGCACTGCGACACTCCCAAGGGCGCGTTCTACGTGTTCCCGAGGTACGAAGGCAAGATGAAGTCCGAGGAGATGGCCCTGCACCTGATGGACAAGGCGGAGGTCGCGCTCACGGGCGGCTCGTCCTTCGGCGCGGCGGGGGAGCAGCACCTGCGCATATCCTATGCCACGGGCAAGAAGAACATCGAAGATGGCATGGCCAGGCTCAAGAAGGCGCTCGCGGAGTAGCTGGCCGCACCCCTCAAACTACTTCCCTTTCCTCACTTTCTGGACCTTCTTCACGACCTTCTTCCTGACCACCGTGGGTTCCTCCGCGAGCATCTTCGTCGCGGGGTACTTCCCGAGGTCCAGACGCTTCATGATCATGTGCGGCTTGAAGCCCAGCTGTCCCCACGCGGACCTTGCAGCGAAGTTCGCAGCCGCGACGCTGAGCTGCACGGATGTGACCTTGTTCTTGTGGAACCATCTGAGGCCGGACTTCAGCATCTCCCTGGCGACCCCGCGCATCCGGTACTCGGGCCGCACGTAGACGTCGGACACCAGTCCTATTGTCTTCTCCGCGAACACGGGCGCGTTCGGGCTCAGGAGGCATAGCATGAACCCGACGACCCTGTCCCCGCTCGTGGCGACTATCAGTTTCGTGCTCCTCTCAGAGAACTTCTTCGCGAGGTACTTCGAGTACCGGTCCTTGCCGTCGTCCGAGATCGTGAAGTGATGGGACAGCCTGGTGTGGTGTTCCGCCATCTGCTCCCAGAGGTCCACCACGTCCCCCAGGTCGCCTATGTGCGCCTCTCGGATCTGTATCTTGAGCGTCGGCATGTCGGTTCGGCCTCGTATGTACCCGGACGCCCCGCGCGATGGGCTTCAAAGTCTTTAAAATCTGACGTGGGCGGGATATCAGGCCCGCCTACGGACTGAGGTTTCTTATAGCGAAGTCTCCGATTCCCTTCTCAGTCGAGGGTGGAGCAGGCGCGCAGCGCCTGAGCGGAGGACTGAATGTGACCGTGTCTGGAACGGCGGTGAGGCTGTTCGCGATCTTGTTGTGCGCGGCACTCTCATCCTCCATGGTCGTCTTCCCCGGCGGAGGCGGCGAGCCGGTCCAGTCTGAGACCCCCGCGTCGGTGTCGGTCGAGGATCCTGAGGGGCGGACCGTGGAGTACCGTTGGTACGACTTCTTCGATGTGCCATACGGTGAATGGTGGCAGTACAGGGCAGACTACTACGGCCTCGACATCGCCACGACGGACTCGTTCCCGTACCTGAACCGGCAATTCTACGAAGTGGATTGCTTCGACACCTTCTCGGGTGCCCGGCTAGACGTCGTCGCCCGGAACCTGTCCGAGGTGAACATGGCTGAGCGCCCTGTCTTCCTTCCTTTCCTGTCCGGCGATGACGGCCCGAGGGGCGGAAACGCGGCCATAGAATGGCGCATGCAGTATCTGACGGTCCAGGACTGGTACGACCGCGGATACCCAGACCCTTTGATCCCGTTCGACGAATGGTTTGATGGATGGGTCGTGTCGTTGAACGGCACGGCGCGTCTGGACAGGGAGGCCGCCATGGCGGTCATGGACATGACCAGCGAGGAGTTCGACGATTTCGACTCGTGGTGGGCTGACGAGGGAGTCGGGTTCGTCGAGTCCTACCGGGATTGGATGAATGACGAGGGGAACAGCAGGCTCGACATCTACTGGATGTACGAATGGCCGTGGACGGACATGGTGTTCGACATCGGGGCCGCGAAGGTCGGCGGCGAGGTGGAGCTCTCATACGACATAGTCACCTGGGGCATGGATGCCCTGATGACGAGGTGGCTCCGGGACGCCTTCATGCCGAACGAGTGGTGGTTCGAAGACTTCAAGATGAGCGTCGAGATTGGCCCGGAGAGCGCGGATGTGGAGATAGAGACCGCCGTCGCGTTCGCTGTGCGCGCATGGGAGGGCAAGGACAGTGGAGAGCCGTGCTGGGTCTGGCAGGGCACGCTCCAGGACTACGTCTACTCGGACCCTGGCGGATCCGAGTTCCCTTCGTCGTTCAACCCGTACGTCGACTCGGCGCACGTGAGCCATTCCCCTGGGACGGCCGCCAACGGCCTCATGGTCCCTTACACGTACACCCCCGGGTGCCACAACCTCTCGGACGGCGAGACACTCTCGTTCACATGGCCGGATGACGACATACTGTTCCTCGAGCACGTGGAGCCGTGGGTCACGAACAACATCTCTGGCCAGGCCATCTTGAATTACTCCGAGCCTTCCGCATACGGCTCGGCCGACAGAGTCGACTTCTCATCGGACGAGCGCACGCTGACCTTCATCGGCCCGATCGATTTCTGGACATGGTCCCAGGAACAGGAGGAGCACGGGAACCTGTCCGCGGAATGGGACCGGCTGGACGTGCTGCCCTGCGGCTTGCCCTGGGTCGAGTTCTCGTATTGGGGCCCGGACACGCCTCCCATGGCCTGTTTAGTGTGCGCGCTCGCGCCCGAGGCGACCAGCGCCTCGCAGTACGTCTTCAACGCGTCGCAGTCGTGCGACAGCGAGGACAGCCGGGAGGACCTCATGTTCACGTGGGACGCCACCTCGGACGGCATATGGGACTCCGAGTGGTCCCACGAGCCCGTCTTCGAGTACGACTTCGGAATAGAGGGCACGTTCGAGGTGACCGTCGCGGTCAGGGACACGGACAACATGACCGGGTGGGCGAGCGCGGAGGTCACCGTCCCGGAGCTGGACCCTCCGGTGACGACCGCATCGGCCACAGGTACTGAAGGCGAAGACGGCTGGTTCGTGTCCAGCGTCCTCGTGAGCCTCTCCGCGGAGGACGAATCCGGCATCGCCGAGACGCGATGCTCGGTGGACGGGGATGCGTACGCCCGGTACGAGAGCGCGTTCGAGCTTCAGTTCGACGGCGTCCACACGGTCCAGTTCTATTCCGTGGACATGGAGTCGAACCACGAGCCGGTGCAGGAGACGACGGTCAAGATAGATACGGCCGCGCCGACGGTGATCGAGCTCCGTCTGGTCGACGCGGAGGACCTGTCCTCCGGCGAGGCCGCGGTCACATGGACTTGCAGCGATGTCGTGAGCGGGATCGACAAATACGAGATATCCCTGGACGGGCAGGCACCTCACACATACCTAGTCGACCTGGTTTACGAAGAGGGCACGCAGGCTTACGCGTCGACCCTTCTGGAGCAGATGCATGTCTACCCGGACCTGGAGGAGGGCTCGCACACGGTCGAGCTGGTCGCGTACGACAACGCGGGCAACAGTGTATCGGAGACGATCACGTTCACGGTGCCTCCGAACGGGGACGACATGGGCGCCCTGTACTATGGCGCCCTGGTGGCGGTCGCGTGCCTGGCGGCGATAGCGGTCGCGGTGCTCCTGCTCAGGCGAAGGAAGAGATGATCTCTGCTAGGGGCCCTCAGAGCCTCACGTAGGTCGCGGAGTTCAGGTCCGGGATCGCCCTGACCTTCTCCATGACATCCGGGGGTATCTGGTCGTCTATCTCGAGTATCATGACCGCGGGTCCGCGGGACTTGCTCCTCGCGACCTCCATGCTCGCGATGTTGACGTCGTTGTCCCCCAGGACCGTGCCGACCTTGCCGATCATGCCCGGCTTGTCCATGTGCGATATCAGCAGCAGGTCGCCTTCGGGGACGATGTCCACCATGTTCCCGTCTATCTCGACCAGCCTCGGGCCCTTGTCCGGCATGAGCGAGCCAGCGACGGACGCGGCGATGCCGTCCGTGTGCATCGTGACCCTTATCAGGTTCTTGTACGGGCCCGCGTCCTCCGATGTCGAGGAGACGATCTCTATCCCCCTGGCCTTCGCGAACGAGAGCGCGTTGATGTAGTTGACCGTGAACTCCTCGGATATCGGCTTCAGGAGGCCCGTGACGACGGATGCGGCGATTATCCGCACATCCTTCTGGGCCAGCTCGCCCCTGCAGGATATCTCCACCTTGCCGGTGCCGCACTTCCCCAGCTGGCATATGAACGTGCCGAGCTTCTCGGCCAGGGGCATGTACGGGACTATCTCCGGGTCCAGCTTCGCCGGGAGGTTGAGCGCGTTCCTGATGATGTTGTCCTTGAGGTACGCGATGACCTGCTCCGCGATCTCGGAGCCCACATCCTCCTGGGCCTCCTTCGTCGTGGCGCCCAGGTGCGGCGTGAGCACCACGTTGTCGAGCGCCAGCAGCTTCGATCCCTTCGGGGGCTCCTCGGTGAACACATCGATGGCTGCCCCGGCGAGCCTGCCCTCGGATAGAGCCTCGTACAGCGCGTCCTCGTTCACGACACCCCCGCGGGCGCAGTTGACTATCATGGCGCTCTTCTTCATCCTCGCGAGCTCGGACTTCCCCAGCATGTCCTTCGTCTGGGGCGTCAGGGGCGTGTGCACGGTGACGAAGTCGGACTCCTCGAGGAGCCTGTCGAGCGTGACGAGCCTGACGTGCAGCCGGACGCCGACCTCGGGGGACACGAGCGGGTCGTAGGCGATGACCTTCATGCCGAGCGCGGCCGCGCGCTTGGACACCTCGGCCCCGACCCTGCCCAGGCCCACGATGCCCAGGGTCTTGCCGGCTATCTGGAGGCCCTTCATCTCCTTCCTCTTCCACTCGCCCTTCTTGGTGGACGCGTCCGCCTGCGGTATCTTCCTCGCGAGCGCGAACAGCAGCCCTACCGTGAGCTCAGCGGTCGAGATGACGTTCCCGGACGGCGCGTTCATGACCAATATGCCCTTCTCCGTGGCCGCGGCCACGTCGATGTTGTCCACTCCGATGCCGGCCCTGCCTATGACCTTCAGCTTCGAGGCCATGATGACCTTCCTCGTGGCCTTGGTCGCGCTCCTGACCAGGAGTACGTCGTAGTCCTTGATGGCCTTGACCAGCTCGTCCTCCTTGAGCCCGAGCTTCACGTCGACCTTGTAGCCCTGGGCCTTCAGCATCTCCACGCCGCCCTTCGAAATCTCGTCCGCGACGAGCACCTTCATCTAGCTCACCTTTCCGCGCGTTCCACGCGCGGCTTAACGGGAACAGGGCCTCCCCGATATCAATGTGTTGCATCCAGCCAGTGCGCAAACGTCTTATTGTGTACCTCGCGGGGGCCGTCTGCCCCGCCGTCCTCCCTGAGAACCCCTAAATACCCTCCCGGTGCTTCTCACCCGGAACAGATGCCCGCGATCAAGCGGAGGGCCTCCATCTCCTCCCGGGTGGAGGACGCCTTCGAGTATGTCGCCGACTGGCGGAACTTCTCGAACTACCTACCCATGTTCGTCGACATGGAGGCCACCAGCCTGGTCCAGTACGGCCAGGGCACCTCCCTGGACCTCACGATGCTGCTCGGGGACAAGGTGCAGATGAGGACCACGGTGGACATCACGGACTTCGTGAAGAACCGGAGGATAGTGCTCAAGTCGATGAGGGGCGTGAGGACGAAGACCGCGTGGGAGTTCAGGGACATCGGCGGGAAGGCGCTGGTGACCCTGGACTTCGAATTCGAGATGCCTGCGACCATGAACATACGCGAGGACGAGAAGCGGGCCTTGGCCAGGACGATAGAGGACGCGTGGGGCAAGAGCCTGGACATGCTCAAGTGGGCGCTCGAATCGAGGCCGAAGGACAAGGCCTGATCAGGAACCCGGGGGCAGCATGTTCGGTATGCCGTCCTCGATGGGGTAGTCGACCGCGCACTTGGGGCACCTGATGGTCCCCGACAGGACCTCCTTGTCGTCCTCCTTGGTGACCTTGAGCTCGAGCGGGTGGTGCTTGCACACGGGGCACGCCAGTATGTCCATCAGCTTCTTCTTCATTCAATCGACCATGGCAGGTATCGCGAAGAGGTAATAAGGTTTTGACGGAGACGGCGTCGCGCGGAACCCAAGGGTTATTTACCGACGATACGGATTCCGCACCCATGCGCGTAGGCGTGATAGGCGTCGGCTCGATGGGCCAGAACCATGCGAGGATACTGGCGGACATGGGCGTCCTCGCGGGCGTATCCGACATATCGCCCGAGGCCGCGAAGAAGGTCGGGGGCAAGTACTCCGTGGATGCGTTCACGGACCACACGGCCCTCCTGAAGAAGGACCTGGACGCCGTAGTGATAGTCACGCCGACGACCACGCACAAGGCGGTCGCCTCGGACGCGCTCAAGGCGGGGAAGCACTTGCTCCTGGAGAAGCCCATGACGGGGAGGCCGTCCGACCTGCTGGAGCTCGTCTCCCTCGCGAAGAAGCAGGGGCTCGTGCTCGCGGGCGGGTTCGTCGAGAGGCACAACCCCGTGGTGGGCTTCGCGAAGATGGGGGTCCAGAGCGGGGAGTACGGGGAGATCATCACGGCCGCGAGCAGGCGGGTGTCGTCCCTCCCGTCCAGGATAAAGGACGTCGGGGTAGTCATGGACCTCGGCATACACGACATAGATGTCATACAGCACGTGGTCGACCAGGAGGCGAGGTCGGTCTACGCCCTGGGTGGCCGGGGCAACGGGATCGAGTTCGAGGACCACGCGAACATGCTCATAGACTTCGACAAGGGCGCCACGGGCTTCGTGGAGGTAAACTGGCTCACGCCCATGAAGGTGAGGAAGCTCGCCCTGACCTGCAGCAAGAACTTCGTCGAGCTGGACTACATGGAGCAGAGCGCCCAGGTGTGCTCGTCCTCCTTCAAGCCGTTCGAGGCGGGCAACCTGTTCAACGTGCCGCTCGAGTTCGACCTGAGGCGGATAGCGCTCAGGAAGGAGGAGCCGCTCAGGCGGGAGCTCTCGGACTTCATGTCCGCAGTCGAGAAGGACCGCGAGCCGCTCGTGACGGGCGAGAGCGCGGTCAAGACGCTGAAGATAGCCGACGCCGCCCTCAGGTCCGTCGCGTCCGGCAGCAAGGAGCAGGTCAAGTGAGCCCGAGGGGGTTCCGGTCATGAAGGTCCTCGTAACAGGTTCATCGGGGCAGCTGGGCTCGTACATATGCGAGCACCTGGCCGGAGCGCACGAGGTCTCCGGCCTGGACATCGCGCCCTCGCTCCACGCATCCACGCGCGACCTGACCGTGCCCGGGGACATCCGGAACGAGGCGGACGCGGTCCGGGCGACCAGGGGGGTCGATTCCGTGGTGCACTGCGCAGCCCAGGTCAGCGTCGAGAGGTCGACCGAGGACCCTGTCGGGGACGCTCAGGCCAACGTGATAGGCACGGTCAACATGCTGAACGCGTCCGCGCGTTCGGGCGTGAGGCGGTTCGTGTATGTGAGCAGCGCCGCGGTGTACGGGAACCCGCGGGGCGTGCCGATCCCGGAGGACCATCCGACGGAGCCCATGAGCAACTACGGCGCGAGCAAGCTCGCGGGCGAGAGGTTCACGCTCGCGTTCGGGCACACCACGCGGATGGAGGTCGTGGCCATGAGGCCCTTCAACTTCTACTCCGTCAGGGCGGACCCGTCGAGCCCGTACTCGGGAGTCATCACGAAGTTCGTGGAGCGCGTCAGGAGGGGCAAGGCCCCGGTGATAGAAGGGGACGGGCTCCAGACAAGGGATTTCATACACGCGCGGGACGTCGCGGCCATGGCCGTGAGGCTCCTGGACGCGCCCTCCGTGTCCGGCATGGTCTTCAACTGCGGCTCGGGCCGGTCGACGAGCATCCTGGACCTCGCGAGGACGACCGTATCGGTCTCGGGGAGGCGGCTCGAGCCTGAGTTCACGGACCCCAGGAAGGGGGACATAAGGCACAGCCTCGCGGACGTGACCAGGGCGAAGGATAAGCTCGGCTTCTCGCCGAAGGTGTCCCTGGAAGAAGGCCTCTCGGAACTGCTCAGCTGAGCCCCTTGCCCAGGCCGGCGTACCTGACGCCCGCCTTGCGCATCTTGTCCGCCGAGAAAAGGTCCCTGCCGTCCACGACGATCGGCGTGCGCATGAGCTTCTTGAGCATCGCGGGCGAGACGCGCCTGTACTGCTTGTGCGCCACCATGAATATCGCGATGTCCGCGTCCTCGAGGGCGCCAGCGAGGTCCTTGGTGGCCTCGGTGCCGTCCAGGTGCACGACGTAGGGGTCGTGGACCGAGAGCCTCGCGGACCTCTTGAACGCGTGTATGACCGGGAGCGAGGGCGAGTTCCTGATGTCTCCGCTGTCCTGCAGGAAGGACGCGCCCATGACGGCCACGTTGGCCTTCCTCTTGTCTATCTTAGCCTCTTCGAGCATCCTCTCGGCCAGCTCGACCATATGGATTGGCATCGAGTCGTTCACGGCCCTTGCGGCCGGTATCAGTCTGGGCTTCGCCGCCTTGCCCCCATGTGCTAGCAGCCACGGGTCCTTGGGCAGGCAGTGGCCTCCCACGCCCGCGCCCGGCACGTGCATGTCCCTGAACGGGCAGGTGTTCACGAGCCTCCGGACATCGAACGCGTCGACTCCCAGCTGCTCGCATATGAGTGCGACCTCGTTAGCGAACGCGATCTGCACATCCCTGTAGGCGTTCTCGGCGGTCTTGACTATCTCGGCGGATGTGAGGTCCGTCGTGTGCAGCTCGCCCTGCATGAAGCGTGAGTAGATGGCCTTCGCCCGGGCGACGCTCTGCCTGTCGTACCCTCCCAGGACCCTGTCGTAGCTCCTGAGGTTGTGCAGGAGCCTCCCGGGCATGACCCTCTCGGGGCAGTGCGCCAGCTTGAAATCCTTCCCCAGGGCCATTCCCGAGGCCCGCTCGAGCGCGGGCGCGAAGACCTTGAGCATGGTGCCCGGGGCGATGGTCGATTCGACCACGACGAGCGTGCCCTTGCGCATGTGCTCGCCTATGCCCGTGGCTGCAGCCAGGAGCCTGGAGTTGTTGGGCCGGTGCTCCTCGTCTATGGGCGTGTCGACGCAGACGAACACCGCGTCCCTGTCGGAGCACGCGGCGAACTCGGTCGAGGCCCTCAGGTCGCTCTTCTTCACGACCCTCTCGAGCATGTCCGCGAGCTCGGGCTCGTCCCCGGACAGCGGCAGGATGCCCTCGTTGATCTTGAGCGCCCTCTCCGCGACGACATCGACCCCGACGACGTCGCAACCCCTGTCCGCTAGAAGTGCCGAGAGGGGTATGCCGACATATCCCAGGCCTACGACGGCCACCTTAGGTCGGGCCATGGCCCGGGCCAATCAGACCGCCGGGGTATAAGGCTTTCCTCAGCGCCGGCCGGGGAACGCCAGCACGCGCGCTGGTCTGTGAGGAATGAAAAATAGGATTTGGAAAAGGGTTTGTTGTCCTTCCGTCGGGCCTACTGAGGCGGTGCCGGAGGCTGCTCCGCGGGCGGCGGGGCCATCGTCATCGGTTCGGGCTCCTTCTTCTTGAAGAGGGGGCCGCTCCTGCCCTTCAGGAAGGGCACGACGATGAGCAGGACGATCATCACCACGATGAGCACGAGCATCACGAAGTCTATCGCGCTCATCCCGGCGATCTCCTTGCTCCAGCCGCTCTGGTCAGCCGCTACTTCCACCTGGACGGAGTCCTCGGACAGCGCGTCCCAGATCAGGTTCGTGCCGTCGTAGAGCTCGACATCGACCCAATATGTCCCGTCCGCGGTGCCGTCAGGCACGGTCAGTGCCAGGGTGCCGGTCGGGGAGGTCGTCAGCACGGACATCCACGCCATGTCGGAGCCCCAGTTGGCGCGGTACCATATCTGGTAGACCGCCATGTGCGGGGCGCCGTTCGTGAGTATCTCGTACGCGAGCTCGACGCCGTCGCCGGGCTCGAACGCGCCGCCGACGAAGCCCGAGTCGTCCGCGAGCCACACGTTGATCGTGTAGTCGCTCACGAGCACGACGGTGAGGGAGGCCGATACTGAGTTGCCCAGGCCGTCCTTGAGGACGATCTCGAGCCAGTACCAGTCAGCCGGGCTCTCCGCAGGCACCGTGTAGGCTATCGTGCCGGAGGTCGCGAACGGTATGGTCGTAGACGCGACCGTGAGGCCTCTCGAGTCCTCTATGCTGTAGGACAGCAGCCCCTCGGTCATACCGGTCATGATCTGGTATCTCCAGGTGACCGTGTCACCTGCAGAGTACTCGTACGAATCGACCGAGATGCCGATGAACGCCTTCGACACATACGCGGAGTCATCATCATCGAGGTAGTTGCCGTTGACCGTCGTCATGGCCGTTACCGTCATGCCGCCGACGAAGTCGACAGGTATGTCGAAGCTGGCCTCGCCGACCGTCGAGTTGCCGTAGTCCAGGTTCCCGTCGCTGTACTCAACGATGTAGAACACGGACATGTTCATGAGCATCTCTGAGCCCCAGGCCGCCATGAACTTGACCGTCGCAGTCTCGCCGCTGTAGTAGTCGTCCTTCTCCAGGTCGACGATGAACCAGGAGGAGAGACCTACCTCGAACGTGGTCATCCTGACCACGCTGTATCCGACCTTGGATATGGTGGCCGTCACGGTGTATGTCCCTGCAAGTGCCTCGTCAGAGAGGGTGAACTCGTGCTCCGCCTCTCCGTAGGTGCCTGTCATCAGGTCAGACGCGCCGTAGAGTTCGAGGACCTCGCCGTTCATCTCGACCTCGATGTCGACGTCAGCGTTGGGCAGGCCGTTGCTGTCTGCTTCGTACCAGTCGTAGGCGACCCACGCGTCCACTTCCACGGTGACCTTCTCGCCGGCGAGGTAATCGTCGCTGTCAGTGTCGACGGATCCCCAGAGCTGGCCGATGCCCACCCAGAATTCCACATGGACGCTCCTGTCCTCGGTGTCGTTGACCCAGAAGTGCAGGGCGTAGTAGTAGCTCTGGTTGATGTCAGCCGGTACGGTGAACATCTCGGACCCGAGGTATCCCGGGACGAGCTCGCCCTCGTCGATCTGCTCGACGCCGGTGTCGTTGTACCAGACCGCGTTCCACTCCGTCGTGACTTCGGTGTACAGGTCAAGCGTGGCTATGTCGTAGACCAGGTACTCGACCGTGACCGTCTCGCCCGGCAGGACACAGGTCCTGTCTGCGTTGATGGTCACACCGAAGGTCGCTATGCTGAACCACGCCTGGAACCAGAGCACATCCCCGTCCTCTGCAACGACGCGGGCGCGGTACCAGCCCGAGTCTGCGTCAGCAGGTATCGTGAAGTTGTCGCTCCACACGCCGTCGTCGTCCACCGTCTCGTGGGTCCACTCAGGGACCAGATCGTGGTCTTCGTCGTCCCAGATCTGCACGTAGAACTCCTCGGTGTTGCCGGTCGTCACGGTGATGGTGACATCCTGCCCGGGGTAGTACATGGAGGTCTCAGGATCCAGGGACACGCCCTCGTTCCTGAGGGTGATCGGAGTCGACAAGATCGGCTCCCAGTTCCCGTAGGGGTCCCTGACGGACAGTTCCACGTACGCCACGGTCAAGTCCTCATCGAACATTATCGAGCCGGTCGAAAGCGGGGCTGGCACAATCGTGCTGTTGAAGTATCCCACGATCGGCGTATCCGTGTTCGCAAGTACGGTCGCCTCGGAGTTCCCGTCCCACATCAACCTCAGCCGTATGTCAGAGTCCACGAGTGAGCCCTGATACCACAGGGTCACGTTGACATACACAGGGTCACCCTCGAAGAAGACATCCTTCGAAATACCACTGCTATCCATCGTCTGCACATCGCCCGTGTAGTACACCTCTGCCTTCGTCGGAAGGGCGGTGAACACGACAGCAATCATGCACAGAGCCATCGCTACGCTCAAAATTCTTCGTTTCATGGGCTATCCCATCCTCGTGCATTAATTGACGAACTATATATATAACCTTGCTGAGATTTTGCTGGCCTTTTGTCGTGACCAGCATCAACTATATATCCTCATATATCGCGCCGTATAGTCCCTAAGGCGATACGCACGGCCTCGGGAACGGGCCAGCCACGCGCGCGCGCGAGGGGCCAGCCCCGGCACCCGCTCAGGTGTCGCAATGGCCGTGGTCGTCCCTGTGGCCCGCGGTCGAGCGCATCTCCTCGACGTTCTCCCGGCTGAACGGGGACATCGCCCTCAGCTTGGAGATCACCCCGGGCATGAGGTCGAGCACGCGGTCGACCTCGGCCTCGGTGTTCCATCTGCCGAGGGTGAACTGCACCGCGCTCTGCGCCTCCTCCGTAGGTATGCCGCACGCGAGCAGCACGTGGGACGGCAGGAGGCTCTTGGATGTGCAGGGTGAGCTCGAGGACACGGACACGCCCATCATGTCGAGGTTGAGCAGCATCGCCTCCCCCTCGACGAACTTGAACCCGAAGTTGGCGTTGTTGGGCAGGCGCATGGTCGGGTGGCCGTTCAGGTAAGAGTCTTCGACCCGGTCGAGCATGCCCTTGACCAGCCTGTCCCTGAGCGCCTTCAGGCGCTCGCCCTCGGAGGCCATGTCGCTCCTCGCGATCTCGGCCGCCTCCCCGAACCCCACGATGCCCGGGATGTTCTCGGAGCCGGACCTGAGGCCCCGCTCCTGCCCCCCGCCCTGACCGACGGCCTCTATCCTCGTGCCGTCCTTGACGTAGAGCGCGCCTACGCCCTTGGGGCCGTACATGTCGTTGGACGACAACGACATGAGGTCTATCCCCAGGGCCTGCACATCTATGGGGACGAGCCCCGCGGCGGGCGCGGCGTCGACGTGGAAGTAGATGTCCTTCTCCTGCAGCAACTTCCCGAGCTCCGCGACCGGCTGCAGGGTGCCTATCTCGTTGTTCGCGAACATGACCGATGCGAGGACCGTGTCCTTCCTGATGGCCTTCTCGAACTCCGCCATGTCGATGAACCCGTCCTGCGTGGGCGGGACGAAGGTGACCTCGAACCCCTGCTTCTGCAGGTACTTCATGATGTTCAGGACCGAGATGTGCTCCATCGCCGTTGTGACCACGTGGTTCCCCTCGGCCTTGAGCCTCATCGCGACGCCCTTGATGCCCATGTTGTTCGCCTCGGTCGCGCCCGATGTGAACACGACCTCCTCCTTCCGCTTCGCGTTGATGAGCTTCGCGACGCTCGCCCTCGCGTCCTCGAGGGCCTTCTTCGGCTCCCGGCCGGCGCTGTGTATGGAGGACGGGTTCCCGAACCTGTCGGAGAAGTAGGGCATCATCCGGTCGAGGACGCGCGGGTCCACCGGGGCCGCGGCTGCGTGGTCCATGTAGATCCTCGGCCTGGGCTTGTCGGTTCCTTCGGGCATGTGACATCCCTCGGATTACCAGAGGCGGTGCCCGCCTAAAAGGTTAGCACCGCATCGTACTCGAGCACGAGGTCGTTCAGGGTAGCGGCGCCCACGACCTTCGCGGGCGGCTCGAAGTCGTCCGAGGACGCCTTCAGGCCCCAGAGCTGCGCGCTCTGGGCGCACACGAACATCTCGACGCCGGCCTTGGCCGCCTGGTCCATGACCTCCTTCAGGCTCGGGAAGGAGCCCATCTTGATCTTTTCGGGCTCGCCCTTCTTGACTCCGAGGATGCCCTTCGCGAGGAAGTACACCGCGGCGTCCACGCCCATGGCCTTCGCCGTGGTCGCGAGCACGAACGGTGAGTAGAGCCTCTCGGGCGTGTCCGGTCCTGACGTCTGCACATAGAGTATCTTCTTAGACAAACCATCATCCTCCCTTGGGGCGGGTCACAGCCTCCGCTTGATGAGGAACCTGAACCCGCTGTCGGTCCTCTCGGCCGATATCAACTCGTGCCCGGCGTGCTTCGCCCAGGCCCTGATGTCGGATTCGGAGGCGGGGTCGTCTGCCAAAACCTCCAGGACCTGTCCAACCTGGACCATTGAGATCTCCTCTCTGGTCCTGAACACCGGCTCCGGACAGTAGAGTCCGATGCAGTCGAGGGTCTTGGTGGGTCGGGGGAATCCTTCGCCTCTATCAGGCATGATTACTCCTGGCCGCTCTGACAGACGACATCATTCTGAATAACAGTGTTAGTTTTAACTCTTTTGCCACGTGAGTACGGGTCCGTGTCGCTCAGGAAGCATCATCACGCGGTTTATGCCCGGAAACCGTCATCACTACCCGGCCGAGCCTGCCCGCGAACCTCTTCGTGCCGAAGCCGACGCTGCGCGCGGCCCAATCCTCGGGGACGATGTCCGAGTGCCCCGACGAGAGCACAGACACCGCGGCGAGGCCGGTCGGGGTCGCCCTCTCGCCGGGGTGGTCGCCTGTGGTGTGCGCGAGCCCGCGCAGGAGGTATGCCGCGGCGGGCGCCGGTATCCTCATGGTGCCGTGGGACGTGGTCGTGACGCCCCTGCCGGCCGTGATGGTGGAGCAGACGAACGATTCGCCGGGAGGGCAGACCATGGGCGCGACGAGCCCTATCCCCGCGATGTTCAGGAGGGCCTCGGGCCTGCCTATCTCGTGCAGGTGCACCTGCTCAGGAGGCAGCCCGTGCGCGGCAGACTCCGCCTCGAATATCCTGCTGAGTATCCTGCGGGCCATGTCCCCGTCCGAGCAGAGCGAGGAGTTCATTGACGAGAGCGTCGAGAAGGCGGTTTCGTAAGGGACCGTGTCGAGCTGCCTCTCCCTCGATATGTACGATATCCCGAGGCCTCTCTCGCCTTCCTCATCGATCTCCCCGCAGTGGAACGTGACGCCGTACCCGCAGGCGGTCTCCGAGAGCGATTTGATCACGGTCGCAGCATCGCCCCTCGGCAGGAGGCCTATGGATGCTGCGAGGACCATGTCCGCGGAGAGCCCTTCACGGGCGTCTATGTGTATCACGGCTCAGAATAACGGGCGCGCGGGAGATAACCGTTGCGGGGGCGGTCTACTGTTTCGCCTTGACCTTCCTGACCTTCAGCTTCCTCTGCTTCGGCTTGGGCGCAGGCTCTTCAGCGGGGGCCGGCTGTGGCTCCTCGGCCGGTCTTTCCTCGGCTTCGGGGACGGCAGCGGGCTCCTCCTCCTTCCTCGGCTCGGGCGTCTCGGCCGCCTGCGGGACAAATTCCTGAGGGACAGGCTCGGGCTGAGATTCGTAGACCGCGACGGGCTCTGCGGGCTGTACCGCCTCGGGTTCAGGTTCCTGGACGGGCTCGGCTGCCGGTTCGGGCTGCGGCTCAGGTTGGGCCTCGGGTTCCTGCACAGGCTGTGGCTCGGGCTCCTGCGCGGCCTGCGGTTCCTCGTCCGGCGCGATCTGTTCGGGTGCCGGCTCAGGCGCGGCCGGCGCCGGTTCCTCTACTGCCGCCGGCTCTGGGGCCGCCTCGGGCTCCTCGGCCGGAGCTTCCTCGGGCGCGCTCTCCGGCTCCGCGGCCTGCTCGGGCTCCGCCGCAGCTTCAGCTGCGGGCGCCTGCTCCTGCGAGAACAGCGCCCCGCACTCCTCGCACTTGGCCGCCTCCGCGGGCACCATGGCCGCGCAGATCGGGCACTGGTAGCAGACATCCTCGTGGAAGGACGCCCCGCACTTCGGGCACTTGTCCTCGGTGCCGTCGAGCATCCATGAACATGACGGGCAGCTGAACCGCTTGCCCTCCTGCTTGACCTGCTCCGACTCCCGGCTGATGATGTCCGTGAGGAGCACGTCCACGGTCTCCTCGGAGTGGCCGGTGTCGGTCCTCTGGTGGAACTCCCTGTACGATACGTGGCACAGGGGGCATCTGCTCTGGGAGGGGTTCACCTGCTCCCCGCAGAACGGGCACTCGAACTTGGTGTTCTTGGTGAACTTCGTGCCGCACCTGGGGCACGCATCCTCGGACCCGGTGACCCTGAACCCGCACACGGTGCATCCGAAGAGCTTCTTCGCCTCGACATTCATCCCGACATGCCCGCCCTTTCAATGCCTTCGCCGACTTAAACCCTTCCGCTGTATGCGCCCGTCGCCTGTCGGTCAAGCCTTACGAGTGTTTCGTCTGTTTCGCGAAAAGTGATATATCGGCGCACCGCATCTTATCGGTCGGCACGGGACTGAGCGCCCGCTATGACGACGCCGGGGCGCTCGACCTGAAGTCAGTCCAGCGGATGATCATATGGTCTCGAGAAGGATGTCGGCCTGCGCGTTGTTCGTCGCAGCCATATCGCTCGTCAGCCTGGCCCACATGTGCGCGGCCGATGAGCAGGGCCTGGTTGCGCGCTCTGCAGGCTCGACCACCGACCCCGTCGCCGTGATAGACCCGCTCGCGGAGACGGTCTCGAACGGCACGACCTACTTCCTGGACGCCCACGACTCGTACGACCTCGCGAACGACCTCGTGAACTACAGCTACACGATCGTCAACTACACATGGGAGATAACCTACGAGAACGAGACGGACATCGTGTACGGCGCCTTCGTGTCGTACAGGTTCTATGAACTGGGGCTGTACAAGATCGAGCTCACGGTCACGGACGCCTGGAACAACACGGGCAAGGACTTCACGGCGGTCATATCCGTGGACGACCTCGACTACGACGGGATGCCCGACTGGTGGGAGCTGAACTTCATGGGGTCGATGGAGTACGACGCGGACTCCGACTTCGACTCGGACGGGTACACGAACCTGTGCGAGTGGATCTCAGGGACGCTCCCGAACGTGGCCGACCCGCCGCCTCCGGGCGAAGGCTTCCTGGACGAGAACTGGATGTACATGGTCGCGGGCGCGGCCGTCGCGGCCGTGATACTGATATCCTTGTATGTCGGGACCAGGAAGACCAGGAGGGCGCGCGAGGCGAAGAAGATCGAGTTCGCGCTCGAGCTCGAGAAATCCCTTGACGAGGAATGACCTTTCTAGAGCGTCAGGGCCAGGACCGCGACTCCCAGGACCGCGCAGTACACGCTGAACACCCAGAGCTTGCCTGCCTTGACTGCTTTGAGCAGATAGCCTATCGATACGAAGCCCGCGGCGAACGCCACGGCGGCCCCCAGGACGGTCGACGCGAGGTCGAAGTCGTACTTCTCCAGGGTCGCGAAGCCGTATGCGAACGCTCCCAGGAGCGCGGGCACGGACAGCAGGAAGGCGAATGTGGCCGCGGCCTCCCGCTCGAGCCCGGAGAACATCCCTCCGGACAGGGTCGACCCGCTCCTGGATATCCCGGGGACGATGGACGCCGCCTGCATCATGCCCGCGACCAGGGCGTCCCTCGCGCTCACATCCTTCCTGCGGGCCTGCTTCGAACTCCTCTCGGCCATGAGCAGCACGACGGCGTTCACGACCAGGGCCGCGCCGATGAGCGGCAGCGTGAATATGTCCTCCGCGCGGTCGGACAGCAGGAGGCCCACGACCGCGACGGGTATAGTGCCCAGGAGCAGGAGGATCCCCAGGGTCCTCAGTGCTTTCGAGTCCGCGCCTTTGTCGCCGGGCCTGAGGAGCGCGAGCACGATCCTGCCCAGCTCCTTCCTGAAGAACACGCACACTGCGAGCAGGGTGCCCATGTGGACCGCGAGATCGAACAGGAGGTTCTCGCCCGCGTCCAGCCCCAGGAGCTCCTGCGCGATCGCGAGATGCGCGGAGCTCGAGACCGGCAGCCATTCGGTGATGCCCTGGACTATCCCCAGGAGCACCGCGGTGAGCGCATCCATGCATGTGGCTGAGGCGCGTGTGCCCTATTCAACCTTGCGAGGGCATCGCCCGTTTCCCCGCGTGTGTGCCTGGCGGAGGTAACCTTGGGAAAACGTATTTATGTGCAGGAATTGGTAAGATGCCTCCGTCCAGGTCCGGCGGGGGACGGCGTACTCCGCGGGCACATGGCGCGTGTCATCGTTCCAAAGGTGCACAGATGCGGTTCACTCTGTTCGTAAGCGTCCTGTTCGCCGCGACACTCATGCTCGCCGGTCCCGTGCAGCCCTTGCCTCCGGGGTCCCTGGTCTCGGATGCTTCTGCCCAGTCATATTCGGAGCTGCTCGGCTCCGCCGACGCCATCGTGATAGAGACCGACGGCCCACTGTACCACGACGAGGTCGTGGGACTCGTAGGGTCGTTAGGCGGGGAGGTCAGGTCCTCCTGGAGGGAGACCTGCCTGATGGGCGTGTCGCTCGGCCCGTCCCCGGAGCCGCTCCTAGATGCGCTCATGTCGCACCCGGGCGTCGTATCCGTGTCGCCAGAGAGGAGGGCGCACACGCTGTACACGCCGGACGACCCTGACATACCCGACCAGTGGGGCCTCGAGAGCGTCCTCGCGTTCGGCGCGTGGGACGTGTCACTCGGGAGCGAAGAGGTCGTCGTCGCGGTCCTCGACACCGGCATAGACTGGGAGCACGGGGACCTCGCGGCGAACATGTGGACGAACGAGGACGGGTACTACGGCTACAACTTCGTAGATGACAACTGGTTCCCCATGGACGACAACGTGAACGGGTTCGACGAGGACGGGGACTGGGAGCAGAACACGTACACATACCACGGCACCCACGTCGCGGGCATAGTCGGGGCCGTGGCGGACAACGGCGAGGGCATGGCGGGCCTGGCACAGATCAGGCTCATGGCCGTGAAGGTCATGAACGACTCGGGCGAGGGCACGGACCTCTATGTCGCGAACGGGGTAAGGTTCGCCGCGGAGAACAACGCCGATGTCATCGTCATGAGCCTCGGGGTCGACGGGAGCAGCACGGTCCTGGAGAACGCCGTGAACTTCGCGGCCAGCCAAGGGCTCGTGCTCGTGGCCGCGGCCGGCAACAGCGGCACGAGCGTGCTCACATATCCCGCGGCATTCCCCAACGTCATCGGGGTGGGGGCGATAGACACCACCGATAGACGCGCGTCCTTCAGCAACTTCGGGGAAGGTCTGGACGTGATGGCCCCCGGTGTCGGGATATTCTCGACCATGGGTGGAGGCTCGTACCAGCTGCTGTCGGGCACGTCCGCGGCGGCCCCGCATGTCGCGGGGGTCGCGGCCCTGATGCTGTCGGTGAACCCGGCCCTCACGCCTGAGGAGGTCGGGGAGGCGATCAACGAGACCGCGAGGGACCTCAGCATATCCGGCTGGGACTCTGGCACCGGCTGGGGCGTCGTCAACGCCTTCGAGGCGGTCGCGTCGGTGGCGGACCCGACGGTCACGATCACGGAATATCCTGAGCAGGTCGGCCTGAACGAGACGTACTCCGTCACATGGCTCGTCAGCGGCGGGGACCCGGGCACGATAGATGAGACATACATCGAATGGGGATTCTCGCCTGGCGAGGTGGCCGGGACCTCCGAATCGTTCACGGGCACCACATGGGCGGAGTTCACAGTGGAGGACATGCCGTCCCAGCCGACGAACGGCACCATCTACCTGACCGCGTACGCGGAGGTGGACGGCATCCTGATTTCGTCCGAGGAGGTCCAGATACTGATCTCGGAATCGGCCTCGGACAACCCGATAATCGGGTTCTTCCAGGACTTCATCCGGACGATCGTGGACTTCATCGAGGATGTCCTCGGCATCACCCTCTTCATCATACTCGTGATGGTCCTGATCGCGATAGTGGTCATCGCGGCCGCGGCCCGGTCCAGCAGGCGCAGGCGGGATGCGGAGGCCGCCCGGGCACAGGCCGCGAGGCTCGCGCAGGCGCAGTCGTCCCTCAACGGCATGCAGCCGGTCCAGGGGGCGCACCAGATACCCCCGCCGCCGCCTCCGCCGCCGAGGTTCGAGGCGTATGTCGACATCGTCGGGCCGAACGTCGTGCCCCAGGTGGTCAAGGTCGTCGAGGGGACCAAGGTCGTGTGGGTGAACAGGACCTGGGCCGCGCCGCCGGGCTCGAGCGTCAAGAGCGGGACCTTGGACGAGTCGGGGGAGCACCCCGACGGATTGTTCCAGAGCGGCCTTTTGATAGCCCCCGGGGATTACTGGAGCTGCACGTTCCACAAGGTCGGGGAGTACAGGTACTACCTGACGAACATCTGGAAGACGGGGACCGTGGTCGTCGAGGCGTTCAGGGAGACCCCGCCGCCTCCGACTGCGTGAGACGAGGTCATGGGCGCCGCCGGCGGCGCTCATCAGTCTCTCCGATGTGCTGGGCAGGTGGTCCAGGACAGCCTTCCAGCCATCTGTGCGAATCCATTTGTAGAGTGTACGAAGAAAGGGATTAAGTTGAAGGTTCACTGATGAATCGTACGAGCTTGTAAGATGACACTCAGGGGATCGGATCGGACGGCCGGGCGGATGGACAACGGCGCATGCGTCGCGAATCACGGCACATCATCGCCCAGGACCCCGTACATCGACCGCAGGATGCCCGCTCCGAGAGCACGAAGGACGCCCAGGCGCCTCGGGATCGTCGCCTTGGCCCTCGTCGCCGTCTTGTTCGCCACGTCCGCAGCCCTCATCCCACATCCGTCAGATGATGACTCGTCATCGCCTGTCCCCGCCAAGATATCGTACACCGCGCACACGTCGATATACATCAACGGGAACGCCCAGTTCAACAACACCCTCTACCCGTCGAACGGGGTCGTGTCCGGCAACGGGACTGCCACGGACCCGTACATCATAGAGGGCTGGGAGATAAACACGACGAGCGACGGGATACGGGTACAGGGCACCACTGACCACTTCGTCGTCCGCAACTGCCTCGTCCGCAGCGCCGGGGCCTACAGCAACGGGATTTACCTGGCCTCCGTCCGCAACGCCGTCCTGGAGGGCAACAACTGTTCGGGGCTTACCTCCGGCATGAGGCTCGACTCGTCGAGTGACAACGTCATCGCCAACAACACGTGCAGCAACAACACAGGCGCAGGCATCCTGGCATACAACCCCTCTTCGAACAACAGCATCGCCGACAACATCTGCAACAACAACACCGGAAACGGCATAGACTCTCATCAAATGAGCGAAAGCGTCTTCGTGAGGAATTCATGCAATTCGAACTCTGTCGGCATATATGTGGGCGAATCGGGCAACTGCAGCATCACCGGCAACACGTGCCTCTCGAACCTATACCAAGGGGTGATGGTCAACGGCGCAAACAACTACACCGTCGCGGACAACTCCCTTGACTCGAACCTATACGGCGTCGTACTCTCAGGTTCACCCTGGAGCACGGTCACCAACAACTCGTGCATCGGCATTCAATACGGCATACTCATCACCGACTCGGCCACGGCGACGGTCACCAACAACTCGTGTAGCGGCAGTCAATACGGCATGATCATCTCGAACTCGGCCTCGTCGACGGTCACCAACAACTCGTGCAGCGGCAGTCAATACGGCATGATCATCTCGAACTCGGGCACGACGACCGTGAACGACAACGAGTGCGACTCGAACGAGTACGGGATAATCGTATCGTCCTCCCCCGCGAGCGTGCTGAACCGCAACAACTGCTCAAACTCGGAACTGATGGGCGTCCAGGTCATCTCGTCGAACAACGTCACGGTACGCTCCAATACGTGCACAGGCAGCATCTATTTCGGGATATACCTCTCCTCGTCGAGCGGCGCCCTGGTCGAGGACAACACGTGCTCTGGCAACGACCTCGCAGGGGTGTATCTGGAGGTGTCAGACCACAATCACCTGGTCAACAACACGTTCTCGGAGAACACCTGCGGCGTGCGCATCTCCTCGTCGAACTACAACGAGATCCAGATGAACAGCATCGAGAACCAGACCTCTTGGGGGGTCTTGATAGAATCCGGGAGCGGCAACACCATCTGGAACAACACGTTCACGGGCAACAACGGCGGAGGCGCCCAGGCGTGCGACAACGGGACCGGGAACCGGTGGAACACATCGGGGTCTCCGCACGGGTACGGGAACTATTGGAGGGATTGGACGGGCCCGGACGACGATATGGACGGTATCGTGGACAACCCGTATCCGATAGACGGGACCGCGGGCGCCTCGGATTACTATCCGCTCACGGACTCGCCCACGGTGCCGATACCTGAGTTCGGGTCGATGCCGGTCATCCTGGCGGCCCTCTTGGCCATGGTATTGCTTACGAGGGCGGCAAGGCGCAGGAAGGGGCGCTGAGAGGGGTCCAGAGAGCCCTCCGGCCGTCGTCTTGTGAGTTCAGAAGATCGTAAGGAATTTGGGGAAGTGAGCCCGGCCCGATTTCGGAGGCGCGCATTCGCCTCGTGTCCCGGGATGCGGGCTCACCTCAGTGTTTGCATTCATTTCTCGGACTGGCCCTTGTCCTCGTCGCCGCCGTGGCACTCGCAGCTCGGGTCGCCCTCGGCGTCATCGACGGACACGTGCTCGGCGAAGTTGTTCTCGCAGTTCATCTGCGAGGACCCGGCAATCACTTCCTTGTGCTCGTAGCAGTTGCCGTTCTTCGCACCGTTGCCGTCCTGCGCGTCGTCCGATCCCTCATCGTCGTCCTCGTCAGGAACATCGTCGTCCTGGTCGTCCTCCGAGGCGTCGTCGCTGTCCGAGTCGTCGGAAGCGGTCTCCGCATCGTCGCCTTCTGACGGATCGTCTACGGCGGTGCCGTCCTGGCTCTCGTCGGGCAGCTGCTCGTCCTCTGGGGGTATCTCGGTCGTGATGTCCGGCTTGTCATCACCGCCTATCAGCGACACTACCAGCACCGCGCTTATGATGAGCATGGCGCCGACCACCGCTGAAGCGAACAGCCTCTTGCTTAGTCTAATGTATTCACCTCCGTCGCTCCGCATCCCAAGGAGCTTGACGACTGTTATGTCCCTTCTCGTATTTATGTCCTCTGCGTCAGACAGCGGTTGCTGGCTGTCCGGATTGGTGTCAGACACACCCCTCGGGAAGCCGCTCCCGGGGAGGCTCTTAGCCTCGTGTCAACGTGCGCGCGTGAAGGTTCTACGTTACGGACGGAAGGGGCTCGCCCCCGAGGCATGTCACGACCTCGGCGTAGCCCTCGTAGAGCATATCGGCGCCCTCTTCGCCCAGGTGCCCGCTCTGGTAGAACGCGCGCACCTGCCTGTAGAACGCATCGAGGACGTCCAGGCACAGGTCTGTGCGCGAGCAGTCGTACGCCGCCTGCGCGACGAACAGCTTCGCGATGAGGCCGTTCTCGGAATGCCCCTCCAACTCGTCGGATACAGCCAGCACGAGCGGGTACAGGTGCATGGGCTCGCACAGGCTCGGCCAGGGCGTCGTCTGGACCTCGACAAGCATCTCGACCGAGGACAGGATACTCGAACCGTCCCAGCCGCCGATCGCGAGTACGGTCCCGTTCGCCGTGACCGCGGTCCCGTGCCTACCCCTCGGGGCCGACATCGGGTCCTCGTCCCGCCATGTCAGCTGGTCCGGGCACATGCTCTCCGTCGTGTCGGAGGCTCCCAAGGAGCTCCACGAGCCCGTCGCCACGGCCATCCCGCCGGGTATGACCGCCAGGCCGAACTCCGCCCTCGGCACGGACATCGCGTCCGTATCGGCCCATTCTCCGTCCTCGGATGAATACACCTCGGCCGAGGACAGGACCGATTCGTCCGAGAAACCCCCGGCCGACAATATCCGGCCGTCCTCGAGCGAAACGGAGGACGCGCCGTATCTCTCAGATGACATGTACGCGAGCGAGCCCCACGAACCGTCCTCGGGGTCGAACACCTCGCTCGTGCCTTCGGGATCGCCGCCTATCGCGAGCACGCGCCCGTCAGGAAGCGGCTGCAGCGTCAGGAACAGCCTCTCGCAGGTCATCGACCCTGCAGGCTCGAAGGAGTGCGTCGAAGGCACGTACGCCTCCGCATAGGCCCACGGGCCGTTGAACCAGTCCGTGCCGCCCGTCACGAGCGTCTTCCCGTCGGGGAGCAGCGAGGCGGCGTGCCCCGACCTCGCGAAGGCCATGTCTCCGACCAGGAGCGACGCGCCCGCGGAGAGGTCGATGATCTCTGCGGACGAGACCGTACCCGCCCCGGTCTCCCCTCCCGTGACCAGGACCGTGCCGTCCTGGAGCAGGGTGGCCGTGTGGCCCACCCTCGCGAAGTTCATGGCGGGTCCGGCCGTCCACGAGTCGCTCTCGGGGTCGTACACCTCCGTCGTCCTCGTCGGGCCGGTGGGCGCCATCCCTCCGACCACGAGCACGTCCCCGTCAGGCAGCTCGACCACCTGGGGCGATGAGCGCGGTATGGACATAGGGGCGGCGTCGAGCCATACGAGGGATGACACGATATCCTGCGGGACATCCCTGTCTATCGGGGCTGACATGTACGAGAAGGGCGCGGCAAACCCCATGCTCATGACGAGCACGATGGAGAACATGGCCGCCGCTGGACGCTCACGGAATACTCTTCGATAGAGTGCATCCACTTCGGCTCCCTCCCCCGGATCAGGCTGTTCCTGACGGTCCCCCGACCGTCAGGACAGGATACGCCCCTGCAACGTTCCCGAACGCATACCCCGATTATGCAATTTTCGCATACTGACCGGGGTTCAGGCGCCTGCCGGCTCCTTCTCCTCCTCGGGCTGCTCCGGCACCGGCTCCACGGGCTCGACGACCCTCGCGGACCGTTCGAGCAGCGCGAGCTCGCGCGTGCTCAAAACCCTCGGGTCGACGACGACAACGATGGCGCAGTCGTGGGCGAGCACGAAGTCGTGGAGGTGGTTCACGAACCTGAGGACGGTCTCGAAGTCGTTCTGGGTTATGAGGTACTCCAGACCTTCGATCAGCACGACGCTCTTCTCGCGCTCCTCGACGAACCTGGATATCTTGAGGCTGAGGAGGCTCAGCTCGGTCGGGTCCACATGGTTCTCGCCCGGCCTGCGCGAGAGCCATATGATGGTCTTCGCGGAGAACGTGTGCACTTCCCTCAGCCTGTTCGGGTGCTCCCTCGATATGAGCATGCCCTCGGCGCCCTTGGACACGGCCTCGTTGTACATCCCGAAAGACGCCATCGGGCGCTTCTCCTTGACGAGGTAGATCAGGCCGCTCTCGAGCGGGAACTGCTCGCCCGGGAGTGGCCTGAGGACCGGATATCCGTTGCCGTCGACCGCCAGCGCCCCCGCCCCGATGCGTGACTCGCGCCTGTGGTGCATGACGGCCCCGAGCGCGGCTATAGACAGCACGACGGCGACGATTGCGAGGTACAGGATGTAGTCGTCCACGCCTCCCAGGACGCCTCCGGAGGCCTCGGACACGACGAAGTCGGAGTATGTCAGGCTCTCATCGGAGCGCGGCTCGTCGCCCCACGGGACGGCTTCGACGTACTCGACCCTGAAGTAGTAGCACTGGGTCATCTCGGCGGCGTCTTCGGGCACGGTCAGGTTAAGGTCGTAGGTCCAGCAGGTCGTCCCGTCCGGGGAGAGCCATACATCCTCTTCGGATAGGTTGACCCCGACGCTCTCTTCGTCCTCCATCCACGCGAAGTGGACGGAGACGTTGACGATCCTGCACGGGAACACGTCGTACGAAGAAACGCCCGAAGGGAGGGCGTTGGTCAAGGTCACCTCGACCGCGAAATCCTCTCCCGGAGCAAAGGACGTCTTCTCGGGGGAGAACTCGTGCGTCCTCGTGAGGTCCGTCTGCGTGGTCCTCGAGACGACGAAGCCGTAGTACGAGTCGGTCCACGAGTAGGTCACGTTCCCCCAGGCGGTGTGGAGCATGTACTCGATGTCGACCCTGTAGTCGTAGGTCATTGCAGAAACGATTGTGGGGATGGAGATGTCGAGTGAGTACGACTCGGAGTCTGCCTGGTCGGGCGCCAGCCAGGACGAAATCCCAGAGACGTTGCTGAAGACGTGCTCGCCCAGGTCCATCCACGAGAAGCTGGCGGATATGTTGACCGCCTTGACCCAGTTCAAGAGCGGGTCCGTGGGCAGAGACGGCTCAGGCATCAGGTTGGAGACGGTGACGTTGACCGAGAAGTCCTCGCCTGGGTAGTACTGCGCCTTCGCGGGGGAGAATGAGACCGAGACCTCTATGTTATCGTCAGCCGCGGACGAGGTCGGGAGGTACCAGCAGCACGCGACGGCCATCGCGAGACAGATGCCAGCGATTGAACGCCCCAACTTGCCCATCATCCCCGCCTCCCTGACTCGACCAGAACATCAGGTCTATGGGTTATCCAGGCCGCGCTACATAAAACACACTGCGGGCCGATGTGGCTCTTTCGCCAGAAGGAGGGCGACCGTCACACCAGGACGCGCTTCTCCTCCCTGGTGATGTTGAGCACGACCTGCGTGTAGGTCCGATCCACGTTCGGGTGGTCCAGGACCTTCTTCACGAACGTGTTCAGCTCCTCCCTGGATTTGAACCGCGCCTCGACGATGGCGTCCCATTCGCCCGTGGAGTCGTACACGGCGAACACCCCGGCCTCCTTCGCGAGGTCCCTCTCGGTGTCGATGATCTTGCCGTGCATGACCTTGATGCCTATGACTGCCATGATGTCGTACCCGAGCTTGGTCGCGTCGACGACGGGTATGTATCCTTGGATGACGCCCGAGCGCTCCATGTTCTTGACCCTGTTCGAGACGGTCGTGAGGGATACCTGGAGCTCCTTCGCGATGTCCCTGAAGCTCTTGCGGGCGTTCTCGTTCAGGCTCCTGATGATGTCCATGTCGAGATCGTCCAGCTCGACCGTCACAGGATCCTTCTTGGGCGTCGCCATCAGTCTGCCGAAGGGTTTCCGTTGATAAATATCTTGCACTCATACGCTCCGGCGATGGTCGGAATCGCGTATTTTCAGGTCGGAACTGGTCAATCGACCCGTTTTTCCCGAACAATGTTGATATATGGCCGAATACATATGTACTTGCCGGAGGTCGTCGAGCATGCCAGGAGAAGCTATTTGTTCTGAGGCGAGGCTGAAGTACTGGGAGGAGGAGTGGCTCTCCCAGCTCCTGTCCGAGGCGCTCCGCTTGAAGGGGTTCAACCCCGAGGAAGAGGCCGCGAAGGCCGAGAAGAAGGCCGAGGCCTGAGAAATATTCGGGGAAGCATGGCCGCGGACGCGCGTCGGTATCAGATTGCATACCAGCGTTCAATGGCCCCAAGGTCTTGGATCACGCAGGTTTGGGGCCGTCGTTCGGTTCCGCGACCCGTTTGAAGTAGAGGTAGAAGACGAGCGAGCCTACGATGTAGGCAGCCGACGTGAAGTAGAACGGTTCGACCCTGGAGTAGTCGTTCGCCCAGACGTACCCGCTCACTGCGAAGGCGGCGGAATATCCTACGGTCCATGCCAGGGAGCTGATGGCCCAGAACGACGCCCTGATCTCCTCGCTCACGATGTTCATCACGTACGCGTTCAGGATGGGCGTCGGGATGAGCATGAGCAGGCCCCTGGTCATGAACAGGACGGCGACCAGCAGGAGCGAGAAGGCGGAGTAGGGGATGGCCAGGAGGAACGCCACGGAGGCTATCTGGAACGCGGTTATCAGGCCGACTGAACCACGCGCCTCGGCGAACTTGGGGATGACGAACCATCCGATAGCGATCGCGATGTTGGACGCGGTGACCATGAGTGTGAGCTGGAGCGAGGTGGCGCCCATCCCTTCTTGGAACACCAGGGGCAGCCACGGGATGACGAAGCCCGCCCCTATCCCTATCAGGACGTTCTGGAACGAGTACATGAACAGCCTCATCCTGGCGGTCCTGTCGAAGCTCAGTCTGAGTCGTTCGCCCTTCCTTTTGACCTCTGAGACCCTGAGCATGTAGAATATCGGGACGACGCTGCATAGGACGGCGGCCAGGACCACCAGCCAGTAGCCTGAGGTGAGCTCCAGGCCGAACTCGTTCAGGAATAACCCTGGGAAGAAGATGCCCGTGGCGCTCGCGATTGTTATGGCTATCTGGTTCGAGAAGCCCTGGAGACCGTAGAAGAACTTGAGCCTAGTCGGTGCGGTCTTCTCCGCCATGAGGGCGACGATGGAAGGCTGTATCAGGGAAGATCCGAGGCTGATGAGCCCTTCCGCGAATATGAACAGGAGCAGGTTCGGCTCGAGCAGGAACAGGGCCGCTCCGAAGGTGTTGAAGAAGAGCCCTATGAGGAGCAGGTTCTTGCGGCCGAAGATGTCGGCCAAGAACCCGCTGAATAGCAGGCTCACGACGCCCACCGCGGAGCCGATACCGCCTATGAGGCCAATCTCCTCGGAGGTGAACCCGAGCGCGTCCCAGTAGAGGGCGATGACATACCATGTGACGCCGCTCAATATGCCCATGAAGAAGGAGGCGCGGATGATCCGGCGTTCGTCAGAGCTGCTGGCGGAGTAATATCGGAAAGACTCTCCTGCGCTTGCCTGTCCTGCCTGCGCAAGTCCTTTGACCGTCCCCCGCATGCCCATTTGATGGCGCCCTCGGTTGCGACAATCTGTTCGCCCGTATTAATGTGATGTCGGCCCCAAGAGACTTCCCACACTCAGAGTAGATTCTCTCCTTCCAGCGTGGGAGCACTCGGGGAATAAGGTAATGGTCCCCAATCTCATTGAGCCGAGTGAGCTCGTCAGCGCGCTAGCCATTTGTTAGTCCGTATCTATTCGATTGAGGGTTACACGGTTCTGATGTCGTTTCACCCATTCATTGTGTCCGCCCTTAGAGGGGTTCAACGTGGCAATCTCCTGAGAAGCAATATATATTTCTTTGAATCTGTGGCACCCCAGTGAGAGCCAAGGAAGCAGTCATTGCGGTCACTTATCGCTGTAACGCTCGTTGCACAATGTGCAACATATGGCAGACTTCTCCAGAGGAAGAGATGGAACCTTGGCACTACGAGAAGTTGCCAACTAGCCTCAGGACCATAAACATCACTGGCGGGGAGCCATTCCTGAGGGAGGATCTCGTTGAGGTTCTTAACTCAATCCACAAGCGTGCCCCCTACGCAAGGATAGTCTTCTCAACGAACGGACTGTTGACAGATACGATAGTTGCGGTCTTGTCCGAAGTGCGCGAGTTCCACCCCAGAGTGGGAGTAGGAGTTTCGATTGACGGCCTTGAGAACACCCACGACACCACAAGAGGAACTGAGGGTGCCTTCAAGAGTGCCATCGCTACTATTGAGGCTCTCAAGGGCATTGGAATCAAGGACCTCCGCATGGGAATGACATTCGTGCACGACAACATACAGGAGGCGAAGGAAGTTTTCACTCTTTCGAAGCGCCTGGGGGTCCAGTTCACAGCCACTTTCGCTCATAACTCAGAGATATACTTCCAGAAGACTGACAATCCTTTACCTGAGGAGTCAGGGTCGAGCCAGGACGCACTGAAAGTGGTCATCAAGGCTGAGTTGCGCTCGAGGTCTCCCAAGGACTGGTTCAGGGCATACCACATGAGGGGTATAACGGATCCGGAACTGAGGGGAGAATTCATCAGTCATTGCGAGGCAGGTTCTAGGTTCTTCTTCCTGTCACCTTCTGGGAACGTGTTCCCCTGCTCGGTCATGAACATGCTTATAGGAAATCTTCGCTGTGCTGAAACCTGGGAGGACCTCTTCAGTGACGACGTGGAAGCCAGAGTGACGAGAGCCGTCCGCGGTTGCAGAAACGACTGCTGGATGGTCTGCAACACTAGGAGTCTTATCATAGCACATCCGCTCAAGGCCACGTATTGGGTTGTAAGGCACAAGGCTGGCGCCCACATTCGTGGTTAAGGCGACCATTTCAGGACAGAATCTCTTCGTACAATTTCATGTACTGTTTCGTCACCACGTCCCAGGAGAACTGTGAATCGATAAGCGCCTTCGCCTCAGCAGCTTTTCTTACCATAGATGCCCTGTCGCGGACAGCTGATTCGAGTGCTGCAGCAACGGCCTCGGCTGTTGTATCGGCTATCTTCACGAAGTGCCTCTCGTCGAAGTAGGTGCTTATTCCTCCGACGGACGTGCCTACGACCGGGACCATGCACGCCATCGCCTCAAGCATTGATATGGGAACCCCTTCGGACCTCGACGGCATGATAAGTATGTCCGCGTTTGCGAAATAGGGCGGGATTTGGTCATGAGGTATCTCACCAAGCCATTGGACCGATGAAAAGGACCTGGCGGCCCTCGCCACCAATGGTGAAAGAGGCCCGGTTCCAATGACCTTGATCGATATCGAGTCCATGGTGTCCTTCGAAAGCAGTCCCAGGCTCTCGATTAGGAGGTCGGTCCCCTTGACCTTCGTCAGTCGTCCCACGTGTAGGATGTTAATCTTGTCATGTGTGAACCCTTCCGGCCTCTGATGCCTTCCTCTGGAGAACATCGAGGTGTCAACTCCTGGGGGTATGACTCTCAAATCGTCCCTGTAGCACTTGAGCATCGATTCCGTCATAGCATCCGTACAGGTTACGGCATCAGCGCCTTCAATCGCGAGTCTTTGCAGACGAATCCCACCTTGTCTGAACGGCGTTGGCCATTCAGTGTGGGAGAACCCGATGCCGTGTACAGTGAGCACGCAGTTATTCCACCCAAGTCGCAGCAATCCGACAACTCCACAAGCTGGGTCATTAGCATGGAAGATGTCCGGTCGAGCCCTAGTCGCCTCGAGAATTTCGTGAGGGACCATCGAAGCCTTGAGTGAGAAGCGGTTGCGTATAGCTCGAACCCTCACTACTCGCATGCCCTCAAGTTCTTCCTCCCTGCTCAGCTGTTGGCCGCGGGGCACGATGACAGTGACTTCCGCACCACTCGCGGCGAGTCTCCGTCCAATCTCGTATGTGAACACTTCGATTCCGCCAATTACCGGCGGGCATGACTTCGAGCCAACTAGGCAGATTCTCATGAACCTCCGAACCTTATTGTCTGGCACTACCATTTATGTTTTCCAGTAGTGCTTCTATGTGAGCGACTAATTGCGAGTGCGTGTTGACGAGCGTTACGCTCGAGGCTACCAGGGGCATGTCGCTTGTGAGTCCTGTGGGAAACACTAGTTGGCCCCGCCAGTAACTCGGGTCAAGCCGCCAATCAGCTGGAATCGAATTCGAACCTAACCCCCTTCAGGGTTCCGCCTCCGAGCGCGAATCGTGTTAAGGCCATCGTGAAGAACGCTCTCAGACGCGTTGCTGGGCGTGAATAGCCTAGGATTCGACCCATGTGCGAGTTCCAGATGAATCTAGGCGTCTATACGTGGGGACAGGTGGTAACTCAAGGCTATTTCACCCTTCTGAGAAAACCATCCGGGTTCAATGTCAAGGTGAATCGTTCTCTCGATTTGTCGATAACGAAAGAGTCGTTCTCTCTCAGGAAATCATGCACTGCTTCGAATGGGCCCGGCTTCGGTCCATCTTCAATAAAAGGATACATACATACCCCATCCTCCACAATGAAGTACATCTGAGGTGTTACGAACCTGCTATAATTGCGCAGAACAGATAGCGTGTTCTCGTATGTGTGCGATGAGTCTTCTATGACCATGACCCTATCGCTCTTGGAGACCATTGACTGGACCTTTGAAAGAACGCTGGTCGAGTTCGCATCTCCAGTGATCCATGTGAGTCGAGGATGGTCAAAATCGATGCTACTGTGGTCAACATCGATTCCGATAACTCTTCCATTGCCCATGAGGTCCATGAGATTTGCGAGGTAGAGCGTACTGCCACCGTAATTGTTGCCGATTTCGATGATGACATCGGGTGCTGTCTGGCATATGATTTCTTGATAAACCCACGCATCCATTGGGAACTTGTCTGCACGCTTTCCCATCCACGTAGTACTCCCTCTGCAGTTACTGTGGTAATGGTCAATGTAACTCTCAAATGCTGCAATGTCGGCTGCTAGTGGCCGAGTAACGATATTCGGGCCTAGAGACAGTTTTGAGTGAAGAAACGCGTGCAGTAATCGGAGTGGTTTCTCCACTAGTTTGTTCACAAACTTCCCTTATCCGAATCGCCTTCGAGGGTTTAATGGCTTCTGTTCTATGGACGTTGCCTGCATCGTTCCAATCTGCGTTCTCCAGAGAAATGGTCTCTGAATTCCGCGGCCACAGGAACGTAGTCATCATTTTCACCCTACATGGACATCGCCCAGACGCAACACCGTCCGCACTTTGAATGACACTCTCGCGTAAATGTCGCGAGTTCGGAGGAACTAACTCTCGGTTGACGCTAGAGGGTACACAGAACTGCGGCCCTCGGCTGACATACGAATGATGCGCCCAGTTTTATCTGGCGGGTTAAAACGTGGTCGAATGACCGTTTCTTTATCCCACGCTTCACAACAGACCAGTCACGAACCACTTGTGTTATAGCCACGCGCCTGGTTCATGCTCCCCGGACTCCGATAGCACTAGCCTCTCGTTCTGATCGACATTCGAATCACTTATATACTGTCTGCTACTGCATACCGATTTCGTTGCCCATATAGACAATCATGGCCAACAGGACTGAATTGAAAGCGAACCTGGGCGTAGTGCTAAGGGGCGAAGCCGTCGCTCTCAAAGGTCTCCTTGAAAGAATAGATCGACTGCTTTTGGGGACGCCTGATGTGCGCCTGGTTCATAAACACGCCTCAGCATCGAAACTGTGAATAAATGAAGGGGATGTGAGAATGAATCGAGTCTGCGAGAGTGGGCCTAACAACGAACGCTCGGAGTCCTGTCGCAATTCACGGCAAATGCCTGCCCTGTTTGCGGTTTCCTAGATGCTCGTCTTCCTTGGACGACACAATCAACTAACGAATACTCTCATTTCGGACAGGAAGTTCCGCAGGACGTGAGTGCTGTGGTGGAATATGATGTACTTGAAGAACCACTTGGGCAACACTACGATGGTGAAGAGATACACATGGTAGATGAACCATGCAGAGGAGAAGTTGGACCTTATGAATCTGAAGTACCAGTAGACGCTTCGCCCTATGGTCTTTCCAGTCTTTGCTCTCGAAGCCCCGATTTTGTGCCACATGATTGCCCTGTGGGCATAGACAACTCTCCATCCGTCCTTCCTTGCCTTGATTGAGTAATCAGCATCCTCGTTGCCGAAAGGGTACAAGGTGTTGAGCAGCCGTTGTCTAGCATAATCTGCTCTAATCATCACCCCTGCTCCAGTGCACCAATCGGTTTCCCTGTTCTCATCATACTGTCCGACATCGGGCTCGCCGTTTCCGATGTGTTCGTAGACGATCTCTCGCCAGGGCACTATCCTTCCACCTGCGTAGAGTATGACGTCCTTTCTCCCTTCGTATGAGTGGTAGTATATCTTCGGACCCACTAATCCTATGCGTTCGTCCTCCTCTGCGACAGCGACGAGTTCCGTCAGAATGGCGGGATCCACCACGGTATCATTGTTCAGGAGCAGAATGTGTCTAGCGTCGAGCGCATTCATCGAGAAGACGATGCCCACGTTGTTTCCTCCCGCAAACCCGAGGTTATCGTGATTTGTTATCAATGCCAATCGCTCGCCTTCTGCTAATTCGGCATCACCCCGCTCAGCACGTGATATGGCAAGTGCCTTCCGATAGTCGACTTCGACGACGTGAGTGCATCCATCTCTCACTCTTCTCCTCGCAGAGGAATCGGGTGATTTTATCAGCTCGCGTCTCCAATACTCCCTTATTCGTTCCAACGAATCGTCGGTTGAGCCATTGTCCACAACTACCGTCCAGAAGTTGCCGTAAGTCAGTCTCCGTATGGATTCGAGACATTCGATGGTGTCGCGCCACCCGTTCCAGTTGAGTATCACAATGGCGACTCTAGGCTCCACTCAGTCCAACCTCCTTGACAGAACCTGCAGGCAACTGAGTCTCCTCCAGAAATGGACTAGATGCGGAATAATAAACGCCTAGCTCTGGTGCAGGTTTCCTGTTTTGTTCGTGATCGATGGATATAGCAGGATCATCGTAAATCATTGGCCACGGCATCTGCGCATCTGAACGCAACGATGTAGGGCACCTCCAAGAATTCGAGCGCAAAAAGAAGTTGCATATGCTGAGTTCGTCATGGACTGTCAAGAAATTCATATGTTCTGTCCGCACCGAGTTGTTCAAGCTAATCTCCTGGACACCCGTGAATCGCATATATATTCTCTCGCATAACGGTTGCGAACAGATACGGCTCATGCGTAGCTAGGTAATTGCAGAGTCTCGTCAATCAATGAGGATTGAGGGCTCGGACGCTTCGCAGAGTTCGCCAATACCTGAGCGATTTCAAGCCTAGCGACACCCGCGTCTTCTTGACAATAGTGCTTCTTGGTGGTCATGGTAGATGCGTGGTCCAGGGCAAGCGAAGTGGTCTCAAGCGGTATTTCGTGATTCAGCAGCATATGACCGTAGGTGCGTTACAGCGTGTGGATAGTGAGGAACACACCTGACCGAATGGCGACGTCTCTCTCACACTTCTGCACACAAGGTTCAGATATTGGCCTTTTGGGATTCTCCCTGCTGAACACCAAGTACGGGCTTTCTAGCCCGCCAAGCGACGAGGATCTCTCATCTCTTGACTTTAGGCATGCCAACATTCTCAGCCTCAATGGGTCAGGGACGGGGATTGCGCGGAACTCCCCGTATGTGTGCGTTCACCTTTTGGATGCCTCCCCGTGCGAGGGTCCAATCCCGAATGCTGAGATTGTCTCGGCTTGCGTTCCTCAACCCGCTTTCGCGCAGCCCGGTGTACGCATAGGTACAGAACATAAACATTATGCATTCTCCACTGCAACCCCTCTCGAAATCCTGAGCAGCCCATCGGTAGCTTGATCTTGTCCAACGGTCACCTAGCTGTCGGTCCCTCGTTGAAGAGCACTCCTATGCCACATGCTCCCTGCGAATAATCGCGCACAATCTCCCTTGTGGAGTGCGTGCGTTTGATTTCTCTCCAGAATCTCGGAACACCCCCAACGAGCGATTTGTCACCTTCGCATATGTCGTGGAATGCTATCACACCACCCTCTCTGACCAGCTTTGAGTACATTTCGAAATCCTGGCGGACTCCGTTGTAAGAATGGTCGCCGTCTATGAACAGGAAATCGACGCCTCCAACCGGGACGGAATTCCTGACAGACGTGAAGGTGTCATCCGAATGAGAATCGCCCCTTACCAGGACAATCGACTGACTCTCCCTGGCGAATAACATCACTAGGGGGCCCATCCAAGAAGGACACGAGTAACCCCAGAGCCTCCCTGGCAGGTCCACGGTAACAAGGACCGCGTCCGAGGTGGCAATCTTAGTGAATGCGAAAATGCTCCCGCCCCAAGCAGTTCCTATATCGAGAACGACCTTGGGTCTCGAGGACTCTACGAGCTTCAGCAATTCCATTAGCTCGTCCCGGACATGCATCGGAGTCACGCGAGCGCCCAAGTACGAGTAGGAAAAGACAAAGTCCAAGACCTCCTCGACCGTACTGGCACAATCAGCGCGCTTTCTGAAGTCGCGCATCATTGGGTGAACAAGTACCCTACCAAAGAGACCCCATAGCGAGATTAGGCAGAGCTTCCTTACAAGGACGGGGAGACCCTCCTTCTCCGCAATCTCCTGAGCACGCAATGCTATTCGAACCACGAAGCAATGAGAGACGGCTCCGCATATAAGATATCGCATTCCGATTCACGTTGTCCGGCACTGCTCAGGCGTATCCTCAGAAGCACATATTGACTATATCCCCCGTTCCACGCAGGCACCTCTATCTGCGCTACAATTTTCTCGAAGAACACATCTCAACTCAAGATTAAGAAGACTCTGATGCTGGATTTCGGGTCGCCATCCAAAGGTGCGAAGAAACAGCTATCCTTCACCCAAGCCGCCCGTCACGTGAAAGAAGGCCGTATAGGCGGGAGAAAAGGAAGGGGTTTGGGTCCGGACTCAGTTACTGCTGATTGACGCCCTTCACTGACTGAGTGGCACATGTCTGACCGTCTCCGAACGGATCCAGTTGGTTCCTCGAACGGAGAAACACCTGGTCTTGTGGCCCCGAGCACCATTGCCTTCAGGGGTCAATCGCCGCTAAGCGGGCATCCATCGAACACGAACAGGCTCATGGTTGGTCTGATTGTCGTCCCCTAGTGTTCCCTGAACACGGGGACCATCGTCATGGGCCTCTGTCCGAATTCGACAGACCTCTCTGGACTTGGGTTCGAGGGTCGTCAGGGGCTCGGATGCGCATCCATCTCGAGGCGGCGCAATCTTCCCCAACATCCTGATTGTGCTGAGGAGGACTATGTTCTCGGAATCGTGTTCCACTTACGAGGATTCCCTATGCTACGAGAGAGGCTGCCCGATCCAGCTTCCATACGTGCAGGGTGTTGACGCGCTGACGCCCATTCCCGGATACAGTAGATACATGGTGCTCTGTAGAAACCCTCTGAAAAACGACATTCTGGAAAGATAGAAACGTCGGCAAGATATGGCCCCTCATGAGATCAAACCAGTTCCGGTAAGAGTTGCCTTGGTTCCAGGATGGGATAGCCTCTTGCCGCGGGATGGGAAGATGGCGAACCAGCATGAACTGGTTCGCATCATGAGGCGACATAATAGGATTCTGAAGAGGGTCCGGTACCCCCTCAGAGGATCGAGGTACGCGAACCACCTGTACACGGACCACCCGCACGCAATCCTGCTGGCGCTCCGCCAGCACTTCAGGAAGTCGTACAGGAACTTCTGCGACAAGATGAGGGTCCACACCCGCCTCCGGGAGGAGCTGGGCCTCAGGAGGGTGTCTCGCTGGACTACGCTGCAGAAGTTCTCGAGGAGGGCGGACACGAGGAGACTCGAACGCCTCCTGCTCGGGTTCCTGCGGGAGGCGCGTCTTAGGGTGATCTACCTGGCCGTCGATTCGACCGGCTTCAGTTCGACATCTGCGAGCACCTATTACACGCGTGTGCTCGAATCCAGGAAGAGCAAGCTCGGAAGACCCCGTCGGGGTGTCCTGGCGCGCCGTTTCGTGAAGCAGACGGTGGCGGTGGAGGCGAGGAGGCAGCTGATTGTCTCGGTGAAGTCTGGGAGGGGTCTTTCGAACGACTCGCCGGACTTCCCGTGGGTGCTCAAGAAGGTGCGACCGGCCGGCCTCCTCGTGAAGTTGGTGGTGGCCGACAAGGGTTACGACGCCGAATCGAACCACGAGTACACCCCTGAAGTCCTAGGCACAGGCGTTGATCCCGCTTAGGAATCAGGGGATCGGGGTCTGGGCGAGGGGGAGGTACAGGCAGAGGCTGAGGGGGGAGTTCGACTAGCGCGCCTACCATCAGAGAGAGAAGGTGGAGGCCTTGTTCTCAGTGGAGAAGCGGAAGATGGGATCGACAGTGCTGGCTCGCATATCGAGCTAGCAGCACAAGGAGCTCGTCTTCCGCGCAATCTCATACAACTCGTGGAGGCTGGAGTCCTTCTTTCCGCTCACAATCGAGGGTTTCTACACAGCAGCACGCTGGAAATCTTATTATACTCAACCCTTATGACGAATCTGAGTCTATTGACGGATACGCTTGAGTTCTTCGGTGCACTTGCTGTCGCATTCCTAATGACATTTCTCGTCCTCCCATGGCTAATACCTAAGATGAAGGCTCGGGGAATCGTAGGAAGAGATCTCAATAAGCCGAACCGTCCAGAGGTGGCGGAGATGGGAGGAATCGCTGTCGTGATTGGATTCTTTGCCGGAGTAAGCATGCTCCTTGCGCTCGACGGCGTCACTGATCTAATGCTCCTGAACGTCTCACTAGCAGTCGTACTCGGAGCGGCATTCGTCGGGATGATTGACGACCTTTTTGAACTTCAGCAGCGACAGAAGGCATTCTTTCCGTTTCTGTTAGCGCTCCCGTTGGGAGCTGCCCTTGACCCCGTCGTGTTCGTGCCTTATTTGGGGAACATCGACTTCAGTGTGTTGATGATCTTGGCCGCTCCTTTCGCGATAACATGCGCTGCAAATGCGGGAAATATGCTTGAGGGGTTCAACGGTCTCGGGGCAGGTCTTGGCATCATAATGTCTTCTACATTGGTAGTTCTGGCATTGCACCATGACAGACTTGATGGTGTGTATCTTCTGGTACCTTTAATTGGGGGATTGCTTGCATTCCTTTGGTACAACAAGTTTCCATCGAGGATATTCCCGGGAGATGTGTTGATGTTGTTCATGGGCGCCACCATAGCTGTCTCTGGGATGATATCTCAATTGTACATTCAGACGACAATTGTCTTTCTCCCGATGATAATTGAGTTCTTCCTCAAACTAAGGGGTAGTTTCGAGGCGGAAAACTACTGCTCGGCTCTGGAGGACGGCCATCTCGAATATCATGGCAGAGTGGAATCACTGACTCACGTCTTCATGATGAAGATGAAACTGACCGAGAGGAGACTCGTTATGATGGTATGGTTCGTCGAAGCTCTGATTTGCATCTCTGTAATTGTACTTGATGTCAGCCTTTAGGGCATGTAGTACATGACGTGTTTGTCCAGAGTAATCACCAACTGCAGGATTTCAATCGAATTCAATGCCCTCCGATTACGGATTGAAGGCGGCATCGGTATGCACAAATGTCAATGAGATAAGACGCCCCTGGTCAAACCAATCCGTGTGACTCAAAATAGTGAAACACTGGGGACTCACTAGGTCACAAAGAGTCACCTCATTCTCGGAAGACCGTCTGGCCATGTGAACAACGACTTGACCCCGTTTCATTGACTCTGTACCCTACTCACGACGGCACCCCTCCCCAGGGTTTCTTTGGAGGTCTCGCAGAGCCAGCAGACTTCGCCAACTTCTTAATTGAACGAATCGTTCTTCCCACCAATCGTAGGGTTGTGGAGAATGGAACAAGGACTTGATACTATGAAGGCCTGTATTCCTCACGATTGAGGACTCACTAGGCTGTTTACTGTAGCCCCCTAGTCACGTCAGATTTGGATGACCGGCAGTTCTCACAATCACGATAGGTGAGATGAGGGTCGCCCAAGTCTGATTGTGCAGGAATAACAATCGCTGTACTCGATAGGCGTACACTGGATGGCGATATCATCTTTCCTTTCGATTGAGATGTGAACAACTATATCCGTACGCAGCAGATATGCGCAGTGGATGATGATGAGCTGGCAGAGGCTCCTAAATGCATCACAAACTCTTGCTCCGGAAGGATCCTCGATACGCAAGATAATTCAGATAGTAGCCGTAATTCTACTCGTCCAGGGCGTTTCGATTGCACTTCTGTCATCGCACTTTGGTCCAGCAGTAGGTGGATTGTCAATGGCGCTAGGAGTCTTCATCCTGGTGGTCTTCCCACCTAGGCTGAAGTTGGTAAGGCACACCCCTGCAGATGATGTGGCAAAGGCCCGCGAAGAGACATTCGGAATTTGGCTCATAGACCTTCTCGTCAGAAAGACTGGAGGCACTTATGCTGTGGTGGTTCAGGGAATTGGGATTGTCGTAGGCGTGCTACTGTACAACAAGTACCTGTCGAGTCGACCGGATATCGGCGATCTAGACCTGCTGTCAATCGTTCTAGGGAGTTTGTTGGTGGCTTACCCATTCACCTCGAAGCGGTTCAGAGCTGAGACCTGTTTTGCGCTTTTTTTCGCAACTTTCGTCGTGATAATCCTGGTGATACCTCAGGCCGCACTTTCATTCAGTAATTCCTATCCAGGGGGTAACTGGTACGTTCACTACATGCTTGCGGCTCCATTTGCATCCATTCTGAATCTAATTGGTATAGACGCGAGTGCATATGCCGAGATAGTCAGCATCACATTCAATGATGGGACAACTCACTTGGTTCAAATCTCAGCAGCTTGCGCAGGACTGTACTCATTCAGCATATTCGTGTCAGCATTCTTCTCCTTCGTATTGGTTCTCGAGAGGCTTCCACTCGGAGTTATGGCCTTGGTCCTGTCCCTTGGCCTCTTAATTGCCTATCTGGGGAACTTATTTCGAATGGTAGTAATTGGCGTTGTAGGCTTCTATTACGGCATGGATGCCCTACTTTGGGCGCACGACAACGTGGGATGGATAGTGTTCCTGGGGTGGTCTTCGGCCTTCTGGTATGCAGTGGTTAGGTATGCCGATCGGAAGACGCGCGCCCCATAAGGAGGGGCCATCAGATACAGGAACGCCAATCCTCCGGGTTGTGAAGAATACGCCGGCACCCAGTACAATGAACTCGAGGACGAGTCGCACACTAATGGGTAAGCGTCATGTATATATTGGCTAATTCATTACTGAATGAGTGCACAAAGGAGCACTGCACGTGGCACATTTCAAGAAGAAGACAGTTCTGCTAGTTGTATTCCTGATAGTGCTGATTTCTCTGACTCTGAGATACCCTCTTGTCGAGCATGAGCGGCACAACGATACTTTCGTCAATCGAATGCTCGCGAATTCTATACTCGAGAACGACTACGCAGTGTGGACTTTCCACCCTCTGTCATATATCGGGTACTATCCCGCCTCGTATCCATCTGGTACCTCTTTCCTGCTCGCTGAGATATCGGAGATGTCCGGGGTCAATTTGAGCGTGGCCATACTGACTCTCAGTATGTCATGTGGGATGCTTTTTGCGCTGTCTGCATTCTGTCTGTCTAGAATTCTGCTCAGGCGAATTGACCTGGTCCTTCTTGCGACCGTACTGGCCACTCTAGCCCCCAGATTCATAGACACGTCCTATTGGAGCAGTAGCGCCAGGGCGCCTTTCGTCGCCATGGCGGTGTTGGCTGTCTTCATCGCTGCAGGAACTGGATCCTATCGCGGACGTACATTTGCCGCTATGCTTGCGACCGTTGTGATAGGATGTTTCGCGCTGCACCACATGACCGTTCTATTCGTTCTTTTCGTCGTTGCCTACATTCTCAGTACCTCCATTGTGCGGGCAACTCACCAGTTTGGGTCAAAAATCCCTCTGATGAAGAGAAGGGGTTGGTTGGCAGGGTTGACCGTGACACTTCTGGGAATGACAGCCTTTGTCGGGGCAGGGGTCTACCTGGGCAACTACGGGGCCGTATTGACCCGAACCTATGCCTCTACCTCTCTCTTCTCTTTCGAGCCAGTATACTTGTCCGCACTCCTGAACATGGCCGCAAGCTACACGAATCAGATAGGGTTCGTACTACCGATTGCAGCCTTTGGTTTGCCGTTCTACTTCAGTAGGATAAGGCTTACGACGGCCTCTCTCTTCCCCGTGTTGCTCGTGATATCATTCGTACCCCTCCTTCCTAGTGCCGAGTACATCACAATGGTACTATCTCCGTTTGTGGCAGTCATCGGAGCAGCTTTGTTTGGAGTTGCGCTCAAGCGGGGAAGAGGACGACGAGTCGTGTTTGGTGGGCTGGCACTGCTTGTCTGTGCATCACTTGTTCTCCCTGCATTGTCCTCTCAGAGGTGGAACGAAGTCCAGGAGACTTCCGGTGACCTTGTCGCATCTGATATGCAACTCTTCACGGACGCCGCATACCTCCGTTCTTTCGGAGACCGCGCCTCGGCCATCTCAAATGCCGATGTCGTGTCAACGAGACTTGCTGGTGCGTCAGGAGTCTTGTTCCTGAAATCGGGCACGCCCTCGGCTCTCTCGGGAGATGTTACTCCAGAGTCCTTAGAAGGTAACATATCGGCGAACAGTCAAGAGTTCCCATACAATCTCTACAGATGGTTCGAGTTCGAAGATGAGGATACTGTTAGCTCGTACGTGGTGCTGTTAATGGTTCAGGGAAACCGGTTCTCGGCCGGAGTGGACGACAGGTGGACCCTAGAACGAGATTACTACGAGACCCACTCCAAATTGCTGGTCGTGATAGATAACAACTGGGAGATGGACTACGTCTGGGCCACGGAAATCTTGTCTGCGAAACTTCCTTCAGAACTCAGAGCCGCTCAATGGGGTGACGGGACTGAGACATATCCGTTGCAGAGTTACTCGATATATGTTAGTGAACGAATAACACTCTATATTGCTGAAGTGGCGAACGAATATGAGTATTGAATCTCATGGACTGCCGCTCAACGTGCACAGTCAATCGGAGAAGCCCCTGAGGGGTGCGAACCCGTGAAACTACTGTCGTGGCTCGGATCTCGGTGTCTTCTAGCCCCAATTCCGTTCGCAATCGTCTGCTTCTCGGCTTTCGCTACACGCCTAACGCCACTTGCTTTCAGTCAGTATCCTTTCAACAATGACTCTCTGATGGAATGTGGAATTGCATCGGAAATCATCCTCTACGGCGGTCTCGAGTACTCACCGGGTTCACCATGGGACGGAACGCACAGTGTAGACACGCCGGCTTTGAACGTCTTGTTTGCGTACGTCGCCCTGGTTCTTGGAACCACTCCGATAGTCTGCGCCCAAATCGTCACTGCGGTGCTATCTGTGCTTACGGTCGGCGCTGTGTTTCTTCTTGGAAGAGTCTTCTCTGGTACAGTGACTGGAGGCGTCATCGCATCCACGGTGGCCCTCCTTAGCGGCACCTTCGTATTCACGACAGGCTCGGCCTGGAAAATGTCTCTGGGCTTCGCTTTGATTGCGTTTCTGTACTTCGCATTCATAAACAGAAACCACCTACACTACAGACTGCTAACCTTTGGCATCCTGTGTCTGTTACCGTTCACCCACCACCTGGCTGCAGTTGCAGTTTTGGTCTCGTTTGCGTTCATGATGATTTGGAGCTGGATAGTTGCCCTGTCACAACGGAATGTGACAAAGAGACTCTGGTGGGATACACTGACTGTGGGCGTGCCGGGAATCACCGCGTCGTTGTACTACTCAGTTGCCCTTATTGATCGTCAGGACATCTATGAATCGGAATTCAGAATCATTACATTCATCTGCATATTCCTGTTGCTTAGCACGACCGCCTACTTGGCTATGAGGATGCGAAAGCATCAGAAGGTCAGTTTCGCGCCGATAATCGGAATAGCTCTCGCAGTGATTCTGCTGTTCGACTACTTCGGGCTCGTGTTCCATTACAGGGCGTCAGCCCCCGCCATCTACATCAGTCTAATAATTTCAATGGCAGTTCTTGTGACCGTTGCATGGTATGGGACCGAAGTCATCGTAGAGCATAGGCGCCGGTTCATGGCTTTACACCTGAGTATTATTGTTGCACCCCTGACAATCATGCTATTTGGCGTCAGCACCGGAAGTGCTGTGATAGGACTCCAGACGGTCTATCGGACCTTTGATTTCCTGCAGTTTTTCATTTTCATAGGCATCGCAGTGGCAATAACAGATTTTAGAGCGAAAAGACCCAAACCATCGAGACTAATCGTAGTGCTGGTCTCGATATGTCTCGTGACCGTTTTCCCGTTCGGGTTCTTCACGGCCGAGCTCCTGGGAGTCAGACATGACTCGCAAGCATATGAGATTGATTCGATGCATTGGCTATCGGAACACTCAGATAACCCTAGCCTTGTTTCGGACGAACGACTGTCATTCATGGCGCGAAGCACGATGTGGATTGAGAAAAGCTCCCATCTTCCAAATGACATGATATTCGGCGGAGCCCTGCTGCCTCAATTCTATTACATGGCTGAGGATAACTGGATTGTGACAGGAGTGAACGTCTTCCCAAGCGGGCTCGTGTTTATTGACGAACAAACGATGGAACTAGCGCTCGATAGAAGCAACGTTGTCTATATGGGGGGACCGGCAGACGACAGACTCTACATCTTCACAAGCAACCGCTATATCTCACTGGCCAACTGAGAAGCTTAGCCATCTCCCCTGCATCCGACTGGCTCATTTTCGTGCTAATCACGATTGAGCGCGTCGCTTCATTGATGCTTCCCAGGAGTCGTAATCGGCGCTCTCATTATACTCTCTTGTGAGTTCACACTGGGCGGACGGCACACAAGTGCACTCATTTCGACCATACCCGCAATGATGAAAGTGCATCGTGGAGAAGATGGCAGCCTGATACCCCGTCTCTGGTCGGCACCATAGCTCTGGGCATTTGACGCTGGCGAGTACGAATGTGTACATAGTCATGCAATACGTTCGCGCAGAATCCTTGTGTATTCCTTGAGGTGGACTTCTGGCGAATACAGAAGTTCGTATGCTGCCCTCGCCTTCGCTGAACGCTCCGAGAGATTCATTCTTTGGTTCCAAAGGCTGACTATCTCCTCACCCAGGCGAACTGAGTTGCCAGACGGGACGAGAGTGGACCCGCTCTCCGGCCCTAGTATCTCAGGAAGACCCCCTATCCTGGACCCAATAACGGGAATACCCATAGACATGGCTTCGAGGACAATCAAAGGGGCATTCTCGTAGGATTCCGAAGGAACAACGATGGCTGCCGCCTCACGAAGGGTTTCTCCTGCTTCATCCAGAGGGACGAAACCATGAATTTGCACTCTCCTCTCAATTCCTAGGGACGTTCTTCTGCGTTCAAGCTCTGACCGCAGAGATCCTTCGCCGAACACCGACAGATCGAATCCTTGCGAATCTTTGCATCGGGCGAAGGCCTTGAACAGAGTCACAAGTCCCTTGTATCGCTCAAGAGCACCGATGTAGACTATCCTGTTTGCGCTACTTCTCGAAGATATCAGACCCCTATCAGGTGCGAAGTTCCTCAGGACGTAATCCACCGCGATACCATCCTTTGACAGACGTTCTGCTAGGAATCTGCTCGGCGATATCACCGTGAATCTACCATTTAGTCTCATTACCCTCCTGCGGAGCGCTCTCCACGGCTGTGGAGGCCGGCCCCACCGGAGTAGACACAGTTGACACAAGAACGGGTCCTGACATAGTTTCTGGCCGGGCCTCAGCAGACTTGCTTTCGGACACACTGCATAGTAATCGTGGGCTGTGTAGAGAGAGAGCGCATTTGGCATGGCAACAGGTCGGCCTATGAAACCCTTCGTGTTGTGCCAATGAATCACGTCGGGCTTCAACTCACGAAATATTCCGCGCAACCTGTCAACGGCACCTAGGCTTTGGCCGAACATCAGGCTGAGAACTGGGTCCGCCCGTCCGACCGCTGACTGATAGATGTTTCTATGAACGCCAGCCCGCGTGACTTTGTCGAGGTCTGGTAAGAAACCCCTCTGCAAGATGAAGGCGCTTGGACTGTGCAGAACATGTACTTCGTGGCCCGCGCGCACGAGCTCATTTGACAGGTACTCGACGAATCTAGCATCTCCTCCAAGATGGGCCGGAGGATAATGGGTCGATACCATCAGGAACCTAAGGCTCTCCATATGACTCCGGACACTCACAATGCGCACGCTGTCTATCAACCTTTTCCATGTATTGCCGTGTAGAAACCATCTAAGAAGCGAAGTCATGCGAAGATGGAAGAGTGGGGCGACTTTGAAGATACCGCTGAGTCCCCCTGAGCGCGTTTTCGCGGAGCAGGCGGCGGCAGTAGGAGGGAAGCAGGTGATTGTCTCGATGATGTTCGAGAGGAAGAAATCTAGCACCGACGCCTCGATCGTGCACCTGCACAACGTCACGCCCATCTCTAAGGGTGCGGAGTGGAGACAGAGCTCACAGTTCTTCTGAGACTATATTAGGGGTGCTCAGGGCTGACAAGAAACCTAACATGTCGATGAGCACTCCGTGATTGCCCACAGATCAGTGGTCCCCACTATCAGGATACGGACTGTCAGCCCCCTCCAGAGCAAGGTGTCAGAGTCGCGTCACATGACGATATCGCAATCTTCGGGAAATCAGGTCCGTGTCAGGATGCATCGGCAATGGACCGAATAGGTGCGGGTTCTGTATTCTAGGTTGAATCAGACATTGCCGAATCGATGAAGTCGTGGATTCTCAATGCCATATCTCGTTCGTCAAAGAACCTTACAGCATCTTCCCGTGCTGCTGCAGACATTCGTGCGCTGAGATGATCATTGTCCAGCAAGTCTCTCACGGCCAGTGTTATGTCCTTTGCGCTGCCGTAATCCGTGGCTAGGCAATTCCGATTAGGCACGATGTAGTCTGCAACTCCAGGGACGTTGGTCACAATGATGGGCTTCTTCATGGCCATGCATTGTGTGAGCGTCATCTGGCCAACTGAGTAATTTTTATCTGCGATAGGGAGAACAACCAGCTTCGCATCATGGATGAGTTCGCGAAGCTGTAGTATCGTGACTTCTGGAACAATATCAACGTTTCTCGTCGCTCGATAGTCCATGCTATCTGATAATCCCACTATCTTGAGGGGGAAGTCCACAGTTTCCCACGCCTTTGTCAGGGTTGGGTAGTCTCTATGCGCTCTACCAATGCTGAGGGCAAAATCAAGAGTCGGATTTCTAGGCAAGGGCTTGAAGAACTGCAAATCTGTCCCGAAGTGAATGAATTCGCGCCGTAGCAGGGGGAAATTGCGCTCATAGAACTTCTCGTTGATGCTCGAGTGGTAAATTACACCTGCCACGGATTTGAGTGCCTGCTTAATCGCCAAGACCTCAATTCGTCTTTGTCTCCCGCCATTGAGACTGCCGATGTCAATCACAAAGAGAGGGGGAGAGTCCAAAACAGTGAGTGATCTCATCAACGAGAGTATGAAACCGCTATTGTAGCTGTGAGTCAGTATGAAGTCAAAGTCGCGACTCCGTAAGAGCGCTTTCAAACCCTGAATGACCTCTATCTTGCCATTCAAGGGGGAGAGACCAGACGGAATGACATGTGCGTTGTCAAGTATTTCAATCTGCCAATCTGGGGCGTACTTGAAGAACCAGTACGGCTTCCCTTCGACGAGCTTGTTGGGGGGAGGCACTGTATTGTCATCATCATGCAACCTGCGCACTTGGAAATTCGGAAGGAAGAGACATTTCATTGTATCCCGATTGAGACTATGATATGGGCGGTCATCCGGTATAGATTTATGTTGTCCGCTCTCGTATCAGCATGGATGACAATGTCAACGTCTGTACCGCCCCGTACGCGCGACATCCATCGACGGATTCTCCTCAGGGCTCTCAACTGTCGCTTTGCGATGCAAACCAGTTTGTGCTAGTTCCCCTTTTTCCATCCCGCGCACAGGGCCATCTCCTCCTGGAACCGTGCCAACTCCGTGTGAAGAATCTCCGTTCCAGGGAAGGGCCATTCCTTGCCTAAGTCACTATCTTTCCGTCATGTCGAATATCAGGGGTTCCTACTGAGCAGGGTCTACGATTGATTCAAATAGCACGATGAGGCTCGGCAATTGAGTATGCCAGAAGTCACTGTGGTCATTCCATCATTCAACCATGAGCAGTTCATCGCATCTGCGATATCTAGCGCCCTCGACCAGAGCTACGATGATCTCGAGGTCATCGTTCTTGATGACTGCTCCAGTGACGGTTCGCGATTGGTTATCGAAAGGATGCAAAGAAGCGATTCCAGGATAAGAGCCATTTTTCATGATAAGAACATGGGTATAGCGGCTACTCTGAATCAAGGTATTGACCTCGGAAGTGGGACCTATGTCGCCTTCTTGGCATCTGACGATATGTGGACTGAGGACAAAATTGAGAGACAACTTCGACTGATGGAATCTAACGAGGATTTGGTTGTGTGGTCCGAGGGAGAGATTATTGATGAGAACGGTTGCTCCCGAAACGAATACTTCACGGTGAAGTTCGGAGCGATGACGAAGAAGAAGAGCGGGAGGCTTCTCGAGGAACTGCTACTGGGCAACTTTATTCTCCCCTCGAGCGCAATTCTCAGGCGGGAGATAGCAGGAAGAGTCCGTTTTGATGAGAATCTCAGATATCTGAATGATCATAAGTTCTTTGTGGATCTCGCAGGTCATTACGAGTTCGCATTCATTAGCCAACCGTTGACGAAGTATCGACTCCACAGGAGTAACACCATATTTTCTGACAGACCTGGTTGGTGTAGGGATACTGTGGAGGCTAGCCGATACTTTATCACGGTTTACGGGAATCGGGTAACAAGAAAGGCGAGAGCTAGGACAATTGGCAGGGCTGCCGTTGCCCACTCATGTCTCGATGAGCGACTAACTGGCCTGCAACTCGCGTGCAGAGAACTCTGTTTGTCTCCCTTCGATTTGGAGTCCATTCTGGACTTCGGATTAGTGTTGACGAGTGAGGATGGTCTAGTTAGGAGTGCATTCAAGAAACTCGCCCCCCGCAATCTAAGGCGGTTACATACGACGACACGTTAGTTTCTGAATTCCAGGAGCTTCCGCGGTCTCACTTTGATGAATGCAGAACGCAGTCTCTCCAATCACATTACTGTCTTTAAGCGACCGGCTATCTAGTCTCATTACTGTTGTGAATCCGAGGTTGCCAGGAATTCCGCTGGTCGGTTTGAACAAGCGTCATGTGGAAACCCCTGAGAACCTCGGGCAAGTGTTGCCAAGAAGTTGCTAGCCTGTGGCCCTGTCGCATTGTCCTGGAGAGAATAAGTCGAAACATTGACAGATTGATGCGAGTTGCTCTCGAGGTATGCAAGAGTGCGTCTGAAGAGACATGGTCTTTGAATAAGGTAGTATGACTCGAGGGTCTCGAGCGTCCGAGACGCTGCAACCCTAGATGAGTCTGTGGAAGGACACAAGTTCTGACTCAAGATGGACACGGTTAATCTTCGGTAATAATGTGCACAATCCTCAAATGCTTCTTGTTCACCGAATCCGAGATGCGATAATCTCGGTGGTGATTCCCGAGAGTTTCTGTAATGCGGGAATCCGTTCCTTGAGCAGCTTCTTGATTTGAGTGTAGTTGTGTTCGATATAGTCGAACTTCTCAATGATTCGTTGACTGGTAATCTCCTCCACGTCTAGGGTTAGGTCGACTAGGCCGAGATTCTCCATGAATCCTTTCATCTTGTGTTCATAAGATATGCACAGGAACGGGATTCCAGCTTTCGCTGCGAATATGTTCGAGTGATATCGCATGCCAATCACCGAGTGAAGCCGGGACATTAGTGCTTGTTGACCATAGGAATCCACGTTTTCCGGCAAGATGAGTATTCGCTCCTTGTCTGCATCTCTGTACTGTTCAAGCAATGGGACATCCGAGTGCTCCGAAAAGACTTGTGGTATCAATAGTATGTAGTATCCCCTGCTTACAAGGGCCTCAATAGTCTCCTGGAGTGACACTTGTATACGGTTCTTCAGATGGGGATTCTTGCCATGCAGAGGATGCCATCTCAAATCAGTTATCGTGATTCCGATCGTCCGCTCCTTATCAACACAACTGAGAGTCGATGCCAGGTTGTCGTACTTCTCAAGGTAGTCTTCGGAAATCGAGTTCTGCAGCGCAGAGTCACAAGTAACGATTCCCTTCAAACCCAGCTGGTTCTCCAGATAGCTTGCGGATATAGCTTCTCTTAGGACAATCGCGCCAGCACGTGCGAGGATTAGCTTGCGGAAGATGTTGTCTAGCTTGCAGGTGAAAGGGCCCATGGATGGTGCGTAGAAGAAGATTGGTTTCTTCTTGATAATTCTAGAGAGAAAGAGACGATAAAGGTATGTGTATGACCAATACCCCCCTCGATAGATATCCCCGATTGATGGTCCTCCAGGGGCATGAACAATCACATCCGCATCATCAACGGCCTCCAGAAATTCTCTCCCTCCATCGGTCATCGAGACCTTTCCTAGTGAGATTGAAGTCAACACGCAGTCTGCCATCTCCAGCAGCCCATATGGATATGCCTTCAGTATCTCGACGTCATCATAGGGGAATTCGCTGACTCTCTCTGCGATAATCATGATTCTCATCTTTCGAATCAAGAGACGCGACCGAAGTGAGTCAATCATCGCTCTGATTGCAGCCTCATCACCTCTATTGTTCCAGTGAGCATGGATAATCAGGACACTTAGGCCGCTCTTCATCTCCTCCATACGATTACCCAAACCATCTATCTCTCGCGCGTCCCATTGCTGCGTCAAATACGGACAGATACAAATGCATTGCCCCAACTGGAATCCGAAGGAGAATCCTTCGGAATATGTAGTTATGTCCTAAATTGGCGTTGAGGATGGCAGTCAAGGCGATTAATTCGCTTATTATGCTCAGCCTCTCTTTAATTGCCACTTCGGGGTGGACTTGAAACGGCTCGCCGAGCCACTTCCTCAACTTCACATTCTCCTTCTTGAAGTATGAGAAAGTCATCTGAGATGCGATTACTTCATGAGGACTGATTTGTTCTAGTTCAACTACGTTCTTATCCCGTGCAATCCTCAAGAGATTCTCACCTTCCGGAGTCCGTGATACCACGACAGATTTCCCAATACTCTCAGTCTTCATTATTCTAGGTATCCAAGCGTCGCCAAACGACAAATCAGATAGCTCAGAAGTCAAATCCGTGCACCAGAGACAGGAAGTGGGAGTGAAGAAGTGGCTTCCGAAGATCACACGCCATAAAAGGCTTTGGTTCGAGATGAAATGGCCGGTACCATCCTTTCTGGCAATTGTCATGCCACCGGGCCACCCTCGCCCTCTGTAGTCTATCTTCGCAACATCCTCGGGGGGAATTCCGACTCTCTTCAGAAGGTGACTAGTGGCGTGAAAACTCAGACTGTGGGAACAAAACAGGCCAAGATGTAGGGTAATTCTCCGCTTCAGAATCCCGCTCGTTTTCTCGGCTTCTCTTATCCCGTGCAGATGGCAAGGCAACCCAACGACAGCGAACCTGCCTTCGTTCTCTTTCAGTGCGCGAATCGCTTGGTTCGCTGGAACTGGACAGTATTTCGATCTTGACGCAGAGAGAATCTCGTCCCTCGTCCGGGCAATGAATGGTTCTGGTATTAGAGGGTCGCGGGGGCTCATTCTCGTCACAAGGGCTCCGTCAATCAACCCTTCATCGAGTGCTAACATCAGAAGTGCTGTCACGAGTCCTCCTGAGGAAGAATCGCATCGAATATTATGGTTAGTGGCATGAGCGACGTAACACTTCTCGAAGTCACCAAGGACGACATCTTTAGACGTCAGTCCCAACTCTGGCCTTTTCATAGACCTAGCATCCATTGACACCGCTGGACAGACTTCGCTACACGTCCCACAGTCGACGCACCGATTGTTATCGACTATGGGAACGTACACTCCCTTGCGTTGATCCACTCTCATGTCAATTGCGTGGGACGGGCACATAGATTGGCAGGTTCCACATCCAGTACAAGTGACAAACCCTTTCAGCCGCACATTCCGGTCTATCCTAGTCTTTGATTTCATGATGACAAGACCCTCATCACTTCAGTAATGTTGCGCCATGCCCTGAGTCCAGTTGCACGCTCTAGGAGCATGGTTATCCCAACATAGGTCGCGATTCCAATCGTCACGCTCGCTGTTAACACAAATAGAGACGTATCCAAATTCAGCAAAGCAGCAGTTGTGATGCTTGCGACAGCCGTCCCAATCAAAGGTAACACAATGCACTTGAGCAGCGAAATAGCCGGACAGTCCAAGATTCTCCTAACCACAATGTAATAAGCATTAGGGGTGATTAAGATTGAAGATAGTAGCACAACGAATGCAGCTCCACTCAGATTCCATTCCATCGTCACTGGATATATTAGAATCACGATTATGGCAAGTTTGACGAAAGTCAGTTTGGTTATTACGTCAGGCCTTCGAACGGCCTGCAATACTGAAGAGTTCAACCCCGCGAGCGCACTCAGTAACCCACACAGCGCTAGTATCTTCATGGGCTCAATTATGCCATTCCACTTCTCGCCAAGTATGATGATGGTGAAATCATGCGCGGACACCAGTATCAATCCAGAAATCGGGAAGACCAGAAGCGAAGTCACTTCAAGCGTGCGCAAATAAGCTCCGCTAAGACGTCCGATGTCAGATTGTAGCTTTGAGTATGCTGGGAACATAACCTCAGAGACTGTGGATGTTAGCAGCATTGAAGGCAGACTTGATATCTGATAGGCTAGCTGATACAGTCCGAGGGATACTGCCCCAAGAAGCTTTCCTATGAATGCATCGACTCCTTGGTTAATCGCAAAGAATATCATTCCCGAACCAGCAATCCATCTTCCGAAACCCCACATTTCCGATATCTTCGATAGGTCTAGATTGAATTTGGGCCTGAAAGGTTGCAGAACATAACTCAGGACGAAACGCGTAGCATTCCCGGCTAAGTAGCCAAACACAAGTGCCCATACATTCTGAAAAACCAACGCAGATGAGATGGCTACCATGAAGTCTGCCAAAGTCCCCGACAATTGGTAGATAGACTCCTTACGGAAATCCAAGTTTTTCTTGAATAGAACGACTCCGATGTTAGAGAATCCAGCTAGAAGTGCAGAAATACCGATTATTTGGATTACGGGTTCTGCGTCTTCGCTGTTGAAGAAGGCTCCAACATAGGGTGCTGATAAGAATAGCACAGCGAATATGGATATTGCTCTGATGATTAGAACCGTCCAAGCGGAATTCAGGTACTCATACACGTTTCCCTTCTTCTGGATGAGCGCCGCTTGGAACCCTGTCTGAGAAAAAGCTTCTAGAGCAACCATTGTGAGGAGTGCTATCCCCATTACACCAAAATCATTGGGGGACAAGACTCTGGCCAAGATTAGCAGGCGGATAATGTTCAGAAGAGCCTGGACTCCTTTCAGTCCAGATATCCAGAACCCGCCTGACAGTACTCGATCGGAGAGACTAGTGCTCGGACTTAGCATGGCCCCTAGAATCTTCCGTGGTCGGATGCGTGGCATCTGAGAACGCTCCGTTAACTTCAACCAAATTGTGACTTGTAGCATCTAGATGTGAACCGTCGTGTTTTCTCCGACAACAAGTCTATCTCCTTTCGGCAACAGTCCGTTTGCACTGAGAATCTTCGAGTTCTTCCCGATCAAGCTCATAACGAGTTTGTCTTCGATGTCAATCAATGCCCCGTCCATGACAATGGAATCGCTGATTTCCGCACTCTTCACATGACAATTGTCGCCAACAGCCGTGTAAGGACCGACATACGCACTGGGGCCAATCCTACAGTTCTCCCCAATCACCACAGGGCCGCGAACAGCGGACCGACCAGATATCACTGTTCCCTTTCCAATCTTGATTCTTCCCACTACTGAGGATCCTTCTTCTATTGTGCCTTCATTCGACGATTCAATCCCATCCAGTATGAGGTGGTTCGCCTCGAGAATGTCTTCAGGTCGCCCAGTGTCCTTCCACCATCCTTCGACTCTATGAGGCACGACTCTGTATCCTGTGTCTATCAAAATGGAGATTGCGTCCGTTATCTCCATCTCGTTCCTCCGCGAGGGTCTCAATCTCGGGTAGATCTCAAAGAAGGATGAGTTGAAGGCGTAGATGCCTATCACCGCTAGGTTCGACTTCGGTTCTGTCGGCTTCTCCACGGTTCTCAGCACAGTTGCCCCGTCTTCAGATAGTTCAGCGATGCCATACCTCTGCGGCTCTTTCACATGCATGAGAGATATCACGCAATCGGCTTTCTCATCGGTCATCTTCTTTGGGATCTCCCGGATGCCCGACTTGAGGAGGTTATCGCCTAGATACACGATGAAGGAATCGCTCCCCATGAACTCTCTTGAGCAGTTCACAGCATGGGCGATACCCATGGGCTTCCCCTGAACGATGTAAGTGAATCTCGCACCGAATCTGGATCCGTCACCGAGAAACTCCTGGACCTTCTCCGGCATCATGTTGCCAAGTATTATGCCAATCTCGGTTATGCCGGCATCTGTCAGATCCTCGATACAGTATTGTATGTTCGGCTTGTTGGCTATGGGTATCAGTTGCTTCGGGCCAGTGTGGGTCAGAGGCCTCAGTCCCGTCCCGTACCCGCCTGCAAGGACTAGTCCCTTCATCTCTTCGCTCCCTCCTGCTCATTCATCATCCTCAGACCATCTTCGAACTTGACCATGTTCCTTCCGAGCAACCCCTCAACCTTAGACACGTCCAGGCAAGAGTAGGCAGGTCTCTTCGCGGGGAGTGAAACAGAAGACGAAGGTACTGCCACAGCCAATGCTTCATCTAGGCCGAAAGCTTTCGCAATCATCCTGCCACAGGTAGGTCTGTCAAGGCAATCTGGACCCGAGACATGCCATATACCGTGAACGTCCTTCTGTGCCAAATCCAGTAACGTCCTCGCAAGGTCGTCTGCCAGTGTCGGTGATATGAACTGATCCTGGAACAGCGGCGCCTTCTCCCCGTTCCTCATCTTCTTCAGCACCCAAGTGACGAAGTTGTCTTTGCCCTCTAGGGGGTTCCACCCGTATAGGACCGCCGGTCTCGCTACGACGGCGTTCGGGAGGGTTGAAAGCACGGCCTTCTCCCCCGCGAGCTTGCTGGTTCCATAGACGGATACGGGTCTGGGGACATCCGTCTCGGAGTACCTCCTCCTCTTCGTGCCGTCGAAGACATAGTCTGTCGACACATGGATAAGCCTCGCCCCTGTGGCATTGCAGGCCCTCGCGACCAACGTTGGCCCTGAGGCATTCACCCTGTTCGCAAGCAACGGCTGCCTCTCGCAGGCGTCCACGTTCGTCATCGCCGCGGTCAATATGACAACATCCGGGGAAGCCCTCCTAAACAACTCCTCGACCTCATCCTTGGACCCGATGTCCGTCGGCTCGAGCCGCCACAGGTCCTTCCCGTCGACCTCCGGGTTGTACGTGCCGACCGTCTCATACTTGCCGCGGGCCTGTTCCATCAGCTTGCTGCCTAGGAGTCCGGATGCACCTATCACGAGGAGCTTCTTCAAACGGGTTACCTCTGGGACACTAGACCGAACGCATGGACACCTTAATAATTTGTCTCGCCCATGACTGTCCCGTCATGACCGCTAGAACAGGAACGATAGAGGGCGTGGGCGTACGGAGCCTACGCAGGATCCACGACGACCGCGGATGGCTCATGGAGATACTGAGATCCGACTGGCCGGAGTTCGAGAAGTTTGGTCAGGTGTACATCACGACCTGTGAGCCCGGCGTCGTCAAGGCCTGGCACTTCCACAAGCTTCAGCACGACATGTTCGTCCCGGTCAGGGGCAACGCGCTCGTGGGCCTGTACGACGCCAGGGACGGGTCACCCACGAGGGGGGTGCTGCAGGAGGTCGAGGTCTGGGAGAAGGAGCCGAAGATGGTCAAGATACCTCCGGGAGTGTACCACGGTTTCACGCCCCTGGACGAGAGCGAGATATGGGTCGTCAACACCCCCACCAACCTCTTCAACTACAAGCAGCCTGATGAGTACAGGATGCCATGGGACGACCCCGAGATTGGCTTCCAGTGGCGCAGGGAAGGGAAGCCCACTAGAGGAGGCTGAACCATCCTTGAAGATCCTTGTCACGGGCGGGGCCGGGTTCATCGGGTGCAATTTTGTTCGGCATGTAGCGACGGAGCATCCGGGCGACCAAGTGGTCGTCTTAGACAAGTTGACCTATGCCGGGAGACTTGAGAACCTCGAGGATGTCAAGGATAAGATTGCGTTCATCAAGGGCGACATCTGCCACAAGGACGTTGTTAAGAGCGCCATGGATGGTTGCGACGTCGTCATCAACTTCGCTGCGGAGAGCCACGTGGATAGGAGTATCGTCTCCCCAGAGGATTTCGTCAGGACTGACATCTTGGGCGTTTTCACCCTGTTGGAGGAGGCTAGGCGGAAAGATGTCAAGAGGTATGTCCAGATTTCCACTGACGAGGTGTATGGCTCATCGGCTTCCGGCTCCTTCTCGGAGGTAGACATCCTCGATCCATCGTCCCCGTACTCTGCAAGCAAGGCAGGCGGAGAGCTCTTGGCAAGATCCTACGTCAAAACGTATGGGCTGGACGTGGTCGTGACGCGTTCGTCCAACAACTATGGCCCCTTCCAGTATCCAGAGAAGCTGATTCCCGTGCTCGTGATCAAAGCTCTCAGGGACCAGCCGTTGCCCATATACGGGAGTGGCCTGAACGTGCGCGACTGGCTCCATGTCGAAGACAATTGCAGAGCGATTGACCTGATCACTCAGAGGGCCAAGGCTGGCGACATCGTGAACGTCGGGTCTGGAAACGAGGTTTCCAACATTCAAGTGGCGAAGCTCATACTACAACATATGGGGAAGCCAGAGCGCCTGATTGTCCATGTCAAGGATCGTCCAGGACACGATTTCAGATACTCGCTCGACTGGGAACGACTGAAATGCCTCGGCTGGGCTCCCAGAGTCAAGTTCGAGGACGGCCTGAGAAGCACCGTTGACTGGTATCTGGCAAACAGGACTTGGTGGGCTCCTCTGGTATGAAGAGATGTGCTTCAATCACCCGGCATTCAGACACCGCGTACCTGACAGAAACTGCCTTATCAGGACTCGTCGATGAGGGATAACCTGGTTTCAATGCATTTCTCGGAGAAGATAGCTCTGGCAATGGGATTATGGGTCACCTTCGTTCTCATCATATCGTTCAACTCCGGTCTGGAGGTGTTCCTCACACTCATCCTGATAGGTGTACTCATAATCCGCGAAATCACGGACTCGTTCACCGCCGTGAAGTCGAAGGAGCGCACTGACCTCTTCGTCTATGCGTTCACGGTCGTCTTCGCAATAATCGTGGTCAGGCGAATCTGGGAGATACTGGATTGAAGACGTGGGGAAGAGAGCGGCTTCTTAGTCTCATATTCACTCCGAGTCCTTCCTCTTGGCCCCGAGCTCGCTGGACCTTTGGGACGCGACCTCTACAGCGTCAATGAGCATCGCCTTGAGACCTCCTCTCTCAAGAGAATGGAGCGCGCTGATTGCAGTCCCTCCAGGCGATGTCACAAGATCCTTCAGCTTCGCCGGGTGCTCCTTCGTCTCCTGTATTAGTTTCGACGAACCGATCAGGGTCTGAACCGCCAGCACAGAGGCGACATCCCTCGACAGACCTACTTTGACACCGGCGTCAGTCAGGCCTTCAAGGATTTGGAAGACGTACATAGGCCCGGTTCCGCTCAGTCCAGTCACCGCGTCCATGAGCGACTCCTCGACCTCGGCGACTATGCCGACCGATTCGAATATGTGCGTAGCCGCGGTCAGGTGCTCTTCGGTGGCGTATTTGCCTGGGCATATAGCCGTCGCGGCCTCTCTCACGACCGCCGCGATGTTCGGCATTGCCCTGACGACCGGAACCTTCTCACCGACTCTCTTCTCGATGCTAGTGGTGGTGACTCCTGCGGCCACCGATATCACGAGTTTCGAATCCTTGAGGGCGGGCTTGATCTCCTCGACCACTTTGAGCATGATCTGCGGCTTGACGGAAAGGACGATGATGTCAGCGGACTCTGCAGCCTCGAGGTTGGAGTGGGATACTCTGACTCCCGGGACCGCGGACTTGATGTGCTCGAGCCTGCCCTTGAGCGGCTCGGCTACCATGATGTGCTCAGGCTTCGCCCAGTCCGTCTGCAGGATGCCCTTCGCGAGGGCCATCCCCATGTTCCCGCCGCCGATTATGGCTATCCTCTTGTTGTTCATGATGGGTCCCTTGTATGTACTGTTGGCCACAATGAGCCCGATATTTAATTTAGATGGTACATAATTGGACATTCCGCACAAGACCATGGTTTTAATGCTGCGGGGACATGCCTCGTGAGAACGCAGATGGTCAGAGACGAAGAGGTTAGGAATGCAGTGGAAAACGCAAGAGCCCTGCTTAGCGGCATAGGCTATGAATGCGGAACTACCATGGACGAGTTCCTGCTGTGGTTCCAGGCGGACACCCCCTACGACCAAGGCGATGAATTTGAGCAAGTCATCCGCAACCCATTGTACGTGGCGCACGAGCTCGTGGAGATCGAGAAGGTCAAGGCGATGGGGTTGAAGTTGACGAAGGATGTCATCGTCAAGAACATGCAGAAGGTGGACGACGCGCATCTCGAGGCGATGAGGGTCGAGCTACGGCTGGCACTGTCACTGAGGGATGTTCGTCACGTAGAAGAGAGGATTCGCCACATCGGGATGTACCTGGATGATCCGTCAGTGACTCCGCGGAACAAGATGGAGTATGCGGACCTGAGGGAACAGACCAAGCAGGCTCTGGAGGCTCTCAGGCCGGATGCGGGCGAGTAATCATTCCATCGGAGAGACAACGAGCCACAGATGCACCTCCCTGTACGACTCCTGCGTGAACTCCTGTCCTTCGGCGTAGAGGAGGAACTGCAGCTTCCATGTGCCGTTCTCGGTCACATTGAACTCGAAGGTCCTGTTGTAGTACTCGAGATGCTCCAGGGCGAAGTCCTGGGCGATGCCCACATAGGGCGTCAGTTCCTGAGTCGAGTTCCAGTCAATTGCTACCCCGCTCACAGTGAAGTTATAGTCAGTTGAGTTCGTGAGCACGATCACGATTGTGTAGTTCTTCGGCTCGTGCTCGAACGATTTCACGCTCAGGAGGACCCTCGCATCCTCTCCGACTGTCAGGTTCCTCGGGTAGTCCGTCGCCATGCCTCCGGGGCCCAGCAGCGCAAGCTGCGTGAAGGTCTCGCCGACCCTGGGGGTCGTCACGGCCCACGCGAGGACAATGACCGATGCGACGAGCATGACCGCAATCCCGATCGTGAGCAGCTTGTCCACGACCGGCATGGCTTTCCAGTCAATCTCGACATCTATGATGATAGAGAACCGTTCGTCCTCCGGGAGCCTCATGCGCCTGTACCATCCGACCAGGGACGCCGCGACTATGAACGCGGACACAGAGGCAAGTATGGGGTCGAGCCTGATCCCGAACGGGGTGAAGTTGAGGGCGAGGCCGATGAGCGGGACGATGGCTATGCTCAGGCCGAAGCTGAGCGCGACCCTCTCGATGCCGTCAATCTGGTCGTCCTCGGGGAACAGTGCCGCGGTGGCCGCATATCCTGGGAGGAACAGGACGAACACCAGCCCCAGGATCTGCCTCGCGAGGCTGTCCGGCACGAGGAAGACGAGGGCGACAAGGACGAGGGCGAGAACGATGCAGAGCACGAGGTCGTACGGCTTCTCGCGCACTTCGAAGTGGAACCGCGAGGGATTCGGCTTTGGAGGCGTGTCCTTCTTCTCCTCGGGCTCCTTCTGGACCTTCTTCGCCAACTGAATCGGATTGAGAAGATGATTGCGATATAAGAACCCTGTCTATCGCTTTCAGTCAATTCTCAAGAGCTGAGGTTCTACTCCTAGTGGCAAAGACCCATCCACCCAAACCGCGTCATTCCCAGGGAGCGAGTTCGAGGTGGAACTGTATGCGGTCAGTGTCATTCTCGACCTTCTTCACCTTGACTATCTTGCCCGTCGAGCGCGCTATCCCTGTCAGGAACGCCGAACAGATTGGGCAAGCCGCCTGTCTGCACACGTCCGGCATGAGCTCCCTGATGGTCCTGCAGCCGTCCGCGAAGGCGGAGTGCTCTATCCTGAGTATCGTCTCGCCTCCGCGCTCCTTGAGCTTGAAATCCTTCACGAGTCCGATGCCGAGCTTCGCTATCTGCATGTTCCCTTCGAAGGCCTCCAGGCCAGCGTCCTTGTTGGACACGGCCATGTCCTTCTCGAACCCGTCGAGCAGGTCGAGTCCCGGAGGCGTGAGGAGTACCCCAAGCGTGGCTTTGTCCGGGCCGAGTGAGATGACAAGTTCGTCCGTCACGGTCGGGAGGGCTACATCGCCTTCAGCCGCAGGTATCAGGATCTTCTCGTGCGTCAGGGCGGCCTTCGCCGGTAAGTACACTGCCGAGCCCTTCAGCTCCATTCCGGTCACGAGCTCGTTCATGAACCTCGCCTGCGACATCATCTGCCTCTGGGCGATGTCCGCAGGAAGTGTCCGTTCCGTCATCACGACCAGGGCGAACACACCTAAGAAGAACGCTCCGAAAGCAAGGTTCAGGAGCACCGCCCGTTGGTCCTCGAGGTCGGATATCCGTTGCATGTCCGCAGGGTCCGTCGTGGGCATGAGGTCGTCCACGCCCATGTGCGCCGAAACTGCGAACAAGAGCGACAACAGGCCCGCGATCATGAATCCCAGGCCCAGAATCCGGCCTTTGGCCGTCACCTTGCTGAGGAAGCCTTTGGACGCCATCCGAACTCTCCAGGTGCTCCGGGGCGCTATGGTCGTCCCCATCTAAAGCCGTTTGGGACAAGTCAATATCCCGAAGACTAGGCGAAAGAGATAAAGACAACCTCGTGTCTGGTCTAGTCCGAGGATGCGACAGCGATGGCACGCAAGGTCCGCAAATCCACAGGAGCCGCCCACGAGGACGAGGTCAGGCGCGCGGTCAGGGACAGGTACAAGGAGTTGGCGCTCAAGCAGTCTCCCTGCTGTGGCTCCGACAAGTCGACCATGTGCGGCTGCTCCGGGCTGTACCCCGACTCGGACGTGCTCTCGCTCCCTGAGGAGTCTACATCTGTCAGCGCGGGCTGTGGGAATCCGACCGCGATCGCCGGTCTCAAGGCGGGCATGACCGTCGTGGACCTCGGGAGCGGCGGCGGGATAGACGCGTTCCTGTCGTCCAAGAAGGTCGGCCCGAAGGGGAAGGTGTACGGCATCGACGCCACCCCTGAGATGATCCACAGGGCTAGGAAGACCGCCCGCGAGAACGGTTTCGACAACGTCGAGTTCCGGCTCGGGGAGATAGAGCACATACCTCTTCCGGACGGCTGCGCGGACGTCGTCATATCGAACTGCGTGATCAACCTCTCGCCTCAGAAGCAGCAGGTGTTCGACGAAGCGTTCAGAGTGCTGAGGCCTGGCGGGAAGCTCGCGGTATCGGACATAGTGCTCTTGAAAGACCTGCCCGAGTCGCTCAGGGGGGACATGGCCGCGTGGTCGAGTTGCGTGTCCGGCGCCGTGCTCGAATCGGAGTACATCGGTCTGATGGATGCCGCAGGCTTCACGGACGTGAAAGTGGAGGACAGGGTCGTGTTCTCGCACGAGCAGCTCAGCGGATACATCGGAGGCTCAGGCGCTGCGAGCGAGCCAGTGGTGCGCGGATTCTCCGGGGCTGAGGACAGGATGGACCTGTCGGGTATCGTCGCGAGCTCCAAGATCTCCGCAGTCAAGTCCGCGTGATGTCGGGCGTTTGCGGGATTGCGGATGGGATGCGCTCGGTCACGCTTTCTGACACACAATTCTTATAGTCTTAGATGGCTGAATCGCATCGGGAGCAGCGGCACAACCTGCCGCTGTCTGGAGTGGGTTCGATGAAGTCGGTGGTAGTTCTGGCCTTTGCCGTTACAATCTGTATGGGCATGTCTTCTGTCCCGCCTCAGGATTCGTGGTCTGCCAGTGGGACGCTGTCCGGGGCTGCGCAGGAGGAGGCTGTCCTGAGGATAGGGCTCCTGCAGCAAGTCGACGATATCAACCCGAACGTCGGTCTCACCGATACGGCACATCTGTTCTACAGCCTCGTGTACGATTCCCTGATCACCATGGGGAACGACCTCGAGGCCGTAGGCAACCTGGCGACGAGCTGGTGGGTCGTCCCTGAGGACGATCCAGAACTGGTGGCCTCAGGTGAGCCGTACGGGTCGGTCTGGGAGTACAACATAAGCCAGAATGCCAAGTGGCACGACGGCGAGTGGTTCACCGTGGAAGATGTAGTCTGGAACGTGAACCTGCATTCGGAGAACTACGAATACATATGGCCCTATCAGAGTTACGCGTACTTCATCGACTACGCGGAGCCAGTCGACGGGGACACGGTCAGGATACACTACTCCGACAGGGAGACCGGGGAACCGATGCCAGTCGCCTATGGTGACTCGCTCGTGATCAGGATGCTCCCGAGACACTTGCTGTCCGAGTACGGCGTCGGCGACATCAGCTTCACCTGGAACGGGGTCTTCTCAGAGGACGAATCTCCAGGCTATCCAATTGTCGGCACTGGTCCGTTCACAGGCACACCGGATTTCTGGGAAGACTATACCGAGGGCCGCGATCTGACACTCGTGAGGAACCCAGACTACCACTGGGCGGCCGACTGGGGCCTGGAGGTGCGGATAGACAAGATCGTCCTCAAATACTTCGAGAACGAGACCGACCTGTCATCGGCGCTTCTTGCGGGGGAGGTCGACATCGCCGAGTTGCCCGGCACGACCTACGAGGAGATCAAGGCTGCCGTCATCTCCGGCGACCTCACAGACATCGAGACCTTCGACGGCCTGTCCCCGGACCAGGGCTGGACGGACGTCGCGATAAACATGAATCCCGACGGTCCGAACAAGGCGAGGCTCGACCCCGCGGTCAGGCGGGCCATGGCGATGGCGACGAACAAGACATACATCACTGAGACTCTCTACCAGGGCTACGCCGAGCCGGGGTCCACCCTCATATCACCTGTCGTCGACTGGCACCTGGAGCTGACACCTGACGAGTCGTTCCCGTTCGACCTGGACATGGCCGCGGAGGAGCTGGAGGATGCGGGGTACGTGTACACGAACGAGAGCCCGGACGTGAGGGTCGTGACCGAGGACAGCCTCGCGTATGAGCAGGGTTGGGCGTCTTTGGGCGACGCGCTCACTTTCGATATTCTGATCTTTGACGACGATCCGTTGGACATGGAGATGGCGCAGGCCCTCGCAGACATGTGGGCCGAGGTAGGCATGGACCTTGTCCCTCGTCTCATGGTTGACTATTGGCCCACCGACCCGTACAGCTATGACCTCGAGCTGTCTCATTGGAGGGTCGACCCGGACCCGAACAGCATCCTCTTCTGCCAGTCGAGTTACGCGTGGTACGGCTGGAGCGACAACACGTACTACAACGCATCCTTCGAAGCGAACTACACCGCGTCTGTGAACTCCTTGGACCGCGAGACGAGGAAGACGCATGTGGACAACTGCCAGAGGATACACTATCGCGATGTCGGATACATCGTGCTCGCCTATATCCACCAGACCTACGCCTGGAGGACGGACACGTTCACCGGGTGGGGCGACTGGGCAGAGGACCCTGGTAGGAGCCTTGACGCCCGCTGGGGCGCGAACCCGCTCCTCTTCGACCTCGTCGCCGAGACCTCGGATGTCCAACTGGTGCCTTACGGGCGCGAGGGTAGCTTCAGCATGCTCGTCCCGGAGGGCTGGACGTTGGAGGAGGACGTGGCCATTCTCGACAGGACTTACGACTTGGTCATCAAGGGACCGGTTCATGACAATTCACAGACGAACATCATTGTCGAACACGAATCCGCGAAAGGAGTCGAGGAGACCAGGGAGTACCTCGAGTCCGAGATGAACAAGACTCTCGATGGGTTGGAGGAACAGGGGACATCGACCACGATGATCCTCTCGCCCGTGTACTGGGAAGGGACGAACTACTCCGCGCTGAGGTTCGCGTACGAATGGGATTCGACGCCGTTAGCGCAGGACCTCACCATCTACGCGGACGCCGAGAGCTCGAAGGTCTGGGCCATCATATGCACCGTTCATTCGGACTTCTACGAGGGATATGCGGCCGTGTTCGAGGAGATTGCGGAGAGCCTAGAAGTCGTCGAAAGCGACCCGATGTCGACGCTCGAGATCGTCGCGATGGTCGCAGCGGCCGCGTTGGTGATAGCAGTCGTGGCCGTGGCCGCCTATCTCGTCCTGTCCAATCGTAAGAAGTCGGAGGCGCCTCCTCCGCCTCCTGCGGCCTGAGCGACGGCACGGGTCCATTTCCCGTGGTACGAGCCGGAATCGATACGTGGCACGCTAGCTGTCGGCGGTCTAGGGCAGATTCTTATAGCTCCGCGTGCAATCGCATTCCGGGAATGGCGGGAGAGCCTGCCTATCGTCGGAGTGGGTCTGGATGAGATTGGTGGTATTCGCAGCCTTGGCCTTGGCAGTGTGCATGAGCGTTCCGTGGACGGCATCGGATGCGCAGGGGCCCACGAGTGAGGGAGCTTCTATCGCAGCGACTGAGACCATCCTCAGGATCGGTTCTTTGGAACGGGTCGATGATCTCAACCCGTATGTTGGGCTCACGGATATGTCGCACGAATTCTACGGCCTCGTCTATGATTCGTTGTTCTCCGTGGGGGACGACATGGAGACCGTCGGCAACCTCGTGACCGGTTGGTGGGCAGTCCCGGATACAGACCCCGCGCTCGTGGCCTCAGGCGAGCCGTACGGATCCGTCTGGGAGTACAACATCACGCCGAACGCGAAATGGCACGACGGCGAGTGGTTCACCGTGGACGATGTCGTCTGGAACATAAACCTGAACGCAGGCTACTTCGATTACATGTGGGCGTACCAGCCCTACTCGAACTTCATGGATTACGCGGAGGCGGTCGACAGCGACACGGTCAGAGTCCATTACTACGACCGTGATACGGAGGAGCCGATCCCGGTGGCGTTCGGGGATTCGCTGCACCTGCGCATGCTCCCGATGCACCTGCTGGGGGACCTGACCCCGGGTGAGATTGGGTTCATGTGGAACGGACTCTTTTCCGAGGAGGAATCACCGGGACACCCGATAGTGGGCACTGGGCCGTTCACGGCGACCACCTACATCGAGGACGAGTACCTAGAGGGAGACCACATCACCCTTGTCCGGAACCCCGACTATCACTGGGCGATCGACAAGGGCGAGGAGGTGCAGTTCGACAAGATAGTCATCTACTTCTATGACGACGTGTCGGACCTTGATGTGGACCTCAGAGAAGGGAACATCGACGTCGCCCAACTCCCGTTCGGAGCTTATGACATGCTTAAGGACGATATTGGAGGCGGCCTTGTGGATGACATTGAGACCTACGACGGCCTCAAGGTCACTCAGCACTGGACCGAGATCGCGTTCAACATGAACGACGCCGGCCCGAACCCTTCAAGGCTTGACCCCGCCGTCCGGCACGCGCTGGCGATGGCGACCAACAAGACCCAAATCACCGAGGCCTTTTACGGCGGCTACGCCGAGCCGGGGTCCACCCTCGTCTCACCGATAATCGATGAGTGGCATTACGAGTTTGAGCCGAGCGGACTGTTCCCGTTCGACCTTGACGCGGCGGCTCAGGTCCTGGAGGATGCAGGTTATGTCTACACCCCTGAGAGCCCTGATGTGAGGGTCGCGTCGGCGAGCAGCCTCGCAGTGATATGGGGCCTGGTCGCGGAGGGGACACCTCTCGAGTTCGACATGCTCGTCAGGCGCGATTACAATGAGGAGATCTACACAGCCTCATACTTGGCGCAGGTCTGGGCCCAGATAGGCGTATCCTTGGTGCCTCGGGTGGTGGACGAGGTCACCCTCTCAACCGAGGTCTACCACTACCAGTACGACACGGTCATCTGGTGCTGGTCGTCGGACCCGGACCCGAATTACATCCTCTTCGTTCAATCGGAGTACGCCTGGAACGGCTGGAGCGACAACCTCTACTACAACGAGAGCTACGAGTCGAGCTACAGGGCCTCCGTCAGCGAGATGGATTCCGTTGAGAGGAAAGGCTACGTAGATAGTTGCCAGCGGGTCCATTATGATGACGCCGCGTACATCATATTGGCCTATGTCTACCAGACCTATGCCTGGAGGACGGACACGTTCACCGGATGGGGCGACTGGGCGGCGGACCCTGGGAGGAGTCTGGATGCTTGCTGGGGCGCGAACCCGCTCCTGTTTGACCTCGTGCCTGTGACACCCGGCAACTCCCCTCCGACCGACCTGACACTCGTGACGCCGACGGGGGACGTGTACGTCGACGACCTTCTGTCGTTCACGGTCTCGGCTGAGGACGAGGACATGGATGCGCTGTTCCTGGAACTGGACTTCGGGGACGGCACGGCCGAGGCGCTGACCTTCTTCGCGAACGAATCGACGTACTATGAGACCACATTCATGCACGCGTACGACTCACCAGGCGTGTACAACCTGACTGTGACTGCAGACGACCAGACTGGGATATCTGGACACGAGGTCGAGTACGGCCCGGTGTCGTTAACCGTGCTGGAGGACGCGGAGGCGCCGGAGACGGTAGCGTACTTGGATGGTGATCCGTACGAAGACAATCCGTTTGACCCTGTCTGGTACCAGACGGAAGTGGACATGGGCCTGGTCGTCACGGACGACGGAATGGGCGTGGCCATGACCGAGTGGTACCTGAACAACGGCTCGTGGACGGAGTATGACGGCCAGGTCACTATCTCGGCCGAGGGCGAGAACCACTTCGCCTACCGGTCAGTCGATCTGGCCGGGAATGTCGAGGAGACACAGCTTGCGACCGTAAGGATTGATATGGGTGCGCCGTCCCTCACGACGGACAAGGACACCGGATTCAAGGTCACAACGACCACGGTCGTCGTCCTTGCAACATACTCTGACGCTGTAAGCGGGGTCGTTTCCATCGACGTCAACCTGGACGGTGTGGATTGGGATGTCGACTTCTTGGAGGACGAGGCCGAGATAACCATCACGGGCCTCTCAGACGGGGAACACACACTCGTGGTGACGGTGACGGATAGGGCTGGTCACGAGACGACCGTAACGCTCGAGTTCGAGGTGGAGACGAGCCTGTTCGCATTGGACGGCCCCGCAGGTCCGTGGATAGTCGTCGGCATGCTCGTGGCCATAATAGCCGTGATCGCGGTGGCCGCCGTCCTGTTGTTCAGGAGGATGAAGGCTCCTCCGGCCTGACCCGAGAAAACCTATTGAACGGCGGGCGAACGCCCGCCGCCCTTCATCGTTTCCCTGGCCTCATCGGCGCCTGATCAGCGTCTTCTCCGCTTCTTTCACGACCGCTGCCAGCTGTCTGTCCTGGTCCTTCTCGAGAGGCGTGACCTGGTGCTCCTTCAGCACCTTCTTGGCCATGTCCCTCGCGACGTCCTGGATTGGCCTGATGCCCTCTGCCTTCGCCTTGTCCGGGTTCCTCTTGTCGAAGAGAGGCGACACCCTAATCTCCTTGATGTTCCTCATCGTGTGCATCTGGGCCAGGAAGTTGCCCATCGGGCCCACCTTGTCGATTATGTCGAGCGCTAGGTGCTCTCCGTCGACCTTGAACCCCTCGGCCGCCTTGAAGACGTTCGCGAATATCTCGTTGTCTATCACGAGCATCTCGTAGCTGGCGGCGTTGTCCCACGCGCCGCCTATGCCTGACAGGTTGTCCGCGCCCGCGGCCGCCGGGAGCAGCGCCCCGAGCGCCCTCTCGATGCCCATCTGCATGTCGAACTGGTTGCCGTCCGTGGTGACACCGTACACGTCCGCGACCATGTTGTACTTGTGGGCTATCTGTACGGTCGCAGCGGATGCGAGGGCCATCTCTGGGACTCCCCAGATGTTCTTGCCTGTCCTCAGGTCCATCATGCTGAGCCTTCCGGAGTACTGGTTCGCTATCCTGTGGTCGACCGTCTGGACGAGCATCACGCCGGAGAGCATCTCCGCGTTCTGCTGCGCCAGCCCTCCCGCGAGAGTGACGGGGGCCGTTCCTCCGCATATCGGGCATGGCACGAGGTCCACGGGAGCGCCGTACTCTGCGCCTCTGATCATGACCTCGGACGCGTGTTTGTCCCATGTGAGCGGGCTGCTCGGCGAACCGTAGACTGAGAACAGGGGCCTCTTCCTGAGTGCCTCGATGCTGCCGGTTATGCACGCCCACATCTTCGCCATGAGGTCCACGGACTCCTCGTTGAGGGCGTATCCCGACACGCACTTCGTGGTGTTCCTCATCATGGCCTCCATGGTCTTGACCGGGAGGACCTCCGGAGGCACATCCGTCGCGACCACGAGGTTGGATATCGAGTGGCAGAACGGGAGCGCGTCCATGAGCCTGGTGGCGTCCTGGACGTCCTTGAGCGTGGACATCCGGTGCTGCCTGGTCTCCAGGTCCATCATTAGCGGGTTGCCGCCCAGCGAGTGGGCGTACATCGTCTCGCCGTCGAAGACCATGTCGTTCTTCGGGTCCCTGGCGCACGAGGTCGCGAAGTGGGGTATCTTCCTGATGGCGTCTTCGACCATGCTCCTGGGGAACGTGAGCACGTTCGCCCTGGTCGGGTGCTTCACGGCGCCGGCTTTGAGCAGCCTCGAATGGGCCTTCTCGCTGTCGAATCTAACGCCGGTCTTCTCAAGTATCTTGAGGGACGCCTCATGGATCGCGTCGACCTGGTCGTCAGTCAGAACCTTGAGCTTGTAGCCGCACTTGATACCCTGCATTTAGGATCCCCTCTTGACTCGTCTGCCGGCCCGGGCCCAGAACGCACCGGCGCTCGTAGCCGGGCTCGGGCCTTCGGGGCTCTTGCTTGGCGACCGTATGCCGAACCCTTAGAAATACTTGATTCCGGGACGGTCATGCGCCGGGCACGAGGACCTCCGTGCCCGGGACCAGAGCCAGACGAATAACTTATTAACGCCCCTCGCGGATACAATCGGCATATGGCTCAGGGGGCGCAGCCTGGTCTTGTGAGGGGTGCGGGCACAGAGGATAGGCATCTCCTCGTCATAGCGAACAGTTTCCCCGACAAGGCCGACATACACCCCAGTGGCATATTCGTCAAGGAGCAGCTGAAGGCGGTCGCTCCACACTTCGAGAAGGTCCATGTGGTCGTCCCTTCTACCCTGGGCTTGAGCTTCGAGCCCAGGGATGATTTCAAGGACTACTCCTTTGGGAACGTCCAGGTCCACTTCCTGTCGTACTTCAACGTGCCGTTGTTCCTCCGGGTCTTCAGGAGGGGGTTCACATGGTTCATGGCGGGCGCAATCGCCCGGCTCATGAGGCGCGAGGGGATCAGGCCCGACATCGTACATGCGCACTTCACTTGGCCCTCGGGCGGGACTGCGGTCAGACTCAAGGAGAAGCACAGGGTGCCCGTCGTGGTCACAGAGCACACATCCGTCGCGTTCAACCGAGCGGTCACGTCCAAGGACCCGGTGTTCCTCGACACCTGGCTCGCGTCCGATGCCGTCGTGAGGGTCAAGGCGGGGGACATAGAACGGATGGCCGAGGCGGGCGTCCCTAGGGAGAAGCTACATTACATCCCGAACGGGTTCGACGACTCCTTGTTCAAGCCCATGGACCAGGCGGAGTGCAGGAAGCGGCTGGGCCTTCCTGCGGACGGGAAGATTGTCGTGAGCATCGGCTCGCTGCACGATTTCAAGGGCCACAGGTACCTGGTCGATGCGATGGCGGCCGTTGTCGAGAGGCAGAAGGATGTCATGTGCTGCATCGTCGGAGACGGTCCGATGATGTCTGCGCTCAAGAGGCAGATAGATGCGTCGGGCCTCCACGACCACGTGCGTTTGGTGGGGACAGGGCCGTATCAGACGGTCCCTGTCTGGATGGGCGCTTCCGACCTCGTCGCACACCCGAGCCTCACCGAGAGCGGCCCCATGGTGATGTTCGAGGCGCTCGGATGCGGCAGACCGTTCGTCGGGACGAAGGTCGGCTCCATCCCCGATGTCATCACCTCGGAGGAGTTCGGGCTCGTGTGTCCCCCGGGCGATGCGAAGGCGCTCTCCGAGGCCATCATCAAGGGTCTGTCGAAAGCATGGGATCCAGGCAGGATATCCTCGTATGCGTCGGCGTACGCGTCGAAGGAAGTGACAAAGGACCTGCTCATGGTCTACCTCGAGCTTCTGGGCCGGTCCGGCAAGTCTCCGCAGGACTGAGCACGGCAGAAGTCCTTCACTCGACGGCTGCCTTCACGAGCGCCGCTATGTTCGAGGCCGCCTTGCCTCCGCCGTAGAACTCCATCGGGTCGATGCTCTTCGGCTCACGGCTCAGCATCGTCCTCACGGCGTTCTCGACCTTGTCGGGGTCCATGCCCGCGACGATGTTCCAGCCGGCTTCGGTGGTCTCCACCCATTCGGTCACTTCCCTGAGGGTGACCGCCGGCGTCCCCAGCAGGAACGCCTCCTTCTGCAGGCCGCCGCTGTCCGTCATGACCAGCTTCGCGTCCTTGGCGAGCTTCAGGCTCGTGAGATAACTGACGGGCTTGACGATGTGCAGGCCTTCGACGGTTGAGAGCTTGTCGAGCAGCCTTGCCGACTCCAGGTTCTTCCTGGTGTGCGGGTGCATCGGGAACACGACCTCGAGCCCGTGCCGGTCCGGGAACCCGGCGAGCAGGTCCGTCACAGTCTTGAGGTTGTCCGGGTCGTCCACGTTCTCGGCTCTGTGGACTGTGGCATAGACATACCCCTTCTTCTCGAGGTCCATGCCCGTGTCCGTCTTCTCGATGCGGTCCTTCAACATCACTATGTTGTCCGCCATGACGTCCCCGGTGAGGTGGACGATGTCCTCGTCTATGTCCTCCTTGAGCAGGTTGTCCCTGCCGGCCTTGGTGGGCGCGAACAGCAGCCGGGACATGTGGTCGACCAGCACCCGGTTGATCTCCTCAGGCATGAACGGCAGATAGCTCCTGAGCCCCGCCTCCACATGGCCCACATCGATCCCGTCCTTGACGGCGGCCAAGGCCCCGGCGAGCGCGCTGTTCGTGTCACCGGGCACGACCACGAGTTTAGAACCTCTGAGCGCGTCCTCGAGCCCTATGAGCATCGTGCCGGTCTGATGCGCGTGCGAACCGCTTCCGACACCGAGGTGCTTCTCAGGCTTCGGCAGGCCGAGCTCGTCGAAGAACACCTGGTCCATGTCGAAGTCATAGTGCTGGCCTGTGTGTATGATCGAGAAGTCGATGCCCTCCGATTCGAACGCCTTGACGAGCGAGGCGAGCTTGATGACCTGCGGCCTCGTCCCGACGACTATCCTCACATCGCTCAGATGAGCCACCCCGTCGCTCCCGCACCTAGGCCTTCGCGGGCCTGCGCTTCTTCAGATGCTCGGCCACGACCATCTTCGCGGCCTCTCTGACGGCCTCCTCGCTCGACCGCTCCGCCTTCCACCCCAACTCGGCCATCTTCTTGGTCGACAGGAGGAACCTGGACACATCGCCTTTCCAGCCGCTCTCGCCGCCCGTGTAGACGACTTTGACGCCCTTCAGTTTCGTCTCCTCGAGCAGTATCTCGACTATCCTCTTCACGGAGATCTGGTCCTCCGCGCCGAGGTTGAAGTAGTTCAGTTTGTCCTTAACGTGTTCGAATCCGTATAACATGCCGCCGACGCACTCGTCCACGAGCAGGTATGACTTCCTCTGCTTGCCGTCCCCGAGCACCTCTAGCCTCTTCGGGTCCCTGTTCAGCTTCTGGACGAGGTCGAAGAGTATCCCGTGCGTGCTCCTCGGCCCGATGATGTTCGCGAACCTGTAGATGTATCCCCTGATGCCGTACAGCTCGGCATATGCGGACACGAGCGCCTCGCAGGCCAGTTTCGAGGCGCCGTACAGCGATATCGGGAGCAGAGGGCCGTAGTCCTCGGTGGTCGGTACCGTCCTCGCCCTTCCGTAGACCGTCGATGTGGACGAGAACACGACGCTCTCGACATCGCACCTCCTCGCGCACTCGAGGACGTTGAACGTGGCGATGGTGTTCTGCTCGAGGTCGACCATGGTGGACTGCGTCCCTTTCCGGATGTCGGGGTTGGCCGCCATGTGCCAGACTGATTCGTGCCCCTTCATCTCCTTCACGAGCCTGCCGACATCGAGCAAATCCGCCTTGACGAACCTGAAACCCTTGTCGCCGATGTGGTGCAGGATGAAGTCCTTCTTGCCAGAGCTGAGGTTGTCGTAGACCGTCACGCCGTCCACGAGCGCGAGCCTGTCGACGACGAAGCTGCCTATGAACCCCGCTCCTCCGGTCACGAAATATCCCATGTCGTCAACTCCTTACGCTGTCAGGTGGCACATTGCGGAGACGGTAGAATAAATGTTCGTCCGCCCACAGCGCTTTTCACCCTGTGCGCGCCCATGGCTGGAAGGGCTTGCTCCGGTGCCAGCAACATAATAAGCCGACACGCACAATCCCCCGGTGATGGTCACGCCCACGCACGGTGAGCCGCGCAATCAAGGCCAGCCCCATCACGGCGAGGGCCCCGTCCTCGTCATGTGCGCGAGAGCACCCCCGCAGATAGGCGGCACGCCGACCGTCATATATGAGCTGCTCCGGCATTTCCCTCGGGATTCGGTCGTGCTCGTCTCGAAGGTCCAGAGCGCGCGCCACTCCGAGGACGACCGTAAGCTCGATGTGGAGCAATACAAGGTCGGGAGACTGTCCTCGTTCACCTATCACAGCCTATTCCAGGTCATCACGCTGCCGCTGACGCTCCTGTCGACGATGTCTGCGGTCAGGAAGATGGGGAGGCGGCCCTCGAGCGTGCTGGCCGTGTTCCCGTCGCTCGACTTCCTCGCGGTGTCCCTGGTCGTTTCCAGGCTCATAAGGGTCCCTGTGTCCGTGTACCTGCATGACTGCGTCTTGGAGACAGCGGCAAACCCTATCGAACGGACCTTGGCCCGGATGGTCGAGAGATGGTCGCTCTCGCATGCGCGGAAGGTGTACTCCATGAGCGAACCGATGAAATACTACCTGCGCTCGCGCTCGATGGAGACGGAGGTGCTGCCCCACGGGGTCGACATCTCCTTGATGCGCCCCCCCAGAGGCCCCGTCGACTGCGCGAGAGTGAAGCTCGGGTTCGCCGGGATGGTCTACGAGACCAACCTGGGCGCGATGAGGGACCTGGCGGAGGCCAAGGAGCGCTCGAAGGGCAGGCTTGAACTGCATGTGAGATGCCCAGGACAGTCCCTGGATCTCATGAGGGCAGCCGAGCTACTGGATGCGTTCGATTCCGCGATGACCCTGGGCCGCAGGGAGGAGGTCCTCGACTTCCTCGCAGGATGCGACATGCTCGTGATACCCATGAGCTTCGAGTCGAAGGCGAAGAAGGACCTCCTCACGATATTCCCGACGAAGGTTACCGACTACTGGCTAGCCCAGAGGCCGATTATCGTCTACGGGCCGGACGAATACGCCTTCGTCACGAAGGCCGCGAGGGACGGCTACGCGGTCGCCGTGACCGAGAGAGGCTCGGAGGCCGTCCTGAAGGCCGTAGAGGCCGTCTGCGCTTCTCCTTCGCGCGCAGATGCGCTCGTGAAGGCGGCGAAGGACCACGCACTACTGCATGACAGCAATGCAGTCGCCTCGCGGCTCATGGACGACCTCGGCATTCTCTGAGTCTCATTGGTCACGATTTGCCGAATTAAGGTCAATTGCCGACTGATATACCATGTTGTGTTGGATAAAAGGGCGTTCTCCCGAGACGGGGCCGCTACAGTTGGGCAGGGATCCGGGGCCGTGTCTGCAGGCTCGGGGAATCATCAAATACTGTGAAACGATTCGACTCGTATGTCTAGGGGAGACATCTCGTGAACGGTGGTCCGAAGAAGTGGTTCATGCTGCAGATGTGGAGACTGCAGCAGATCGCCCAGATCGCGACGCTCGTGCTCCTCGCGCTGAACCTCGCCCTGCAGCTGTACAACTTCATGAGCTGGAGGGGCACGCTGTTCGAGACGCCTTACACTGGCGTGCCGGTGATCCTGCTGGTCCTCGTGGCCGCGATATGGCTCTTCGCGATCTTCTGGGACCTGCGCATGAAGATGTGGCGCGAGCAGATGACGGTCCTAACCGAGAGGAACCCGTACGCCAAGGAGAAGATGGCGGCCAAGGAGGTCGCCCTGTACGAGATATTATGGCTCCCCATGCTCAAGAAGATGGGCGAGACCGACCCGCAGCTGAAGTCGTCCCACGCGGACCTTGACGCGTGGCTGAGGAAGCTGTACAAGGACGACCCGATCCTGAAGCAGGACGTCGACGAGGTCTACGAGTACATACGCCAGAACCAGAAGGACAAGTGAACCAGTCCGCGCATGCTTGGACGCTTCTCAGACGCGTTCCAGGTCCGCCCTGACCATTATCCCGACGAGCTCCTTGAACCGGGTCTTCGGCTGCCATCCCAGTTTCTCTTTCGCCTTCGTCGCATCTCCCTTCAGGTACACGAAATCCGCGGGGCGCATCTGTCCCTCGCTCACAAACACGACCGACATGGGGTCCTCTATCTCGGCGACCCTGCACGCCTCTTCCAGGAACTCCCTGACAGTGTGCGTCTCCCCCGTGGCTATGACGAAGTCATCGCCCTCGTCCCTCTGCAGCATCCTCCACATGGCATCGACGTACTCCGGGGCGTAGCCCCAGTCCCTCCTCCCGTCGAGGTTCCCGAGCTCTATCCTGTCCTGCAATCCCTTCGCGATCCTCGCGACCCCGAGGGATATCTTCCGGGTGACGTACTCCGGCCCCCTCCTGGGGCTCTCATGGTTGTACAGGATGCCGTTCGAGACGAACATGCCCGAATTCCTCCTGCAGTTCACCCCTGTCCAGAAAGCGAAGGTCTTCGCGACGCCGTACGGGGTCCGCGGGTTGAACGGCGTACTCTCGTTCTGAGGCGAGGCCGTGACCGCCCCGAACATCTCGCTCGACGAGGCCTGGTAAACGCGCGCACCTGGCGCCTGCGTCCTGACGGCTTCGAACATGCGTACAGCGCCTATCCCGACGATCTCCCCTGTCAGTACGGGTTGCGAGAAGGAGCTCGCGACGAACGAGGGCGCAGCGAGGTTGTACACCTCGTCCGGCTTGGACTTCCTGACCGCGTTCTCCAGCGAGGTCTGGTCCAGTAGGTCACCCTCCACGAAGTGTATCGATAACTTCGATTCGGAGAGCCTCTCCAGGTGCGCAGGACCGAGCCTCCTGACCATCCCGTGGACCTCGTAGCCCTTCGACAGGAGCAGCTCGGCGAGGTACGACCCGTCCTGGCCGGTGACGCCCGTGATTAGCGCGCGCTTGGACATCTGAGTCTCCTGGGCTTCGGAAAGACCCGAGCCCTCTTAATCCCTCGCGTCCTGTCTCCCGGCCGTTCGCTACCTTTAATGCCCGGAACAATAATCGAGTCGCATACTCCATGACATCCAGGGACGGGTCCTGCGGCTATGTCAAGACTGACTTTGACTTCGGCTGGAAGAGATGGAAGTCCGTTCCCGAGCTCGCCAGGAAGGTCCTCGAGCATCAGAAGGGGGATGTGCTCGACATAGGCTGCGCCACATGCCAGCTGTCGACCTTCCTAAGGGACAACGGCTGGAAGGGCAGGTACACGGGCGTGGATGTCAAGAGATACGAAGGGTATGCGTACCCCGAGGGCGTCGAGCTCCTCGTGGGCGACGCCTTGGACCTGGAGCTGCCGCAGGCGGACACGGTCGTTCTGTACGACATCCTCGAGCACACGAGGGACCCGGTCGGCCTCCTGTCGAAAGCGGTGAGGGTGTCGAGGCACAACGTGCTCGTGTCCGTACCGCTCAGGAACGAGGAGATGTGGGCCCTGGGGGTGGTAGAGCCGCACCAGCTGGACAGGACGCACATGCACTGCGGGTTCACAGAGGTGGAGTTGAGGAACATCGTCTCCGCGAGCGGAGGGCAGGTCGTGCGACTGGAGTACCTTGGCAGGGTGAGCGCGACCATAGGCGTGAACCTGTGGAGGGGATGGTTCGCGAAGAAGATGGCGTACGCCATGGACAGGATCTTCTCCTCAAGGGAATACCACTGTGGTATCTGGTGCGAGGTCGTGAGATCATCAAGATAGCGATGATAGTCTGGGACATGACGACGAGCGGGGGCACGCAGAGGCAGGCCCTGGAGCTCGCTCGGTATCTCATGAGGAAGGGCCACGTCGTGGACCTGTTCTGTCACTCACTGGATGAATGTAGGTGCTACCCGGAGCTGCTCAAGGGGTTGAACGTGGTTGCGATGGACAAGTGCTCCTCTCCAGGATGCAAGAGAGATGGCCTTTCGAGACGATGGTCACTCTACCCGATGGAGCCCCTCTTCGCGCGCGAGGAGCGGAACATAGCGGACATGATCCCTCCCGGCTACGATGTCCTCAACCCCCACGAGCACAGGTCGTACAGGGTCGCCCATCACTACAAGACGAAACACCAGACCCCCGCGGTCTGGATGGTCAACGACCTCCCTAGGAGCCTCAGGGTGCCTGAAGGCGGCTTGACCAGGAAGAAGCTCGTACAGACTCTCCACTACTACCTCCTCATGGGCCCGCTTGGGTTGCATGTCGACAGGAGGAGGATGTCTGCCATGGACCGCTCTGTCGTGTTCGACGAGCCGACCGTGCGTGCGTTCGAACGCAGGACCGGCACCAGACCCGAGAAGATGGGCAGCGGCCTGGACATATCGTCATTCTCGTTCCGCAAGAAGACCGTCCAGCCGGGCCAGAAAGGCGTCAAACTCCTCGCCGTGGGGGTGTACTATCCCCACAGACGGTTCGAGGACATCGTGCTCGCGCTCGATATCCTCGTAAAGGACGGTTTCGACCCATCCCTGACAATCGTGGGTTCCGATAGGTACGACCCCGGGTACTCCTCCCGCATCAAGACCCTGGTGGACTCGAAAGGCCTCTCGGACAGGGTCCGGTTCCTGGGCGAGATGAGCGATTCGGAGCTCAGGGAGCTGTATGCGTCCTCGGAGGTGTTCGTGTTCCCAAACTTCCCGCAGACCTGGGGGCTGGCCCCGTTCGAGGCGATGGCGTCGGGTACGCCCGCCGTCGTCTGCGAGGCCGCGGGCGCGGCCTCCGTGCTCAAGGACAACGAGAACGCCCTAATCGTACCCCCTGCGAGGCCTGACAGGATCGCGGAGTGCGTCACCAGGCTCCTGACAGAGCCGGGCATGTACGACAGGCTAAGCGTCGCCGGACGGAAGTTCGTCGAGGAGAACATCACCTGGGATGCGTACGGCGCGAGGATGGAGCGGCTGTTCGAAGCCGTCAGGAAGGCCTGACGGGCACGTACCCTGCCCGAAGCTTTGAATAAACGATAGGGGCATCCACAGGCGTCTGTCCGACTGGTTGTGCGTTTCCATGCCTTCTAGAGCGAGTATGACTGTCTCAAGGGCCAAGGATGCTGGTAAAGGCCTGGTATGGGACCTTGTGAGGCACAGGACGGTCTCCCTGCCACCCAGCGGTGAGGCCACCGGCCGGTTGTTACTTTCCTACATCACCGCACCGTTCTCATCCGGGTTCGAGGCCGGGTCGGCCAACCACTCGAACCTGTGGGAGTGCTCGGAGATCGTCAGGATATTCCAGGGCATGGGCTACGCAGTCGACGTCATCGACTGGGACGACGCCGACTTCGTGCCGAAGAAGCGATACGATATCTTCATTGACATACACGGCAACATGGAAAGGTTCGCCCCGTTCGTCGGGGAGGGGTGTCTCAAGGTCCTGCACGTGACGGGCTCGCACTGGCTCCACCAGAACAGGGCGGAGTACGAGAGGCTGGAGTCCATCAAACAGAGGCGCAGGGTCTCGCTGCGGCCCAGGAGGCAGGTCCCGCCTGTCCGGGGAATCGAGGTTGCGGATTGCGCGACCGTGCTCGGGAACGACACGACTCTCGAGACGTGGAAGTACGCGGGCAAGAAGATGTTCAGGATACCCGCCACATCGCCGATATACCCGCTGTTCGACCAGGCCAAGGACTTCGAATCATGCAAGAGCCGGTTCGTCTGGCTCGGCAGCTCGGGGTTGGCCTTGAAGGGACTCGACTTGGTGCTGGAGGCGTTCGCGGGCATGCCCGACCTGCATCTAACGGTTTGCGGACCAGTGGACGCGGAGGAGGATTTCGCGAGGGCCTACGAGAAGGAGCTGCGGCATTCCCCGAACATCGATACAGTCGGATGGGTAGACGTGGACAGCGACAGGTTCAGGTCGATTGCGAAGGACGCTGTGGGCATGGTATATCCTTCAGCCTCCGAGGGCGCGAGCATAGCAGTGCTCACGTGCATGTCAGCGGGCCTGATCCCCATAGCCACGCCACAATCAGGGATTGAGATATCGCCGTTCGGGACGGTTCTGCAGGAAGCTAGCGTGAAGTCGGTCCAGGATGCCGTCAGAGGAATCGCCCGGCTGGGTGCCGCAGAACTGCGCTCGAGGGCGATGCAGGCGCATTCGGCCGTCAACGAGAGGCATTCCCGGAAGGCGTTCACGGACGCGTATTCGAGCGCCGCCCGTGAGATGGTCAGGATGGCCTCCGAACGGAATAGATGAAATAGCCCGAAGGCATTTGGAGTGACTGCTGCTCTGCATGGGCGGGGCGGACCGTGGTGGTGACTTGGCGAAGAAGGCGCTCATAACGGGCATAACCGGACAGGACGGTTCGTATCTCGCGGAGCTCCTGCTGAGCAAGGGGTACGAGGTTCACGGCATCATAAGGCGAGCAAGCACGTTCAACACCTCCCGGATAGCCCACATCTACAAGGACCTGCACGATGCGGACGCGAAGCTCTTCACGCACTACGGGGACCTGTCCGATTCTGAGCAGATATCAAACATCATCTACAACATCGAGCCGGACGAGGTGTATCATCTGGGCGCCCAGAGCCATGTCAGGGTGAGCTTCGACACCCCGACCTACACGGGCGATGTCACCGCCCTGGGCACCACGAGGCTCCTAGAGGTCATCCGGAGGAGCTGTCTCCCGATAAGGTTCTACCAGGCCTCTTCGAGTGAGATGTTCGGGTCTTCCCCGCCACCTCAGAGCGAAGACACCCCGTTCAGACCCCGGAGTCCGTACGCCTGCGCGAAGGTGTACTCGTACTTCATGGCCAGGAACTACAGGGAGGGGTACGGCATGTTCACGTCCAACGGCATCCTGTTCAACCACGAGAGCCCCAGGAGGGGCGAGACGTTCGTCACAAGGAAGGTCACTAGGGCGATAGCCTCGATCAAGGCCGGCGCGCAGAAGCATGTCTACATGGGGAACCTGGATGCCAAGCGGGACTGGGGGTACGCCCCGGAGTACGTCGACGCCATGTGGCGCATCCTACGGCAGAAGAAGGGTGACGACTTCGTCCTGGGCACGGGCGAGACGCATTCGGTCCAGGAGTTCGTGGACGGTGCGTTCGAATACGCAGGCCTCAGGCCGAAGGACCATGTCAAGATCGACAGGCGGTATTTTAGGCCGACCGAGGTCGACGAACTCATCGCGGACGCGACGAAGGCCAAGGACAGGCTCGGCCTGAACCTCAAGGTCAAGTTCGACGGTCTGGTCAAGGTTATGGTCGACGCTGACATGCGCGCCGCAGGCCTGGAGCCGATCGGAGAGGGGGACAAGCTCCTGAGCCGAGTGTTCCCCAAGAGATGGTGGGGCGCGGACTGAGATGTCTTTCTGGAAGGGCAAGCGTGTACTCGTCACCGGTGGCGCAGGCTTCCTGGGGAACAATGTCGTGGAGCAGTTGCTGTCCCACGGCGCGGAGAAGAACGACATCTTCGTCCCCAGGAGCAGGGATGTGGACTTCAGGCGCTGGGATGACTGCGTCAAGGCGGTCAAGGACGTCGACATGGTCATCCATCTGGCGGCGAAAGTGGGCGGGATAGGCTTCAACAGGGAGAACCCTGCGACCCTCTTCTACGAGAACGCCATCATGGGTATACAGCTCATGGAGGCTGCGAGACGGGAGGGCGCCAACAAGTTCGTCCAGATCGGGACCATATGCGCGTACCCCAAGTTCACCCCGGTGCCGTTCAAGGAGGAGGACCTGTGGAACGGCTACCCCGAGGAGACGAACGCCCCGTACGGGCTCGCGAAGAAGATGCTCCTGGTCCAGGCACAGGCCTACAGGCAGCAGTACGGGTTCGACGCGATTTACCTGCTCCCCGTGAACCTTTACGGCCCGGGGGACAACTTCGACCCTGCCAGCTCGCATGTGATCCCGGCACTCATCAAGAAGTTCGTGGACGCGAAGCGGGCTGGGAGCCGGAAGGTCGAGGTTTGGGGGACGGGGAAGGCCTCCAGGGAGTTCCTCTATGTCGAGGACGCCGCTGAGGGCATCAGGCTCGCAGCGGAGAGGTATGACGGGCCCGATCCCGTGAACCTGGGCGCAGGGTTTGAGATAACCATCAAGGACCTCGTGGCGATGATATCAGGACTCACGGGCTTCGAGGGCGAGATCATCTGGGACGCCACGAAGCCGGACGGTCAACCGAGGAGGATGCTGGACGTGTCCAAGGCCGAGCGCCTGTTCGGGTTCAAGGCTCTGACGCCCTTCAAGGCTGGCCTTGAGAAGACTGTCAGGTGGTACGAGTCGTCCTCTCATGATGCCGCCTAGTCCCGAGGAGGCCACGAGACGGCCTTTCCGTCCGTAAACGCTTCGGAATGAGTACCGTGGCTCTGAATTAATATAGCTCTAGACCATATTCTCATCGGCACGCATCTGAGTCATCATCCCCCGAAGGCGCGAACCTGCGCGGAACCGCTGCACATCAGGTCACAGTGTGACTCGCTCAGGCTCAGATGAAGGCCAAGGTACTCCCTCCATGACATCAGGGCGTAAGAAGACGACAGTATGCCCCCACTGCGGAAGCCGTGTGTCAGGGCAGCAGGGCACCTGCCCCAAATGCGGCCGCAAATTGACGGAAGACGCTCAGCTGAAGTGCCCTTACTGCAGCAATCCAGTTCTACAATCCGAGGCCACCTGCTCAGTTTGTGGGATGAACCTCCCGAAGTTCGTGAAGAAGCCTCAATCTAAGGCTAAGACGGAACGGGCGAAGACTAACAAGAGCGCACCTGCGCCGAAGAAGAGAATCCCTGCAGCTGACGAACTCACGGATGACAGTTCCGAGTGCCCTGTTTGCGGGAAGAAGGTTTCGGCAAAGGATCTTCGTTGCAACGTCTGCGGGACAGAATTCGAGCCAGAGGATGATCAATCAGGTTGGGACACCCCTAAGGCTGGAGACGGGCCGCCGAAAGGCGGCCTCGTCGTGATGGACACCGAACTGTCCGATTGTCCTGTGTGCGGCGCAACGGTCAGCATCGATGCCACCCGGTGTCCCAAGTGCGGCACCGAGTTCGAAGTCGAAGCTCCAGGGGAGGTATCTGGTCTTCCGGAGCAGGGGGCAACCCGGGTCTCTGAAACGGCTGCGGAGAGTGAGGAGGATGCCGAGTGTCCGATTTGCGGTTCAGTTTCGAACGTCGCCAACAAATCCTGCCCGTTCTGTGGGGCGGAGTTCGAGCCAGTGGGATTGGCGAAGGAGACAACCAACGCACTGCTCGCCGTCTCATCTCCTTCAGCACAAGAGGTGGACGAAAGCGTCTCATGTCCGGTCTGTGGCGAGGCCGTTGGAACATCCGTTCAAGTCTGTCCGCGTTGCGGAGCCGAGTTCGAGCCTGAGGAGGAGGTTCCCAAGCCTCCAGCAGTCGGCCCAGTGACAGGTGTCACTGCGATTGAAGACGAGGTGTCGTGCCCGGTATGCGGGAACAGCGTAGGCCTCCTTGTCCCGGTCTGCCCTCACTGCGGAACAGAGTTCGAGACTGAAGAGACTACTCAGGCCACAGCACTCAGTTGGAGCGGGCCGTCGAAAGCGAAGGCGGTCGCGCCAGGCATTCTGAGACCACCGGTGGGCCGTCGCAGGGGAGATTCTAGGAGGGGCATCTCGAATGGTGCAAGCGCAATAAACGGCGTCAGCCTCGTGAACGGGTTGGGACAGGCGACCGCTCCAAGCCGGATAAACGGGACTGGGGCCACGAACGGCATGGACCTCGTCAACGGGAGGGGGCTTTCGAACGGGGGCGCTGTTAACGGAAGAAGGCAAGTCACTCGCGGTCGGCGCAATCTCTTGCTAAGGCGATGGCAGCTGATGGCAATCGTCGTCGCATGCGTGCTTGTGATTCCAGCGGTCTACTTCACTACACTGGGAAGGGACGAACCTCCTTTTTCGGTGAACGGAGAATTCGATGACTGGGATGATGAGGCTCGATTTACGACTACAACCTCCGCGTTTTCACCCACGATTGATGTGACCGAATGGTCGGTCGCGACCCACTCAAGGGCCATTTACCTGTACGTTGAGACTGAGGCTCCTATGATGGCGAGCGAAACTGTAGAAGGATTCATCCTTTTCATAGACGCAGATGGTTCAGTTGAAACAGGATACAATTTGGCCGAGATTGGCGCGGACGCCATGATTGAGATCTTGGGTTGGAATCAATCCGTTTCCAAGTCTACCTGCTATGTCTTCGGTTCTTCTGATGATCGCCTGGACTGGAATGCATGGACACCTCGTTGTGGCGTGACTTGCTTTTTGGATGGATCTCAGTTGGAGGCGTCTGCTGAATTGTTCGCAGACTTGGGAGACGCTTCGAAGGTGCTCCTGACGTCGATTGATGAAGATGGGCCTGGGTGCAGGAGCCATCCAGTCCCTGTCGTGGGCGGGATGTTGGTCGTGGAACAAACCCCCTCGGTCGACATCACCTCAGACGGTATCCTGGAACCAGGCTCTGAAGTACTCGTTTCGACACTGAAATTCTCGTGTTTGAGAGCCGGAGGCGATGTTTTATCGGTGTCTCCAGAACTGATCGGTATCGATTTGCTGGGGTCCGTGGAACCGTTCTCTCTGGAGCTAGGGGAGGAGGTCGAGGTCGACCTGCTCTCTGATGCATCATCTATCCCATCGGGTCAGTTCGTATCCGCGTTTGTGACTTCGGAAGGAATCCAGTCTTCGTTCAGCCAAGTCAGTGTTGTAGGCGGAGGTGCAAGGGCTTATGTCGACATACCGCCGGAGAGTGTTGCCATCGACGGTGCTTTCGCCGATTGGATAGGGCGGACGGCGACCGACGTCGATTCTGATATAGTCACCAATCCGAACATCGACATCGATGATGTGGGAGGGGCAAATGACACTGACAACTCGTATGTCTTCGTCAGCGTGCGTGGTGAGATATTCGCGGGAGACTATGCGCCCGTGACATGTTCTCGTCCTACGGCAGCTGGGAACGGAACCGTGGTTCCGGTTCGGAGAACGGGCGAGGACTTCATGAAGATTTACATCGACTGCGACAAGTCCTCAGCGACCGGGTTCACGGTGAACGCAGGCTCCTCTGTAGTTGGGGCTGAACGGTTGATAGAGATCTCGGGCCTGTGTGGTGAGATCAAGGAGGCCACACTCAGTGTGTATGTAGATGGTTACTGGGCTGACACGGAGGCTTGGATTGATGTAGAGGCCCGAGAATCTGCGATTGAACTGGGGTTGGATTCTACAGATGTCGGGGGAGATGGCGACTTCGATTTCTTGGTAATCACAACCGACTGGAGGCGAGCCGAGGACCTTGCGCTGTTCTTCTCGGATTATGACGTTTCCGGGGGCAGGTCTTTGGATGAGATGGAAGTCATTGCTGCATATCCCTGGCCAACAACTGAGAGTCTCCCAGAGTTCGGAGACATGGCAATGCCGGTCATCTTCGTGTTGGTGATTTTCATCGTCCTAGCTCGGAGGCGGAGGCAGTAGCTTAAAAGAGGTGAAGACCGAACCGCAACCTGATTGATGAGATGCTCTTGCAGTCGGGTACCGGCGCATCTCCTCAAAACAGAGGATTCCGCCAGTCCTCGTGGCTCAGATACCAGTCCACGGTGCTCCTGATGCCGTCCTCAAACCTGACCTGAGGTTTCCAACCCAGGTCTTTGAGGCGACTCCATTCTAGCGAGTATCTGAAGTCGTGCCCGGGGCGGTCCCTCACGTATGTAATGAGGCTCTCCGGTTTGTTCATGTGTTCAGGATGAGTTTGGTGACATTAATGTTCGCCACCTCGTTCCCCGAACCGACGTTGATTATGTCTCCTGCCTTCGCCTCTCGGAGCACAAGGTCTATCGCTCTGCAGTTGTCTTGGACGTGTGGCAATCGCGCACATTGAGCCCTCTACCATGTATTGATGAAGGTTCATTCTTGAGGGCCTCGATTATGAGGACGGGTATCAGTCTCTCTGGATACTGGAACGGGCCGCAGTCGTTCGATGAACGCGTTACGACCTCGTCGAGATTGCATGTTCTAACGTAAGACCCAGCGAGCAACTTCCCCTTGCCCTGCTAGCGGAATATGGGTGGGACGGGTCAAGCATGTCGTTCTCAGGGAATGGACCGCTAGTTACGGATCTGTACACTTCATCCGTGGATGTCTGCACGAACCTCTTGACGTCCTGCCTTCTTACTTCTTCAAGAAGTGTAAAGACTCCAAGCACATCTGTCACCAGGAAGTTTTCAGGAGTTGCGATGCTCATGTCGGCATGTCTCTCGGTAGCGAAATTGACCGGGCGGTGCGAGGTTCTAGGGAATTGTCCGCGGCGAGTGGGTTCGTATTGAGAAAAGTGATATACGATTCAACGGAGTTCCCGTTCTGGGGAAGTGAGCAGTGTCCAAGGCGGGCATGTATGACTTCCACTGAGAGCTACGCGGTGAATCCCCAAGGCAGTCGTTTTGGCCCGAAGCGTATGAGACTCTTTGGGAAGATGACCGAATCCCGCGAATGCCCTGATAGATTCGAATCACCCTTTGGTTTAGGCGGAACCGTTTCCTACATGCGTTTCGGGTCACCGTGCAAGTTGTCCACGGGACCGAAGGCATTTGAGACCAGTGGCTACGGTGGGAGGCCCCCATCCCTCCGTCGTTTAGCGCTAGTTAGGTAAGAGTGCCTAGATATGTGCATTTATCCGGGGCCGAGTCGGAATTGCTGAAGCGTCAATCGGCTCATCTCCAAAGGTGACTCTACATTATCTCAGACGGAATGTTCATGAGTATGGACTTTGTGAGGGTATCGATACTGTGTCACCAGATCCTTCTTACCATGATGGATTACACGTCGCTAGAAGTCAAGACGTTGAGGTTTCTCGGACGTGCAGAAAGGGTCCTAGCGTCATTGCAGTGATTCTGAACTGGAATGGAATTGGCGATACCCTGGTCTGTCTCGATAGTCTGCAGAACTCGAGCTACGAAGTCGACGAGGTACTTGTCATTGATAATGGGTCAATCGTCAACGAAGCGCTACTCGTGGACAAATACACCAACGGAGAAGTAGATACCATTCGACTTTCTAGGAATACAGGGTTCGCAGCTGGATGCAATCTTGGAATGCGGGTGGCTATGGAGCGAAACGCAGAATTCGTTTTGCTGCTGAACAATGACATTGAATTGAGTCATTACGCTATCGAGAAGTTGATGGACGCGGCAAGGAATAATCCTGATGGCGCGGTGTATGGGCCTATTATCTTCGATTTCTATGACAGAACCAAGATACTAACGGCCGGCGGTACCATATCCGTATGGCGCAGTGCCGTCATTCCGAGATCTCCGCCTTTCAAATCATCGCCAGATTCATCATTGACAATTAGGACTGGTTGGGTCGAAGGTGCTGCATTATTGGTCAGAGTCCAATCGCTCCGCAACGTGGGCCTCATGGATCCCGCATATTTCGCATACCGGGAAGAAACCGATTTGGAGTATCGCTTTCTCATGAACGGTTGGCGCATCTACTGCGTGCAACAGTCTGTCATTTATCACAAAGGGTCCGCTTCTTCAAACTCGACATCCAAGATTCGCATTGACGCTCTCACTCGGAATCGTCTTCTCTTCATTCGCAAGTATGGACGCACACGGCAAATTTTCGCGTTCGCTATTTACTACTCATGTCTTGACTTGCCTTACAATATTGCGAGACTGCTAACTGCGAACAGAGGGGAATTACGCAGCTGGAGAAGCTTCTTCAGTTTTTCATTAAAGATATTTTCCGGTCTGTATTGTGGTACAATAGGAGTCGGCAGATTTAAAGAACCTGATGGCAACAGTTAGCAGCATAGATATATTGCATAATCGCCATTCGCATAAATTGAGGAGAGTCCCGAGTAGGCTCCAGAATCAAGATAAGTTTCCCTAAACGTATAATTGCCGCCATTGAATTTGTCGTGCAGTATGATTAAATTGGCTAGAGTTTCCATCCCATTGCCCGAGTCATCGTCTGATGCGACGTCGTCAACGACGGTCAACTGATTCGACGTGATTGCGTGAAGCATGTTGTAGTTAGGGAAGATTATCTGAACGCTGATTGGCACACAGTATACGGTTTCCTGGACGTAAGCAGCTACTGCGTATTGCGGATAGTCTGGACTCCACCACGTGACGGAATCTATGGGTTCTTCCGATCTCAAAGGTTGCGTTTCGCCGACAACGTATTGAGGCATCTTAGCCACTGATGAAAGTGCAAATACGAGGACGACCATGCATGGGATTGCGGTTCTCAGCAATTTCCGTTTGGACATTTGTGTAGAGTCATGGATACGTATAAGTGTGAAAGAAATTACAGTGGATATCAAGATGAATGCTACAGCGTAGACTCTTCCCGCTGACAGTACACCAATCATGCTATTAATGACGGCGAAGACTAGAATTCCGCTGAGTGAGACTGCGATAGACAACTCTGCGGAGTCTCTGTTCCTTATTGTACGGCGAAGGAAGAGAAGTGCTGCTACACCAAAAACAATCCACATGCCGTAAGCAGCCAATTGGACAAATACTCCGTATGCTGCATGGCCTGTGCTAAATGTCGGATTTCCGGTCTTGGCAAGCATATCCTCAATCAGACTTATGACCACTGGCATTATGTACTCAAGGCCTTTGCTGAGATAGACCAGATAGAACGCGAAGAATGTAATCAAGAGAAGCACAAGTTTTGAATCTACTATCGTGACTGAATTTGGCCATTTCACCGTTTGGTTTATGATTGAGGGAACAACGAGAAGGGGGACGAAAATCACGATTGCGAGAATGAATGATACGAATGATGCGATTGGAATCGCGAAAATAAGCGTGATTAGTGCAATCTTACAATGTAACATGCGATTTCTATTCAGTTTGACCATCATCACAGTTATTGCCAGGGCACAGAAAATCAGTAGAGTTCCGAGTGTCTGAGTTCTCATTTCCTGTCCGAAGATCAACACTTGATTCTCCAATCCAAAGAACAACATCGAAAGAAGGGCAATCCTGTGAGAGTGGACTCTTCTGACAATCACATACACGAGCGTTACAACGCCCAAATTCATCAGTGGCGGGATAATGCATGCCATTTGGTGAATTCCCATATTTCCAGCAATTTCTACGAACCCGTAAAGGACGTACAATCCAACGAAATTGAAGGATAACCCTTGTGTATCTGCAAAGTCAATTCTACTCTGCCCTGACAGGATCTCCGTGTATTGGAGCATATGGACGTGAGTGTCACCGAGCCCAACAGGGACGCCGAACCTGATAGAATACACATAGTTGAGAAGAGCGATTGGCATAATCGTCAGCAAGAATGCCCCGCTGCTGCCAATTCCACTGGAGTCGCCCTTCAAGAGTACTGTCGTTGGAGGCAGGATCATCATCGAGATTGCCACAATCAATAGTCCGCTAAATTCTAAGAGTCCAATCGAATTGACGAAGAATAGCGCTATTCCAGTCGTCTCAAGTGCTAACATTCCGAGGAAAGGGCTTGTTCTTGTCAACTTGTCCTCACCCTCAGTTTGTTGAGATTCTGGCACCTACACTCATCGTGTTCGTAATTGACGCCCGAGTCATTTGAAATCAAATCATCTTCAACTCTTAGATTCCTGTAATTCCCAGACGGCTCTACGATCCAACTAGATTCTTTCTTGGCTCGGTGTTCTTCGACTTGAAGACAAATCACCAACCTGACGTCGATGTGTGTCATGATATGAATCAGGGGCACTTCTGAGGAGTCGAATCGGTTCCGACGGTTAATGTGCTTGTAGCACAAATAGTAATCCCGACGAAAGGGAAAAGCAACGGGCAATTGATATGGAGATTTCTTTCCATGCACAGGTCTCTCTCCAGGTCGTGTCATTAGATTGGTGGTTGATGCGAGACTACAAATTACGCACATTCCTTTCTGGGTTCAAGTGTTCTATCTAACTCGAAGTCGCAAGGCATTCAGGATTGCATCTTCCATTGCATCCGCACACCTCTCAATTGAGAACTCTCCGCGCACAATCTCCTTTGCCCTTGACCCAAGTGCGAGACGGAGTTGCTTGTCCTCGGACAGTTCATGTATCCTGCGTGACAGTCCATGGGTATCCTCAGGGTCAAAGACGTAACCATTGACACCCTCTCTTATTACATCCTGCGAACAACCCGCGGAATTCGATGAAATGACGGGCAAGCCGCAGGCCATTGCCTCATTGACAACAAGTCCCCAGACTTCTTCCTTCGAAGGCAGAACGAATATGTCTGAAACCCCGTAGTATTCGGGCAAGTGATCGTAGTCGATGTGACCTGCGAAGTGTGCCTTTCGGAGGCATCTTGCCTTTCTTCTCAGAGACGCCTCCTCTCTTCCCGTTCCCACAACGAGCAGAGCGATGTCCAATTCGTTCTGGACCAGGGCAATAGCATTGATGAGAGTGTCTAGTCCCTTCCTCTCGATGAGTTGTCCCACGAAAAGGACGACGATTTCCGCGTCAATTCCTAGTCTCCTTCTTCGTTCATTCTTATCCGAATTGCGGAGAACATCTGAAGTTTCCCGTACAAAGAACTCAACGTCGACTGTGTTGTAGGCTAATGATATTCTATCTCGACATGCGCCCAACCCTGCTAGATACTCTGCCGATGCCGTCCCGTAGGTAACAAACCAATCGGTTTGGGAAACGACCCATCGCAGATACGGTCGGACCAAGTTCCTCATAGGTATCTTCTCATTCGCGGTGGATCCCGACCATAGTACAAATGGGATGCCGGATAGTTTGGCAAACATCAGACCGAATTGATTAGTCGTCGACGAGTAACCTCCAGATATCACAAGGTCTGGCCGGTCGATTCGTAATCTCCTCATGACTTCCGGATTCGTGTGAATTGTGTAGGTGTCTTTAGACCCAAATTCCGAGTGAATTCCCCGCAGAACATGATGTTTGAACTTCAGTTTGTCGTTGTTCTTCCACATCCTGTTACTCTCAGTGTCAGCCATTGAGTAAACGGTCAGATCGAGAGAGTCGCGACTTGCCAGTTCATTGAACAATGGTATTCGATACGGAGTGAGAATGTAGTGTATCAGAGAGACTTTAAACTGCTTCTCCGCATCTTCTATATCTGAATTATCAAGCTTCTCTCTGAATACTGACATCTGGACCTACTCTTTGACATTGCCCTCAAGACGGTTGCAGAGTTGAATCGCTCGCTTGCTGTAGGTGTGATCCTTCACAACTCTGCCGTGTGCTGCCTCGCCGATCTTTCGCATTCTCTCCTCGTCGGCCAGAAGTTCAGAATATGTTCGCACAGGGTCGTCTTCCCGGGACAGGATGATAATCTCTTTGTCGGGGTCAAACCACTTCTCTAAACCACTGTACGGACAAGATACGATGCAGCACCCCATTGCCGCAAGTTCGAACGGTCTAGCCGTAGACGACGCATAGACGCTGGTGTGGGACTCTCTCGTTATGTTCAAGTTCAACTTCGCTGAGCAACAGAATCTTCTGAACCCGCTCATTGGGACATCTCCGATGAGCTCTGCTTTCCCTAGCGGAACATCGAATCCTAGACCTCCGACGACAAAAGTGTTAGGCATCAGCGATGAAGGGTGTGTTATCATTTTGGTCATCCACTTCTCCCGGGTCTGGCTACCGTATCCAAAGAACGCCACGTCCCATTTCTTCTCGGCCGGTACCGGATTGAACAATTGCGGGTCAGCTCCGTAATGCAGAGGGGTCACGTTCCGCGCCCCCCTCTCCTCCAAGTCTTTGATTACTCCCTCGGAATTGACGAAGAACACGTCGAACTCCTCTGGAGCCGCCCCCTTGTAGTAGTCGAACATGAATCCTCTGTCAGAGGCATTCTCGGGCAGGATCGTCGGCATGTCACCGTCGTAGAACGCGGTCTTAACTCCGAACTCGTTCTTCAGCTCTGTGGGAATCCCAGAGATCTGGTTCAGTGGGACGTTGAAGAAGACGACAGCATCGAAATCCTTCTCTTCTCTCAGTATCTTTGAGAGGTGCCTAAGCCAAACACGGTTCGTGGTTCCATTCGAGATGAGGCGGGCCAGACCGTCCCGCCATTTGTACGACTGGCGAGGTTTCTTGGGATTGAGCATTCTCGCATACACGTAGAACAAATCCCCGGGCAACCTCCATGCGTTCGGGTAGGTTCTCCACCAAGGGCTCTCCACGTCGTAACCGAGGTACGGGACCACGACGACTTCGTTGTCCGTCTCATACACGCCTTTCAACAACTGCCACCAGGCAGGGGTGCATCCGAGGCGATATTTGAAATCCAGGGCCGAGACAACAACTAACAGTTTCATGTAATCTATCCTGATTGCGCGTGATTGATATGACTGCTACCGTATCGTCAATACTGTGTCAAGTATTTCATCGACCGTTCATGCGTCCGTTACGATCCGACGCGGCAACACTGCTTATCGCGTTTAGTATTAGTCCGACCAAGAGGAACACAGTCCCCATCGCCGTGAACAGAGTGGCCAGCAGACTCGGTCCGAAAGGTAGTTGGCTGACTGTAATGTACTGCTCGACTGAGTACACTCCAAGTATCAGGCCAATGATCATGAGGAAAAGACCACCGACTCCGAAGTAGAGCAGCGGGTGTTCTGACCTAACAGATCTCAGAACGGAATTCAGAACTCCGATGCCATGCCTGCCTGGCCTTATGCTGGAAGTGTCCAATCCATCGTATCGCGCCGTGATTGGGACCTCTTCGACTCTGAGTCCGTTTCTCACAGCCATGCGGACCATCTCAGACTCCACACCCATCCCGGATTCAGCGTATTCGAAGCCTCTCAGGACATCCTTCCTGAAAGCCCGGTACCCGCTCTGTGAATCGGTGATTCTGACGGTGTTCCCTATGTTGGTCGCATAAGTGAGTATGTTCTGTCCCATGCGTCTGTATGTGGGAATGAGCTCTCTGGAGCTCGCGTCCAAGAATCTCGATCCTATGACCATGTCTGCTCGACCGTCTAGTACCGGGGCTACTATCCTCGGCATGTCGTCGGGATTGTGCTGTCCATCCGCATCTAGACACACGACGACTCTGCTACCATTGAGGGCAGCAGTCGTGAGTCCTATTCCGAGAGCATTTCCCTTTCCTACGTTCCGGGGAATGCGAATCACATTAGCTCCCGCAGAAACGGCAAGGTCAGCGGTGCCGTCGCTGCTTCCGTCATCTACGACGATGACCTCTCCCGCATACTTGCTCACTCCGTGGATGACCATAGAGATGGTCTTCGCTTCGTTGAATGCGGGTATGACTGCGGCAATATGCTCTCGAGGGATGTCATTCATCGATTCTCTAACTCCGAAGATGGAATACCCTCATGGCCTCTCCTCCAGATACCCTGAGGATGTCACCGATTGCCACGGACCTTCATATACTTTGTCTTGGATGATTGATGCAAAATGATACGATATGGTCAAAACGCCGAATGTGTACAGGAAGTGACAATCGAATCAAGGTCCAGTCTGTGAATCCTTCTAACATTCCCGAGGGTTTATCTACTCTCCCTCGGCTACGACAGCAGGTATCTCGCGATGCCCGCCCCGTCTCTCAGGAACCGGATCCCGGTCGTGATTCTCGCAATCCTGACTATATCAATGGCGGTCCGGCTCCTCCCTTATGCCTGGTCGTCCCTTCCCTACAACATCGACGGCCTGAGCGAGCTCCGAGTCGCTGATGACATCATCGCCGGGGGCAATCTCCGCTTCCCCTCCGCCACATCTCATTCGGAGGACTACGTCACGGACATGCCGATCCTCGGTCTTTTCATAGCCTTCGTATCGACAGCTCTCGGTACGAACGCATCAACCTCGGCCCTCTTCATCACCGCCCTCATAGGTGGGATTGCCGTCTCAATCATAGCCACCGCCCTCCTCAGGTTCCTCCCCGGGCCCCGCTCCTTCACCGCCTCCGCGCTCTCCCTGGCCCTCCTCGGCTCCTTCGCCTTCAGCGCAGGCTGCACCTGGAAGGAAACTCTGGGCATATTCCTGCTCGGCCTAGTCCTGCTCTCGTTCCTCTCAAGGAAAGAGCCCAGGTACCGGGTCCTCCTCTCGACCTCCCTCATCGTCCTCGTCTTCACCCACCACCACGCGGCCGTGGTCACCTTCGTCCTCACGACCTTCGCCGTCCTGATCAGCGCATACCACTCCCGCTCCCGCGATGAACATAAACGCACACTCCAAGCGGACGCACTCATGCTCCTGACTATCTGGACCGTGGCCGTCCTCTACTACTCCTCCGTCTCCCTCCCGTACCTAGACTACCTCTCACCCTCGACCGACCTCTACCTCTACATCGCCGTCGCGTTCCTGACGCTCCTGATAGGCATCTACGCCTCCCGAAGGGCGTACCTCGTCTCCCGTCTGCCCTTGGGGGTGATAGTCCCCGTCCTCGGCGTCTCCTTCATGCTCTACAACTTCCACGACCCCGTCTTCCCCGGCATACCCGCACCCTCCGTGTCCGTCATGGTCCCGTTCATCGCCTATCTGATCCTGGTGGTCCCTGCATGGTACGGCTCCGAGGTACTCCTGGGGAAGAACGGGCCTCCCAAGAACCTCCTCCTCGCCATGCTCCTCGGGCCGCTCTCCCTGGTCCTGTTCGCCTTCCTGAGGGCGAACGACGCCACGTCCCACCTCATCATCTACCGCACGTTCGACTTCCTCATGATACCCTTCGCGCTCCTCGTGGGCGCAGGCTTCGCATACCTCGTCAAGGGCAGGGAGCGCCTCGGGATCATAGCCGGCATATCGCTCGTCGTCGTATGCGCCTCGACGCTCCCCGTGGCCTATCAGACCCAGGAGCTGTTCGGCGTGCAGAATCACACATACGAGTTCGAGTACGACGCCGTCGAGTGGTTCTCAGTGAACGGCGTCGACTCCTACACCTCTGATCAGAGGCTTGGGGAGACCGGGTGGAGGCTGTTCGACATCGATTACGAGCGTGGGCTGCCTTACGACCTCAGGGAGGGCATCTCCCTTGACCAGGGCTCGTTCTTCGTGACTGAAGGCCAATGGACATACAACGGCGCCCAGGAGTTCCCGTTCGGGGTCGTGGTAGTCGACCAGGCGGTCTTGGACGCCGTAGCCGACGAGGGGAGCGTCGTATATGTCGGCGGGCCTACGGACAACCCGCTCGTCCTCTTTATGACGCGCTGAGGATGGATGTCAGCTCGCTTCCCCCGGCAAGGCGGCAGTCCGCGCAATCCTATATGAACGCCGTGCGCAGTCACCCTCAGCATGGTTCGGGAGGCGGACGGGAAGTGGCTCTTCTGCAACTACTGCGGGGAAGGACTCACGTTCGGCCGCGAGGCCTACACGCATGTCGTTCGTGAGCACGGGGAGAAGGTGCATGTGGGCCCGGGGGATTTCGACCCGGGCCGCAAGAAGCGCGCCATCGTCTTTGAGGCAGCCGGATACGCGCTCATCATCGCGTCCATGGCCCTCTATCTGTTCGTGATCAACCCCGAGCCTGACAGCGTCCAGGCCCTGACCATGATATCGCTCGTGATAGCCGGCATGCTCGGCCTGTCCGCGTCTTCCGAGGTCTATTCGAGAAAGGGGGAGAAGAAAGGCGAGGAGATAATCATGGACCTATTCGTCGACTGCGACATATGCGGACGGAGGATGGCCTTGAGGGACTCCTTCGCCCATACGGAGGCGCATCACCCCGAGGAGCATGCCAAGGCAAGCACGGTCTACGCCCCCATGGCCGTCATCATGCTATCCCTCGTCATACTCGGCTTCGCGGGGGCGTTCGCGGCCTTCCTCCTGTACGACGAGGACATACTGTCAAATGACGCCGTCATTCTTATCGGCGCCCTGTCCGTGCTCGCCATAGTCGTGGGCGTGGCGTCAGGGTTACTGTTCGAGAGGCTCTACTATCTCCCGCGCATGGAGAGGCTGTCCAAGGAGTGGTCGGACAGGTACAGGAAGGACGGGTGACCTCCGCCCGCGCAAATCCTTCATCACACCTGCGGCCCAGGGGATTCCCCTTTCGACGACGAAAGGGGTAGTCTATTTATATCCGCCAGCCGAATGACATCCGAACACATTGACCATCCCCCCGGTCAGTGAGAGGAGTCAGTAACAATGATTGCTAGAAAGCTCTCAGCCTGCATGCTTGTGGTTTTGTTGACGGTCTCGGCGTTCGCCATCGTGTCCTACGGGGCATGGGCGAACCAGAGCGCCCAGGACGGATACGGGTACTACTGGGTCGACAGCAACTCCCCCGAACCGACCGTCACGTACAACTGGATAGAGATAGCGGGCACCGGCACATACACGAGCCTGTCCGGAGACGACACCTACGGCGGGCCGTACCCGATCGGCTTCTCGTTCGACTTCTACGGCAATTCCTATTCAGCGTTCAACCTCTCGACGAACGGCTTCCTACAGTTCGATGGCGGGTCGTCCGACCTCAGCAACGACCCGATACCCAGCACGAACACCCCCAACAACATCGTAGCGGCGTGCTGGGACGACCTCTACGTGCCAACATACTCCCTGTACTATCAGACCTTCGGGAACGAGAGCGACCCTGACCAGTACATCGTCATCGAGTACTACAACGTCTACAGGTACTCGTACTACTACTACCTGACATTCGAGATCATCCTCCACGAGACCGGCGAGATATGGTTCCAGTACCAGTACACGGACGGCTGGGGCGGGGACATGGTGACCGTGGGCATCGAGGACTCCACGGGCGAACTGGGGACCGAGTACTCCTACAACCAGGATGTGCTCTACGCCGGCCTCGCCATCATGTTCGACACGGGCCCGATAGGGTTCACGCCCTACAGCGAGGAGACGGCCAGCTGGGACGCCACCGCCATGCACACGCTCATGGTCAGGAACGGCCAGGCGTTCACGGACTCGTTCGACATCGAGTACACGTCGATGTACGGGTGGACCGTCACGCTCCTCGACAGCTCGATGTTCCCGCTCGATGACAACAACCTGAACGGGTTCCCGGACACGGGCGACCTGCTCGCGGGGGAGTCGACCACGATATACGTCCTGGTCGATGTGCCCGCATCGCCGACGACGCTCTTCGACGCCACGAACCTGACCTTGTACTCGTACGCCGACCCGGGCGTGATGGCGATGTCGTTCCTTTGGACGGAGACGTTCCAGGCGCAGCTCGGCACGACCTACTACGACTACGGCGACGACACGGACTCCGACGGGGACTTCGATTACCTCATGGTCGACGTCGAGTTGGAGTCAATCGTGAACGAATACGTGTACCTGTCAGCGTCCTTGAACGACGCATACACGAACACGATATCGTACTCCGGCGGGTACTGGTTGCTCCCGACAGGGACGTCATACGTGACCGTCGGCTTCTCCGGCGAAGAGATATTCACATACGGCGCCGACGGGCCGTACTTCGTCGACATCTACCTGTACGATTACTATGGCGAGTTGATTGACACCTACTACGGCTTCGAGACCTACGGATACCTGTACGACGACTTCGACCCGCCCGCGGCCTATTTCGCGCCACCCCACTCGGACAGCCCGGTCGACGACGACGACTCGAACACCCAATACGACGCGCTCGTGGTGTCCGCATCAGTGGCGGTGGAGGAAGCCGGCATCTTCGTCCTGGAGGTCAATCTGCACGAAGTCAACTGGGGCACGTTCATAGAGGAGATGAGCGTGGAGGTCACCTTGGACGCCGGCCTCCAGACGGTCGACCTCATCTTCGACGCGATGGCGATCAACCTGACGGGCCTCGACGGCCCGTACGTCGTCTACATGGACCTCTACACGGAAATCGGGGATTGGCTGGACTTCGACTTGCACTATACGGCCACATATCTCGCGGACGAGTTCGAGGGTCCGCGGACGTCATTCGTCGAGCCTCCGGACGAGGCCACAGTGGACTCTGACGGCGACACCCTGTACAACTCGCTCGTGGTCACGGCGTACATAGAGTGCTTCGAGACAGACACTTATGTGTTCGAGGCGGGGGTCTACGACCCGTGGTACAATCAAGTGCAACATGTCAGTGAAACACTGAGCCTGACGGAGGGCACGACGATAGCGTACAACATCTCCGTCCCGTCCAAGGTCATCTACTTGACCGGGATATCAGGCAACTGGTACTTCGACATGCATCTCTGGGATTCTGAGTCCGAGGTCGAGAACGACAATTCGTTCTACACCACCTCGTACTACTACTACTACGACTTCGACCCCTACGGGGCGTACTTCGGCACGATGACCGACAGCGCCCGGGACACCGATTCGGACGGGTATTACAACGAGGTCGTGGTCAACGTGACCGTCGACCCTGTATCCGACGGCGATTTCGTCCTTCACACATGGGTCTATGACTACTACGGCGGGTGGGACATGGAGGTCACCGAGACCGTGCACCTCGAGGAGGCCGTGCCGTACTACTGGGAGATCGTGATCCCGGGGTACGAGATATACGTGAACTGGCTCGACTCCCCGTTCTACCTCGACATGGACCTGCGGGACGAGGCCACGTCCTACTACTTCGATTATGAGAGCTACAACACCGCCTACTACTATCCAGGGGACTTCGACCCCGTAGGAGCGACCATAGGGACCGTCACCGACGAGGGCGTCGACACGGACGCCGACGGGTACTACAACGGGATTGTCCTCACGGTGCCCGTCGACGCCGATCCCACATGGAACTACTCCCTGGGGGCGGATGTGTACGTGTACAACTACGGCTACTACTACCTGTACTGGGTCGAGGACGCGGTCCTCATCGAGGAGGGTGTGACCTACTACTGGGAGATCGTGGTGAGCGGCGAGGACTTCGTCATGAACGGATTGGACGGCCAGATATACATCGAGATGTATGTGTTCGACGAGGACGAGACCGTCATCCTCGATTCCGTCTACTATTATTCGGACTGGTACTACCTGGACGAATTCGACCCCGTGGGAGCGTACTTCGAGGAGCCGTACGCCGACTACGGCAGGGACGACGACGGCAACGGTCTCTACGACTGGCTCGTGATGACGTTCTACGTGAACGCGTCTTCGGACGGCTACTACGACATCTGGGTCTATGCCCAGGACTACTACGGGTACTTCAACGACGAGTTCCTGTTCTCGATGTACCTGCTCGAGGGCGAGAGGACCATGCTGGAGGTCGCGATACCGTCGAACGAGATCCAGATGGAATCGTATTATGGCGGGTACTGGTACTTCGACATGTACGCATACGACGCCATTTCGTCCTTCATGTACGACTACGGCTCCTACGGGACGTCGACTTACTACTATCCGGAAGACTTCGACCCGCTGGGCGTGGAACTCGACTACTGGATCCATGACGACTACGGCGATGACTGGGACTCGGACATCCTGTACGACTACCTCGTCCTTGAGATCGGGGTCTACTGCTACGAGCCTGGAGAGTACACCGTCGAGGCAGACCTGTATCTCTACGGCTGGTACTACGCGAGCGTGAGCGAGACCAGGGCCCTCAGCGCGGGGAACAATGTGGTCACGCTTATGTTCGAGGGCTGGAAGATATACAACACCTACTGCTGGTACGACTACTTCGAGGTCGAGCTGACGGCCTACGACGCCGAGGGCATGGTCCAGTCCAGCGAGGATCTCTACACGAACAACTACTACGTATACGACGACTTCGAGGGCCCGCCAGCCTGGTTCTATCCACCCCACACCGACGAGGCGGTGGACGATGACGGCGACCTCCTGTACGACTACCTCACGGTGGACGCGGCGGTCTATGTGACGTACGGAGGGGTCTTCTGGGTGTACGGGGAGCTCCGCGACGCCGACTACGACTTCGTGGACGGGTACCTCACCCAGGTGACGCTCGTCGAGGGCGTGCAGCATGTCGAGCTGTCCTTCGACGCGTGGCTCGTGGAAAACGCGGAGTACTGGCCGTACTATGTCCTGCTGACGCTGTACGACGCTGCGGGCTCGCCGATGGACACGGACACCCACTATCTGAGCGCGTACGACCAGGACGACTTCGACCCGTCTCCGCCTCTGCTGGAGTCGGGCTGGGCGTACGAGTCGCCGTCCGTGGACGGCTCCGTCGATGCCGGCGAGTGGTTCGGCGCGACCGAGGTCGGCGCCATGGCCGCCGACAGCACGAACGAGGTCGAGGCGTCCATGTATGTGATGAACAACGCGACGCACCTGTTCGTGCTCATGGACGCGACCGGCGACCTCACGGAGTCCGTCGGGGACGGCTCGGGGTTGGCATTCGACACCTGGAACGACGAGTACCAGGTCCCTGGCGAGGATGACATGTTCGTCATCGAGTCGTTGTTCATAGGCACACTGACCACGCACTACGACTACGACGACTACTGTGCGCCCTTCGACCCGACCCTGTCGGACCACGAGGGCCTTGCGGGCGCGTTAGGGTTCGGCCCGTCTGAGGCGCTCGCGGACGGACACAGGGTGTACGAGTTCTGCATCCCGCTGGCGCTCGTGGACGCATCCATGGGCGAGGTCATCGGACTGGGTGCGCGGCTGGCGTACGACGCGGAAGACGGCGCATCCAGCACATGGCCTGTGATGGGGCTCGACACGTACGACCTTGACCTGTTCGGCGACCTCCTGATATCCGAGGAGCGCCCGCTGACGACCCTGGAGATCACAGGCGACGAGGGCCTCGAGGGATGGTTCGTGTCCGATGTCGAGGTCTCCATGGTCGCGACCGGAGGCACCGGCGGCGTAGCGAACACATCCTACAACCTGGACGGCCAGGGCTGGCAGACATACTCGGCCCCGTTCGACGTGGCCGGGGACGGCATCCACACGCTCCAGTACTACTCGACCGACATGGCGGGCAACGCGGAGCCTGTCAGGACCTTCCTGGTCATGATAGACACGGTCGCGCCTGTGGCCTCGGTCTCCGTCGCGGGCACCGAAGGCCTGGACGGCTGGGTCACGGCGAACGCGGTCGTGACGTTCGAGGTCACGGACGAGTCGTCCGGCCTCGCGATGATCATGTACCGCATGGACGGCGGCGAGTGGACGGAGCTGACCGGGCTGACGGTCCCCGTGGCCGAGGATGGCTCGTACGAGCTCGAGTTCTACGCCGTCGATGTCGCGGGCCACGAGGGCGAGACTTCCACATACACCGTGAAGGTGGACCTCGCGGCTCCCACGACGACGGCGACGGTCGACGGCTCAGACGTGACGCTGGTGGCGGTAGACGGGAACGGCTCAGGCGTGTCCGTCACCATGTACCGCATAGACGGCGGCGACTGGGTCGTGTACAACGGCGAGTTCGAGGTCAGGGGCAGCGGCGACCACACGCTCGAGTACTACTCCGTGGACGAGGCCGGGCTCAACGAGACGGTGAAGACCGTGATCGTGAAGGGCGCGACGACGTTCAGCTTCGACTGGTGGATGGTCATACTGATCCTCGCCCTGATAGCCATCATCTCGATCGGCTTCATATTCGGGATGCGGAAGAAGGCGACCAGGTCCGAGGAGCTCTCTAAGATGAATCAGATGACCGGGTACTCGGTCCAGATGCTGGAAGAGAGCCCCCCGCAGGGAGGACAGCAGCCTCCGCAGGGCGAGGAGCCACCGCCACCTCCGCGCTAGGACGTACAGACGACAAACCCGAACAGGGCCCGGGCCGCATGTGAGCGGCCCCCGCCCCTCGACTTTTCATCCCTCAGATGCTCAGGCGGCCTTCCCCTTGCCGTTCAGGCCGTTCGCCTTCCTGCTGTTCTCCTTCACGAACGCCTTCAGGAGCACCTCTATCCCGGCGAAGTCGGTGTCCATGTCCCCGGTCCAGTTCTCTATCCTCTTGCGGTAGATCTTCTCCACCTTGGCCAGGAACTCCGCGAGCCTGTCCTCGACCGCCTCGGGTGCGTCTCCCTCGTACACGACCGCCATGTAGGTCATCCTGCCCCTCTTGACGAGGGCCTTGTAGTGCTTGAAGCCGAAGCTCCTGAGGCCGTCCTGCGTCTTCGCCATCGAGTCCTCGACGAAGTTGAGCACCGCCGTGAGCATGCCGCTCAGGACGTCCTCGTCTATCTCGCCCTCCGTCTTCGCCGCGGCCCTGCCTATCAGGAAGCCGTCGTTGTGAATGACCATGATGTCCTTGATGACGAACGGCCTCTTCCTGAGCCTCATGGCGACCACGAAGGAGCCTGCGGCCACCGCAGCCATGGCGACCATGCCCACGATGAGCCACTCGTCGTTCCCGGGCTCGAGCGTCCCCACGACCACGACCGACAGGACGTCGGTCCCGTGGAGCCCGTCCGGGTCCGACACCGATATGGATATGCCGATCGCCCTCTGCTCCTCGCCGCCGTCCAGGAACTCGTGCGGGAACTCCAGGATGAGCACGCCCTCTATCACGGTCGCGTAGGCCGCGTACGTGCTCGACACGGTGAATTCCAGCCCCTGCGCGTGCAGGTCGGGGTCGCTCGCCCACTCGTACAGGTCCACGGCCCTCTGCACGCCCGTGTAGACCTCTATCGTCTCGTTGAATGCGATCGCGGGCGCGTCGGGGACCGAGAAGACCGTCAGCTCGGCCACCGTCTCGACGATCGCCCCTCCGGGGTCCGTGCCTCGGACCACGAACCAGGCGTACCCGTTCCAGTTGGCCGTCGTGGTGAACGCGACGCTCCACTCGTCCTGGGGATCCGCGGATGCGCTGGCGGAGACCCCGTCCGTGAGCGAGAAGGCCTCGAACGTGAGCTGTTCGCCGTCCTCATCGTCGAAGTACGCCTCCAGCCCTCCCGTGGAGGGATACGGCACCGGCAGGTCCTCCTGGAACGAATGGAACGGCAGGGCGGTCGCGCTCGGCGGCGTGTTGTCGCCTATGGTGACCTTGACGGTGTCGTTGTCGTGGAGTTCCCCGTCGCTGACGGTTATCGTGACGAACACGGATGTGCCGGTCATGCTGAACGGGTACTCCAGGGAGAGAATCATCCCTGACGGCACCGCGTGCGGGTCGTTCGTGGTGATATGCAGGTCGTCCACGTCGTTGTCCGGGTCCGAGACGTACCAGGTCAGGTCGAACCTGTACTCGAGGTCGTACCTCACCACGAGGTCGGGCACGCCCTCTACGACCGGCGCCTGGTTCACCCGGTGGACCAGGACGGTCGCCGCGCTCTCGACCCTGGCGCCGTACTCGTCCGTCGCGCTGAATATGACATACTCGCTGCCCCACCAGTCCGTGGGCGCGAAGAAGCTGACCTCGTGGTCCGCGCTCACGTTCACGAGCACGTGGCTGTACCAGTACGCGAATGAGAGGTCGTCCCCGTCAGGGTCCGTGAAGTAGTCGTCGAGGTCGAACACGTCCAGCAGCGCCTCGCCCTGGTATATGTCGACCCCCGGGATGGTGTCCGCCGTCACCGGCACGTTGTTGTCCGAGACCGTCACCTGTATGACCGTGGATGTGCCCGCCATGCCGTCGCTCACGGTGACGATCACGGTCTGCGTCATCCCGTCCATCTCGGCCGGATAGGTGATGTGCAGCGCGAGGTCCTGGACGGTCACATAGGGCGCGTTCTCGTCATCGACCCACATGGACAGCTCGTCCTGCGTGTTGTCCACGTCCTCGATGTAGTACCTCAGGTTGTAGATGTATAGCACCTCGTAGTGCACGACCAGCGGGTCTATCAGCGATATGACCGGCCAGTCGTTCACGGCCTCGACCTCGACCGAGAAGCTGGTCGAGGACCAGAGGCCGTCCGGGTCCACGACGACCACGTTGAGCACATCCGTCCCCGAGATGTCGGGCAGCGTGCTAAGCGTCATGACCAGGTTCCCCGTCCTGTTCTCGCCGCTCACGTCGATGACGTTCTCTCCGGTCGCGTACCACCTGAGTTCGTAGTCCTGGTGGACGGCGTCCACGACGATCGGGGCCAGGTCGATGGTCCACGAGCCCGCATCCTCGTAGACGCTCTGGTCCGCCGGGTCCTCAGTGAACACAGGCGCGTTCGCCGTGTGCGTGATCGTGATGAGCAGGGACGCTGTGAGCCCCTCGACGGACACGCTCAGGTATCCCGAGTTCCCCGCCTCCCCTGCCGTGAATATCACCGTGCTGCCGTTGTAGGTGTTGAGCGATCCTATGTCCTCGTCCACGGACCACGAGTAGTTGACGTCCGTGAGCGTGTTCCCGTACGCGTCCCTAGCCACCCCCGTGAACACCTGCTGCGCGCCCTCCAGGAGCGTGTCAACCGTGGGCTCGATGTGCAGGGACGATATCGTGCTCGGGACGACCTCGATGGCCCCGCTGAGCCCGAACGCGCCCTCTTCCGTCTCGACCCTGATGAGGATGGCCCCGGCCTGCGTGTACCGCTCGTTCAGGATGGTGACCGAGCCGTAATCCGTGATCCAGGCCTCGGTCTCTGCCAGGTCCGGATGCAGGGGCGTGGTACCGTCGAGGTCGACCGCCATGAGCTGCAGGCCGCCGTCCCAGTGCACCATCGTGTCGTCCGAGCCGTCCTTGGCCGTGATGGTGACAGAGAAGGACGCGCCGGCGACGACCTGGGACGGCGCGACGACCTCGAGGTACGACACGGCCGTCACATGCGTCGCGGAGACGGAGTGCACGCGCGGGGACCTCAGCGTGTCGTACGTGTAGACCTCGGCCCTTATCATGAAGGACGGTTCGATCGATGATATGGAGTACGAGCCGCCGGTTCCGGCCGGGAGCCATGTGTCCCCGCCGTCGGTCGAGTACCTGTACATGACATACCCGCCGTCGTCCGTCTCGTTCGTGGTCATGCCTATCCAGTAGCTGAAGTCCGTGGGCACGTGCTCAGGGGTCGTGATCACCCCGCTGTCGCGGTACATACCGTACCAGCAGTCGAAGTCAGAGAACACCGGGGTGTACCAGTCCTCGGGGGATGATATGGATGCCCTGTACTGGAGGTATTTGCCCGTCTGGCCCAGGGTCGCCGGGCTCGAGATGGTCGATGCGGACTCCCAGTCCTCCCAGGACGGGTCAGAGAGCAGGGTCGAGTTGCCGTACCTCACCTTGACCTCCACCGAAGGCATCTCGGAGAACGCCACTGTGAAGTGGTCGAACTCGACGACCGGTTGGGTCAACGAGTTGGAGTATACGAAGAGGCCGACCGACAGCCAGTCAGCGAGCGGCGTCCCGGACTCATGGCTGTACACCAGCTGGTACGACTCACCGTCCGTGCTCGCGTAGAACCATACGCCTGTCGAGTTCCTCTCCATCTTCAGATGGGCGCTGTAGTACTCCGGCCAGACGATATCGGACATCAAGGTGCTCGTGCCGCCCTGGCAGACGACCGCCTGTACCCTGCTGTTCATCGCGAACTGCGCCTTTGCCACGTACATCCAGTCGGAGCTGCTCTCGTACAGCAGCAGGCCCGCACCCATGGTCATCTCCGTGAACCCGTCCTCGAGGTACGTGGACGCGGAGAAGTCTCCGGTGACGGACTGGTGGATGAAGTTGCAGGTGACCGTCGTGTCCTGCGCCTCGGTCTCCGGCGAACCCGTCACGTGTAGCCTGCCCGGCGTGGTCGAGTTGATGTCGTAAGCGGCGGGTGTGTTCATCCAGTTCCATTCGGGGAAGGCCGCCGTGCCCGAGAAGTCATCGTCCAGGCGCGAGAGCGCCGATGTGTAGTAGGATGCCGATGTGAATGTCGAGTTGGTGCCCGGGCCAATCACCCTGGACTCCATGATGCCCGCGTTCGCAGGGACCGTGTAGTTGACTATGAGCCAGGGTCCGTGCTCGATGGGCTCGTTGTCGTCCGAGCTCTGGAAGACCTTCTGACAGTCGCTGACCGTGGGCTCTGGGACCAGGATGAACCCGTTGTTGGTCACAGCGCCGTCGGTCCAGGCCTCGACGAGCTCGGATAGGTCCGCGCCATGCCATCCGAGTCGGATCGGGATCGTGAGGGTCCCGTAAGAGTAGTTGTCGTAGTCTCCGCCTGCGTTCGTCCACGGGGAGGCCGTCGCGTTCCTGGTCCAGGACACCTCGGACTCGACGAAGGGCACGGAGAGGCTGTACACGTTGCACACGATGTCGTCGCCCCTGGACCCCGACTGCTGGTACAGCCAGAGCGTCGCGTTCGTTATGTGCGCGATGCTCGGGATCGAGGATACGTCGAACTGCATGACGATGCGCATCATCTTATCAGCCTCCGAGTCCAGGTACAGGCCCGAGGCGTCCCCGTAGTTGTCGTTCGGCCAGTTCTCGGAGATGTATGAGTCGGTCACGTTCGGCCCCGGCTCGGAGACATAGGTTTCGACAGGGCCCCCGCTGCCGATGATGGCCGACCCGGGGATGCTCTCGACGTCCACGTTCGTCAGCGTGCCGGCGGAGTAGTCCTCGTACTCGTGGTCGCCGTCCGTCAGGTTCAGGTACTCCAGCACGGCGTCCCCGCCGACCAGCTCGGTGCCGGTCATCAGGTAGCCGTCCGGGGAGTCGAAGTCCCAGACGACCGTGCGGGTGTCATCGGGGTTGTCCACGACCACGGGGTCGGAGACCGCGTCCCCTGAGAAGATGGAGAGCGAGGACAGCAGCATGAACGCGCAGACGAGGAACGATGCGAGGGCCTCCGAGGGCGTGGTCTTGGCCTCGTGCGTGCCCGCATGTTCCGAAGGGATTGACATGGAAGGTGACACCGATGCCGCTGGCCGGCATCTAGTTAGAACTCGTGCCGGGTCTATATATACGGTCGGCCCAGAGTTATCGGTTCTGATAACGCTACTGGCCCTCTCAGGCATTCCAGCGCGGTAACCTCTCGAGGGGCCAGCACGCCCGGGCTCTGCATAGGTTCATATACGTCCGGGCACGGGTCAGCGCTTGAGCAGCCCCGGCAGGGTCCTGACGAAGGACCACGCCTTCGCGAGGGCAGCGGCGACCTCCTTCCTGAACACGGCTGCCGACAGAACGGCGAGCAGGATCAGCGCGAACCCGAACTCCGACAGGATGTAGGTCGTCTCCATCTCGGCCAGCTCCTGCATGCCCCAGTCCGCATCGAAGCCTATGTCGAACCCGTCCGAGGCGTTCAGGGTCACGGCGAACCTGAGGAAGAACTGGTCCTCCACAAAGGGCCACAGGAACGCGACGCCTCCTAGGTCGAGGACCACGTGCGAGGCCAGGTAGAACTGCGCTATGATTGCCGCAGGCATCCACTCAGGTCTCTTGAAATGCGAGAACGCCAGGATCGCCATCGGCACCACGAGTATGGGTATGAAGCTGTGCCCGAGCGCCCTGTGGAGCCCGAACAGCGCGTCCAGGTCCGGCAGCACAGCCAAGGGCGCCAGCAGGACGGCCCTCCTGGCGTCCACCTTGATGGCGAGGAGGAACAGGAGCGGCAGCACCAGGTGCATCAACGGGTCCATGTGGTCGTCCGGCACCGATGAGGCCCCGCGGACTATGTAAGCATTCTGCCTGAGTGTTCCCAGGCCGGGAAAACCTCTTTATGCCACCTTCCCGTTCAATCGGCCACTGGTTCCCACAGGGAGGACGATGAAGATGCACGACATGACCCAACGCAACCTGAGCGAGGCGTACGCAGGCGAGAGCCAGGCGTACATGAAGTACAGCGCATGGGCGGACAAGGCCGAGACCGAGGGGAAGCCCAACACGGCGAGGCTGTTCAGGGCCGTCGCGGCGGCGGAGAAGGTCCACGCCGTCAACCACTGGAAGGTCCTGGGCAACGTGCTCGACACCGCCTCCAACCTGGAGCACGCGGTCGAGGGCGAGAACCACGAGATCGAGGAGATGTACCCCGCGTTCGAGGCGGTCGCGAACCTTCAGCAGGAAAAGGCTGCCGTGAGGACGATGCACTGGGCGCTTGAAACGGAAAAGGTGCATGTGAAGAAGTACGAGCGGGCCCTCGAGGCGGCCAAGGCGGGCAAGGACGTGGACATGGGCCAGCTGCACGTGTGCCCTGTCTGCGGCTACACCATGGAGGGCGAGGCGCCGGACGCCTGTCCGATCTGCGGTGCAAAGAAGGACAAGTTCGCCAAGTTCTGAGCATCGTTCGCCGGCCCTCTCCAGGGGCCGTGCCCTGAGTGCGCCTTCCAAGGATAAAACGGCGCTAAGGCTTTATTTCCCACATGTACATTCAGTGATGCCGACCTCCCTCCCAGCATCAGTCATGCGTTGGCCAGGGATGAGTCGGTGATGGAGGGGACAGACTTGGTCATGGAAGAGCCCACAGCGCCCGCTGCGAGCCCCGTTCGCGGCCCGCCGCGCACCCTACGGACATATCGTGTGGCCATACTGGCCGTGGTCGTCTCCGCGATCATCGTCGCGGTGTACCTCCAGGGCTTCTTCGCGGCCGAGGAGACGGTCAAGATAGGCGTCATAGCTCCCCTGACTGGCTCGAGCGTGCACCTGGCGGACGTCGTGGACGGCATGAACCTAGCGGCGGACAAGCTGAACAGGTGGGGCGGCCTCAACGGCGCGATGATAGAGATCGTCGTCAGGGACAGCGGCTCCGACCCGAACGTATCGGTCGCGCTCTTCGAGGAGCTTGAGCGCGACGAGCATCCTCTCATCTACATATCCGCCGCGTGCAGCTGCACGAGGCCCTTGATCCCTCTCGCGGAGCAGTACGAGGTCCCCCTGGTGGGGATCGCGACCGCGAACGCGCTAGGGTTCGAGGAGAGCAACTGGTCTTTCAGGTACTACCCCGGGACGGAGAAGGAGGTGGCGCCCGCTCTGTCCATGCTCGACTCTCTCAACGTGACCACTCTGGGCATCATGCGGTCCGACAACGTCATGGGTGAAGAGATCGCCGCTCATCTGGCCGAGGCCTTCGAGCTGGCCGGAGGGACCGCCGAGGTGGTCGACTACTGCTGCAAGGATGAAGACATAACGGCCAAGGTCGACCAGCTGGCGGACAACGAAGCGATATACATCGCGGCGGACTTCAAGGCCACCATCGCAGGTCTCGTCGCTGTGCGCGAGTCCGGCTACTCGGGCCATATCTTCGGGTCCAGCGCCGCGTCGACCCCCACCATAACGGCGATGCCGGAGGCCGAAGGCCTGTATGTGTCCGCGCCTGCGGTCTACAACCCGAACTACATCCCGGCGCAGTCCCTGACCGAGGAGTTCATGCAGGTCTATGGGCGCAACATGACCCACTACGCCGTGAGCGGGTACGACGCGGTCAACCTCATCTACGGCCTGATGAAGGGCAAGGAGCTCACCAGGGACAACATGCGGGCGCAGCTCCACGGGGGCTTCTCATACGCCAGCGTGCTCGGGCCCGTCGCCGTCGCTGCTGGTTCCCACGACATCCAATACGACCTCCTGCGGGCCCAGGTCGTGGAGGGCCAACTTTGGTATCTCTGAGGAACGGGCTCAGGAGGAGGTCCAGCAGGATCTCGACCAAGCTCGTGACATCGCTCCTGGTCCTGGCCATAGTGTTCCTGTCCCTGGCCGTCTACAGCGTTGAAGCGAGCCGCCAGTCGCTCGAGGAGGCCATAGGCTCCGAGTCGGTCGACCTCGCAAGGCACTTCGCGTTGACCGTGGACCGGGGCATATACTCGAAACTGCATGAGATGATCATAATCGCCATGGGCAACAACATGAGGAACTCCCTCGCGGACTCGAACGCGGAGTTCGACGCGATGGCGGACCCTCAGCTGTACATCGACCAACAGGAGGATGACTGGACGTCCTTCGACGATGACGAGCTGTCCACGTTCATGCTCGACATCCTCTCGAACAACCTGTCCTCGGACCTCGCGAACAGACTGGACGAGCACTACATCCGGGAGCACGGCATCGATGTGTACGGGGAGGTCCAGGTGTCCAACGAATACGGCGCGATTGTCGCTATGACCTCCAAGTCTCCCGACTACCTCCAGAGCGACGAGGCGTGGTGGCAGGAGACGGTCGAGGATGGCAAGTGCGTCGGCGAGGTGGAGCTCGACCCCGCCACGGGTGCCTACGGCATACCGATCAGCATCAAGGTCGTCGACTCGGATGACCGGTTCCTAGGCGTGATGCGTGCCTTCGTGGGCGCGACCGAGATAGTCATGGAGGCCCAGTTCGAGACACGTGTCTACGAGACCACCGAGGTCGACATACTCACCTCGGATATGCGCCTGGTCTATTCCACGCACGCGTTCAGGACATACGATGACATGTCGGAGGACGTCTACGTGCAGCAGGTCGAGGGCGAGTCCGGCTACTTCATATCGCAGGAGGCCGGGCGCGAGAGGCTGTACTCGTACGCGGTCTCCCCGGGATACATCGAGTACGAGGGCTCCAGCTGGGTCTTCCTCATGAGCCATGACGCCGCCGAGGTGCTCGAGCCCGTGATAGTGCTCAGGTCCGAGATACTCGCGATGTCCATCCTCCTGCTCCTTGTGTTCCTCGCGGTCGCGCTGGCGCTGTCCGCGAACGTGACGAGGCCGGTCGAGATGCTGAAGCAGGCGACCGAGAGGATGGCCGCTGGGCACCTGGACGAGCGCGTCAGCATCAGGAACAAGGACGAGCTTGGCGACCTCGCCCAGGCGTTCAACACGATGGCCGCCGACCTCGACGAACTGTATACCGACCTGGAGGCCAAGGTCCGCGAGCGCACGAAGGAGCTGGAGGCCGCTAACGACAAGCTCAAGATACTCGGTTCGATCACGCGCCACGACGCGCTCAACCAGCTGGCCGTGCTCAGGGGCTGGCTGTCCATACTCGAGGAGGACTGGTCGGACGAGAACGCGCGGAAGTACTTCGGGAAGATGAAGCAGTCCACCGACGTCCTCGAGGCGCAGCTGAAGTTCACGGGGATGTACGAGAAGATAGGCATGACCCGCCCGCAGTGGATAGACGCCAAGATGGCCCTGGACACCCACCTGCCCGGGCTCGACCTGAAGGGCGCGAAGGTGTCCAACAGGCTCCAGGGCCTGGAGGTCCTCGCCGACCCGATGTTCCCCAGGGTGCTCAGGAACCTCGCGGAGAACGCGGTCAAGCACGGCGAGAGGACGACGAAGATAACCTTCTCGTACGAGGTGCGTCCAGAGGGCCTCGCGGTATTCGTCGAGGACGACGGCGTCGGGGTCCCCACCGAGATGAAGAACCTGATATTCGAGCGCGTCAAGAACAAGACCACGGGCAGGGCGGGCTTCGGCCTTTACCTGTCGCGCGCGATCCTCGCGATGACCAACATCGCCATCAGGGAGACCGGCGAGCCGGACAAGGGCGCCAGGTTCGAGATTATCGTGCCCAAGGGCAGCTACAGGCTCGCGGGAACCCCGCAGGAACAGAAGGCAGGTTAGGGTTTCGAGAAGTGGTTTGGGCGGGGCGCTCACTTGTGCGGTATCCCGACCTCGGCCTCGGCGACCAACGCCTTCAGGTCCTTCCTGAGGTCCTCGTCGAGAGGTCCCGGCACGTGCGTCCTCAATATCTCCTTGGCCCTGTCCCGGGCGTGGTCGACCGCGTTCTTGCCTCCTCCGGCCTTCCACTCCTTGTACGTGCGTCCGTCCGTGACCACGGGCTGCCACATCTCCCTGAAGTGGTCCAGCGTGTGCTTCTTGCCCATGTAGTGTCCCTCGTGCCCCACCCCTGCTATCACATCGAAGGGCACGGTGTCGTCGTCCACGGGGAACCCTTTCAGCATGTCCGCCATCATCGTGAACATCTCGTGGTCTATCAGGAGCTGCTCGAAAGACAGCACGGTCCAGTTCTCCAGCAGCCCGGGACCCGAGGTCATGTCCGCGCCGCTCAGGTACGCTATGAACGCCGAGAAGGCCTTCTCGTACCCCGCCTGCGCGTCCGGCGCCTTCGAGCAGGTGCCCCAGCCGCCTATGAATATCGGTATCCCGTAGCGCTTCGCCATCTGCACATGCGCCGCCCGCACCATGTTCGCCGCGGGGAACAGCCCCTCGAACAGGCCGCTCTGGACGTCCATCGCCATCGGCTCGCTGGAGTAGCACAGCGGCGACCCGGGGGCCGCGAGCTGGAGCACGGTCGCGAGGGCTATCACCTGGGCGTTCCCCAGGACGACGGCCCCGGCCACGGTCATCGGCGCGGTCGCGCCTATCAGCGGCATGGCCATCAGCAGCGGCGGGCAGCCGGCGCGCGAGAACTCTAACGCCGCGTCGGTCGTCATCCCCAGCACCATCGGTGAGGTCGTGCACGTGAGGCTCGATATGATCGGCCTCTTCCTCAGTTCCTCCTCGCCGCCCACGACGGCCCTCGCCATCTCGATCTCGTAAACGGCCTCCTCCTTCTGGTAGGTGGAGCCGGTCGTGTAGTGCTTCTCGCAGTTCTCCAGCGAGACCAGGTACTCGTGCACCGTGTGCGCGTGCTTCGGCACGTCCAGAGGCGTGACCAGAGGATTGTACATGTGCATCATCGGCAGGCTGTCGACTATCTTGGCGGAGTCCGCGACGTCCTTGAGCGTGGACGGCCTCCTCTCGCCCGTGTCGAGGTCTATGGTCGCCAGGCCGACGCCGTCCGTGCACGCGTAGCAGTGCTCGCCGTCCAGGACGAAGTCGTACTCCGGGTTGCGCGCGGCCATCCTCACGGGCCGCTGGCACTTCCTGAGCGACTCCTCGACCAGGCTGCCGGGTATCTTGCAGACATGGGTCTTCTCGTCGACCTCGGCCCCGGCCTCCTTGAGGAGCCTCCGGCCCTCCTCGCTCACGACCTTGATGCCCATCTTCTCCAGGAGCCGCAGGGACTTGAGGTGGACCGCGTCCGCGTCCTTCGGGTCCATGACCTGGAGCCGCTTCATGCCGAACTTGCCGGGTTTGAACTTCGCGTCCATCCGCTCAGCCTCCCTTGCCCAGGACCTGCTTCGCGATGACGGTCGCGTTGTTGGCGTCCGAGGCGTAGTGCGCCCCTATCTCCTTCGCCCACTCCTCGGACACGGCGGCCCCGCCGACCAGCAGCGGCGCGTCTATCCCCGCGGCCCTGAGCGCGTCCACGACCTCCTTCTGGACCTCGACCGTCGTCGTCATGAGCGAGGACGCCCCAAGGATGTCCGCGCCCATCTCCTTCGCCGCGGAGACGAAGCTCTCGGTCGACGCGTCCTTCCCGAGGTCGCGCACCTCGAACCCGCTCGCCTCGAGCATGATGCGCACGAGGTTCTTGCCGATGTCGTGTATGTCCCCGGCCACGGTCCCCAGCACCATCCTGCCCACGACGTTCCTCTGGGCCGAGACCTTCTTCAGCTCCGGCTCCAGCACCTGTATCGCGAGGCTCATGATCTCGGCGGCGTAGATCAGCTCGACGACGAACATCTCCTTCTTCGCGAACTTCTCCCCTACCGCGCGTATCCCCTTCGAGAGGCCTTCCTCTATCGCCTCGACGGGGCTCACGCCGGCCGCCAACGCCTTCTTCGCGGCCTCCACCGCGACCTCCTGCTGCAGGTTCTTGACTCCGTTCTCGAGCTCTGCCAATATCGACTCCTTGTCACTTGCCATGTCATTCCTCCTATGGAACCTCAAACCCCGGGCCACGCGGGCCCAGGCCCAAACAGCGTGCCGCACTCGACGGCGGCTAAACATGTTGCGCGGCCGTACCCTGCGGCCGCAAGCGGATGAGAATCAGCAGGCTGGCTTTCCGACCTGCAGCCCTGCCCCGAGGTGCAGAAGCAGCCTGATGAGCACCTGGTCTAAGGATGCCTCCCTCTTCCGGCCGGGAAGCATGAGCGATGACCGGTGCGCCTCGGGCCTGTAGAATGTGACCATCGTCCGTTCTCCCCACGGCTACCTCCTGTGCTAGGTGGCAGCTCTGCCCGGTGTATCGAGCGCGAGATACTTAACTGTCATGCATCTCCACAGGAAAACCTAAAGAACAGAAGCGGGTATGCTCCCCCGGCCCGGATGAAATCGGGGCTGGAGGTGGCACCTGTGGCAGTCGCCAGATTGAGGTTCTTGGACAGGGGAGAAGAGGAGCTAGTGCACGCAACGAGCCTGAAGTGGCTCGAGAAGATCGGGGTGATGGTGAAGAGCCAGAAGGTGCTCGCCATGTTGGAGCAGGCAGGCGCCTCCGTGGACCGCGACAAAGGCATCGCGAAGATGAGCGAGGACATGGTGAAGGACGCGGTCTCGAAGGCCCCGAAGAAGATCACCCTGGGCGCGAGGGACCCGAAGAACGAGAAGGTCATACCTGTGGAGTCGTGGCCCCTCATGACCACGACCGGGCTCGCAGTCTACACATACGACCTCGAGTCGGGGGAGAAGAGACCGACGACGGGCAAGGACCTCGCGAACTTCTCGCGCATGGCGGACGCCATGGACGCGGTCGACATCGTCTGGACGACGGTCACGGCCGGCGACGCCCCCCAGGACGCACTCGCGCTCCACTCTCTCTGGACGACCATCAGGAACTGCACGAAGCACATCCATGTCATACCGACGCCGAAGGGCCCGGAGGAGGCCAAGAAGCTCGTGGACATCGGCGCGCTCGTGGCCGGCGGCCCGGAACAGCTCAGGCGGAAGCCGCTGTTCTCCGTCATCAGCTGCCCGATCGCACCCCTCGAGTTCGAGAAGGCGTCCATCGAGGGGCAGGTCGAGTACTCGAAAGCGGGCATACCGGTCGTGTGCATGTCCATGTCGCTCTCAGGGATGTCATCCCCGGTGACGACCTGCGGGACCCTGGTGAACATCAACGCGGAGAACCTCGCGAGCCTGGTGATATCCCAGACCGCCGCCCCCGGGGCGCCGTTCGTGTACAGTTCCGAGTCCGCTCCCATAGACATGACCACGGGCGTGATGGACTACGCTTCCCACAACCTGCCGATGATCGCGTCAGGCGCCTCCCAGATGGCCAAGAGATACGGCCTCCCGTCCCAGACGGGCAACTGGGGCATCGAGACGAAGGTCCCGGGGATACAGGCGTCCTTCACCGAGCTCCTCACGACGTCCCTCGCGGCGATGTCGGGCTCGGACATGATTGCAGGCGCGGGGAGCTGCGACGCGGCCAAGGGCGCGGCCCTCGAGCAGGTCGTGATAGATTCGTACCTCTGGATGGACACGAGGAAGTACATGACCCGGTTCGAGATCAACGATGCTGCGGCGGCCACGGAGATCGTCGAGGCGGTCGGCCACGGGAACACTTTCCTCAGGCACATGCACACCCTTCGGAACTTCAAGAAGGAGCTCATCTTCAGGGACCAGCAGTGGAAGCACTGGCAGGCGACCCTCTCGACCTCGATGGTCCCTGAGGCGAAGGCGATCGCGAAGAAGGTCCTCGCGGAACACCGCGTCCCTGATGTCGACCCGGAGGTCGCGAGGAAGGGCGACTCGATCGTGGCCTCACACATGAGGACGCTCGGCGCGTGACGAACGGCGGACCCAGCTGGGAGGCGCAAACCCTATATCCGGCGGAATTCCCTGCGCTTCCAGTGACTCTGAGCGAAGCACCGTCTGGAGGCAGGGGCGCGGACCCGCCGAAGGCTCCGAACATCGAGCGCTTCAACAGGCGTATGCTCGGCAGGGATTCTGAGCGCGCGCCGGTGGTCTGGCTCGCCCGGAGGCGCAGGCTCCTCAGGTCCTCCGAGCTGCCGTTCGCATCCGTCTCTGTGCTCGTGATGCTGCTGTCCTTGTTCATGCTCTCGATGTACCTCGGCGGCTGGACGTGGTCCTCCTGGACCTATGCGTTCTCGCTCGGCATCGCCTTCCCGCTCGTCGCGGTCGAGGTGAAGCGGAAGGCGGTCATCACAGGAGGCGCGATTCTCCTGCTCGCGGCCGCGGTCATAGTCGGCGCGGGCCTGCCGCAGTACTTCGGCTACTCCGCCTCGCACCTCTCCTTCTACGACCTCGCGGCACATTATCTGGGCACGATGTTCCTGACGGTCTTCCTGTGGTCCCTGATGTGCTGGACCGCCAGCCCGTCGGGTCCTTCCCGAGAGAACGGCCGGATGAACCTGTTGATCGCCGTCGCGGTCCTTCTCGCGGTCTCGGTCACGTTCGAGTTCGCGGAGTTCATAACCGACATGCTGTTCGGCTGGAGCAACTTCCACCCGGGAGTGGACACGCTCGGGGACCTGATATTCGACGTCGCGGGCGTAGTCACCGCGGCGGTCCTGATATCCAGGCACAAGGTGAGCGTCCTCAGAAGACCGTTCTGGCACGAGGACGCCTCGGCCGCGTGACCTAAGCCATCAGCGCGGGAATAGCTTGAACGTGCAATGGTCCCTTCCCTGGGCCATGCACGCCTCCTCGACCGCCAGCACGGGCTTGCCGAAGGTCCTGAACCCGGCCGTCTCAAGCATGCTCACTATGGGCAGGCACATCGGGGTCGCGCATTTCCCGAACGACCTGGCCAGCATCGAGGTGGCGTCGATGCTCGCCATCGCGCTCCTCTCGTCGAAGAACTTGATCTCGTAAGTGCTGAGCCAGCCAACCTCGGCGATCATGTCGAGCGCAGAGTCGAAAGTGATCTCGGCGGTCTTGCCCGGCTGCAAGTTCATGATCCTGTCGTGCAGGTCGCCGACTCCCGCGAACATGTTCACGAGGTGCGAATGGAGCTGCTCGTCCCCGCGGGCGTATCTCATGACGGATATCGTGGACCAGATGCCTTCTTCCGGGGACACGCGCGGGGCGAACGCACTCGGCCTCGCCTCCTTCGGGATCTCAGCGACCTCGGGCCGGTCGACCGCCTTCCGGGTCCTGACTAACTGGTTCGGCACGACCTCGGGCTCCTTCCCCAGTTTCCTGGTGCGGCCCTTCTCCTTGCCGAACTCGTACCTGCGCCTCACCACGTCCATGATCTCGAGCTCTTCCGCCTGCTGTGTCAAGTGTTTCAGCTCGGCGTCGACCCATCCGGCCGACTCCTCATGGCCCTGCTCGCCCACCTCGAGCCCGAGCTCGTAAGCTTCCTTGGCGAGCTTCACCTTGGCGAGGTCGTCAAGATAATCCTTGCCGTGGACCTTCAGAGGTTCCCCGTGGTCAGGTTCTTCACTCAAGTTTGAACGCTCCAGACAGGACGGGCACCAGGTCTTTCGCGAGCCCGTCGCTCTCGAGATACTCCCTCAGCTTCCGGACGAGCTTCGCCCTCTCGCGTGTGGAGTCCTCGTAGGCGATGTCGATCACCAGGTCCGACACGACCCGGCTGTTCTCGAAGCCGAGCACTCCCATGCGGGATGTGAGGTCCAGGAGCGCCTTGGCCTGAGCAGAGTCGAGGCGTCCCCGCTCCGCTGCCCTCATCACGACATCTCTCGGGTCCCCGCTCGGCGCCCCGTTGCCCGAGGCCCTCTTGCGCGAGACCTTCCCGTTGTTGTCCCTTGATGGAGAATCCTCTCCGTGCCCACTGGAGTCCCCGACCATCTGCTAATCCCGTCCTTGCGCCGAGCGCAACGCCCCGCCCCGTCCCCTGGGCGGGTTGTAGGGAGGCGTACTCGGTTTTGAGTACAAATACATTATCAGGCCTGGATTCTGCCGCCCGGCTATCCAGCGAAAGGCTATTATGTGCCCCGGGTAATCGCTCGGACGAGGTTCGGAATTGGACTGTCCCGACTGTGGCACGGAGTACGGGGACGACGGTGTCTGCGACAAGTGCGGACGCCGGAGGCTGTCGTTCCCTGGCGAGTACAAGCACTGCGTCAAATGTGGCAGCAGGATGAGCCCTGATGCGAGAGACTGCCCGAAATGCGGCGCCCCCAATGACACTGTTCACGAGGCCCCTCTGTCGTCATACGAGTTCGACACTCTCGTCAATCCGACAGTGTTTCCGCAGAAGAGCGCCGGGATAGGAGTCTACGACGACAAGGTCGTCATGAGCGAGGAGATGCGTCTCACGGGCATCAAGTCCTCCGTGACGATGCGCAGGTCCGTCTGGAGAGCAGGCAACATATTTTGGGTAGTCTGGTACTTCGTGATCGCGTTCTTGTTCTTGCCGTTGTACGCTTTCACTGGCTGGACAATAACTCTGGCGCCGTTCGCTTTATTCGCTGCACTCGGGCTCTACCAGTGGTACGTCTTCGTCAAGCTCGAGACCGAGGCGGCAAGAAACGCCGACGAACAAGCTTCGGAGAAGTAGCGAACACCGGAGCAGGTTGCTCGCCTAAGCCGTCGTACTGCGACTGCGGGCACGGGACGGTGCTCACCGGAGCGACTCTGCGGATTCGATCGCCTTAAGGATGTTCTGGGACCGCACTCTCGTCATTGCGCTCGGAACAATGCCTCGCACTGTCTCCTTGGCGAATGGTTGGGAGGTATGCTCGATTCTGAGCGAGGATGCGTATCAGGTGCAATCCTCGCCCAGGCCTTCCACCGAAAGGATATTGTCCTTCTCGTTCCATCGCGCAGAAGAGGTTCGGAATTGAACTGTCCTGACTGCGGCGGGGAGTATGGGGACGACGGCGTCACATGCAGGATGTGCGGACGCCGGAGGACCTCGTCTCAAGGCGAGAACGAAGACTGCGCTTGGTGCGGGGATGTGATGAACCCGGATTGCCACGTGTGTGGTCCGTCCGACGACATCGATGACGCGAAGCCACTGTCGTCTCACGACTACGTCACGATCTTGCCGCTCGAGAAAGCCGATATCAGAGTATACGATGACAAGGTCGTGGCCGACCGACACTATCGGTGGTCGAGTCTCCGGGTCTCCGCGACAATGGCCAGGTCCGAGTTCATGTTGGGGATGGTCACAGGGACCTTGTTCTTCTTAGGACTCGCGCTGGTGTTCCTGTATCTCTACGTCGCCTCTGGATCGTCGGTCTCTCTGTTCTTCGTCTTGATGTTCGCCGCCTTCGGCATCTACGTCTTGGCCCTCTTGATCAAGCTTGAGCGCGAAGCGGCGAGGAACACTTCCCGCCAAGACATTCCGGAGAAGTGAACACCTTCGTGGAGAGTCGCGGATCCCATCCAACGGTTCCCGACCCTCTCCGTTTCGACAGGATGCTGGGGGCGCGAGGTGCCGTCATCGCAGCGATTCGACTGCCTCGATCGCCTTCAGGATGTCCTGTGCCTTCATCTTCTCAGGCATGTTCCTCGAGTCCGGGTCCTTGTCCGCTGCGTACTCAGCAGCCTTTCGGAGCGCGGTCTTCGACGGACCGCCCAGCGTCTTGAGCGAGGTCGGAAGGCCGACCTTCTGACACCAGTTCCTGACCGCCATGACCTCGTCCTTGCGCCGTCCCTCGTACATCATCTGGACGATCGTGCAGTAAGCCACGATCTCTCCGTGCTCTCCGTGGACCTCCCCTGTCTTCTTGAGGCCGTTGTGGAGCGCGTGGGCGAGGGCGCACCCTGTGTTCTCGAACGCCATGCCCGAGGAGAGTTTCACCGCCTCGATCACATCGTCGACCTCGCGCGAGTGCACGCCGCTCTCGACGTCGTGGAGGGCCTTCAGCCCGTTCTCCATGAGGCTCTTGTAGCATGCGTCTGAGAGCGCGAGCGCAGCTGTGGTCGGGACACCCTTGTCCTTCTTCTTCAGGCGGGCCTTCGCATACGCCTCGCCCTCGAACTTCGTCGACAGCGCGTCTCCCATGCCCCAGACCAGGAACTTCGCGGGCGCCTTCGCCAGCACTTCCGTGTCCTCGATCACCAGCACGGGGTTCCGGGGCAGCGTGAGCCATTCGACGAACACGTGCTCCTCGTCGTATATCACGACCTCCGCGCTCGTGTCCGCGTTCGTCGCGCACTGGGTCCCTACTATCACGGACGGGACCTTGAGCTTCCACGCGACGGCCTTCGCCGTGTCGACCGCCTTCCCTCCGCCGACGCCCACGACGAAGTGCGGGTCCGCCTTCCTGCCCGCTGCGGCCAGCCGGTTGATCGTCGCCAATGTGCACTCGCTCACGCCGTCCTCCCAGAGCACGACGTCTATCCCGTTCGACTCGAGCGATTTCCTGACCTTGTCCCCGACCAGGGACAGGGCGGTCTTGCCGCCTATGACGAACGCGCGGTTGCCGTACGACTGCGCCTTCTGCCCCAGGTAGTAGACGACTCCCTTGCCCTGCAGATAGAGCGAGGGCGTGACCATCTTCCTTGCGAGGTCCAAACCATCCTCTCCCGATATAGATGCTAGAAGCCTGTCGAGGGTACAGGTACTGTCGCACGCCCTAAAGAAGTCTTTTAGCCGGCCCCGTCGATGCATGTCCCGGAGCGCCCGGGAGCCAGCGACGAATGGACGAGCACAAGTGCCCCGCATGTTCGGGAGACAGGGACGTCAAGCGCAGCACGATGGCCGCGTACGATGCCCAGTGGGGGCGCCACGACGAGAAGGCCGCCTCCGACCGCAGGAACAGGCTGGCCTCGGTCTCGGACCCCCTGATATCGATGGTCGTGCCGCTCACGGGGAAGACGGTGGTGGACCTCGGCATGGGCACGGGCACCCTCGCGTTCAGGGCGATGGAGGTATCCCCTCCGGGCAGGGTGATAGGAGTGGACTTCTCGTCCCTCGGGCTGAAGGTCGCGAGGACCATCTCGCGCCACTCCAGGTTCAGGGACCTGGACGTCGAGCTCGTCAAGGGCGACATGGAGCAGATCCCGCTCGCGAGGCGCTCCGCGGACGTGGTCATGAGCCAGGCGACCATCAACCTCATACCCGACAAGCGCGCGGTGTTCAGCGAGATATCGAGGATCGCAAAGTCGGGCGCGCGGGTCGCGGTTTCCGACGCCTTCAGGACCACCAGGGACGCCCAGGACGGCTCGTGGGAGCAGTGCATAGGCGGCGCCATAACGGTGAGCGAATTCTCAACGTTCGCGCTCAACTCCGGCCTCATCATACTCGGCCAGACGGACCTTACCAGGACCGTGAAGCAGCTCGTGGCGTCCAAGCAGTGGGACTGGCCCGAGTTCCTCACGTACAACATGGACTACCGCGTTTTCATGATGATGAAGAGCTGAGCCGGGCTCTTACACGTTGGTCTTTGGCCTCGGCGATGTCAGCAACGAGACGGCCACCAGCGCCGCGACGGCCGCGATCATGACGGGCACGACCTGGAGGAACCCGAACGACAGCGATGCCGGGAGCACCTTGAAGTACAGCCCCACATAGACCGCCTCCCCCGTGACTATGGACGCGATGCAGCCCCACTTGTTCGCGCGCTTCCAGTAGAGCGCCGCGACGGTAGTGGGGAACAGCACCGCGAGCCCGGTGAACGTGGTCTTGGTGAGCGTCTCGAAGAGCGTCTCGACGGAGCTCAGGGCTATCGCGAGGCTCATGAGCGCGAGCACGACCACGAGTATCTTCCCGACGACGAACTCGTGCGTCTGGTTCGCGTCACTCTTGAACCACTTCTTGTACACGTCCCTGGTGAGCATCGAGCTGAGCACCAGGAGCTGCGAGTCCGCGGTGGACATCAGCGCGGCGAAGGCCCCGGCGAGCATGATCCCGAGTATCCACCCGGGCGCGAACTCGCCGACCATCATGGGCAGTATCTGGTCCGGCTCAGAGCCTGCGAGCCCGGGGAACTGGAGGTGGCCCCAGGCGCCTATGAGGACCGGGCAGAGGAACACGATGGCCGTGATGGGCGCGTACATGACCATGGAGAGCTTGATGGACCTCTCGTCCCTCGCGCTGTAGAACCTGACGAACAGCTGCGGGAACATCGGGTCGCAGAACAGCCAGAGCAGCATGTAGCTGAACCATATCTGCGGCGTGAAGAAGTCCCCGCCGCCTGGCCTCGACACCAGCTCCGGGAACTCCTCGGCGAGCCTGGTGTTCGCCTCCGTGAAGCCTCCGAGGCCGGCCGAGACTATCCCCACGGCCGCGATCAGGGTCACGAGCATCATGACGCCCTGGAGCACGTCCGTGTACGCGTCCGCCCTCATACCGCCTATCGTGACATACGCCACGACCACGACCGTCACCAGAATCGCGCCGAGCTCGTAGGACACCTCGCCGTCCGTGAGCTGGGTCAGCGCGATGCCTCCCCCGATCGCCTGCGTGGCGATGTACGGGAGCGTGAACACGACCATGACCGCTAGGAAGATCATCCTGAGCGAATCGGAGTTGAACCTGTCCCCTATGAGCTCGGGCGGGGTGATGTACCCTCGTTCCTTCCCGAGCCTCCATATCCTCCTCCCGAGCAGGAAGAAGGAGATGGCCATCAGGCCTGTCCCGAAGGCCATGATGCCGTAGTACGCCAGCCCGAACTTGTACGCCGCCCCGGCGAACCCGAAGAACGTGAACGCGCTGAAGTTCGTGGCCGCCAGGGACAGGAACAGCACGACGGGCCCGATGCTCCTCGAAGCGACGAAGTAGTCCTCCGAGGTCTTCTTGGACCTCCTGTACGCGTAGAACGCGATGGCGAGCATCACGCCGAGGTAGACGGCGAAGAACGTGACGGCGACGATGTCCATCAGGACTCACCCCCGTCCTCGGTCCAGTAGTACTTGACGAAGAGCGCGAAGAGCGCGAACAGGCCGACTTCGAGGACCGCGATCCACGTGATGATGTACGGCAGCCCGAACAGCGTCGGGAAGGACCAGTCCCAGGCCCACAGGTCTATCGACAGGACGAAGAGCAGCGAGAACGCCGCCGCCCAGAACCACTTGTTCCTCAGCACGCGAACCATCCGAACAGCCTCCGGACCATCCGCGTTTCCTGGATTGCGAGGCTGGAAACGGTAAAACAATGCCTCGGGCGGGTGAAGGCGGGTGTCGGATATGAACCTTTCCCGAGCGGGGCCCGCGCCCGGCCGGAGAGCATGGTGGGCACATCGTCTTTATCGCGCAATACTAGGGATATATGTGCACGGAACGACCTTTTTTGTCACTCTAACGCAGTCTGAGCGGCCGTCTCGTTAAGATGGTCCGGGCCCATCCATACAAGGATGCAAATATGATGCGATGGATAGAGTTCCGTGGGAGAGGAAGATGACAAGGACTGACGACATCAAGGCACGTTCCGTCATGACGACTTCACCGGTCACCGTCGACGTGGGCGACTCGGTCTCTGACGCTATTGCGACCATCAGGAGGCACAGAGTGAAGGAACTGCCCGTGCTCTCCAAGGGGGTGCCAGTAGGCCTCGTGAGCTACACATCGTTCATCGAGCGCAGGAGCGTCCCCATCAACGCGAAGGTCTCCTCCATCATGCTGCCCGTCTCGAAGATCAAGGAGGACGACAGCGTTCTGGACATCGCCGAACTCCTGGTCGCCACAGGCATCAGGGGCGCGCCAGTCATGCGCGGGAACAGGCTCGTTGGGTTCGTGTCCCGTTCCGACCTCATCAAGCTCATGCCTAGCATATCGGAGCTCAGGCTCCTGAAGGCCAGGGACATCATGACCGCGGAGCCGCAGTCGGTCACGCCTGACGAGTCCATCAGCAAGGCGCAGGTCATCATGGAGGACCTGAACGAGAAGGCGCTTCCGGTCGTAGGCGACGGCGGCAAGCTGGTGGGCGTCGTGGGGATGACCGAGATCATGGATACGGTGTGGTCGCCCAAGGGCGACATGCCTCAGAGGAGCCCGAAGCCTCCGAGGAAGGTGTTCGACGGCAGGACGAGGGCGCAGATCAAGGTCGGGAGCGTGATGACGAGGAACGTGGTGTCCGTCTCCCCTGACGACACCCTGGGGCGCATAGTGGACCTCATGCTCGACCGCGGCCTGTCCACGCTCTTCGTGACCGACGAGGACAGGCTCGTGGGAGTCGTCGACCAGGCGGACCTCATGTCCCAGCTGCTCAGCCTCAGGCCGAGGGACCAGGTCTTCGTCCAGATATCGGGCATGACCATGCACGAACCCGATGTCCTGGACGGGCTTTACTCCCTGATCGGCAAGGGGATGAAGAGGATCGCGAAGATGGACCGGCCGAGGGTGTTCTACCTACATGTCGCAACTTACGATCACGAGGGCATGGCGAGCAAGTTCAGCCTCAGGGCGAGGCTGAACACGGACGAGGCGATGTACTACGTCCACGGCGCCGGCTGGGACCTCTACAAGGCCATGTCCGACCTTCTCGAGACCCTGGAGACGAAGGTCAGGCGCGAGAAGGAGAAGCAGCAGGACAGACGGAAGAAGCGCTGACGACCCTGACCTCGCAGGTGAAAGAGATATCAACTCCCTGATACGTGCGAGGGCCGTCTGTAATCCCGAGCGTGGACAGAGGAGGATTGGAGAAATGCCGATAGAGGAGCATCTAGGCAAGGCAGATTGGAAGACCGAGAAGCATGTGCCGGTCATCGAATGCCCTGACAGCGTCGCCCCGGACCAGGTGTTCGACGTGGACATCATGGTGGGGAAGGACATCGCGCACCCGAACACGACCGCCCATCACATCCGGTGGATAACGCTCTACTTCCACCCTGACGGGGCGAAGTTCAGCTACCAGATCGCGAGGGTGGAGTTCACGGCCCACGGCGAGGGCGCCGAGGGCGTCGACACGAGCACCATATACACGCACCACAAGGCGACCGTGTCGATGAAGACCAAGAAGGCCGGGACCCTGTACGCTGTCTCGCTCTGCAACATCCACGGGCTATGGGAGAGCGAGAAGAAGCTCGTCGTGGCATGAACTTGGTGCGTCGGGCCGGAGCCCGACCCGCTACGTCCGCGAGATAGTTACTTAAGGGCGGGGCGCATAGAACTGAACGAGACGGCGGAGCGGGCAATGACCCCTCTAGGAGGACTCCGAGACCGCTCCCGAAGTCTCCATTTTACTGCGTTCAAGACTTCAGAACCTGTGCACGCCTCGCGACGTGATGATCCTGAATGCGGTCTCTGCCATCCATCACTTAAAGTACGGCTCCCGTTGATAACGGTGACATGAGGCTGTCGCCTCTGCCAGGGGACGTCGAGCGCGACCTGCGCGCGTGCCTCCAATGCGGGTACTGCAACTTCGTGTGCCCTATCCAGTTGAACCCCGACCGCGGGTTCGAATCGTACCGCGTCCGCGGCAAGATGTACCATCTCAAGAAGTACGTCCGGCCGGGGTTCATGCAGAGGTTCCTGGGCAACGCCCCGGAGATATCCCCCGAGTTCGTCGAGAGGGTGTACAACTGCACGGCGTGCGGCTACTGCCAGGTCGCGTGCCATGTCGAGATAAAGTTCAACGACCGCTGGGAGCAGGTCAAGGAGTGGTTCGTCAAGAACGGCGTCGGGCCCCTGGACAAGCACAAGGCCCTGAGGGCCAGGGTCATCGCGAAGCACAACCCGTACGACGAGCCGCACGAGAACAGGGATGCGTGGGTGCCCAAGACCGCGAAGCGGTCCAAGGACCCCGAAGTGCTGTACTTCACGGGCTGCACCGCGAGCTACAGGCAGCAGAGGATCGCCCAGGACGCCCTGCGAGTCCTCGAGGCCGCGGGCATAGAATACGACGTCCTCGGCAGGGACGAATGGTGCTGCGGCTCCCCTCTGATAAGGACCGGCCAGACTGACATCGTCACCGACGAGAAGGACGGCCTGGTGAAGCACAACCTGCGAGAGATAGAGAAGCGCGGCGCGACCAAGGTGGTCACCGCGTGCGCCGGCTGCTTCATGACCCTGAGCCACAACTACCCTGTCTACGCGGGCAAACTCGACTTCGAGCTGCTCCACATGACCCAGTTCATAGACAAGCTCATCAAGGACAAGAGGCTCAAACTGAAGCGGCCGCTACCGAGGAAGGTCGCGTACCACGACCCGTGCCACATAGGCCGCCACTTCGGGATATTCGAGGAGCCCAGGCGGATACTGAAAGCCTTCCCCGGCTCCAAGTACCTCGAGCTCCCGAGGAACCGCCTCGACTCGCAGTGCTGCGGCGCCGGCGGGGGATACAAGATACAGTTCAACGACCGCGCGGAGTTCATCGCGTCCCTCAGGGTCCAGGAGGCGAAGGACACGGGCGCCGAGATGCTCGTGTCCGCGTGTCCGTTCTGCGTGACGAACCTGACGGGCGGCGCGAAGAAGGCCGGGATAGACATGCCAGTGGCCGAGCTCGTGTCGCTCGTCGCCGACAGCGTCGAGTGAGTCCTACTGGAAGCCTTTTAATCGTGGCGAGGCCATCTTCGCCGCGTATCCGATGCGCGCCCTCCCGCTGTTCAAGTTCGACAAGCGGGCGCGGTCCACGAGCTGGGGGATCGCCCTGTGCACGATGTTCATAGTGGCCAGCTTCTCGATAGCCTCCGGCCTCAGGACATCCATGGACACCCTCGCCGACAACTTCGTCTCCGAGTACTCTATCGTCTCGAGCCCCGGGGACTCGGGCATGGACTTCTTCGACCCGTCCTCTCTCGGGCCTGCTGAGCAGACGAGCGCCTTGTGCGTGATCACAATCGTGTCGGTGGGCTCGGCGGACGTGCCCGTCTTCAGCGTCAGCGACCCGAACGGCATCCTGGTGGAGACGTTCGAAGCGTCCGGGAGCGAGGTCAGGACCGGCACATCGCTGGGCCTGAGCGGCAACCTCACGCTCGTGGGCGAGACGACCCAGGAGGTCACGGTCGTGTCCGCGTTCTCCTCTTCGATGTTCTCGTCGGCTTGGATCCTGGGGAGCGAGGAGCTGCTCCTCTCGTTGGCCGGGCAGGAGCCTGGCTCGTGCAACCTTGCGGTGTCGAAGGACCTGTCCCCGGCTGAGAGGACCGCCCTCGAGTCCGACGGGTTCTCCGTTCAGCCGATGGTGTCCATCGTCGAGTTCCTGGACTCCGGCGTGGACGAGCTGGAATCGGACGCCTACTGGGTCCTGGTACCGTCATCGTTCGTGATCGCCGTCCTCGCGTACGGGTTCATAGGCACCGAGGTCGTGGACAAGAGGCACGACATAGGCATCATCAAGACTCTCGGGGCCGGCAGGAGACGCGTGCTCTCGTACCTCCTGGGCGAGGCGCTCCTGATTAGCGCGTACGGGGCGGCGCTCGGCCTCGCCCTGGGCATCGTTCTCTCCTACGCGGTCTCCACGGCCGCGTCCCACATCTTCACCTCCGTGTTCGTCGTGGAGATCGAGGAGATGTTGCTGGTCGTCTCGTTCGCGGTCACAGTGTCGGCCGCGGTGCTCGGCTCGGTCGTGCCAGCGGCCAGGATGGCCATCTCCACGCCTGTCTCAGACCTCAGGGAGGGGATACCGTTCTGATGGTCATCCGACGCAGGGTGACGGCGGTCATCGCGCTGTCCGTCTTGATATTCTCAGCGACCGTGTCCGTGCTCGTCGGCCTAGGGGACGCCCCGTCGGCGTTCGCCGCGAGCGAAGGATACGTCATCGCGTCCGCGGACGCCCCCACGATATTCTCGAGCAGGGTCGACATGGACATGGCGCGCGTACTCGAGGGCATGGAGAACATAACCGGGGCGAGCCCCGAGGTCTTCGCGTTCTCCTCCTGGGACGGCCACTCGTTCGTCGTGAGAGGGGTGGATTGGGACAGGGTCAGGGCCGTCCCGCCCAGCCTGACCGTGCAATTCGCAGACGGGTCTGGCACGCTCTCCGCGGGATGCGCGATAGTCGGCCACAGGCTCGCCGACAAGCTCGACCTGCCTCTTCCTGGGACCGTCCCCCTGGCCGGAAGCTACGACTACAGGGTCGAGGTCGTCAAGGTCCTCGGCACGTTCCGCTCGGACTCGCCTCTGGACGATGAGATGCTGGTATCGTCCGAGGTCGCGAGATCGCTGTCGGGCATGGCTCCCGACGAGGCCTCCATCATACGCGTGTCCACATCCAGCCCTGCTTGGCTGGAGTCGCTGCTCGAACCGGACAGGGCAAGGTTTGCCATTTACGACCTGTCGGCCTCGGACAGCCAGCTGGTCCCGGGCGAGGAGTGCGAGGTCACCGTCGCCGTGAGGAACTGGGGCACTGAACCGGGCTCCGTCACCGTATCCCTCAGGGACCAGGGCGAATCGTTCCATGAGGAGACCGTGTCCCTCAACGGGTCCGGCGAGACCAACGTGTCCGCGACGTACAGCAGCGACGTCGTCATGGTCCACGAGATCTCCGCGACGATATCGGGTGACTTCGCTGTTACGCTCAGCGTGTCCGTCTCCGTCGTCACCCCGTACCTGGTGGCATCGTTCCACGACACTGTGGCATTGGGCTCGTCCCTGGAGGTGGCCCTATCGACATACTCAGGGGACCCGGCACCGGGCGTCGGCGTGACGCTCCTGGACTCCGCGAGCCCGGAGAATGTCACAGACGCGTTCGGCAGGTGCGCGTTGCCAGCTGACGAGGAAGGCACCTTTACGCTCGAGTTCGACACGGCCGGGACAGAGTTCGACGGGATGCCCATCCAAGGCTCGTCGCGCACGGTCGAGGTCGTGGACACCTCCGAGATGATACCTTGGTTCCTCCCGGTCCCCGTGGACCTGTCCGTCGACCCGGAGTCGCCGGTCGAAGGTGACGCCGTCACGGCGCTCGTGACCGTGGAGAACCGTGGTTCCATGGGCGGCACGACCACCGTCAACCTCACGCTCGACGGCATGCCCTATTCGTCCCGGGAGGTCTACATCGGCCCGGCGGAGACCGTCACCGTCAGCTTCGAGCTGCTCGACCTGGACCCTAGCCAACACGTCGTCCAGGCCGGCTCGTTCTCAGAGTCGTTCTATGTGGCGCCGTGGTACTCGGACGACCCGGAGCTTGTACAGCTCGTGATCCGGTACGGCGGGTCGGCCACGTTCTCGTCGGCCGGCGCGATCCCGATCTACGAGGCGGCCAAGATATCCGAGGGCAACATCGCCCTCGCGCTGTTCGCCCTGGGAGTCGTCGCCGCGCTCCTGTCCACCCTCGCGATCGTGTCCGCGTTCTCGAAGGAGGTCAGCGACGGCCGGAAGAGGCTCGGGATAATCCGCGCGCTCGGCGCGTCCAGGGACCGCATCCGGGCGATCGTGTTCCGGGAGGCGCTCGGGGTGTCGCTCATCGGCTCGAGCGTAGGCGTCGCCTCGGGCCTGCTCGTGGCCGTCGCCCTGGCCCGCTCGGACATGTTCGTTGTCTTCGGCCACGTGCTGGAGCTGGACCTCGGGCCCGCCGTCGCCATGCTCATATTCGCAGGCGCGGTCGCCATCAGCCTCGTGAGCGCGCTCGCATCCGCCGAGTTGGCGGTCCGCGAGACGGCCATGACGTCCATACGCGACCTCCCCGAGGAGGACGGACAGCAGCCGGAGGACCCTGAGCCCCTGATCGAATGACCTGGGCTACTCGGCCACGGCGACCCACACGTGCAGGTTCCCGTAGAGGTACTGCGGCTCTCCCTCCTCCATGATGTAGAGGTCGAAGTCGAACCTCCATATCCCCAGCTGGTCCATCGGGAAGGTGACGTTGACGAACCATGTCTCGCCCTCCTCCATCTCGTTGTAGTACCATCTGGTGCCCCAGTGCGTGCTGTTCATGCAGTACGCGGCCATGGAGAAGTTCCTGGGCCCGTCCTCGCCGTTGTGCATCTCTATCGTGAGCGTGATGTTCGACCCCAATATGCGGGTCGTGTTGATCTTCGCGCTGCCGTCCTCCGTCATGGCGAAGTATGTCCGGGACGGATACTCCGCGGTGATGATCAGGGCGAGGCATATGCCGGACACGACGAGCGCGGTGCCTATCATCGCCGCGACGACCTTGTCGAACTTGAACGGCTCGATGTCCTCGTCAGGCGCCTTCTGGGCGGGCTCGTCCTTCGCGTCCCTGTTCTTCACCATCTCCGCGGCCACCGCGGCCAGGGCGAAGACTATCAGGGACACCCTGGTCGTGTTGGAGTCGAGCCCGATCGGCGTGAGCACGAGGAACAGTCCGAGGAAGATTATGACGAGTATCGATATCCCGAGGCTGAGCACGAACCTGGCCTCCAGGGTCGTGCCCTTCCAGAAGAACAGCCGGACTACGGCGAACCCGGGCACGAAGAACATGTATGGCAGGCCGAAGGCGAACGCGGCAGCCGTCCCCGGCAGGAGCACCAGGACCAGGGTCGCGACGACTGAGAAGAGCGCGATAGCGACCCGCTGTCCGTTGTGGGTCTCTAGGAACCCCACGAGTCTGTCGAGCGCGTCCGAGCCTTCGGTCAATCCTTTCCCGCCCTCGTCCTGCCGAAACGTGTAGGTCCATATATCTGTTTGTCAGTTGGTGCGCCAGTACACTGCCGGGCTGGCCTTGCTCGGCCCATGCGTGCGCATGCCAGGCGGGCCTGTAGATACCTTTTTAAATGACTAATCCAATTGTTGGCGCCAGCACTATCATTTCGTTGTGAGGTGGCCCCATGGCTAAAGACCAAGATGATGAGATTGCGTGCCCTGTCTGCGGCAAGATAGTCGGAGTCGATGTGTCCTCCTGTCCGTACTGCGGAGCCGAGTTCGAGCAGGACGAGGATGAGCCGGTCAGGCCCTCGAAGGCGAAGGCTGAGCCCGTCACATCCGACGAGAGCGAGGATGTCGCATGCCCGGTCTGCGGGGCCATGGTCGGGATAGATGTCGTCAGCTGCCCGAAGTGCGGCGCCGAGTTCGAGGAAGAGGAGATCGAGGAGGTCATCGAGGTCGAGGAGAAGACGGTCTTCGAGGCCGAACCCGAACCCGCCCCGGCCAAGGCGAGGCCTGCGCAGAAGCCCAAGGCGGCCGCCAAGCCGTCGAGGCCCCCGGAGAGGCCGAGACCGAAGCCGAGCAGGGCCGCCCCGAAGAGGGCGCCCGAGGCCAGCCTGCCCTCGAGCATCATGGACTTCAGGGTCATAGGCGTCGCGCTCATCATACTCGGGCTCGTGGGCACGCAGATAGCGCTCATGATAGACTGGTACTGGAGCTGGGTGCCCCCGATCGAGGACAACCTCGCCATGTTCATCGTCATACCGGTCGTCCTTCTCGTGGTCGGGCTGCTGGCGTTCATGCTGATCAAGAAGGCGATGTCGTCCGGCAAGGAGGTCTCCGGGAACATGCCCGGCCTGTCCCTGTCGCTGTTCCTGTTCGGCATACTCGCCCTCATAATCGTCGTGCTCTGGGACCCGATCAACTCGGCGATGCAGGACTCCCGCGAGATGATCGCCGGCGTGTTCGCAGTCGCCCTCGTGCTCGGCATCGTGCTCGTCATCATGGGCTCGAGGCGCGCGTCCTCGAAGGCCTCCTGCGACTGAGCGGCCTCAAGCACCCAGACGGCAAACCCGGAAACCCCTTCGGACCGTTTTCTGACCCTCGACATGATACGAAATTCGTACATCGACGTCCGACTCCGCAACATTTGATATACGATGTCGATGTTGAAGGGTGGACACAAGCGACGGCAGCCCTCGGTAGATGGTGTGGTGGGATTGTTGCCAAGGCAGAGTGTCGGGGCGGCGTGATGGGCGCCCCTCGGAACATTTTTCCCGCGGACGGCTCCTGAGCGTGTTCCCGGCGAGCCAGCGCTCATGTATTCCGGGCCCCAAATAATTATGTACCATTATGTCCATATGTGGGGTGCCGAGCGGAAGGGATGGACCAGCTGGCGCTGAAGAGCGTTCACGCACGTGTCTCTCCCCCAAGCGAGAGCTGTATGACAGGAGTGTAAGAAGGATGGAGAGGAAGATACTCACGATAATGGTGGCGCTCATGGTTGTGGCGGCCATCGTGGTCGCCTTCGTCATGATAGCGGCCGGGGGCGTCAGGACTGCAGGGGGCTTCACGAAGCTGTTCAACGAGCTGGAGAACGCGAACCCCAGCGTGACCTATGACCAATACCTGAAGTTCCCGTCGGATTGGGAGGCTCAGGACATCAAGACCGTAAGTGACAGGATTGTGGACATGTACCCGCGGAGCGAGATCGTAGAGGGAGGCGTGACCGTATACACGGTGAGGATGTACTTCGTCTACGAGGATGACAAGTGGGCCTCCGCCGAATCCGGGATACTGTTCAACGTTCCCTCGACCGAGCACGGGGACGAGTACATCTCGGTCAACCACGGGTTGTTCTGGATCGACGTGTCCTCCCCCGAGAACCTCTCGGAGCTGTACGACATCGGCGACGTGATAGAGGTCCAGACGGTCCTGTTGCCGAACGACGACAACAACGGAGAGCTCTCGTTCGGCGACTGGTTGCTCGCGGACTGAGCCGGGACCGTACCGAGACCCGCAAACCACTTTCCTTCTCTTCTCGCGACTGACTCCTTCCGATCGTCAGGCCATATAAGAACGGGATTGTGCCCGCCAGTAAGCCCACGGACGCCTCAGGCGAAAGGGTATTATAACCACACCTCACTCTTAATCTCGAAGGAGCGTAGCCAAACCGCCATCAGCTAGCCGGCTACTCAGCGTGCCGTCTGTTTAGAGAGAGTGTGTTTCTGGGGGAGTCTAAGGGGGGCTAGCGGTCCGCACGTTGTAGGCCTGGCTATCTGCATGCGCGGGAGAGGCACAAGCGATGCAGAAGGGCATCCGAGGGAAGACGTCACCCCCCACGTCACCCGGTTCGAGGGGCCTCACCAGCGGCAGTGCTTACCAGCTGACGGGCAAGCCGATGGTGGCCGTCAAGTCCGGCTACAGGGGTCGTCTCGACGGCGTCGCCGACGGCCCGGCCTACGGCGGCTCGAGGAACCTCGGGAACCCGCCCGCGAACAGCGGCTCCAACCAGATCTTCTTCGGACTCACCAACGGCAAAACCAACGGCAAGACCAACGGCCGTACGAACGGCAGGGTCAACGGCCGTACCAACGGACGGACCAACGGCAGGACGAACGGCCGCACGAACGGTGCCACGAACGGCTTCTCCAACGGCTCCTCCCGCGGGTCCCGCAGGTCAGGGCTCGTCAACGGGCTCACTAACGGCTTGACGAACGGACTCACCAACGGCCTCACGAACGGCCTGACGAACGGCCTCACGAACGGCTTCGTGAACGGCGCCGGCGCCGTCAACGGCTTCAGGATATCCTCGACCGCCAGGAGGTTGTCGAAGCAGTTCCCGGTCGCGCGCAAGAAGGTCGTCGTGGCCGTCCTACTGTTCGCATTCGTCATGACCGTGCCCTACCTGCTGGTCCATGCGTTCCCGCCTGAGGACGTCGAGATCGACGGGTACTTCATGGACTGGGTCAAGGCGACCGTGTACGAGGACATCCCGGACTCCGAGAACCCGGACGTGTCCATATCTGCCTACGCCGTCCAAGCGAGCGCGCGTGCATCCTATTTCTACATCGCCACAGACGGCACCATCATGAACGGCGCGGACGGCGGCGCCGACGGGTTCTACATCTTCATCGACCGCGACGGCGACACCTCGACGGGATACATCGTCAGGGGCCTGGGCGCGGACCACATGATCGCAGTGCTCGGCTGGAACGGCTCGGCCGAGCGGTCAACTTCATTCGTGTTCGACAGGCGCGCGGACCAGCACGACTTCGCCGGGTTCCGGCAGTCCTCGCAGCCCGCGGTCGCCTTCAACGACGGGGAGATCGAGATCGGCACTACCCTGATCACCAGCTCCGTCTCCAAGGTCGCGATCTGCGCTAGGCACACCGGTGTCCTCGACGACTGGTCCGAGGTCAACTACGGGTATTCGGGCCCGGCGGTGAGCGTGGTCCAGGAGTTCGTGGCCCCGGGCGTCACGTCCGGTTTCACGGACGAGCGGATGCTGACGCTCGAAATCACTTCGAAGGGGTCGCCTGTGGACCTCGAAGGGCTCAGGTTCGAGCTCGGAGGCACCGCGGTCCCGTCTGAGATCAAGATAATGATAGGAAGTACTCAAGCTGGCCTGGGGACGGGCCGGGAGGTGATCTTCCCCGCAACTGTCCGGCTTAACCCGGACGAGCCCGTTGAGCTATCAGTGCTCGCTTCTTTCTCGGAAAGTTTGGCGACACGCTCCTTCAGCATCGAACTCAACGGGTCCAGCGGGATGATCACCTCCGATAACGCAACATTCGTTGTGGCGTCGCATCAGGTCGATAACAAAGCGACCTATGTCGGCTCCGCCCCCAATATCGTCGCCATCGACGGCGCCTTTGCGGACTGGGACGCCCTCATGATGGCGGAGGATTCCCTCGGAGATGTGGTCCTTGCGGGAGAAGGCGTCTTCCCCAACAAGGATGTGGACATCTCCTCCGTGGTGGCGTGGTCCAAGGAGACGACCGCGCTGTTCTATATGTCCGTCGACGGCAGGATGCTCGGAGGTTCGAGCGTCCCTGGCACGCTCGTGCGCTGGGCCGATGCCCCGGAGCCGGGCGCGTCCATGCCGAACGCCACGGAGGAGGAGCACATCTACGGGGCGGACCTCGCATATATGTTCGTCGACCTCGACGGCAACGAGTCGACCGGCTTCCACATAGGGGGCGCGGAGTCGGCTGTGGCTGTCGTCGGGAAGAACGGTAACATCCTGTCGGCGAACGCCTATTCTTTCTCAAACGACTCATGGGAGCTCACGGGGACGGTCGAGGCGGCCGCTGACAGCTACCGGCTGGAGGTGGGCGCGGCTTTCGAGGCCCTGGGCATGACCGCCAACGGCACCTACTACATAACCTTCCTGGCCCAGGACTGGCGCGGGTCCCAGGACGGCGCGGTCGTCTCCCTGCCTGCGGGTGTGTTGTCGGGTTCGAGGGAGATCGGCGGCATCATAATCAACGAGATATATTCGACCGCGCCGCGCGGGACCGTTGACTGGATAGAGCTGTACAACACATCCAGCGAGCCGATCGACCTCTTGGGGTGGAGCATCGTTGTGGGCGATGTCGTCTACACGATCACCACGAGCACCATCATCGAGTCAGGTGGGTTCTTCGTGACGCCCAGGCTGAGCTTCCTGACGTCGACCACCTTCCTCCTGCTGGATCCCACTGGCGCGATTGTCGACGAGGTCATTCTGCCAGATGACTATTCCGTCAAATCCTACGGCGTGGTCGGCTCCCCCCTCGACGGCTACGACGATTACGATTACATGAAGCCCACGCCAGGGGAGATAAACGATGGCCAGGTGCCAATCCCCGAGTTCGGGGACATATTAGCGCCGTTAGCGATAGTACCAATTATCTTCTTCGTCATACGGCGTAGACAGGCAGCGCGCAAGAAAACGGAAGCGGATCCGGAAGGGAAGGCCGATGGAAGTACCTGATGCACCCGAGAGCAGCCCCGAACGCATGAACGAGAGCGTCTCCCTCGCGGAGCTGCTCAGACCACTGGGGTCGCGCTCCGAGGCCGTGAGGCCGTTCATGCCGGTCCTGGGAGGCCCCCGGCTCTACCTCCTGCTCCTGTACGCCGCCGTTGTGATAGGCGCATCCGTGGAGTTCTTCCTCAGCCAGGAGCTGTGGTACGGCAGCTGGGAGGTCTACAACACCTACGTGTTCGTCGTGACCGGCTTCTTCGTGCTCATGGGCATCATGATGCTCTATCTGACGACCGGAAAGGCTTACGATGACGGCGTCAGACTCCCGCTCTCGAAGGACTCATTCTGGATAATGGGCCTCATAATCGTGATCGTCGCAGGCGCAGGCCTCGCGGCCCTGGGCTCCGAGGTGGGCATATGGGCGGTGCTGCTGAGCGTGCTCGTGGTCGCCGGATTCGTCTTCATGGTCATGGGCATGAAGTCCATCTCGAACAGGGACAGCATCTGGCTCGCGGTGTACGGGTTCGGCGTCGTCATGATGGTCCTGATGCCGGTCCACGAGGCCTTCGATGTCGCAAGGAGCCGTCCGGGCGAGTACCCCTTCACCGGCCTGAACCTGGTGCTCCTCGCCGTCGGCATGACCTCCGCCCTGGTGTCTCTCCAGTTCATGAGGACCAGGGACGGCTACCTGGGCGCCTGGCTCATAGGGGCCATGGCCGTGTTCCTCCTCTCATTCCACGAGCAGGTCGGCATACTGCCCAGTGAGACCTACGAGCCGTACGACCGCGGCCTCGCGCTCATCGGCATCGTGTTCTCGTTCGTCCCGCTGATACTCTACCTGTGGAAGGAGAAGGAGTACCTGTCCATGTGGACCAAGCTGCGCAAGGCGGCGCACCTGATGCACACGGGCGACTTCCCCGCCGCGCTGGTCCATGCGGACGCCGCGGTCCAGGAGAGCTCGGAGGCCGGCGTCGCGCACAAGTTCTCGCTCCCGTGGAACGTCAAGGGTGACGTCCTATACCACATGAAGGAGTACTCCAAGGCCAAGACGAGCTACGACATGGCCCTGGAGATGGACCCCGAGGACAGCACCACGTGGTGCCATCTGGGCAACATGTACGCCTTCGAGGGCAAGAGGGCCCTCGCACTGAGCTCGTACGACAGGTCCATACAGGCGGACCCGAAGAACGCCGTCGCGTGGAATAACAAGGGCGCGGTGTTCAGCACCCTCGAATGGCCCGAGGAGGCCGTGGCGTGCTTCAACCGCGCAGTAGCCCTGGATCCGAAGAACTTCGACGCGTACATCAACCTCGCCAAGACCTCCGTCAAGCTCGGCAGGAGCGACGACGCGGTCATGTACTTCCAGAAGGCGATCGAGCTGAGGCCCAGGAGCAAGCTGGCGAGGGACGGCCTCCAGAGGGAGTTCTACAAGGGCATGTGCATGGACCAGATCCGCGGCTGGGAGGAGCTGGGCCTCGACACGACCTACCTGAGGGCACTGCTCAGGGAGGACCCGACGGACTTCGACCGGAAGTCGAAGGAGTTCCTGACGAGCATCGTGGAGCAGAGGACCCAGCTCGTCGTTGGCGGCGGCCAGGACAAGTTCGATGTCAACGCAGCCATCAGGGCTATCCTGAACGTCACGGCGGACAAGGGCGCGACCCTGGACAGCATCATCACGGGGACGGGCCTCACGAGCGAACAGCTCGTGCTGCCGATGGCCCTGCTGATGAAGACCGAGCGCCTGCACTTCAGGAGGATGGACATGCACGATGTGTACGTGTCCCAGGGCAAGGCCCCCGAGGCGCCCGTGATCCCCGTGCCGCCGCCGGTCCCGGAGCCGCAGCCGCGGTCCGAGCCGGTCCCCGAGAGGGCCCCCGAACCTGCGCCGGAGCCAGAGCCCGATGAGGAGGACGAGGAGGAGCTCGAGCCGACGGCGTCCATACTCGTGTTCGGCGGGCGGAAGAAGAAAAAGAAGAAGCGCTGAAGTGAGAGATGTCCAGGCCGAGCCTAGATCTCGATCTTGCCCTTCTTCAGGAGCGTCTGGAGGGCCTCGTCGGCCACCTTGTCCTTCTTCTCCTTGTCGTCTAGGGCCTTGCGGGTCGCCAGGTTGACGTCCCTGATGGCGTTCCTCTCCTCCCTGACCTCGGCCCGCTTCTGTTCCTTTATCTCGATGACCTTCCCGCGGAGCTCCATCGCCTTCTGATGGACGGCGTCCGCCTCCTCTCTGAGCTTCAGGAACTCCTCGTGCTTCTTGTTCGCGGTCGCGGTCAGCAGGGCTATCTCCTTGGCGTTCGCCTGGGCCTCCTCGTGGAACTTGTGCTGCTGCTCCGAGAGCCGCACGACCTCCGTGTGCTCCTTGTCCGCGAGCTTGAAGAGCGTGTCTATGCTGCCGTCGACGTCCTTGACCTCCTTCTGGATCTTCTCCTGCTCAGCGAGTATCTTCTTGTACCTCTGGAGGTCGACGGCGCGGGCCTTGATCTTCTCGAGGAGATCCCTTTCCTCGGTCAGCTTGAGCGCCTGGGTCTGCTGTTCTAGTTCCATCCTCTTGATGTCCGCCTCGACGACCCTGATCTCAGCCTTGAGGTCGCCCATGGGACTCCCCTTGAGCTTCCTCTTGAACTCTATGAGCTCCTTGGCCTTGGCCTGTAGCTCGTTTCTCTTGGCTTTGTGGACCCTCATCTCCGCGACGGCTGCATCCCTCTTGTCCCTGGCGATTCTCATCGGCTCCTGCAGATCCTTCTTCTTGTCGTGGAGCGAGTCTCTCTCCGACCTGACGACTGCCGCCTGCTCGTTTATCTCGTCGCGTTTGTTCAGGAACGCCCTGAACTTCAGCTCGGCACTGTCAATCTCGCTGATCTTCTTCTTCCCCTGAGCCGCTCTCTTGGTCATCATTCGGACCCGCCAGGCCAGATAATACGGCACGGGATGATGGCTATGGGTTATAATGTTTGCGACCTCTCCTGAGAGGTTCACAACGGTTTGCTGATGCGTGCATGTGGCAGGCGAGGCGTCTCCCGATGCATTCACTGGATAAGTCTTGAGGGCGCCGCCTGTGATAACTAATTATGCCAAGATGTGGATTGTGAGCCGGGATTGGCGATGAAGTGCCCAAGTTGCGGCGGCGAGAACCCGGACTACGCTATGTACTGCGGGAAGTGTGCCAACCCTGTCAGGGAGTCAGTTCAAACTACTGAGCGCCCTCATCTCCTACCGCCATCTGGGATGCCGTTGACGTTGAGAGATGATGAGACGATAACCTCGATTTGTAAAGTCGCATGCAACCTCGATAGACGTGAGGGCGGGCGCTCCACCCTTTGGAGTGTCCTCGTCAGCGGGCCTGCCTGTAGCGAGCATTGGGGGTTCGGAGGTTGTGTGCTGCTCACGAACCGGAGATTCGTCCTTGCTCAGCAGATGTTGGCCCCGAATGCAAGTTACAGGGTCTTCATATCGGCGGACCTTGAGAACATCGTGACCTGCGATGTGATAAGCGTCCTGATGAAGGAGATGCTCGAGCTGACATTCTCAGGAGAGTATTCAGAGTACACCGCCGCAATCTATCAGATTAGGGAGACGGACACGCCGGGCGTTGTATCAGGAGTCATGAGTTGTCGTCAGGCACAGGAGATGATTCGCGAGGCTATTGCCAAGAGGCGGCAATTAGGATCAGGCAACTTGTGACGGTGAGAATTGAGCAGGATGCCAGGGGTGTGAGGGCGGGGCCGACGTCCCGAATCAGGCGATGTCGAGGACTTCTGATTACTGCCGGAAGGAGAGGGTCACCCCGAGGCCCTTCTCTCCAGCGGCACGCAACCTGCCATCAATGAACTCGAGTCCAGATGACGGGTCGTCCACCACGTTGAAGTGAGAGTCCAGGTCGGCGAACCTGACGTTCTCCGAACTCAGCACGAAGTGCAGTCCGGCCGCGATTGAGAGCTGTATCTCGCCCATGCACCCGACCATCGTGCCTATCCCGGCCTCCGCCGCAAGCCTGTTGATGGCTATCGCGTCGTGGATGCCCGCGCTCTTCATGAGCTTGATGTTGATTAGGTCCACAGCCTGGTCCTTGATCACGCGCCTCGCGTCTGCGACGTCCTTGACGCACTCGTCGGCCATGACCGGGACCGGACTACTCTCCTTGACCTTCTTCAGGCCTGCGTAGTCCTCGGCCTTGACCGGCTGTTCGACCAGGACCACGTCCAAGGTCTTCATCGCCTCGCAGAACATGACGGCCTGTTCGACGGAATAGCCCTGGTTCGCATCGACCCTGAGTTGGACCTTCGGGCCGACCGCGTCCCTGACTGCCGCGACGCGCCTCACGTCGCCCTCAAGGTCGAGCCCGACCTTGATCTTGAGCGCCCTGAACCCTTCCTTGTAGTGCTTCAGCGCCCGCTTGACCGTGACCTCCTTCGACTCGATGCCGATGGTCATGTCCGTGAGCACCGAATCCCCCCTGGAGCCGCCCAGGAACTCGCGCAGCGGCTTGCCGGCGCGCTTGCTCAGAAGGTCGTAGATGGCGATGTCGACGCCCGCCTTTGCCGATGTGTTCCCCGGAGCTACGGCGTCCAGCCTCCTGTGGATGCCGGAGAGGTCGGTCTCGTCCGTGCCCACGAGCTTCTTAGGCACCTTCGAGAGGAACTCCTCCACGGTCCTCACCGTCTCGTGGGTGACGTCGCTGGGAGATGCGGATCCGATACCGAATTCGTCCCCAGAAACGACCTTGACAACGACGTTCTCTGCGGTGTCGGCGCTCCCGGTCGCTATCCTGAAACCGTACTTGCGCTGGTTGATGAATGTCCTGGTCTGGACGGAGTCTATCGTCTTCGGCACCCCCTCTCGAACAGTTTGACCGCGTTGATGTCCTTCTTGAGCCCGATGTTGTCAGCGACTGGTGTGCACTTGGTCCTGAGCAGGAACGCGATAGGTGCGAGGTCCGTCTCGGACAGCGACTCGAAGTTGGCCATCCCCTTCGCGATGATGAGGTCATGGTCTCTCAGCATGTTGCCGAACTTCCATTCGATCGAAGCGAGGTCTATCCCCACGGCGAACCCAGGCGCCTCGACTATCCTGTCGACGAGCGTCTCGATGCCAAGGCCGTGGATGTCGTCCAGGGTTACATCGGTCAGAATCGGCTCCTCCTTGACGACGAGCGTGACGCCCACCCCGAGCTTCTTCAGCTGCTCCAATGCGAGCCTGTCGAACACGACTTCGCCGCAGTTGTCCAGGAGGTACGCGACCTTCGCGCCCTTCCTGAGATGCTTCCTCAGCTTCGGCGTGTCGTCATGCCCCAATCCCTCGTCCAAGAGGTTCCCGAACTCCTTCTTGAGCGTCCCCGGATGGTCGAAGCCGGAGCCTATACCGAAGTCCAGCACGTTCCCGACGACCGCGCACAGGAATGCTGCTCTGAGCTTGTCCTTCGACTTCGTGACGAACCTCTCCGCGGACGGGTACAGCTCCAGCGCGACCTCGTTGCTCTTGGCCTTCAGGTCCTTGTACGGGTCGTCGTCCCCGAGCAGCTCGTAGACGCCCTTGTGCACCTCGGTCGCGACGACCGCGGAGCAGACATCCGGCCCGAACAGCCTGCCGAGTGCCGCGGAGGCGTACTTGACCGTGTCGACGGACTTGGACGGGTCCACCTCCATCGTCTCGAACAGCACCCTCCGTATCAGGCAGGGGACGCACTCAGGACTCATCCTCATGGCGCCGCGTGAATCTCGCTCTACGGATATAACAAGTAGGGAACTACACCGCGGGCCGCGGCCCCTGCGGGGACCTGCTGGCTCACTTGAGTATGCCCAGCTGGCTCAGCTTCTCGGGCAGATACTTGTCTGTGACATAGTCGAGGCCGTACTTCGCGAGCGCCTGCTGCTCCGCCTTCTTGCCGATCTCGAGCATCAGGTCTATCTCGTGCTTCCAGAACTCGTCCTTGAACCTCGGGT
>CAZAUI010000001.1:46768-349715 GCA_964488505.1 uncultured Thermoplasmata archaeon | reverse complement strand
TACCGGCGTGGGACAATATGAGCCCAGTGACCCCCATGGACCTGATGGAGGCCATCAAGACGCGCCGGAGCATCAGGATGTACAAGCCGACTCCCGTGCCCGAGGAACTTCTCAAGAACGTCCTGAACGCGGCGAGGCTCGCGCCTTCGGCCAACAACTCCCAGCCTTGGAGGATAATCGTCGTGACCGACGAGGACCTCAAGCTCAAACTGGCCGCGAGCGCCCATGGCCAGAAGTTCATCGCTCAGGCGCCTATCGTGCTGGTCGCGTGCGGGATCCCCGACGAGGCGTTCCCCACGGCCGGGGGATACATGAGCAGCCATGTCATCGATGTGTCCATAGCCGTGGATCATGTGACCCTGGCGGCGCACTCGTTGGGCCTGGGGACCTGTTGGATCGCATGGTTCAAGGAGGACAAGGTCAGGGAGGTCCTCGGCATCCCGGAGGATGTCAGGGTTGTCGCGATGACCCCGCTCGGATACCCTGACGAATCGCCGGAGAGGCCGCCTAGGAAGAACCTCGAGGAGCTCATACTCCGCGAGAGATATCAGCGAGCATAGGCACACATCAATATATCACAGACCTGATTGGGTAATATGGAGTCCGCGCCCCCCGCGGACAGTACCCGGAGGTGTACCGTTGGCATCCAAGGGTGTGACCAAGACCGGAGAGGCATTCTGCATGGCCTGCGGAGCCGGGCTGGAGCCTGGAGCCGAGAGATGCGAATCGTGCTATTCGCAGCTCGACGAGGAGGTCAAGGCGTTCAAATGCCCCCGGTGCGGCAAGGTCCTGGAACTCGGGACGGCACAGTGCCCCACCTGTTCTATGAAGTTCAAGGTGAAGGCGGTGCGCGCGAGCGACGACGCCGAAGACGACAGGATGGTCACGAGGCTGATAGACTGGGGGAAGACGGGCACGGGAGACAGGACCGCGAGGTCCAGTGCACCCCCGGCGCGCGACGAGCCCCTGACGATGGGCGAGGTCAAGGCGGTCTCCGGCCTTCTGAAGGAGATGTCCGAGCTGGCGGACCTCAGGGCGGAGGTCGCCTCAAGCATGGGGACGAGGATATCGGAGGCCAGGGAGAGGATCACATATCTGATGGATGCGGGGCCCTCCGTCCGGATGGTTGAAGGGATAGAGGCCGAGCTCGCGTCCATCGCGATGGACATGGAACGGATCGATGAGGTGCTCGCCAGGACAAGGTCGCTCTCGCAGGAGGTCACCAGGACATTCTCCATGCCGGGGCCGAGCGGACTCGCCGGGCAGAGGGAGGTCAGGCTGAAGCTTCCGGATTCACTAGCGGGTGCAGCGCCTTCAGGCGCAGACGAGCTGGGTGCGCGGGAGGAGCAACTGCGCCAACGCGAGGAGATGGTAGACCGCAAGATCAAGGCGTACGCGCAGAAGAAGAAGGAACTCGACGCGATGGACGCGGCGCTGTCGTCGAAGGACGGCGGCCGGCCCCGGGGCGCAAGAGCGGCCGGCGGGGCAGCGGAGAGGAGCGAGGCGGCCCTGGCCGAGAAGGTCAGGAGGATCCACGAGCTCGTGTCCGCAGAAGGCGCGTGCGACGACATCGAACCGTGCCTTGCATCCCTTGAGGAGCATGTCCAGCGGCTGGTCGTCACCAGGTCCGACCTGGAGCAGAGGGTCGCCCAGCTGCAGGAGGGAGAGGCCGAGGTCAGGGCGCTGATGAAGACCCTTGACGGCCTTCTCGGGCAGCTTCCGACCGATGTCGTCGACAGATTCTCCAAGTCAGAGGAGTTCAAGCTCTACGAGCGGGTGTTGGACAGGCTGAATGTCTGACGGTGCATTTAATGTACATCCGAATATATTACCAGGGGACGCCCCACAGCATCCAGTTCCCCCGAGATGCGGTGACTTTAGTGCGGAGTTAGGCTAACATGGGACTCAGAGACAAGGCTAGAGAGAGCAGCGCGAAGCCGGATGAGGTCCCCGAGCAGCCTCAGGGACCACAGCCCGAGCCCGCCGAGGAGACCTCCAAGGCGCCTTCCCCCGCGAAGCCCGCGGCCGGCAAGCGGCTCGAGGCGTCAGTCACCTACCTCGTCGAGGAGGAGAGGCCGGAGATCGCCTACTCGCTGTTCTTGTCCGAGCTCTCCGAGGGCAAGCGGGGCATGATAGTCTCTAGGACCTACCCCAAGAACCTCAGGAAGGCCCTGAAGCTCAAGGACGTGCCTGTGCTCTGGCTCACCAACGCCATGAGCGACGAGGCGGTCGGCCCCAAGGACCTCGAGAGGCTCACGCTCACGATCAAGAGGTTCCTCGAGGAGAGCGGCGGGAACCTCGTACTCATAGACTCACTCGAGTACCTCGTCACGAACAACAAGTTCGTCAGCGTCATGCGGCTGCTCCAGACCATACGTGACCTCGTGGCCGTGCAGAAGGCGATCTGCATCGTCTCCCTCAAGTCTTCCACGCTGGAGCCGGACAGGCTCGGGCCCGTGGAGAGGGAGCTGGAGGTCTACTCGGCCGATGAGGCGAAGGCCGTGCCTGAAGTGCCCGGGCAGGAGAACCGCCTGTTGGCCGAGCTGAAGCACGACGAGGCCATCATCGAGACCGGGAAGGTCCAGGACGAGAAGGACCGCCTCGACGAGATGCGGCAGAAGCTGGAGGCGGACCGGACCGCGCTCGAGTCCGAGAGGAAGGCACTGGACAAGGAGCGCCAAGAGGTCAAGCAGACCCTTCTGAAGGTCAGGCAGACCAGGAAGGAGCTCGAGGATTTCAGGGTCAAGCTCACCAAGGACGAGGCGGACCTGACCTCCAAGGTCAGGACGCGGCTGGACAAGGAGATGAAGACCCTGGAGACGAAGAAGTCCAATCTCCAGGCCGTCGAGAAGGAGATAGAGTCGCGCTACCTGCAACTGGACAAGGTCGTCAGCCTCAAGACCGAGCAGCGGACCATGGAGCTCCAGAACGAAAGCAAGAAGCTGGAGGCGGAACGCGCGAAGCTCGTAGACCTGGCGACGAGGCTCGAGGCCGACAGACGGTCGGTCGACGAGCGCATCAAAGGCATAGGGGAGCGCGAGGCGCAGCTGGCGAAAGAGGCTGCGCTCGCCGCGTCCAGGGAGAAGGCCCTGCAGGAGAAGGAGCACGCGTTCGCCCTGAGCAAGGTCGAGCTCGAGCAGACGCGGGCGTCCGTGGAGTCTGATAGGAAGGAGTTCGAACGTTTCAAGAGGTCGGAGGAGCAGGAGCTATCCGGCCTCAAGTCCGAGGTCCAGCGGTACGAGGAGGACGTGTCCCAGAGGGAGGCGTCCTTGACGCGTCTGACCCAGGAGATCGAGGGCCTCAGGTCCAAGCTGGTCGCGCAGGAACAGATACTCGCCCAGCGCGAGGAGAAGCTCGGAGCGAAGCTGGAGGAGACATCTGCGCGGGAGGTCAAGCTGGCCGGGGCCGAGGAGGAGGCCAAGCAGCTCATGGAGAAGGCCGCCAGGGCGGAAGAGGCCGCGGCCAGCAAGGAGGCCATGGTCGAGGAGGAGCGGAGGAAGGCCCTCGCGGACGTCGACCAGATGAAGGCCGAGGCGCTCGAGAAGGCGGAGGAGCTGCAGAAGCGCGAGGAGAAGCTCCGCTCGGACGAGGACAGGTTCTCCCAGGAGACCGAGACGAGGCGCGCGACGCTCACGGAGTTCGAGACCCAGCTCAAGGAGAGGAGCGCGAACCTGGCGAGCTTCAAAGAGGATATCGACAGGGTCGAGGCCGAGCAGAAGGAGATGCAGCTCGAGCTCGATGCTGCGAGGAAGGCCTCCGAGGAGAGGGCCCGTGAGACATCCCAGGAGAAGGAGGCTTTCTCGAGGGAGGTCGATGAGACGAAGGCCAAGCTCACGCTCGAGAGGAACGTCCTCGAGCAGGCGAAGCTCGAGTTCGAGACCGCCAGGTCCGACGCGCAGAGACGTGTCTCCGACACGGAGTCCGAGCTCAAGGCCAAGCTCGAGAAGCTGGATGAGGACCGCAGGGAGGTGGACGAGAAGTCCTACTCGGTCGAGGAGATGAAGAGCATACTCGACCAGAGGTCGAGCGACGTCGCAGCGCAGGAGCTCAGGATGGCGGAGGAGCGCGTCGAGCTCGACCAGCTAAGGCGCGAGCTGAACCAGCGCGACGAGGACTTCAAGGCCGCCCAGGACGACCTGGCCGCGAACCAGGAGAACCTGAGGTCCACCGCGCAGATGTTGCAGCAGACCAAGTTCACGGTCGACGAGAGGGAGAGGCTCCTCAAGGAGCAGCTCACGAAGAGCGAGAAGGAGCTGGCCGAGGTGCAGAAGGAGAGGTCCGACCTCGCAACCGCCAAGAGGGCGATGCAGGAGGAGAGGGCGAAGCTGGACGCCCACTCGGAGGACGTCGCATCCCTGCAGTCGGAGCTGGACTCCTGGAAGAAGGAGTTGGACGAGATCGCCTCGGGGCTCTCCGCTCGCGAGACCGACCTCGACTCCCGGGAGGCGGAGCTGCAGAAGGTGCTCCCGGGCCTGGAGGGCCGCGAGAAAGAGGTGGCCCGCCTGGAGCCCGAACTGAACGCGCTCAAGGACTCACTGGCCGAGAGGGAGAAGGCGTTGGCGGAGGGCGAGGCGTCCGCATCGGTGGCCAAGCAGGAGCTCGGTGCCCTCGAGCTCGAGGTCAGCGAGAGGGAACAGCGCATATCCGAGGCGGAGAGGACGGTGGAGGCGGACAGGGCGGAGAATGCCCGCGAGCGCGCGGAGCTCGAAGCGCTCAGGACGGAGCTCGAGCGCGCCCGGTCCGAAGTGGAGATGCACCGCGACTCCACGCACAAGACCCTCGAGCAGGCTCAACGCGATGTTGCGACAATGAAGTCCCAGGGCGAGCACCTCCTCCGGGAGGGCGAGGCCCGCAAGGCGGAACTCGACTCGAGGGAATCGGAGATCAAGAAGAGGGAGACGGAGCTCGACGCGATGAGGAACGAGCTCGCGGCTGCCGGGGTCGAGCTCTCTGAGAGGATGGCGGAGGCCGAGAAGGAGACCTCGGAGACGAAGGCGAAGGCCGCCGACCTCTCCCGGCGCGAGTCGGTCATGTATCACGATTCACAGAGGATATCGGAGCTGGAGAAGGAGCTCGCAGGGAAGGAGAAGGCCCTGGCGGCGTCCGCGGCCGATCTGGAGGCCGCGAAGGCAGCGCTGATGGACGAGAAGGAGGCGCACGCTGCGGACGTCGAGCAGTTCAGGGCGGACAAAGAGCAGCTCGAGAAGAGCGTCGCGTCGTTCGCGACCGAGAGGCAGGACCACGAGTCGACGGTCGCGAAGACCCAGTCCGAGATCCAGGCGAAGTGGTCCGAGGTCGAGGCCGTCAAGAAGGAGCTCGTGGAGAAGTCCGCCGCGCTGGACGAGGCGCGCTCGATCGTCTCGGAGCAGGAGAAGGCCCTGGAGTCCCGGGAGTTCGAGCTGGAGACGAGGTCCGTAAGGGTCGCAGACAGGGAATCCCTCCTGGGCGACAGAGCGAGGGAGCTCGACGACCGGCAGGCCCAGACCGAGTCCAGGGCCGCAGAGCTGTCGGACGCCGAGGCCGCTGCGGAGTCCACTGTCAAGGAGTTGGAGGCTAGGAGCGCGGAGCTTCAGGCGCAGCAGGCGAGACTGGACCAGGCGGAGGCGGCAGCCGAGGAGAGGTTGAAGGGCGTGCAGGCCTCGGAGGAGTCCGCGAAGGCGAGGGAGTCCGAGCTGTCCTCCTGGGAGGAGGAACTTTCCAAGAGGGACTCGGACGCGCAGGCGAAGGCCGCTGCCCTCGAGGCCCGCGAGGTAGCGCTGGCGACGATGGAGACGGAGCAGAAGGCGCAGGCGGCGGAGATGGCCGCGGCGGCAGAGGAGAACGGGCTCCAGCTGGAGGCCATCGGCCTCGAGATAGAGAAGCGCAGACAGGAGCTCCAGGTCGCCCTCAGCGCGTCCACGGAGGCGGAGACGGCGCTCGTGGCGAGGGACGCCGCACTCAGGGCGAGGGAGGGCGACATGCTCGCCCGCGAGAGCGATCTCGAGACCGCGAAGGACGCCCTGGCTAAGAGGGATGCCGAGGTGGTCGCCCGGGAGCAGGCCTTCGAGAAGTCTGTGACGGACTACAAGGAGGTCCTCGAGCAGATCGCTGCGGAGAAGGAACGTCTCCGGACCCGGGAGGACGAGCTGGACAGGAAGGTCTCCCAGATGGAGCGCAGCGTCGAAGAGTTCGAACTCATACAGATCGAGATCGACAGGGACAGGTCCTCGGTGCAGCAGAGGGAGAAGGGCCTGGACCAGTTGAGGTCGGAGCTCGAGAAGTGGCGCCAGGAGCTGATGGAGAGGCGCCAGCAGCTCGAGGAGGAGGTCCTCGAGAGGGCCGCGGCCATGTCGAAGCAGACGGCGGCGGAGAAGGGCGCCGGCCCGTCGGCGTCGGCCGATGACTTGGCCGACAGGGAGAAGGCGCTGAAAGCCCTCGAGGACTCGTTCCGGTCGAAGGACCGCGACCTCGAGGCGCGCGAGAGGGCCGTCGCATCTGAGATGGACAGGCTGGAGAAGGAGAGGGCCGAGGTGCAGGACCTGTGGGAGAAGGTCGAGGCCTCGAAGGAAGGCCTCGCATCCGTCGACGCGAAGACCTTCGAGGAGCTGGACCACAAGAAGAAGGACTTGGACGAGGCGACCATGAGGCTCTCGGAGCGCGAAGAGACTATCCGGAAGGACGAGCACCGCCTGGAAGAGGAGTGGTCCCGTCTGAGGTCGCTACAGCAGGAGCTGGCCGATCTGGCCGGGATACTGGACGCGAAGGAGCAGGAACTTAGAAAATCAGGCGGGGGCGCCTGAGGGCGCCCCGGTTTTGGGTTTAGCCTCAGAAGACGCCGACCTTGCCGGCGACTATCTCGTCGGTCAGCTTGTATATCTTCTTGAGCTGCTCATCGAATATCGCCGTCGCCTCGCGCTCGTACTTCTTCCTGTCGACGTTGGGCGCGTAGATTATGTTGGCGCTCGCGGCCTGCGGGTCGTCTATCGGCATCCCAATCTGTGACAATATCCTCGAGTGCACCTCGAGTATGTCGCCGCGGCCCATCTTGTAGATCTCGTCGGCGACCCTGTTCGACAGGATGTTGTACATCTTGCCGACGTGCGTCACCGGGTTCTTGCCCGCGGAGGCCTCCATGCTCATGGGCCTCATCGGCGTGATGAGTCCGTTCGCCCTGTTGCCCCGGCCGACGGAACCGTCGTCCCCGTTCTCCATGGAGAGGCCGGAGACGGTCAGGTAGTAGATGTCCTTCTTGTAGTCGTCCGCGGTGTTGACGTAGACCTTCAGGTTCCTCTTCGTGAACTTGCCCGCGAAATCCGCCACGTTCTCCTTCATCTCCTCGATGACGCTCTTGTAGTGGCTCTTGTCGGGCACTTTCGATGAGACCATCGCGCAGGCGATGGTCAGGTCAATGTCTTTCCCGTTCCTGAAGGCCATGACCTTGACGTCCTCGCCCACCTCGGGCATCGTCTTCCAGAGCTTCCCGTTGATGTACCTCTCCGTCTCGAGGGTTATCTTCTCGGTCTCGCTCAGAGGCGCGAACCCGACCCCGAACGATGTGTCGTTCGCGAGTAGGCGCTGTGTCTCGTACAGTCCCCTGAGGTCAACGCTGCCCTGGCCTATCATGCAGTCCAGCACGACGTCCCAATCGACATCCAGGTTCTTGCAGGTCTTCTCCAGGTACGAGTACGCGGCCTTCATCGCCGTCGTCCTGTATGGCAGCCTCTCGCCGTTGACACTCGTCGTCGCACGGCCGACGAGGAGGATGTATATGGGCTCGAGTATCGCGCCGCCCCCGAACTTCGGAGCCGACTGACCGCCCACGATCTGCGTCTCGTCGGTGTTGTGGTGCAGTATCCGCCCGTATCTCTCTATGTACATCTGGCAGAGCGCCCGGCTCACGCTCTCCGCGAGTCCGTCAGCGATGCTGTCGGGGTGACCGATGCCCTTTCTCTCGACGAATTCAACCGCCTGCTGCTCGACAGGAGTCTGCATGAGCTCCTTGATGAAAATGTTCCTATCCATTGGCTCGCCTCGCTGGCCTGACGCCGAAGAATATGATAGCCTATCTTAATGCTTTCGCACCAAATGAGAGAGCTAGCGCAAGGGGTTTGCGAACGAGTTTCAGACGACTCAGTGCTTCCCGTAGGCTTTGCGCCTCTCGGCCCTCGCGGACCCCTCTGGCACCAAGGCGAACTTCTCTCCGGACAGCACTCCTGCCACGCCCTCCTTGCTCTCGATCTTGCCATAAGTCTCGCAGAGCTTGCATGTCGGGGGGCACACGCTTATCCTGTCCTTAGGCTCCGGGTACTGGAAGAAACCGCCTTCGTAGTTCCTGAGCAGGACCCTCTTGTCCGACATGGATATGAGGTACTGGGGCCCGACCGGTATCTTCCCGCCGCCTCCGGGGGCGTCGATGATGAACGTCGGCACTGCGAAACCTGATGTGTGCCCGCGCAGCGCCTCGGCGATCTCTATCCCCTTCGCGACGGACGTCCTGAAGTGCTCGATCCCCTTCGACATATCGCACTGGTAGTAGTAGTAGGGCCTGACCCTGATCTTCACCAGCTGCTGGACAAGCGCCTTCATGATGGTCGGACAGTCGTTGATGCCCTTCAGGAGGACCGTCTGGTTCCCCACAGGTATGCCGGCGTCCGCGAGCATCTCGACCGCGCGCTTCGAATCCGGGGTTATCTCCTTCGGGTGGTTGAAGTGCGTGTTGAGCCAGATCGGATGGTACTTCTTGAGCATCTCGCACAGCTTCGGCGTTATCCTCTGGGGCAGCGTCACCGGCGCCCTGCTGCCCATCCTGACTATGTCGACGTGTTCTATCGCCTGCAGGCGGGATATGATGCTCTCCAGCTTCTCGTCCGACACCATGAGACAGTCGCCACCGGAGAGCAGGACGTCCCTGATCTCGTTGTGTTTCCTGATGTACTCGATGGCGGCCTCAATCACGTCGGGGCCCCTCTCCGCATCCGTCTGCCCCGCAAGCCTCCTCCGGGTGCAGTGCCTGCAGTACATGCCGCACTGGTCCGTTATGAGGAACAGGACCCTGTCTGGATACCTGTGCGTGAGCCCGTGCACCGGGGAATCTATGTCTTCGAAGAGCGGGTCGTCCATGTCCGACGCGTTGAAGTCCGTCTCCTTGATCGTGGGGACGGCCTGCATCCTGACGGGGCAGTGCGGGTCGTCAGGGTCCATGAGCGTCGCGAAGTAGGGCGTGATGGCCATCCGAAGCACCTTGAGGGACTCCTTGACCCCGGCCTCCTCCTCGGGAGTGAGGTTGATCACCTGCTTCAGCTGGTCCACGGTCGTAATCCTGTTCCTGAGCTGCCACTTCCAATCGTCCCACTCGGCCTGAGTCACGTTCTTCCAGAGCGGGATGTCCTTGTACGCCCTCATGTGCACTACCTCTTCTCGGATGCTAGATAACAGCATGATGGAATGCGTATTTATCATCTGCCCAATCCTTTGCCAGGGCCGTTACGAGAGTCGTTTCGAGGATACGAAAAATGCACGGGCGTATGGCCGGAGGGACCCCTGATTCGGAGCCATTTGTCTAAAAAATCAGGAGGCGGTCTATGTTAATCACCAATCGTTATATAGCCGGATTCGTGTTTCGAAAAACTGCCATCCCAGACTCGCAAGTCGGGCGCTAGGGAAGGGAGTGCTGGGAGCCGCGCGCGCCCGTTCGTAGGGAGCGAATCGAGGGACCTGATATGAGGAGAGTTGCTATCGTAGGAGCGGGGCAGAGCAAGTACGGCGAGTTCCCCGAGAAGGGCATAAAGGAACTGTTCTTCGAGGCGTACAAGGACATGGCCTCTAGCGTCGACAAGAACTTCGACCCCAGGCAGATAGAGTCCGCGTACGTGGGCAACCTGGGCTCCGGGGGCTTCCAGCTCGGCAACATGTCCGCGCTGGTCGCCGAGTACGTCGGCCTGCCATACATCAACACGGTCAGGATAGAGAACGCATGCGCGTCCGGGGGTTACGCCCTCGTGACCGCGGTCATGGACGTGATGTCCGGCGCACACAAGATGGTGCTCGCAGGGGGCGTCGAGAAGATGACCGACGTCTCCGGCATGAAGCAGAAGTACTGGCTGGGCGTTTCCGGGGACACCGAGTACGAGAGGCTCGCGGGCACGACCTTCGCCGGCCTCTACGCGCTCATCGCCCACAGGCACATGCACGAGTTCGGCACCAAGAGGGAGCATCTCTCGTCCGTGGCGGTCAAGAACCACAAGAACGGCGCCCAGAACCCGAAGGCCCAGTTCCAGAGGGAGATCACGCTCGAGCAGGCCATGAAGGCCCCGGTGGTCGCGTACCCGCTGAACCTGTTCGACTGCTGCTCCACGACCGACGGCGCGTCCTCACTCCTGGTCTGCGACGCAGAGGTCGCGAAGCAGTACACCGACACGCCGATCTATGTCGCGGGTTTCGGCACCTCGAGCGACTACCTCGCTATCCATGACCGGATTAGCACCGTCACGCTCGAAGGGACGAAGAGGTCGTCTCAGAGCGCGTACAAGATGGCGGGGATGACCGCGAAGGACATTCAGCTTGCCGAGGTCCACGACTGCTTCACCATCGCCGAGCTCCTGGCGTACGAGGACCTGGGGTTCTGCGAGAAGGGCAAGGCGGGCCAGTTCATCGAGGAAGGGCACACGAAGCTCGACGGGGACAAGCCCGTGAACGTCAGCGGAGGGCTCAAGTCGAAGGGACACCCGATCGGCTCGACCGGGACCGGTCAGGCCTATGAGATGTTCAACCAGCTGAGGGGCACGGCCCAGAAGCCTTCGAGACAGCTGAAAGGGGTCGAGAGGGGCCTCGTGCACAACGTCGGAGGGTCGGGCGGGACAGTCTCCGTGTCGATCCTGGTGAGGTGATGGCGATGTCCGTAGGAATATCCGGTTACAGCGTCTATGTCCCCAGGCTCAGGATCAAGAAGGAGGACTACGCGAAGGCCTGGGGTTCGTTCCAGGCCGGAGGCGTCTCCGAGAAGACCGTGATGGGCTTCGACGAGGACGTGCTGACCGCAGGGGCGAAGGTTTCCAGGAGGGCCCTCGAGTCGGTCCCTGTCGCCCCCGCAAAGGTCACAAGGTTCGCATTCGCATCTACCACGGCCCCGTACCTGGAGAAGCTGCTCTCAGGGACGGTCCTGGTCAATGTGGGCATGCCCAACTCGGCGTTCGCGTCCGACCACACGACCTCGACACGTGCTGGCACTGAGGCGTTCATATCCGCTTACGAGCACGTCAAGGCGAGCCCGGGGGGCCTCGCGGTCGTCGCGACCGCAGACGCGCCCAGGGCGAGCATGTGGGACCCCCTCGAGCACCCGATGGGCGCCGGGGCCGCCGGGTTCGTGCTCTCGTCCGAGAACCTCATAGCGGAGGTCGAGGGGCACGCGTCGTTCGCGATGGAGCACTTCGGGGAACGGTTCAGGCCCGCAGGAAGCGAGACCCTCCAGGACCTGAACGTCAAGAAATTCTTCGCATCCGCGTTCACGGCATGCACCACGAAGGCCTGCAACGCTTTGATCAAGAAGCTGGGCGCGAAGCCCGAGGAGTTCGCTCATGTCGTCATCCAGCAGCCGGACGCAAAGACCCCGGGGTCGGTGGCCGGCAAGCTGATGTTCAACGATGTCCAGCTAGCTTCCGGGCTCGTGTCTGTCAACATGGGCGACCTCGGGGCGGCCTCGACCACGGTCGGGCTCGCCGCGGCCCTGGACGCCGCGAAGGTGGGCGACAGGATCATGGTCGTCTCGTACGGCTCGGGAGCGGGGAGCGACGCCATCAGCCTGAAGGTCGTGTCGGACAGGAAGCCTGTCCCCGGGTTCAAGGAACAGCTCGAGAAGAAGGAGTACATCGACTACATCCAGTATGTCAAGCTCAAGGGAGCTCTCAAGTGAGGTGGAAAGAATGGCACATGTTTCGGTCCCCATGTATTGGCGCACGATACCCCAGAGATACAAGATGGTGGGGCAGAAGTGCAAGAAGTGCGGAGGCGTGAACTTCCCGCCCAAGGGCGTATGCAAACACTGCAACGCCTCCTCTGAATTCGAGGAGCTGCAGCTCAGCGGCAAGGGCAAGGTGCACACCTTCGTCCTCATAGGCGCTGGCGGCGCGCCCCCGGAGTTCGCGGAGCAGATGAAGGCGGGAGGGTCGTACCCGGTCGCGATCGTGGAACTCGCAGAGGGCCCTAAGGTGATAGGACAGATGACCGACGTGAACCCGAAGGAGGTCAAGATGGGCATGCCGGTCAGGGCCGAGCTCAAGAAGATCTACACCGAAGAGGGCGTCATAAGATACGGATTCAAGTTCGCACCTGATCCGGAGGGGAAGTGAGATGGCATCGGACAAGATGATGACAATGACGGAGGCGGTGTCCAAATTCGTCAAGGACGGGGACTCCGTCTACCTCGCGGGATTCACGCACATGATCCCGTTCGCCGCAGGACACGAGATCATAAGACAGAAGAGGAAGGACCTGGAGCTCTACAGGGCCACGCCGGACATCGTCTACGACCAGATGATCGCCGCGGGCTGCGCCAAGAGACTGATATTCAGCTACGCGGGCAACCCTGGCGTCGGCTCGCTCAGGTGTTTCAGGCGCGCCCTGGAGAAGGGCGTGCCCAAGCCCATCACGATAGAGGAGTACACCCACTTCGGCATGTCGGGGAGGCTGTTCGCGGGCGCGACCAAGATGCCCTTCCTGCCCATACGGACGAACATCGGTTCCGACCTGCCCCCGGAGAACCCGCTCATCAAGACGGTCAAGAGCCCGTACAGCGACGAGGTCGTCTCGACGGTCCCGCCGCTGAACCCTGACGTCGCGGTCGTGCATGTCCAGAGGGCGGACGTGAACGGCAACTCGCACATCTGGGGCATCATCGGGGAGCAGAAGGACGCGGCCTTCGCAGCCAAGAAGGTCATAGTCAGTTGCGAGGAGATCGTGGACGAGTCGGTGATAAGGTCCGACCCCAACAGGACCCTGATACCCGACTTCGTGGTCCACGCGGTCGTCCACGAGCCGTGGTGCGCGCACCCGTCGTACACCCAGGGGTACTACGACAGGGACAACGAGTTCTACATGGAATGGGACGACATCACGAAGGAGCACGAGTCGACCATGAAGTACCTGGACGAGTGGGTCTACGGGGTCCAGGACAGGGCGGAGTACATGCGGAAGATGCCCTCGGCCAAGCTGCTCAAGCTGGCGCCGAAGGCAGCTTACAGCACGCCCGTTAGCTACGGGAGCGTTTGAGGAGGCTGATGACGATGACTGACTTCACACCGAGCGAGCTGATGGTGATAGTGGCCGCAAGGGAGCTCAAGGACAAGGAGACGGTCCTGGTAGGCGTCGGGATTCCGAACCTGGCGGCGAACCTGGCGAAGAAGCTCCAGGCCCCGGGCCTGAACATGGTCTACGAGTCCGGCGCGGTCGGGTCCAACCCGAGCAGGATGCCGCTCTCGATAGGGGACCCGTGCCTGGTGACTGGCGCGAAGAGCGTGTGCTCCATGTACGAGCAGTTCGCGTACTACCTCCAGGGCGCGAGGATAGACGTCGGGTTCCTCGGGGGCGCGCAGATCGACAAGTACGGGAACATCAACTCGACGATCATAGGGAACTACAAGACCCCCAAGGTCAGGCTCCCCGGCAGCGGAGGCGCGTGCGACATCGCATCCAACGTCAAGAAGATCATAGTGATCACGCCGCACGAGAAGAGGCGGTTCGTCGAGAAGGTGGACTTCAAGTCCAGCCCGGGCTTCGTCGACGGGAAGGCGAACTGGAAGAAGCTCGGCCTCCAGGGCGGAGGGCCGTACGCCGTGATCACCAACCTGTGCACCATGAAGTTCGACCCCGAGTCGGGGGAGATGATGGTCGTCGCGCTGCAGCCGGGAGTGACCATGGAGAAGGTCCAGGAGAACACCCCCTGGAAGCTCAAGGTCGCTGACAAGCTCGAGACGACGCCGGAGCCGACGGAGAAGGAACTGGCCACGCTCCGCTCACTCGACCCGCAGAAGATATACCTGGGGTGAATCGATGTCTCCCTTCGACCCCGTCGCCGAGTACAAGGCGAAGACCAAGAAGAGCGCCGAGTGGTTCGCGCATGCCCAGAAATACCTCCCTGGGGGGGTGACGGGCAATGTCAAATTCTATGGTCCGTATCCTGTGTACGCCAAGAAAGCCAAGGGCTCGCACCTCTGGGACCTTGACGGCAACGAATACATCGACTACATGCTCTGCTTCGGACCGATGATACTCGGTCACGGGCACCCCAAGGTCGTCGAGGCCATCCACCGGCAGATGGAGACGGACGGGACGCCGATATTCGGCTCACCGCACGAGATGGAGGCGAAGATGGCCGAGCGGCTCGTGCGCATATTCCCGTGCGCGGAGACGGTCAGGTTCACCAATTCCGGGCTCGAGGCGACGCTCCACGCGCTCAGGGTTGCCAGGGGTTTCAAGAACAAGAACAGGATTGCTAAGTTCGAAGGGCACTACCACGGCTGCTACGACGAGGCTCTCGTCAGCCTCACGCCACCGCCGGACGCCGCAGGGCCAGACTCTGCCCCTCAGGCGGTCGCCGCGTCGCTTGGCACGTCGGAGTACACGCTCCAGAGCGTGCAGGTCCTGCCATTCAACGACGCCGAGGACACCATCCGTCTCATCAAGGCCCACAAACACGACCTCGCCGCCGTCATCATGGAACCGGTCCAGAGAGGGTTCATACCGGCGAACCTCGAATTCCTGAAGGCGGTCAGGGAGGTCACGGAGGACCTGGGAATCATCCTCATCTTCGACGAGGTCATGTCAGGTTTCAGGATGGACAGGCTCGGGGGCGCACAAACGATGTTCGGCGTCACCCCGGACATGATGTGCCTCGGCAAGATCATAGGCGGAGGGTTCCCGTGCGGCGCGTTCCTGGGGAAGAGGGAGATCATGGATGTGGTCAACCCGGTCACGAGGCCGAAAGATTCGAGGGTGTTCCACGGGGGCACGTTCAACGGGCACCCCACTGTACTCGCGGCAGGTATGGCGACCCTCGACGTGCTCGAGCAACCGGAGACATACCCGTACCTCATGCGCGTGACCGACAAGTTCCAGGACGGCCTGAACGACCTGTTCTCCAGGCACGGATTCGATGCCCGCGCGACAGGCCCGGGGACCACCTTCAACGTGCTATTCGACGGGAACAGGAAAGTGGACCTGGACAACATATGCGACTACAGGGACGCGGTCCAGTGCAACGACGCCCTGAGGAAGCAGTTCGACTTCGGCCTCCTGGCGCGCGGCATGCACTTCCACCCGGACAAGCCGTTCTACACCTGCACAGAGCACTCGGAGAAGGACATAGACATGACTCTGGAGGCAGCGGACGAGGTCCTGAAGAAGATGAAGGCGCAATGAGTGCTGCACTCAGACCTCGACTTCCAGCCTTCCCTCGAAAACCTTAGCAGCAGGGCCGGTCATGAATGCCCGTCCGTCCGGCCCTAGCTCTATCCTCATCATACCGCCCTTCGTCTGGACGTCGACAGGTCCGGGCTCGACCCTGCCGAGGAGGATGGACACGCACGCGCACGCGGTGGCGCCTGTGCCGCAAGCCAGTGTCTCGTTGAACACGCCCCGCTCGTAGGTCCTGATCATGATGCTCTGCGGGCCCGTGACCTGCACATAGTTGATGTTCACGTTCTTCGGGAACCTCTGCCGGTCGCGGTTGACCCGCTCTCCCACCTCGACCAGGCGCACCGAGTCGAGGGAGTCGGTGAAGAGCACGATGTGCGGTTCGCCCGTGTCCACGATGGACCCTGTCTCAGTCCGGGGGCCCGTGTCCACCCGGAACTCCAGCATCGAGTCTCCAGGGAGGCCGACGTCGCTTACGTATTCCCGCAGCTCCTCCCGCTTGGTCCTCAGGAGTCCCATGTCCACCCTGAACCCGTCGCCGTCCCTCACGACCCTCTTGATCCCGTCGCCGGTCAGGATGTCGACCTCGTCCTTCCCCAGTTTGTCCATCAGGTACGCGGCGACGCATCTGAGGCCGTTCCCGCACATGTCCGCCTCGTTGCCCGCGGGTTCGAACAGCCGCATCGAGCCGTCAGCGCCGGGGGCGTCCTCGACGAAGATCACTCCGTCCGCGCCGACCCAGAAGTTCCTGTTCCACAGGAACTTGGCCATCGCGCTCCTGTCCGGGTCGGGGGTGCGCTCCTGGGACATCTCGTCCTTCAGGATGAAATCGTTCCCGCAGCCCTGGTACTTCGAGAACCTGAAGTCGTACCTCATCGGGCCTCGAACGGGCACCGGGCTTAATATTCTTTTTCAATCTCGAGGAACTGTTAAATAAGCTCGTCCAGGATATCGGTTCGACTCGCGGCCAGACGAGTCCGCTATCGGTGGTAGAGTGCACGACATAATCATCAAGGGCGGGACGGTCATAGACGGCACGGGCTCGCCCGGGAGGAAATCGGACATAGCCATCGACGGCACGCGCATCAGGGAGTTCTACAAGCCGTCCGAGGGCGCGGGCGTGCTGGCCATCGACGCGGAAGGCCTCGTCGTCTGCCCAGGGTTCGTTGACATCCATACTCATTCGGACATATCGCTCTTGAGCTGCCCGCTCGCGGAGAGCAAGATACGGCAGGGCGTCACCACGGAGCTCGTGGGCAACTGCGGCGGGTCGGAAGCGCCCCTGGTCGGCCACGCGAGGAAGGTCGTGATTGACAACGCGAAGGACCTCTGGGTCGATGTGACCTGGTCGACCTTCGACGAGTACCTGCTCAGACTCGCGGACGTGAAGACATCCGTGAACGTCGGCTCGCTTGTGGGGGCGGACACCCTCAGGCTCGGAGTGGTCGGCCCTGAGGACCGGGCCCCGACCGAGGACGAGCAGGCAGAGATGGACAGGCTGCTTTCGGATGCGATGCTCGAGGGGGCGTTCGGCGTGTCCTCCGGGCTCATCTACGCTCCTGGATGCTTCGCGAAGACGGACGAGCTGATATCGCTCGCGAGGACCGCATCAGCCCTCGGCGGCATGTATGCGAGCCACATACGGGGCGAGGGGAGGACCCTCGTCGAAGCCGTCTCCGAGGCGATAACCATCGGCAGGGAGTCCGGGTGCAGGGTCCAGATATCGCATCACAAGGCCTGCGGCGAGAAGAACTGGGGGCTCGTCGACAAGACCCTCGCCTTGATCGAGCAGGCCCGCAAGGACGGCGTCGATGTGGCGTTCGATGTCTACCCATATACCGCGTCGAGCACGGCCCTGGACACCATCCTCCCCCCATGGGTGCGGGACGGTGGGAAGGAGAAGGAGTTGGAGAGGCTCCGGGATCCGAGTGTCCGAGAAGCGGTCAAGAAGGAGTTCGGGGACCGGGACACGCCCTACGAGAACACCGTCGCCGAGGACGGATGGGCGAACATGGTCATGGTCGGCTTCAGGAACGAGAGGAACAAGAGGTTCGAGAACAGGTCCGTCCAGTCGGTCGCGGAAGAGCTGGGGAAGGACCCGGCGGAGACCGCCTTCGACCTCCTCCTGGACGAGGAGCTCAAGGTCGGCGCGATCTTCCACGAGATATCCGAAGACGATGTCAAGAAGGTCATTGCGCACCCGTTGTCCATGATCGGTTCCGACGGCGAGTCGGAGGCGCCCTACGGCCCGACCGGCTCATCGCCGACGCATCCGCGCTCGTACGGGACCTTCCCGAGGGCGATCCGCAGATACTGCATGGAGAGCGAGCTCGTGCCACTCGAGCAGATGATACGGAAGATGACCTCGTGGCCTGCCGAGAGGATGGGTCTGAGGGACAGGGGCACCATCGCCAGGGGCATGGCCGCGGACATAGTCGTCTTCGACCCTGACAGGATAAGGGACCTCGCGACCTACGAGGACTCGCACAGGTACGCCGAGGGCATAGTCCACGTCATGGTCAACGGCTCACTCACCATAGAGGATGGCCAGCACACTAAGGAGCGCGCGGGCCAGGTCCTGAGGCACAAGGTCACGGTCCTCTGACCTTCATCACCCGCACAGGTCCATGGCGGCGGCCGCGTAGACGAGCATGCACTTCTGGAGGTCCTCCGTGAGCACGTACTCCACCCTGGAATGCGCGCCCTTGCCTCCGGGACCGAAGACGACCGACGGGGTCTTCCCGAAGTGCGTCATGAGGGCGGCGTCGGTCCAGCCCCAGAACGAGGTGACCTTCGGCTTCTCCCCCAGGACGGCCGCTGCCGAGTCCTTGAGCGACCGGACCAGCCTGTGGTCCTCGGGGACGTAGTTCGGCACATGGGTCATCGTCTTCATGTTGGTCATGTCGCGCTTGAGCTCCGCCTTGAAGGTCGGGTCGTTCTTCTTGAGCGCGTCGAAGAGGTCGTACATCTCCTTGAACACCGTCTGGAGGTCCTCCTCAGGGGTCCATCTGCGGTCTATCTTGACCACGCAATGGTCCGCGACCGAGCTCGGCTGCTGTCCCCCACTGATGACGCCCACGTTCAGCGTCGGAGGCAGCATCGTGGGACTCCCCTTCGCCTTCAGCTTGGGCAGGAGGTCCGATTCGAGCAGGTTGATGAAGCGCGAGGCCATGGATATGGCGTTCACGCCCTTCTCCGCCTCGCCGCCGTGCGCTGCCTTCCCGTAGAAGTGCACCTCGAACCACTCGAGGCCTCTGTGGGACGGCTGTATCTGCATGTCCGTCGGCTCCCCTATGATCGCCATGTCGGCCTTCGGGCCCCTCAGGACCATGTCCTCGGTGCCCTCGGACCGCTCCTCCTCGCCCACGACCGCGGCGAGGTACAGGTCTCCCCTGAGCTTCACCTTGGCCCTGTCGAGCGCGACGAGCGCCATCGCCATCGCGCCCAGGCCACCCTTCATGTCGAGGGAGCCCCTCCCGAACAGTTTGCCGTCCTGGACCTTCGGCGTGAATGGCGGGATGTCCATCTCGTAAGGCGGCACGGTGTCGGTATGGCCGTTCAGCATCAGGCTCCTGCCTCCGCCGGACCCTTTGACCGTGGCGATGACGTTCGGGCGGTCCTTCTCGACCTGCCTGAGCTTGACGTCGATCCCCTCGTCCCGGAGGAACTCGTGCAGGAACGACGCGACCTCCTTCTCGCGCGTCGGGACCTGGCTGTGGCTCGGTATCTTGACCAACCCTTTCACAAGGGCCTCGACCTCGGCCTTGGGGACCGCCTTCCGGACCCTGTCCAGGGGAACCTTCGGGGACACTGACCTCTTAGCTGCCATGGTACTTCTCCAGAGCGCTGCGGCAATGAGCATATCCGATGAAAAACCTATCTGAGGGATGGTCAGAGGCGGCCGTGCCGCCTCAGTATCTCGAGCGTCTCATCTATGGGCAGCGCAGGCACCACGTGCCCGTCCCTGCCCTCCGTCGTCTCCGCCTTGAAGAGGGAGTTGATGATCGCCTCGGCCGTGGAGTCGACGGTCGCCCTGAACAGTCCGTCCATGTCCCTGTCAGCCATGAGCGTGTCGGTCAGGAGCACTCCCTTCTCGGAGCGCTCGTGCACGTTCGCGGTCGAGAACGCGACCGCGATGTCCCCGCTGCCGTTGTGCGAGCACGACCCCGTGAGGCCCAGGCCGAGCGCGGACCTCCTGGCGAGCCTGCCCAGCTGCCTCGAGTCCAGAGGCGCGTCCGTAGCCACGACGGTTACTATGGACCCCTGTTCGACCCGCTTGGGGTTGGGCACCTGGAGCATGGAGCCCACACGGACGCCCTCGATAAGGAGCTCCTCCCGGCTCCCGTGGTTCGAAAGGACCAGTACGCCGACGGCGTATGTCCCTCCCGGGGCCTCGACCAGCCTCGACGATGTGCCTATGCCGCCCTTGAAGTCGTAGCACGACATGCCCGTGCCCGCCCCGACAGCGCCCTCCTTGACATCCTGCGAGGCCGACTCGATCGCCTCGACGACGTGCGCCTCGGACACGTGCAGGCCCCTCGCGTCGTTCAGATGGCTGTCGTCGCACTCAGACACTATCGGTATCACGGAGTCCTCGGACAGCGCAGCCTGAGGGTTGTGCCTCAGGACATACCGCACGGTCCCGTCCGCCACGGCGCCCATGGACATCGTGTTCGTCAGCATGATAGGGGTGTCGACCATCCCGAACTCGCGTATCTGCAGGGCGCCCATCAGTCCGCCGCAGCCGTTGAGGTCGAAATAGGCGGCCTTGACGGGCCGCGCATACAAGTTGCCTCCGTGGGGCAGGATGGCGGTCACGCCCGTGCGAACAGGGCCCCTGCCCTCTACGAGGGCTCCGGAACCGCTGCTAATCGTACAATGACCCACTCGGACACCAGGGACGTCCGCAACGGAGTTCCTGGGCCCGGTCGTGCCTGGGCCGAACTTGAGCCCGGCCTCCCTCGCCCTCGGCCGGCCGCTCAACTCTTCTTCTCCTCTGGGAACAACGGCGGGCCCCTCTCGAGGTGGCAACACACCCAGTGGCCCTCGGAGACGACCACTGCCTCCGGCGCGTCCTTCCTGCAGATGTCCATCGCGAACGGGCACCTCGGGTGGAACCTGCACCCGGGCGGTATGTTGGCCGGGTCCGGCCTCTCGCCCTTCAGGATGATCTTGTCCCGCCTCATCTCGGGGTCAGGGGTCGGCACGACAGATATGAGCGCCTTCGTGTACGGGTGCCTCGGATGCTTGACGACGTCCTCCGTCGGCCCCAGCTCGACGATCTTCCCGAGATACATGATGCCTATCCTGTCGCTGAACACATAGGCCACGCCCAGGTCGTGCGTGATGAACAGGAACGCGAGGCCCTTCTGGTCCCTCAGGTCCAGCATCAGCTTCAGGATCTCGGACCTGATGGACACGTCGAGCATGGACACGGGCTCGTCCGCGACGAGGAACTCGGGCTGGAGCACGAGCGCGCCTGCGATGCCCACCCTCTGCCTCTGGCCACCGGACACCTCGTGCGGGTACCTCCACATGAAGTCCTTCGGCGGCCTCAGCCCTGCGTCGTCGAGCGCCTTGACGACGCGCTTCTCGCGCTCCGCCTCGTTCGCCCCTATGTCGTTGACGACCAGCGGCTCGGCGATGATGTCGTATATGGACTGCTTCGGGTTGAGCGACTCGTACGGGTCCTGGAAGATGATCTGCATCTTCTGCCTCAGCCTCTTCATGCGGCCCTTCTGGAGCGCGCGGACGTCGAGCCCGCCCTCGGCCATGATCTTGTCGGCCTGCTCCTGCTTGACCTTGCCCTTGGAGACGGCCTCCTCGAGCATCTCCTTCATGAGGACGTTCTTGCCCTCGCCGTAGTACCTGACCTTGCCGCCCGTGGGCTCGACCAGTCTCAATATCGCCTTCCCCGTGGTGGTCTTGCCGCAGCCGGACTCGCCCACGAGGCAGAATATCTCGCGGTCCTTGATGTTGAAGGAGACTCCGTCGACGGCCTTGACCCATCTCTGCTCCTTCGCGACGATGCTCTGGATGAATCCAGTCCTCATCGGGAACCATACCTGCAGATCTTTGACGACCAGGATATCCTTGACCATTTTGGATCACCCCTTCATCGGCGGGACGAAATGGCACGCCGCCCAGTGCCCTGGCTTGACCTCGACCAGAGGAGGCTCGTCCTTGACGCAGACCTCCTTGGCCATGAAGCATCTCTCAGCGAACCTGCATCCCGGGGGCGCCCTGATCAGGTTGGGCGGGTTGCCCGCGATGGACGCCGGCATGATCTTCTTCCCGTGGATGTTGGGGAACGCGGCGATGAGCCCCTTCGTGTAGGGGTGCTGCGGGTCCTCGAACACCTCGATCGAACTGGATCTCTCGACTATCTTGCCCGCGTACATGATGGACAGCGTCTCGCATGTCTCCGCCAGGACCGACAGGTCGTGGGATATGACTATCATGGCGAGGTCAAGCTCCTTCTGGAGGTTCTTGAGGAGCGATATGATCTGGGCCTGTATCATCACATCGAGGGCGGTCGTCGGCTCGTCCGCGATGACGAGCCTGGGCTTGCAGGCCAGCGCCATCGCGATCATGACCCTCTGCCTCATGCCTCCGCTGAACTCGTGCGGATACTCCCTTATCCTGTTCGGGTTGATGCCGACCATCTCGAAGAGCTCCTTAGCCCTCTTCATGGCGACCTGCTCATCCACCTTCTCGTGGAGTATGATCGGCTCGGTGATCTGTTCCCCGACCCTCTTGACGGGGTTCAGGGCGTTCATGGCGCCCTGGAAGATGATCGAGATGTCCCTCCACCTTATCGCGCGGAGTTTGTCGCCGGTCACCTTGGCCATGTCTTGGCCCATGAAGTTGATCTTGCCCCCCGCGATGTATCCGTTCGCGGGCAGCAGCTTCATGATCGAGAGCGCGGCCGTCGTCTTGCCACAGCCGGACTCACCTGCCAGGCCCATGGCCTGGCCCTTGTCCAGCATGAAATCGATCCCGTCGACCGCCTTCAACGTTCCTTCCTGCGTCTTGAAATAAGTCCTCAGGCCCTGGACCTCGAGTAAGGTCATCCTTGGGTTCCCCCTTAACTAAGTCCGTTGTCGTCTCCGGCTGCATCAGGGACCGCGAGTGTCTTCAGCAACAGGTATCCTCTCGTCCCTGGACCTCCGGAAAACCCGGGATTGCTATAAATGCGTATCGGAATGACAGCCTGTGGCTGTATAGGCCCGTCCGCCCTTCGTCGCACATGCGGACCCTCACTTGTCCAGGCGGATCTCGTGCTCCGACAGCTCCTCAGGCACGCTGCATCCCCTGAAGACCTTCCTGGCCTCCTTCAGCAGGACGGAGCTGTCGTCGTACCTCGGGCTGATGTGAACGAGGAACAGGGAGCGCACGCCGGCCGCCTTGGCGACCTCCGCGGCCTGCCTCGCGGTCGAGTGCCCGAAAGTCTCCGCCAGCTCCGAGTATCTCGAGTCCAGCGTGCAGTCGTGTACCAGTGCGTCTGCATTCTTCGCCAGCCGAGTCACCGCCCTGCACTTCCTGGTGTCCCCGGAGAACACCACCTTCCGGCCCCGTCTCGGAGGGCCCAGGACCTGTCGGGGCCCTATCGTCCTGCCCCTCACCTTGACTGATTCGCCTCTCTGGAGGGCGCTGTACATCGGCCCCGGCGGGACGCCCAGGGCCTTGGCCTTGCGAAGGTCGAACCTCCCGACGCGCGCATCCTCATCCACCGAATACGCGAGCGCGGGCACGGTGTGGTCGGCCGCCGCGGTCCTGACCGTGAAGCCGTCGCAGGGCACGGAGTCTCCAGGCGAGAGCGTGACGGCCCTGACCTTGTACCCGCTCTGGAAATACCCCAGGTTCATGATGGACCTGACCGTCTTCGCGATGCCCTCGGGACCGTACACGTGGAGCTCGGCCTCGCGCCCGTTGAGGCTCATACTCTGGATCAGCCCCGGGAGCCCGAGGAAATGGTCCGCGTGCAGGTGCGATATGAAGACCCGGCGGACCCTCATGAACGAGACGGAGGAGCGCATCAGCTGGCGCTGTATGCACTCCCCGCAGTCGAACAGCAGCACCTCGGGGCCCATCTGGACCGCGAGGGAGGTCACATTCCTCAGTTTGGAGGGGTAGGTCCCACCCACTCCAAGGAACACCAACTTCATGCTCGGCGACGAGTAAGGCGTCCCAGGCGATAAAACTCACCCGAGGCCTTGAGCTCGTACAGGAATATGCCGAACGCTATCGCGGACATGACCGAGGCTATGGCGATGGTGCCCCTGAACCCGATGGCCAGGGCCGCGAAACCCCCGAGCACGGGCCCTACCACGCCCGATATGCCGAGCACGCTCGAGAGTATGCCCGACGCGGTCGCCTTCTCCTCGTTCTTGTCCATCACATACCTGAGGCTGCCGACATAGAGGCAGGCCCATGAGGCCGCGAGGAGCACCTGGGAGGGCACTATCTGCCAGTAGTTGTCCGCCAGCAGGAAAGTGAAGAACGTCACCGCGGAGCTGCCCAGCCCTACGGCGACCAGGGCCGCGGGGTCGTACCTGTCGAGTATGTGCATGATGAAGAACTGCCCGAAGGCGTTCACCGAGTAGATTATCCCGACCCAGACCTCGTCCGCGCCTATGCTCAGCAGGAACAGGGGGTATGTGACCCATATCATGCTCGCGCCCGTATGCCGGATGAGCATGGCCGAGTACACGGGGGCGTTCCGCTTGATGAGCGCGACCGGGAACAGCGGCACCGACATCCGGACCTCCTTCTCGAACCGGAGAGTCAGCGCGATCACGAACGACGCCATGAGTATGGCTGCGCAGTAGAAGTAGGCGAACTCGTACATCACTCCGAAGAGGCCCACGGTCAGGTTGCCGATGCCCCATCCCGCAGCGGACCAGGAGCTGAACTTGCCCATCTTGCTCTTGGCCTCGTAGGCGTACGCGAGCAGCGCGGCGGGGAACATGCCCGAGACGAACCCGATGACTATCCTGACCGCGGCGAAGATGGGCAGGCCCCCGACGATCACGGAGAACCCTTGGGCGACCGTCGCGACCACCGTCAGTCCGAGGCCTAGAAGGAGGACGATCCTCCGCCCGTAGACGTCCGAAGCGCGGCCGAAGAAATAGCTCGAGATGAAGCCCGCGCTGGCGCAGAGCCCCGCGATGACCCCTATGAGGGCCTCCGAGGCCTGGAACTCGTTCGCCAGGATGATCGGGACGATGATGACCGGGCCGTAGACCCCGGTGTTGGACAGGAACTGAATGGCCTCGGGCTTCACAGCCCTCGAATCAGCGAGGCCTATATCCGGCTTTTGGAGGGTACGACGAATCCTGTGGGGCTCACCAGCCGAGCCGGTCCAAAGTCCGGTCCGACTTCGTCTTCTTCTTGAACTCCCTGTAATGCTCCCTGCAGAGGCGCGCGTTCTTGTCAGGGTCGCTCGAGAGCTTCATGCCGGCCTTCTCGACCTTCTTGCCCGCGATGGACCGCGCGCTGTCGGCGCCGCATCCCTCGATGTCGCACTTCTCCTTCTTCTGCGAGGCGTGTCTGGGCTCAGCCATGCTCTCGGAATCCTAGTGACACTATTAAACCCCTCGCTCGGGCCCCGGGCCGCCCTCGGCCTGACCAAAAGCCATAATACTCGGAGACGGCATCGGCGTGCTGATGCCGAAAGTGGCACCGTCCATACTCGCAGCGGACTTCGCGGCGCTCGGCAAGGATGTCGCCAGGGCGACGGACGCCGGCGCCGACTTCATGCACATAGACGTCATGGACGGCGTCTTCGTCAACAACATCACGATGGGCCCCGGGACCGTGAAGAGCGTCAGGCCGTACTCGAAGCTCCCGTTCATAGCGCACCTGATGATAACCCACCCCGAGAGGCACATGAAGGCGTTCTCGGACGCGGGCTCCGACATCATCGAAGTGCATATCGAGGCTGAGCAGGACCTCAAGGCGACCCTGAGAGGCATAAGGGACCTGGGCAGGAAGGCCGCGCTCGCGGTCAACCCGCCGACCCCGATAGACAGAGCGTTCCCGTATCTCAGGGACATAGACATGCTCCTGGTCATGTCGGTGAACCCCGGATGGGGCGGCCAGTCTTTCATGCCGGAGGTGCTCCCTAAGATAGCCGCGGCCAAGGCCGAGATGGACGCGCAGGGCAGTGCCGTGCCCGTCGAGATAGACGGGGGCATCACGGATGCCACCGGCGACCTCGCGGCCAGGGCGGGGGCGGACATACTCGCGGCCGGGACTTACGTGTTCAAGGCGGGCAGCATGAAGGCGGCCGTCGACCGGCTCAGGGCGTGCGGAGGCTCAAGGGTTTAATAGGGAACCGGCCTTCACGGGGGTGAGCAGACATGGCAGAGGGAACATCGGGACATCCGATACTGACGTACCTGACCTTCGTGGTCCCAGCGTTGCTGCTGGTGCTGGCGGTGGTCTTCGACGCGAGCATATTGTTCATGATCATGACGATCCTGTGGCTCGGCGTCGCCTTCGGGGTGCTCTACCTCCCGCTCGTGGGCGACAACGGCTCCAGAGCGTGAGTTCTTAAGTATCATCGACCGCGTTGCTACCGAGGCCAGCCGCCAGAGGCGCACATGGGAGTCGACATCTCGGACCTCGTCAAGGGAAGCCCGGTGAGCATCGGGGACCTGTCGGGCAGGTCCGTCGCCATAGACGCATTCAACACGCTCTACCAGTTCCTGTCGAGCATCAGGCAGCCGGACGGCACCCCGCTCATGGACAGGGACGGGCGCGTGACATCGCACCTGTCGGGGCTCCTGTACAGGACCGCGAGCCTGCTGGAGGCCGGCATCAGGCCTGCCTACGTGTTCGACGGGGAGCCCCCCGAGCTGAAGAGGAAGACCATCGAGGCGAGGAGGGCCGTGAGGGAGGCGGCCGAGGCCGAATGGAAGAAGGCCAAGGCCGAGGGGGACACGAAGAGGGCCCTGTCCATGGCCTCCAGGTCGTCGAGGCTGGGCCGAGACATGGTCGAGGAGTCGAAGGCGCTCCTGGACGCGCTCGGGGTACCGTGGCTCGCGGCCCCGGGCGAGGGCGAGGCCCAGATGGCCAGGATGGTCTCCGAAGGCAGGGTCTGGGCGGGCGCGTCCCAGGACTTCGACGCGCTCCTGTTCGGGACCACCACCCTCGTGAGGAACCTGACGCTCGCGGGCAAGCGCAGGCTCCCATCGGGCAAGACGCAGGAGGTCGTGCCTGAGCTGGTCTCGCTGGGGGAGGTGCTGTCGGCGCTCGAGCTCACCCGGGAGCAGCTCGTGGACGTCGCGGTCCTCATCGGCACGGACTTCAACGACGGCGTGCGCGGCATCGGCCCGAAACGCGCCCTCGCCGCGATCAGGAGGACCGGCTCGCTCGAGGCGCTCGCGTCCGAGGGCAAGGTAGCCGTGCCAGACGAGTATCTGGAGGTCAGACGCATATTCCTGGAGCCTGAGACGGTCTCCGACTACACGCTCGACTGGAGACACCCGGACGACGAGCAGGTGCGGAGGATCATGTGCGACGTGCACGGCTTCTCCGTCGACAGGATCGACGCGGTCCTTGCCAGGCTCGGCGCCGGGAGGGGTTCGGCGGAGCAGTTCAGGCTCGACAAGTGGTCCTGAGACGCCGTTCCCGGACCTTCTGGACATCGACCGGGAGCGATTCCCAACGCACTATCTTTAAAATACCTCCCATCAATATGGTCTAAAGGACGATCTCTTATGCGCCAAGTAGACGAGAATTACTCCCCCGTCCAGCTTGAGAAAGACCTGAGGACGCAGTGGGAACGCACTCGCATCTACGACAAGGTCAAGAGGGCCCACGAGTCGGACAAGCCCTACTACTTCCTGGACGGGCCGCCGTACACCACGGGGTCCATCCATATAGGCACCGCGTGGAACAAGGTCCTCAAGGACACCTACATACGCTACAGGCGGATGCATGGCCTGCATGTGAGGGACCAGCCCGGGTACGACATGCACGGGCTCCCGATAGAGGTCAAGGTGGAGCAGTCCCTCGGTTTCAAGAGCAAGAAGGAGATCGAGACCCACGGCATAGACAAGTTCGTCACCACATGCCGCGAGTTCGCGACCACGTTCAAGTCGAAGATGACGGACGAGTTCAAGCTCCTGGGCGTCTGGATGGACTGGGACAACCCGTACCTGACGGTCGACCCGTCGTACGTCGCCGCGGTCTGGTGGACGCTGAAGAAGGCCCACGAGAAGAACCTGTTGGCGACGGACCTCAGGGTGCTCCCCTGGTGCCCCAGGTGCGAGACCGCCCTGGCGGAGGCCGAGATAGAGTACTGGGACGAGACGGACCCGTCGATATACGTCAAGTTCCCGATTGAGGGCAAGACGAACGAGTTCCTCCTGATATGGACCACCACCCCGTGGACCATACCCGGCAACCTCGCCGCCGCCGTCCACCCCGACCTCACGTATGCCAGGGTGAGGGTCAAGAGGGGCGAGTCGGACATCGTGCTCATACTCCTCGACGAGAAGGTTGAGGATCTCGCGCAGATCGCCGACGTCGACGGCATGGAGGTGCTGGAGAACATGCAGGGCACGGACCTCGTGGGGCTGCACTACAGGCACCCGCTCGAGGGGCTCGTGCCGCACATGCAGCATGTCCAGGGCGAGTGGGTCCACACGGTGCTGCCTTCCGAGACGGTGACCGCGGAGAGCACCGGCATCGTGCACATAGCCCCGGGGCACGGCCCTGAGGACTTCGAGATAGGCGTCGCCCACGACCTCGAGCCCTTCTCGCCCGTCGACGAGTCGGGGACCTACACCGAGGAGGTCGGGCCGAGGTACGCCGGACAGAACGTCAGGGACGCGAACGCCCTGGTCATCTCCGACCTGGTCGAAAGCGGCGCCATGTTCCACGAGGGCAGGCTGACGCACAGGTACGGCCACTGCTGGAGGTGCAAGCGCCCGGTCATATACAGGGTCACGGAGCAGTGGTTCCTCAAGGTCACGAACATCAAGGCCGAGCTGGGCGCGGCCAACGACTCCGTCAAGTGGTACCCTGACTGGGCGGGCTCCAGCCGGGAGAAGGACTGGATATCCAACGCCAGGGACTGGTGCATAAGCAGGCAGAGGTACTGGGGCACCCCGCTGCCGATCTGGCGGTGCTCGTGTGGCAACGTCAAGGTGGTCTCCTCGCTCGAGGACCTGAGGAGCGGGTCCGGGTACGTGGAGGGCATGGACGTCCACAGGCCCTGGATAGACAAGGTCACGTTCCAGTGCGAGAAGTGCAAGCAGACGATGAGCAGGACGCCTGACGTGCTGGACGTGTGGTTCGACGCCGGCGTGTGCTCATGGGCGTCCCTGGGATACCCCGAGCGCGAGGACGAGTTCAGGAAATGGTGGCCGAGCGAATGGGTCACCGAGGCCCATGACCAGACTAGGGGCTGGTTCTACTCGCAGCTCGTGACCGGCGTGGTCGCCTTCGGGAAGGCGCCGTACAAGTCCGTGCTCATGCACGGATGGGCCCTGACACCACAAGGAGAGGCGATGTCCAAGAGCGAGGGCACCGCCGTGGACCCGCTGGGCGTCGTGAACACCCTCGGGGCGGACTCCCTGAGGCTGTACCTGCTGAAGGCGAACGCGCCCTGGGACGATGTGTTGTTCCAGCAGGAGGGCGTCAAGGCGGCGAACAGGACCCTGAACATCCTCTGGAACGTCTACAAGTTCGCCGTGCTCTACATGTCGATGGACGAGTTCGAGCCCGGGTCCGTGCAGCTGGAGTCCATAAGGGACGACCTGAGGCCGGAGGACAGATGGATGCTGTCCCGGACGGAGACCCTGAAGAGGGAGTTCAGGTCCGCGATGGAGGCTTACGAGGTCCACAGGGCCGCGAGGGCGCTCGAGGACTTCATAGTGACGGACCTGTCGAGGTGGTACGTGAAGCTGGTCAGGGACCGCCTCTGGAAGGAGGGCGACGACAGGGACAAGTTCGCCGCGTTCAAGGTGCTGCACGAGGCGCTGAACACCGCGGTCGTGCTCCTGGCGCCCATATCGCCGTACATCTCAGACGCCATATTCACCAACCTGAACCCGAGTCCGGAGAGCGTCCACCTGGCAGACTGGCCGTCCGAGAACCCTGGCTGGAGGGACGAATCCCTCGAGCACGGCATGGACATGGTCAGGGAGATATCGGAGATAGTGGCGAGGGTCAGGCAGGACGCGAACGTGAACCTGCGCTGGCCCTTGAAGCGCATAGTGGTCAAGGCCCAGACCGAGGAGGACGCCGACGCCCTGACGCAGCTCAAGGACCCGCTCCTGTCACAGAACAACATCAAGGAGCTCCAGATGGTGCCTCTGGGCGAGGAGTGGGACGAGATGATACTCAGCGTCCTGCCGAACCCGAACGCCATAGGGAAGGTGTACAGGCAGTGGTCCAGCAAGATAGCGGTCCTGCTGAAGAACAGGCCGGCCAAGTCCATCAAGGCGGGCATCGACAAGGGCGAGTACTCCCTGGGCATCGAGGGCCAGATGGTCAAGATCCTGCCGAACATGGTCTCATTCACATCGACCCTGCCGCCGGACGCGGCGGGCGCCGAGTTCTCGAAGGGCGCGGCGTACGTCGACCTCGAGCAGACACCTGTCCTGGAGGCCGAGGGGCTCTCGAGGGAGCTCATCAGGCGCATACAGCAGATGAGGAAGGACATGAGCCTGAACGTCGAGGAGTATGTCAAGGTCGAGGTCAAGTGCTCCCAGAAGATGGAGGACGCGATAGGCGCCTGGAGGAAGCACATCTCGAGGGAGACCAGGGCGAGGAAGCTCGACGTCGTCATGGACCCCAAGGGCGACTACGTGGTCGAGTGGAGCATCGTGGGCGAGCCGCTCGTCGCGGGGGTCTCGTCGCTGCACATGAAGAAGGCCCTGGAGGAGATCATGTCCATACCCGGGATGACCCAGGCGGTCGCGGGCAGGCTCTTCGACAGCGGCTACACGTCGCTGGCGGCGCTGGGCCAGGCCTCGGTGGAGGACCTGAGCCGCGTCGAGGGCGTCGAGCGCGAGGATGCGAAGAGGATCCACGACTGCGCGAGCAGGGGCGCGGCCCCGGCGGAGGCAAAGGCCGCGCCGGCGCCGGCACAGGTGGAGCCGGCCCAGGAGGCGCCCCCGCAGGCGGAGGCGCAGCCGGCCGTCCCGGAGGAGGCGCCCAAGGAGGCCCCCAAGGCCGAGGAGCAGCCTGCGCCCCCGGCGGTCCCGGAGGCGGCGCCCGAGGCGCCCGTGGAGAAGACGAAGGTCGACGAGCTGGAACGCTCGTTCTCCTACCTCGTGGAGGAGGACAGGCCCGAGACCTCGTACAAGCTGTTCATGAACGCGCTCTCGAAGGGGATGAAGGGGTACTGCGTCACGCGGAACTACCCCGCGAAGATACGCACCAAGTTCGACCTCAAGGAGACCCCGGTGATATGGCTCTCCAACGTGGGCAGGGACAACGCCATAAGGCCGAAGGACCTCGAGAAGCTCAGCCTCTCGCTGGAGCAGTTCCTGTCGCAGCCGGGCAGCGGCATCGTGCTCCTGGACGGCCTGGAGTACCTCATCACGAACAACAACTTCATCACCGTCCTCAGGCTCATCCAGTCGCTGCGGGACCAGGTCGCGATAAACCAGTCGATACTGCTCATGGCCGTGAACAGGTCGACGCTCGAGAGCCACCAGCTCAACCTGCTGGAGAGAGAGGTCGACCACACGATCCAGGGCTGAGGTCAGCCCAGCAGCTTGCACACGAGTCTCTGCAGCCCGGGGACCGTCGCGTACCTCGAGACGTCCTCTGGCACGACCCACTCGTGGCCCTGATGCTCCCAGTCCGTCCTGACCTTTGCGCTCTTCGGCTCGAAAAGGAACGCGTGCACCGTCCACACGGTCTCGCCGTCCCTGAAGCTCTGAGGCTCGGCGGACCGGGTCATGCGGACGCCGCTCAGGCCGAGTTCCTCGGCAAGCTCCCTCCTCGCGGCGTCCTCAGGGGATTCCCCCGGCTCTATGTATCCCGAGACGCCGGCCCATTGGCCCCTGTACGAGCCGACGCTGTTGCTCCTCTGGAGCAGCAGTATCCTCCCTTTGTGCCTCAGGATGCAGGTGACGACACGCTTCTCCTGGACGTTCCTCAGCTCGACCGTCCCGGCGTCCGCGTCCACGACGGCGTCGTCGCACGTCCTCATAAGAGCGACATCGACCCCGTCTACCATGGGTATGCCCGACATGATCGCACCCGTGGCAACGATCGGCTCCGCCGACGAGTTCACGATGGCGCACGGCGCGAGGCCGTTGACCTTGAGCTGGTACATCGAGTATGAGCCCACCGTGGACCCCTTGCCGTACGGGAAGCACAGCACGGAGCCCGCGACGGAGGCGCCCTTGCACTCGCACTCCGGGTCCAGTATCCTGCCCGTGGCGGTGTCCACGCCCCCGAGGAATGACAGGGGTGTCGCGGACACTAGGGCCTTCCCCTCGCACGCGCCGGCCCTGATCTTGCGCCCCTTGATTATCGTGATATCGCCTCCAAGAGCTGCCTGGTCGTCCTGAAGGTCGCGCGCTGCTTGCCCAGGGTAGGGAGGTAGACCATCGCCTTGCCCGAGTCCGACGCCGTCCTCTTGTACATGCGCTCGATGGGCGAGACGACCATGCATGTGTCGCACAGGACCTTGCCGAACCGCCTCAGCACGCGGACGGCGTCCGGGCACGCGGCGTACGCCTTCCTGCATGTGCAGAACCACACGTCGGACACGTCCTTCGGCTTCCGGTCCTTGAGGTATCTGGCCATCGACCTGAGCTCCGCGGGGGAGCAGTGCGGACAGCCCAAGGCCACCAGGTCCCAGGAGTCGTCCCCTCGGAGCGAATCCTGGCACTCGGCCAGCTCCGATGCGGGGAGACACACCCTCTCCTCGACCCTGGATGTGTCCGGCCTGCGCCTGCTGCCGCGCTCCGAGTAGACGTACATCGAGACCGCGCTGGTGGCGGCCATGGCTGCGCCGAACGCCTTGTGTTCGTCCGGTGTCAGTGACAGGCCGGGGAGATACGGTATCCTGTTGCCGGCGATCTTCCCGACGACATATCCCGCGAGCGGGACTAGGCCCGGCGGGATGTCCTCGAGCTCTATCCTGATCCTCGGAAGCCTGTTCTCCCTCATGTGCAGCCCGAACTCCGCGGTCTTGCCTATGATGGCTGAGGCGAGGGCGGACGGGCCGCCCTCCCTGTTCGTCAGGGCCCCCAGGACCGAGTTCGCGAACACGGTCGCAGAGGATTCGGCCCAGGCCACGTGCTGGCCTGCCCGGGGCCTGTTACCCGCGAGGTACGGCGTGCAGGTGTACAAGGGCTCGAGGCCCATCGATGAGTAGGCCGCGACGATCCTGGCCTGCTTCTCATGGAAGTCTGCCTCGACGCCCATCGACCGCCAGCGCCTCATGTCCAGGCCGAGGGGGTTCACGGAGGCCCGCACGGTCGCTTCGGCCTCCTTGGAGAAGTCCTCGAGGAACTTTATCCCCGCGTCCCCGACCGTCTTGAATGAGGCGCCGGACACCTGGGCCGACGATATCGGGATGAGGCGCTTCGCGCCGTATATGTCGCCTATGGCGACCAGGAGCTCCATCGCCTTCTGGCGGCCCGGGCCCTGCTCGCCTGCGAGGGTCCGCTCCTCATCGCGTGTGAGATGCATCGTCTGTGAAAAGGACGACTGGTATAATAGCGTGATGGAGCGGGAGGCGGGCCTGTCGGGAATTCCGGGCCGCCCTGGAGCGGCCATTCGAACCCGAGTTCGAGGCTCTCCCCGCGCGTTAGGGCGCACCGGAGGCCTCAGTGATATCCAAGCTACACTACAGGCCCGGACCGCCGTAGGCCATGTCCGTATATCTATGTTGCCTCAGCCTTCAGACAGTCATCCCGATCATCACGAGGCCAACGACGACGAACACGAGGGCGGCTGTCTGGGGCCACGAGACCTTCTCCTTGAGGAACGCGACCGCCAGCAACGCGGTGGCGATGGGATATGCGCTCGTCACAGGGACCACGAGGGACGCGTTGCCACCCTCGAGTGCATAGGTGTACGCGAACGCCCCCAGGACGTTCAGCAGCAGCGCGAACCCTCCCATGACCCAGGCCAGCCTCGTCGGGTCCTCTCCCTTGAGATGCACAGGGCGCACCCGCCTGGCCCAGGCGTAGAGGACAGGGGCCGTCAGCGACGAGATGATGTAGAACCCGAACATGTTGCCCGCGGTCACGGCGTCTATCGCGACCTTCTGCGTGAGGCTCCAGATGCCCCAGAGGAAGAACGCGAGCAGGGCGAACACCAGCGACCTCCGGTTCAGAGAGTTAGCAGCTCCGGGGTTCGGCTCGTAGGACAACGCCATCACGCCGCCTATGATCGCGAACACGCCTGCGGCCTGGACGACGGTCAGACCCTCCCCCAGGATGAGCATCGCCCCGAGCACCACCATGACCGGGTACGCCGCGGATATCGTGCCCACTATTGCGACCTGCCCCTGGAGTATCGACTCGAAGTAGCAGAGGTACCCCGATATGCCGATCACGCAAGACGCGGTGGCCAGGACGGCCTCCCAGAGGCTTATGTCGACTGACGGGTCGCCCCAGACGAGGTAGGCTATCGTGTACGCCACTCCCTCCACCAGCGCGATGATCATGGCCACCCTGGCGACCCCGAGCCTCCCGGTGCTGTACTTGGCGAATATGCCGCTGAGGCCCCAGAACAGGGCGACAGTGAGTGACAGGAAGAACCAGGTCTGAATGGACACCGCGCTCCGCGGGCAGGGTCGAGCCCGTTGACGAGATTGCGTGCCTGTATTGAAAGGTTTGGCCGGAGCGCCGGCCAGGCGTCGAATGCCCCGTCCAGGGGGCCGCCCCCGGCCCGCAGAAGGCAGGGGACTCTCTCAGAATCGGAAAACGGGGTTTCGAAGGGTTTGCGCCCGCGGCCTCCGGGCGTTGGCTCACTTCTTCTTGAACTCGGTGTAGCCGCACTTGCCGCACGAGACCCTGTTGGGGTGCTCCGCCATGAACACACCGGGCCCGCACTTGGGGCAGTGTTGCTTGGTCCTCTGGACCTTGCCGTCCTCGATCTTGTAGAAATCCTTCTTCGCGACCCTGACCTTCTTCGGGGCCTTCTTGTCCTTGTCAGCCATCACTCACACCTCATGCCCTCGGCTTCGCCGCGGCCGGCGCGGCGGCCGTCTTCTTCGCGACGACCTTCTTCTCCTTCAGCTTGTTCCTGACGAGGATGTGCTCCCTCTCGTACTTCATGGCCGCGTCCTTCGACTTGTACACCTTCGCGTAGCCGACGGTCTCCATCCGGCCGAACTCGGAGCTCATCGCGTCGACGATGACGCTCTCCTTCGGGGCCTTCAGCATGGCCGAGAGCTTCTCCCTGACGGCGTCCCTCTGGGGGGTGCCCTCCTTCTCGTGTGAAGCCTTGAAAGTGACCTCTGTCCTCTGCAGCAGCTCGTTCTCCTTCTTCTCTACGATCTCGATCTCCATGGTCTCACCGTATCATGCGCTTTACCGCCGCGGACGCGAGCGCCCGCGTGTCCTTGTCCACGCCTACTACCATCAACCCCTTATTGGGGATGCCATATATGACTTGCGCCCCTTCAGGGGCGTTTATTATCGCCACGAGGGCCGCGAGGTCCTCCTCGCCCGACACCTCCACCTTGACCGTGTCCTCGGCCTGCACGGCCTCCTTAACGGCCTTCCACATCGCCCTGGTTATCATGGCGGGTGGGTTCTCGACCTTGACCAGCCTGCCCTTCATCTTGGCTATGCGCGCCTTGGACGAGTACTCCTCGGACCTCTGGGTCTTGTAGTCGAAGACCGCGACGTCCGGGACCATGCCCATCTGGAGCATCGTGACGGTCACCACATCGCCGACGGTTATGACCCTGGTGGCGCCCTCGAGGTGCTTCCTCAGGGCCCATGCCGACACGAACCGCCCTATGGGTCTCGCCAGCTCATCCCTGAGGTCGTCAGGGAGCACGAGGTCGTCCTTCGGGAAGTGCTCATCGAACCCGGAGGGCGAACTTGCCGTTGACATTTATGCCCATCCTCCTGGCGATCTCCGACTTGGTGTGGTCCAGGATGATGACGTAGCCCTGCCATTCCTTGGAGGTGTCGCCGCCGCAGAGGGGGCACTTCTCCTCCTCGGTCATCGAGTTGCAGCGCTTGCAGGCCCTCTCGACCTTCATTTCTTCTCCTCCTTCTTCTTGCGCTCCTCCTGGATCCACTCGAGCTTGCCCAGGCCGGGCTGGCGCATCGTGAGGCCGATCTTGCTCTCCCTCGGGCTGCGCTCGTTGATGCTCAGGGAGACTATCCTCGCCCTGACGCTGTCCCCGAGTCGGACCTCGCGCTTGGTGTCCTTGCCCACGAGCCTCCGCCCGTCGACATCGACGTCTATCCTGTCGTCCATGATCTGGCTAATGTGCAGCAGGCCGTCCAGCGGGCCGAACCTGACGAAGGCCCCGAACTTGAGCACCTCGCACACCGTCCCCTCCACTATCTCGTGGAGCGTGGGCCTGAACATGACGGTCTCGAACTTGACCTTCTGGTACACAGCGCCGTCGCCGTGTATGATCCTTCCATCGCCCTGGAGGTCTATGTTCCTGACGAGGACGGTATAGCTGCCGTCCCCCTCCACCTTGTTCTGGAACGACTCCTGGGTGAGCCTGGCTGACAGCGCTTCGAAATCCTCCCCAAGGAGGTTAGGGGGTATCCTGACGACGTCTTCCTTCGAGGCAATTACGTACATCTATACAGTCCTCTGGTCAAATGGCTCGCGGGTCTCTCGATTACGCTTGTTGTATATATGGTTTGCCGAGGGGATGCCCCCTCGGCCAGTTACGTCAGGATGAACAGGCCGACGAACACGAGCGTGACCGTCGACAGCAGCTTCACCAGCACGTGTATCGAGGGGCCAGCGGTGTCCTTCAGCGGGTCACCGACGGTGTCCCCGACGACCGCGGCCGCGTGCGCCGGGGTCTTCTTGCCCCCGTAGTGGCCGGACTCGATGTACTTCTTGCCGTTGTCCCACGCGCCTCCGCCGTTGTTGAACATGTTCGCGACCATTATGCCCGTTATGGTGCCCACCATCAGGAGGGCGCCCACCGCCTGCGGGGCGTCGTAGCCCATGTAGGCCATCGATATGCCGAACAGGACCGGCACGAGCACCGGCAGCAGCGCCGGGAGCACCATGGCCTTGAGGGCGCCCTTGGTCGCTATGTCCACGCACTTGGCGTAGTCGGGCTTAGACTCCCTGGTCATGATGCCCGGGTCCGCCTTGAACTGGCGCCTGACCTCGTTGATCATCTGGTGCGCGGTCTTCCCCACGGCCCTTATGGCCAAGGACGCGAACAGGAAGACCAGCATGGCCCCCAGGAGTCCGCCGACGAACACGTCGGGCTGCGCCAGGTCCACATGGAACGCCTGCGAGAGGTCGCCGTCGAACTTCTTGATGGCGACGCGCTCGAAGTACGCCCCGAACAGCAGGAACGCCGCGAGCGCGGCGCTGCCCATCGCGTAGCCCTTCGTGAGGGCCTTCGTGGTGTTGCCGCACGCGTCCAGCCTGTCCGTCCTGCTCCTGATCTCCTCAGGCTGCTTGGACATCTCGATGATGCCTCCGGCGTTGTCCGTGATGGGGCCGAAGGTGTCGGTCGCGAGTATGAACGCGCATGTGGCGAGCATGCCCATGGTCGCGACCGCCGTCCCGTAGAAGCCGTATATCAGCTCGTAGGTGGAGAACGTCCCGAGCCCTGTGATCGCCCCGTCGTCCGGGGCGGCCATCTGGCCCAGGGCGAACGAACCCAGCAGCGCGACTATGATCGCTATGACCGGCAGGGCCGTGGTCTCCATCGCTATGGACAGCCCGGTTATGATGTTCGTCGCCGGCCCCGTGGTAGAGGCCTCCGCGATCTCCTTCACCGGCCTCCACGAGCCGGATGTGTAGTACTGCGTGATGTAGACGATGACTATGCTCAGGGCGATGCCGATCAGGCCGGCGAAGAAGAAGTAGATGTACCCGCTCCCGAGAGGGCCCTCGAACATGACCTTGGTGGCGAAGTAGAAGAAGATCGCCGCGAGGATGCATGTGACGTAGTAGCCCATGTTTATGCCGGACATCGGGTCCTTGTCCTCCCTCCGTAGCCTGACGGCCATGACACCGACAAGGGACGCGAATATACCGAACGACCTGGCCACGAGCGGGAAGAATATCCATGCGAGCGCGTCGCCCTCCTCCCACCTCATGCCTGCAGGCACGATCTCGGTCCAGAAGGTGAACAGGCTCAGGCCCAGGACCATCGCGCCGATGTTCTCGGCCGCGGTCGACTCGAACAGGTCCGCTCCCCTGCCCGCGCAGTCGCCGACATTGTCCCCGACCAGGTCCGCGATGACCGCGGGGTTCCTCGGGTCGTCCTCCGGGATACCGGCCTCTATCTTCCCGACGAGGTCGGCGCCGACATCCGCGGCCTTGGTGTATATCCCTCCTCCGAGCTGGGCGAACAATGCCGCGAAGCTCGCGCCGAAGGCGAACCCGATGGCCGCATCCAGCGACTCGGAGGTCGCGAAATCCATGCCGTACTGGAAGATGTAGAACACGCCTGCCACGCCGAGCAGGCTGAGCGAGACGACCCCCATGCCGGAGACCGCGCCGCCCCTGAAGCTCGTGACCAGGGCCTCGTTCAGGCTCCTGCGGGCCGCGGCTGCGGTCCTGATGTTGGACCTCACGCTCACGTACATGCCTATGTACCCGGACAGCGCCGAGGCCAGGGCCCCGACGAGGAACGACAGGCCGACGTATATGTGAGGCGTGATCAAGGCGCCGATGAGGACGCTCAGCACCAGGCTGATCAGTATGATGGTGCTGTACTGTCTCTTCATGTAGGCCATGGCGCCCTGCCTGATGGCATCTCCGATCTCCTGCATCTCGGGTGTCCCGAGGTCCTTCCTGAAAACGTACCAGGTCAGATAGGCTGCGAAAGCCAGGCCGACCAGCCCCGCTATGGGGATGACAAGTGTGATGTCTACCATCCTACTCTCTCCCGTTTGGCTGGCGCAGGATTATGCTACGCGTATAAATCATTAACCGACTAAGAGGGGCAATTGTGTCCGGGTCCGAGCAACGCGGAACGACATCCAGGTACGATAACTGTGCCGCCGATGCGTGCGATGATAGAATCAAACGGTAAATGGTTTGACGGGGCCGGTGCCGGCCACGCGGCTACCTCTCGATGAGGGTCTCCACGTACCTGACGAAGCCCAGCTTCTGGATCTTGTCCGCGATCTGCCCGACCTTCTCGAGCCCCGGGACATCCAGGAACGCGACGTAGTCGTAGTGGCCGAACACCGGGTATCCGCTGCTGACACCCTGGATCTTCGTGATCTTGTTCGCATCCACATACGTCTTCGGCTCGAGCATCACAAGAACTACAGCCTTGACCATGTTGACCACCTCAGACCTCCGGGAACCCGATGAGGGTCTCGACTATCTCGACGCCCTCAGCGCTGTATATGTTCATCCCGATCTTGGCGATCTTGGCCAAGTCCAGGTCCTCTGTCTCTACCGCGACGTCCCACCGTCCGTGTACGGGGAACGCATCCACGACTCCGTGCTGCTTCTTCGCTATCTCGACGACCTTCTTCGTCTTCAGCAACTTGCAGCAGACCAATATGCATGCTCTGACCATGGGAATCCCTTCCGCTGGGTTGCGCAACGGCTTCGACGATATATATATTGACCCGTCACGCTGAATCGTCGGTCATGAGGCATTCTAGGACCAAAGGATTAATCATGCAAAAGGGAGATTTGATGGAGGCGAAGCGAGAGCGCGGCGCAGGTGAGTTTGATGAGCCCATCGGAGGACAGCACGACCAAGAAGAAGGATTTCCAGAGGACGAAGGACGACGACCTCGACCTCTTTCTAGCCAAGAAGGACCAGGCCAAGAGCCCGCCTGAACCCGCGAGTAAGCCTGAGCCCGCCAAGACGCAGCAGGAAGACGCCGAGGATGCTGAAGTCGTCAAGGAGGTCTCCGACGACGAGCACGAGCAGCAGATCAAGGCCGCCAGGACCGACAGGGTGCAGGCGGAGGCCTACCACGACGTGGCCGTCCTGAGGAAGAAGGCCCACGAACACAGCCACACGGCCGCGAAGTTCTTCCACAAGTACAAGACTAACGAGGCGAAGCGGCAGAAGTGCTCCTCGAGGGCCGTGGCCTACAGGGAGAAGGCAGACTCGAAGCGCGAGACCGCCAAGGAGTTCCGGGGCCAGGCGAAGGAGTACGACATGGAGCTCAGGGGCGCCGCCGAGGGCAAGGGCGACCTGAGCCCGGAAGCCCTCAGGAACAAGATGGCCGTGCAGGAGCGGAAGGCGGCGAAGGCGGACGCCATCGCGAGGAAGTACGAGGCGAAGGCGGCCGTCCAGACGGAGAAGGCCGCGAAGTACCGGACAAGGGCCGCGAAGTTCCTCGAGAAGAGCAAGCTCCACGAGAGCGAGTCGCGCACCTACGGCAAGAGGGCAGACAACCTGGAGAAGGCCGGCTGAGGCTCACACGTCGTCCTTGCGGGAGGCCCAGTGCAGCATGGAGGGCTCGTCGTTCAGGTCCACAGAGTCGGACGAGTCCTGTCCGTTCGCCCTTATCTTCACCTGGAGACGCCCGTCCGTCAGCACGACCTCTGCGGACTCGACGGTCGACCGGTACAACGACACCGACTTGCCACCTGCGGACAACGCCTTGTACTCCTCCCGGAGCATCCCGGCGCCCCTGAGCATCCTGATCCTGCGATAGGTCGCGGCCATGGGTATGCCCAGGACCTCGCTCAGCTCTGTGGCGTTCATGGGCCTGTCCCTCGTCAGTTCCAGTATCTTCGACGATGACTCGTCGAGCATGAGTCGGAAATTGTCGAACGCATCCATGTGATGGTGCCTCCTAACCCCTCGAGAGGCCCGACCGGCCTTTGGCCGCCTCGCCGTTGCCCGCGCCGTTGAGGTGCAGCGACATCTGGTCGTAGCAGTGCCTGGCGGTGTTCCTCTTGAGTATGTCGATCTCGCCTGTCGCGATGTCGAGGTGCAGGAACACCACGTCCCTGGCCTTCAGCACCGGGCTGACCTTGAGGGCCGGGTCGTGAGCGTCCTTGAAGCCCACGGTCTTGCCGCACGATGGGCAGTCGCCTGAACGGAGGGTCACATGCTCTCCGCAGTAGGGACAGTCCGCATCCTCGGACGGCTGCGGGTCGAACTCCATGTCCGCGAACATGTCCACGAGGCCTACGTTGAGGTGTTCCAGGGCTGAGCCGCACATCGGGCACCTGCTCGTGTTGATCTCCACGACGGTGCCGCAGTTCGAGCACTCGGAGACGAACCCGGGGTCCGCGCCCTCGTCGTCCAGCAGGTTCATCATGGATATGTCCGCGTCGAAATGCACGACGGTCGATCCGTGCGCCTCGACGAAGTCCACGAAGGGCTCGTCTAGCGCCTTCTCGGCCTTCAGGAGTTCGTCCACATCCTCTTCCTTGAGACCTTTGATGTAGGACGACCGGCACTTGGGGCAGCGGTCTGAATCGTAGCTCACCTTCGCGCCGCACTGGAAGCATGAGAACGAGGCTCCCGCTGACGAACGCGTCGGCCTCTTCGCCCTCTCTGATGGACCACGCTTGGTCTTGGTGCCAGTCATATCGCTCTCCAGGGGGCTGGAGCAGCCCAGCGCTGACTCCTGCGTGAACTAGGAATCGAACGCCTTATACGGGTGTCGTCCCGGTAATCAGGCATGATAACATTCTCTGGCGCTGGCTGGCCTCGCGCGGCGAGTGCTTGCGGCCCTCGCCCTGGCGGACGTGGCCACTCGACTGGCTGCGCCGACCGGGCCGCGGCCGGACTTCGTTCCGCCGCCCGGCGGAGTCCCCACGCGGGACGGACCAGTATCCGCAGAGGAGGGCGCACAAGTCAGTGCCACGCATCGAAAAGGATATAAATGGGACCTAGTATTGTCCTGACTGCGTCCAGACTGATGGCATGTTCTGACGGCGTTGGTTGTGTGCATGACAGAGACGGAGCTTATCCCTGAACTCGAGGAGAAGAGGGCACGTCACAATTCGGAGGCCGAGCGCCACAAGAGGCAGCGTGACGACCTGAACGAGAAGACGAGGGAATGGGCTGACACGCGCGACAGGCTCAACTCGCAGGTCAGGAAGCTCATAGACGAGGCCAACGGCCGCCGCGAGATGAGGGACAAGCTCAACGCCGAGGTCCGAGAGGTCAAGGTCAAGAGGGACGAGTGGAACAGGAAGTACAACGACCTCAGCGACAAGGTCATAGACCTCAAGCGGGAGAGGATGCCCCGGAGCGGCCAGTCCATCAAGAAGTTCAAGGTGGAGCTCAGGGCGCTCGAGAAGAGGCACATGACCTCCGTGCTCACACCCGAGAAGGAGCGCGCGCTAGTCGAGGAGATAAGCTCCCTCTCCAACAAGATCAAGGCCATGGAGAAGGAGATGGAGCAGTTCACCGAGGTCAAGGTGGCCGAGAAGGAGGCCTACGAGGCCAAGGAGAACGCGGAATCGTTCCACAGACAGGTCTCAGAGCTCGCGGAGAAGGCGCAGGCCGAGCACGACGGCATGCTCAAGCTCTACGATGAGGCGGACAAGCTCAGGAAGGAGGCGGACGACGCCCAGGAGAAGTTCATCGAGGCCAAGCTGTCCGCGGACGAGGAGCACAGGGAGCACATAGAGCACATAAGGCAGGTCCACGACTTCGACAAGATCATATCGGGCATCAGGGACAAGACCCGGAAGGCGAGGAAGGAGAAGGACGACGACTCGGCCAAGCACGAGGCAGAGGAGATATTCAACAAGTTCAAGAGCGGCGAGAAGCTCAGCACCGAGGACATCATGGTCCTCCAGAAGTCGGGCCACATGTGAGTTGCAGGCGCAGCATCGGAACAGGGGGTGCGCGCCAGTACTATCGCCGGGTGCCCCGGCGAGGTATGCTGGACGGACCTTCCAGGGGGTCCCGGGGGCCTCGGAAGGTATTTAAGCACCCGCTCGACACCTTTAAGTAGTACACGAGTAATATATCACTAGGGAAATTTTGGGCTAGTTGTTAGAGTGCATCCCATCCCTTCTGACAAGGCTAGCCCTTCCCTTCCCTTTTTTTGTTACTCCAGAGGGCCGTTGCACAACATATTTATCCACAGGGCAGCGTTAGCGCGAAGGTCGATTGAATGGTGCTGGAAGGGCTAGGCGGGGCGCTCAGGGACGCTATCAAGAAGATAGCCAACGCCTCGCATGTGGACCAGAAGCTTGTCAAGGAGGTCGTCAAGGATGTGCAGAGGGCCCTCCTTCAGGCGGATGTCAATGTCAAGCTCGTGCTCAGTATGACCAAGGAGCTCGAGGACAGGGCGCTCACGGAGAAGCCCCCTGCGGGAATGAGCCCCAGGGAGCATGTCATCAGGATAGTGTACGAGGAGCTCGTCAAGATCCTCGGGAAGGGCAAGGAGATACCTGCCAAGCCGCAGCGCATACTCATGGTGGGCCTGTACGGCCAGGGCAAGACGACCACCTCTGGGAAGCTGGCCAAGGACCTGCACAAGAGGGGCATGAAGGTCGGGCTGGTCGCAGCGGACGTACACAGGCCGGCAGCATACGACCAGCTCTTCCAGATAGGCGAGCAGATCGGCGTCCCCGTGTTCGGGGACCCCAAGGAGAAGAGCGCCATCAAGATCGCCAAGAGGGCGCTCAAGGAGTTCCACGGCTACGATGTTATCATATTCGACACCTCGGGCAGGCACTCGCTCGAGGACGACCTCATCAAGGAGATAGAGGACGTGGCCAAGACGGTCGACGCGGAGCAGAAGATACTCGTCTTGGACGCGCAGACCGGCCAGCAGGCCGGGCCCCAGGCGAAGGCGTTCCACGACGCCGTGGGCCTCACGGGCGTGGTCATCACCAAGCTCGACGGCACGGCCAAGGGCGGCGGGGCGCTGAGCGCGGTGGCCGAGACGGGCGCGCCCATATGCTACATAGGCGTCGGGGAGCACCTGGAGGACCTCGAGCGGTTCGACCCTGACAGGTTCATCAGCCGCATGCTGGGCATGGGGGACATCAAGTCACTCATAGAGAGCGCGAGCGAGGTCATGGACGAGGAGAAGGCCGAGGAGGCCGCCCGGAAGATGCTCTCTGGCAAGTTCACGCTCAAGGACATGTACCAGCAGATGGAGATGCTGCAGGGCATGGGCCCCCTGAAGAAGATCACGTCCATGCTCCCTGGCTTCGCCGACAAGATCAAGGACCAGGACATGGAGGCGACCCAGGAGAAGCTCCTGAGGTTCAGGCACATCATGGACTCGATGACGGACGAGGAGCTCGAGGACCCGAAGCTGGTCAAGTCGTCCAGGGTCATCAGGATAGCCAGGGGCAGCGGGACGACCCCCAGGGACGTGAAGGAGCTTCTGAAGCAGTACAACATGTCCAAGAAGGCCATGAAGGGCTTCATGGGCAACAGGAAGATGAGGAGGCAGCTGATGAAGCAGTTCAAGGACGTCGACGTCACCGCGAAGGAGGGCTGACGATGAGGAGGTTCGTGGTCCTGGGGCACCGGGCGATCACATCAGCGGACTTCAAGCTCGACGACCTGTGCGGCTCGACCGGCAGGCTGGACATACTCCTCAGGTGTGTCAACTCCGCGTTCTTCCTGTCGCACGCGATAAGGAAGGACGTCGAGATATCCCTCATGCTGCTAGGCGAGCCCAACCCGCCCAAGACCGTCAGGATCGACGGGTCCGAGGTGAAGTACCTCAACCCCGACGAGCGCAGCACGGCCGCGCTCATAAGGAACGCCCTTCTGCAGAAGGGCGAGGGCGAGAGGAAGTGTTCCCCGGGCATATACGTGTCCGAGAGGGGCTATCAGGAGGTCCTGTCGAACATATCCAAGGAGTCGAAGATTTTCTACCTCAAGGAGGACGGGGAGGACATCAGGAGCGCGGAGTTCGGCCCTGACTGCACGTTCGTGCTGGGGGACGACCAGGACCTGACCGATGAGGAGGAGGAGATCCTGATGGAATACGGCCCCCGGAAGGTCTCCCTGGGGCCGATAAGCTATCACGCGGACCACTGCGTCACGCTCGTCAACAACGAGTTGGACAGAAGGGGTATCTAGTCAGGCGGAACCCGTGCCCGGGACCGGCAGCTGCATCTCGGGCGAAGGATCCCCCACGGAGCCGCCGTTCTCGGGCCAGGTGTCGTACTTCGTGACGAACCTGCCGTTGTGGAACTTTATCGAGGCAGACCTGAGCTTGCACTTGTAGAGCCTGACCTTGCGGCCCTTGTAGACCTCCTTCTCCCTATCGATCGTTATGAGGCCTGCCTGCTCGAGCTCGTGTATCCTCCTGTAGCAGGCTGCGATAGGTATCCTGCAGACCTTGCTGAGCCTCTGGGCGGACATCGGGGAGGTGTAGGTGTAGGCCAGTATCTTCTGGGAGTAATCGTCCGCTAGGAGCTTCGAGACTTCCTTAGACTTCTCTTCGGGCGTCATGTCGGCTCTGAGTATGACAGCCACGGCGGCATTTAAGCAGATTCTCTTCAGGTTATCACCGTTGATAAGTAGTCGCGCCCCGGTCCCTGAGCCCGCCGCACGAAAACATTATCTCCCCTGGGATTATCTCCTACACAGGGGGGCAGACCCCATGCCAGTATGTCCATTGGATTTCAGATACGGCAGGCCCGCGATGAAGGCCATATTCGACGAGGAGAACAGGCTCCAGAGGCTGCTCGACGTCGAGGCCGCGCTCGCCCTGGCTCATGCGAAGGTGGGCAACGTCAAGAAGGACCATGCCGACATCGTCAAGAAGACCGCGTCTACGAGGTACGTCAAGCTCGCGCGCGTGCAGGAGATCGACGCCAAGATCAACCATGAGATCACCGCCATCATAAGGGCCTTGAGCGAGCAGTGCGGCGAGAGCGGCAAGTTCGTGCACGTCGGGGCGACGTCCAACGACATCCTCGACACCGCCGCGGCCCTTCAGATCAAGGATGCGATCTCGGTCCTCGGGAAGGACCTGGCGGACCTGAAGAAGGTCCTCGCCCAGAAGGCCAGGGAGAACAGGGACACCATCATGGTCGGCAGGACGCACGGCCAGTACGCCCTCCCGATCACATTCGGCCTCAAGGTCGGCAACTACGCGCTAGAGGTCCACAGGCACGAGCAGCGCCTCAAGGAGTGTTCCTCCAGGATACTGGTCGGGAAGATGAGCGGCGCCGTCGGCACCGGCGCGGGCTTCGGGCCCAAGGCGGTCGAGATACAGAAGGCCGTCATGGAGGAGTTGGGGCTGGGCATCGAGGAGGGCCCGACCCAGATAATCGCCAGGGACAGGTATGTCGAGCTCATGTCCGTCCTCTGCAACATCGCGTGCTCCGTCGAGAAGTTCTCCACCGAGGTCAGGAACCTGCAGAGGAGCGAGATCGCGGAGGTCTCGGAGCCGTTCGACGAGAACACGCAGGTCGGGAGCTCCACGATGGCACACAAGAAGAACCCGGTCACAGCGGAGAACGTGTGCGGGCTCGCGAGGATAGTCCGGGGGTTCATGACGCCGTCCTTCGAGAGCGCGGTGTTGTGGCACGAACGCGACCTGACGAACTCCTCGGCCGAGAGGTTCTTCGTGCCGCACTCGTTCATACTCGTGGACGACATGCTGGCCAAGATTACCAAGCTGTTCGACGGACTGGTCGTGAACAAGGAGCGGATGGGGCAGAACCTCGCGAGGGCTGGGAGCGTCATCATGGCTGAGTCGGTTATACTGGCGCTCGTGGGGAAGGGCATGGGAAGGCAGGACGCCCACGAGCTCATCAGGAAGTGCAGCATGGAGTCGCAGCACGCCTGCGAGGACTTCAAGTCTTATCTGATGAAGAGCAAGGACGTCACGTCCTTGCTGTCCGAGGCGGAGATAGACGCCGCACTGGACCCGAGGACTTATCTCGGAACGACCGGCCAGACCGTGGACAACATCCTCAATATCGTTGGCTAGCAAAGGTAGAAATAGGCCGGCTTTTCTCCCCAACCACCACAAGGGCCGTTAGATCAGCGGAAGATCGCATGCTTCGCAAGCATGAGGCCGTGGGTTCAAATCCCACACGGTCCACTCAAACATCTCGTGCATTCACAAGGCACCCGACGCCTCTATTCTGATTCGGCCTTTCCGAAGCCGCAGCTCTCGCAGAAACCTTTCCCGGGAACCCAAGCCTTCCCGCATCGGGGGCACGGGCGACTCACGAATCCGCAGAACGGACACTGAGGGTTGGCAAAGTGGTGCTGCCTGTCGCAGGCGGGGCAGACGACGACAGACGGCAGCGCTTCACCCTCGCACTCGCCCGGAGAGATCATCCCGTCCCCGCCGCACACGGAGCACTTCTCATAGCCGTTCGGATGCGGCAGGTTGCCCAGGCCATGGCATGCAACACACCTTCCAGTGCCGTGGCACTGAGGGCATCTGCCAGTCCCGCTACAGGCCAGACACACTCCGGACCCGTACCTGCCTGTCCCGCTGCACATGGAGCATCGGCCCTCGTGGCAGTGGGCCCTGAGGCCGAGGCCAAGGGCCCTCTTGACCATGGATCCAGAGCCGTGGAAAGACCAGTTGCAGACCCCTGTGCCGCGGCAGGTGGGGCAGATATTCACCCTCCCGAAACCCTGGCATGCTCCGCATGCGAGCGCCTTGTCGGCGATCGCGCTTATGAGGACTTCCCCTCCGCAATACCTGCAGATTGCCCTCGGAGCGTTCCAGGGCAGCTCCATGTCCGCCCCGCATCTGGGACACACTGCGGAAATTGGCTTCACTCCGGGTGCCGGTCCACGCATTGGTTGGAGCAGATTGCGGGCAGGGACATTAAGGTTTAGGGAGGAGAACCGTGGATGAGCACGAAACACGCCACTTTTCCGATTGCGAACACGGTCCACCACAGAAGATCGCCAGTAAGCTCGGTTTTCGAAGTATATTCTGAGGTTCAGCTCCCATGGACGAGAACCGGCCAAACGGGAGTCTTGCGGAGCGCCCGTGCGGCCTCACACTCTGCATCACGCGAGTCCATGGAACGGCAGACGAGGTCACTTCAGGACGACCAGCAGTATGACCAAGCACGTCACGATGACGATGAGAGCGAGGACGGTCTTCGCCTCGACGCCCAAGGCGACTCTCGCATTGGCTAGATGGGCTCCTACGCCCTGGTTCCGGGACCTGATCGGAATTGGGGGAATAGCTGGCATCAGAGTAAAGAACCGACCCGGAGGGCATAGCCCTTTCGGGGGTATACCGACAGGGCCTTTCAGGTTCCCGTGGACCGCCCATCGTGGTCCCGGCCTCCCCTATGAGACTGTTCATGCATTGGTATGATATACTAGGACGCCTTGACGGGTATTGCCTTGAGCCGCCAGAGAGCAGCCAAGGACTCGAACAGGAGGTATGCGTAAGTGGATAACCGACCACGCAGGTCAGACCGCGGATTTGGAGGGCCAAGAGAGATGCACTCCGCCAAGTGCTCTGACTGCGGTGCAGACACACAGGTGCCGTTCAAGCCCACAGAGGGCCGGCCAGTGTACTGCAAAGAGTGCTACCAGAAGCACAGGCCGCCGAGAAGGTACTGATTCTCTAAGGCCCTAGGCCTTTGAGAAGTGCTCTGTCTCGACAGAAACCTAGTATGTAATTCAAGCCGCTTCGTTTTTTTCTATAACCTCGGGACAGCGTGAGCCCTCCGTCCGCGGGGACCGAACGGTACGGCCAAAACCACAATGTACCCAGTGGCGCTTCGCGGTGTTGCTAACCAGGTGTGATACGAGCATGCCACTAGGAACTGGCCGGCAGGTGTTGCTGCCCTTGATCATCGGCATCTCCACGGATGGGAGCCAGCAGAGGTCGACCGCGAGCCCGGACGACGTCGCCAGGAAACTGCGCCTCGACTACCTCTACTCGCAGAAGGACCAGAACCAGAAGCTCCTAGACGGTGTCCAGGTACTGCTCGGGCATTTCCAGAAACACGAGTTCAGCGTCGACGCGTTCATGAACGACGCGCTCAACCTGCTGCGCAGGCGGCTATGGATCAGGGAGGTTACCATGGCGCTCCTCGACAGGAGGGAAGGGCTCTACAGGTACAGGTACCAGTCCGGGCTCAGGAAGGACGCCTGGGACGCCCACGCGCCTCTGAGCTACAAGTACGGGGACCTGGTCAATCCGGCGGTCTACAAGGGCAGGGAGATCAGCAGGGCGACGACCCTGTTCCTCGCGGAGGACAATCCATACGGGCAGGGAGAGGATGGGACCTTCAGCAGGCCGATAATGCTTCGATCCAAGAGGCAGTCCGTGGACGACAGCATCGAAGGAGACTACTTCGACACATGGATATTCGGGAAGGGGAGGGAGATAGCGGGCTGGCTAGAGTACTCGGGCACCACCTCGGGCAAGCTCCCCGACGGGACCGCGCTCAAGTGGATCGAGCTGATCGCGTCCTTCGCGTCCATAGCGGTCATCATCGGTGAAGACAAGACGCTGAGGCCGAGGATTCCCTGAACTGGACCTCGGACCTATCCTGCGAGGCTACCTCTTCCTGAGCTTCGGGTTGTATATCTCGTCCAGGGCGTACCCTATGAATGTGAAGGCGAGCACGAGGAAGACGATGAACAGGCCGGGCATGATGACCCACCAATAGAGTCCGTTGTACATCGCCGCGCCGTCGTCGGCGTCCTGCAGCATGTTCCCCCAGGTCACGACCTCGCTCGGCATCGGCCCCAAGCCTATGTAGCTCAGGGTGCTCTCCGACAGGATGGACAGTGCGACCGTCAGTATGGAGTTGGCGAACACGAGCGGGAAGACGTTGGGGAATATGTGCTTCCGGACGATGTAGTAGTCCCCGGCGCCTATCGCCTTGGCCCTTTCGATGAAGGACCTCTCCTTGAGGGAGAACACCTGCGCCCGGACGATCCTGGCGGTGCTGGACCAGCCGGTGATGCCTATGACGAATATGACCTTGCCCACGCTCGCGCCGCCTGGCAGGACCGTCGCGAAGACGATCATCAGCACCAGCCAGGGCAGGACAAGGAACACATCGGTGATCCTCATCAGGACCTCGTCCCTCCAGCCGGCCCAGTACCCGCTGAGGAGCCCGACGGCCGTGCCCAGGCCCATGGACACGACGGTGGCCACGAGACCGATCTCGAGGGAGACCCGGCTGCCGTATATCAGCCGGGTGAATATGTCGCAGCCCCGGATGTCCGTCCCGAGCCAGTGTTCCGGCGAAGGGGGCGTCACCAGCGGGCGCTCACTGACCCTCTCGAACGGGTCGTACGCGTGGTCCCAGCCGCCTATGACGGACAGGAGGTATATGAACTGAGGGGCGAACACCGCCATCATGACGAAGAACGCGAGGATGACGATGCCCAGCATGCCCATCCAGTTCTTCCTGTAGATGCGCCAGGTCTGCACGGCCTTCTTCTTCATGAGGCCGATCTTCTCGATGGTGGGCTCGGACAGGCCGTACTTGCCTGCACCGATGCTATCCTGGCTGTCAAGTCCGCGAGTCGTCCCGTCCATCAAGATCACCCCACCTTGACCCTCGGGTCAAGGTACACCATCATCAGGTCAGCGACGAGGTTGGCGAGAACGACCACGACCGCGATCAGGAAGAAGGCGGCCTGGAGTATGGGATAGTCCTGGTTCAGCGTCGCGGTGATAGTGGAGTACCCGATACCTGGGTAGCTGAAGACCACCTCAGTCTGGAACGCCCCGCCGACGACGAACGCCAAGTCTATGGCGATCAGGGCGACCATCGGCAACATCGCGTTCGGGACGGCGTGGTCCTTGAGGACCTTGCCCTCGGACAGGCCCTTGGCCCTTGCCGTCGTTATATACTCCTCGGTCATCACGTCGATCAGTGACCCTCTCATGATGATTGAGAAAGCGGCTATGCTGCCGACTGTGAGGCTTGCAGCTGGCAGGACCAGATGACGTACGAGGTCGACGAAACAGCTCCAGGTCAACTCCAGCCGCTCGCCATACGTGAGGGCGCTGTCCGACGGGAACCAGTTGAGCCCGGTCGAGAACACCACTATGAGCATCATGGCGAACCAGAAGGTCGGCATCGCGTAGAAGAACAGCGAGAACCCGAGCGAGCTGGTGTCGAGCCAGCTACCGCGCTTCCAAGCCGACAGAATGCCCATGGTCATCCCGATGACGATCATGAGGATGGATGACGTACCGGTGAGGATCAACGTCCAGACCATCTTGTCCATGACGTAGTCCATCGCGGGAGTACCTGGATACATGAAAGATTCGCCGAAGTCGAACTGGAGCGTCCTGAACATGTAGGTGAAGAACTGGATGTGGAGAGGCTCGTCCAATCCGTACTTGTCTATTATGCGTTCCTTGTACTCCTCGGGGATCTCAGGGTTCTGAGGGACGATGAACTGAAGTGGGTTGCCGGGCATCACCCTGAAAAGGAAGAAGTTGAGTATGACGACCAGCAGGATCGTGATGATGGAATTGATCGTCTTGCGGGCGATGATCCTGCGCAGGCTGCTCACAGACTCACCATCCCGTCACCTGTTCGTATGACGACCTCATCATGCTGTCACTGCCCGAACTGCGAATATGATGAAATAGGTTTCGAGAAGGGGTTTGCGACTCCTCGCCCGCTCACTGGGCCGGCGGCTCGGACGGAGGCTCCGAAGACTTCTTCTTCTTGAGCATATAGACGGCCACGGCCGCGACGGCCGCGATGATCGCGATGACTGCCACGATCGTCAGAATCGAACCGCCGTCCCCGTCGTCTTCATCCTCGCTCCCGGACGACTCAGAGGTCATCTCGATGTCAACCGTCAACGTCTCTCCGGCGACAACCTCCACCGTCACATCGTTCCACAGGTATCCAGACTTAGTCACGTTGAGGTGGTAAGTGCCGGGCTCGAGGTCGTCGAACGAGAACCCACCGGTGGAGTTCGACAGCATCGTCTTGTTGGTCGGGCCGATTATCTTGACGGTCACGCTCTCAATAGGCTCGTCCGTCGCATCGTCATAGACATGCCCTTTAACGGCTCCGACAGACGATGTCAGCGTGAAGTTCTGCCACACCTCCTCGCCGGCTGTCACTGTGACCTCTGTCGAGGACGAGTTGTAGCCATCCATGCTGGCCGTCAGGTTGACGACACCAGCCCCTACGGTCAGGTTGTACATGCCCGTCGAGTTGCTGCTCGCCGTCAAGGTGCCGTCCGTGACCGTGGCCCCGAAGAGTGCATCTCCGAAAGAGTCCTTCACGTATCCGATGACCCAACCCGCGTCATCTGGCGGTTCGACGACCGTCACGATGAGTTCGTCCGAGGCTGTGAGGCCACCTGGGTCGGACACCTCAAGGGTGACCGTCACCTCTCCCAGGTTCTCGAACGTGTATGTGACCTGCTCCCCGGTAAGGAGCGTCTCCGTCAGGTCGGGCTCGACGAACGTCCAGTTGAAGACGAGCTCGTCAGGCGTCTGGATGTCGTCCGCAGAGCCCGTGAAGGTCTGAGAGCTTCCAACCAACACCGTCCGGTCGTCTCCAGCATCGACATTCTCAGGGGGCGAGTTCGCACCCAGCGGGATCACGCTGAAGAAGAACCACATCGAGCCCGGGGTCATGCCGGGGTTGGCGACCATGTCCGGGAAGTTGTAGAAGCTGTCGGTCCTGTACGCGTAGAGTCCGAACGGGTACCAGAGCACGATGTACGGGCAGTCCCTGTACAGGATCTGCTGCATCTCGAATATGATCGCCTGCCTCTCCCCGAAGTCCGCGGTGTTCTGCTGCTGTATGAACAGAGAGTCGTAGTACGGGTTAGAGTAGAAACAGTCGGACCAGGCAGTCCAATCCTGCGGGTCGTCCGGTATCTGGTCGGTGGTCATCACGGAGAGCATGAAGGACGGGTCGACATCGGTGTCCCACGCCCAGATGTACAGGTCGTACCTGGCCTGGTACCAGTACGTGTACAGCGTGCTCTCAGTTATGCCCTGCGGAGGCGCGTTTATGCCCACCAGGGCCAGGTTGTCGGCGATCTCCTCCGCGGTAAGCTGGTCCGCGACGGTCGCGTCGTTCCTGTAGTAGAATATCAGATCCAGCTCCACGCCGCTAGTGGCGTTCTCCCTCCAGCCGTCCCCGTCCTCGTCCGCCGTGTACCCGGCGGCGTCCAGGAGCGCGTTGGCCGCGTCGATATCGAACGGCCAAACCTCGTTCTCAGGAACATCGTAGTGCCACTGATCCGTCGCAGTCGGTATGAGTGAACTGCCTTCCTCTGCGAGGTCGTTCAATATGCTGGTCACGATGTAATCCCTGTCCACGCACATCGCGATGGCCTGCCGCACCGCCACGTTGTTCATCTCGAGGTTATCGCTGGCCTGCGGGAAGCCCTCCCTCATATCCGCGGGCATGCAGTTAACGCCGAGTTCGAACAGCGACAACGCTTTCACGGCCTGGCCGTCGATGTTATCCGCGTTTATGGTGGTCGCCCATGCATCCGTAGGCACCGCGGTCGCCACGTCCAGCGTGTTCGAGTTCAGGGCGTTCAGCATCGCGATGTCGTCAGTGAACACCTTGTACAACAGTATGTCGAAGTTGGCGACATCGATGTAGTATTCCTTGTTCGTGAGCATCCTGATGAAGTCGTCCTTGACATATTCATCGAGTATGAAAGGCCCGGAACCGACCGGTCCGTTCGGGAAATACTGTGTGTTCCAGTAGTCGACATGGTCCAGCTGGTCCACAGGGACCAGTGACCAGATGTGTTCCGGAAGGATCGGGACGTTCAAGCTCAGCATCGTGGCCTTCGGGACCTCGGTCGTTATGCGCACCGTGAACTCGTCCTCGGCGACGGCCTCCGTTATGTTCGCGAGGTAGTCGACCCAGAGGGCGCACACATCGGGGTTGTCGAGGACCAGATTGTACGTGAACGCGACATCCGCGGCCGTCACCTGCACACCGTCATGCCAATAGGCATCCTGGCTGATGTTGTACCTCCATACGGTCGAGGTCTCGTCGTGATACCAGGACCGCGCCAGCTGCGGGCCGCTGGACAGGTCTGGCTCGACCGAGTTCAGGGTGTCATACATCAGGAACGATATCGTGTAGGCCATGCTCAGAACCATCGAGAACGGGTTGAGCGTGCCGGGGTCCTGTATCGTCCCGACAGTCATCGTGATCTCGCCCTCCGCTGCTCCTTCGACCACGCCAACACCGACGGCGGGCGCGAAGATAGCCACGCAGAACATCGCTAGGCACATAGCTAGAGCTGTAATCTTCCTTCCCCAAACCATGATTCAGACGCTCCGTTACTCCCCTATTCCGATTCGATTGGCGAGAAGAGCCATATGCCCGTCTCACCCCCCGAACGCTTCGCTGACAACACACTTGATGCTATATTAAGGTGCGTGGACATCTCGGTCCATCTGGACTCGGATATCGTAATCGGATGTCGAGCATCGTTAATCTTAATCACAGTCGGGACGGCGAGGTCGCGCTTCTGTTCTTCGATAAGTCGATGCAAAAGACCATCTACATGTTCATCTCTAATGATGGCTGCTAGGCTTGACCGGGACGTTCGGCGTGTCCTTGTACACCAAAATCGTCGACAGTGGGGGTGACAGCTGGGGACGTCGTAACCGAACCGGTGCCAGTCCAACGACCAACAGTGAGATCCTGTCCGATGGGGTCGAAGGCGGCCGTTCCCTCCTGCCGGAGGGCGGAAGGGTCGGCCCTTGCCGCGGAGATCGGGTCAGGCCCTGACGGGAGCAGCCTTACCGCAGACTATCAACGCTCACCGGGAAGCGGGGTCGAGGAGGTCGATGGGCAGCTGGCACAGGGGAGGCCGGCAACCCCAGTGGCCTAGCACTTCTCTTTCTTCATCGATCACACTGAACACAATGAGTGGAAAGAAGGAGAGAGTCGAGCACGGTGGATGCCGCAGCGTGACAGCACCCTTTTACTAGCTCAACCTACCCGAGCGTTTAGGCGCCCTCTCGGATTGGTTGCTAACCGCTGTTTTGCCGTGTTTCTCGCTCTCAGTTATAAGTCATGAAGCTGGTGGCAGTTCATATCTTTTGCGTTGGTGCGCACCCCAGCTTGTCTTTCTTGAAATCGAAGACGACCGCGTTCTTCCCCGCGAGGCCGACCCGCAACCTCCCGTCGGATGTGACTCGGCCGCAGACCGCCGCCGACAGGCCGGCGGAGTCGAACCCAGAGCAGACCCTGCCGACGGCCTTCTGGGCGCACGTGGTCACGAAGCCGCAACCCTGGAATGCGAGCAGCCATTGGGCCATGTCCTCTCCGCTCGGCATCGGGATCAGTCCGATGTCAACTTCGGCGCCCTTCGAGCTCGCCTCGAGCAGCATCCCCAGCGTGCCAAGACACCCCGGGTTGCTGATGTCCTTCCCGGCGGTCAACACAGGCGCCAGCTTGTGCATGGTCCTTAGCCGCGATTGGACCTCCTCTGGGCTCTTCCGGCTCGTGGTGTCCCACGAATACGGGATACCGGGAGTGAAACCCCCCTCGAGGTCCATGGCGAACACGACCGCGTCCCCTGCTTTCGCACCACTGCTAAGGACGAGCCGGGACGGTGTGGTCCTGCCGAGCATCGCGACGTCCACAGCGTCATAACCGGTGTCGGGATGGAGGTGACCTCCGACCATCGGGACGCCGAACTTGTCGCAGGCGTCTCTCATGCCGCTCACCAGGCGCGCCCTGGTCTTCGCATCCCCGCTGGAAAGGACGTTCACGGCCGCGACAGGCAGACCGCCCATGGCCGCGATGTCGTTCGCGTTGACGAGCACAGAGCAGTAGCCAGCCCATCTCGGGTCCTTGTCGACCAGGTCCTGGACGATGCCGTCAGCTGCGAGAAGGAGCACGTCCTTGCCGTGCCTTATCGCGGCCGAGTCCTCGCCTCGTGCGGCGAGCACGACCCCGGACGGCTCGGGAAGAAGGCTGCGCGCAACCGATTCTATCGGCGCCTTCCGCACGACGCCACGGTATGACCTGACTGCCCTGACGATCCCTGCCAGTTCCACGGGAAGGCTAACGCCCGAGCCGGTAGATAAACTGCGTGTCTCACAGCTTCGTCTGGATGGTCTCCTTGGCATAGGACCGGAGTCCGAACCTGTCGACGACGATCTCGGCGAGGACCCTCACGAAGAGAGGTTCCAGCTCCGCCTCCACTACCGTGGGCACGTCGCTGTTCGGCACCTTGTACCCCATCCTGGTCAGGAGGGTCTTCGCCTCAGCCCGCTCCTCCTGGGTCGCCTTCCTGCCCTCGACGATCCCGTCGACACCGCATCTCCTGACCTCCATGTCGAAGACCACTCTCCTGAAGAGCCTCTGGAGGCAGTAGGCGGCGATCGTCGCCCTCTCGGTCGACGTGCCAGGCATCGCGTTCACGCAGTCCCCTACCATCTCGTACAGGCTCCGCTCCCTCGCCCCCGAGACGGAGAAGACCTTTGCGGGCTTGATGTCCTTCTGCTTCAGTATGTCGAGGTCGGCCAGGGCCTTGAGGTATCCGGTGAGCTCCAGGCGGTGCATCTTGACCCCTCTGCCACTGAGCTCCCTGGAGAGTCCGCTGATGGATGTCGGGTCCTTCTTCAGCACCTCGATGACGAGGTCCCTCAAATCCTTCTCAGGGGAAAACATGCTACCGGACCTGGTAACAGATTCGGTAATAAAACGCTTTCCTCAGTTCATAATGGACGGACCGACCAGCTGCCAGAGTATCAGGAACAGCACACCCAGGGCGAAGGCGAGAGTGATGGACCCCACGACCTTCTCACGCTGTTCCTTAGTGTGCCTGGGCCGGACCTTGCTCACGATGTAGTCGAACATGTCCCGGAACAGGTATCCTCCGTCAAGTGGCACGGCGGGGAGGACGTTCGTCAAACCGATCATCAGGTTGAGCCAGAATATCCAGTAAAGGGAGTTCGTCAGGACCCAGAACGCGCCGTCCGGCATCCAGGCCAGGTTTCCGGACGGTTCGTAAAGGTCGGTCACCGGCGACTGTATCGGCGCGAGTTCCAGGAACGGAAGCGCTATGAGGGTCAGCCAGGACCTCGAGAACTCGTCGAGGGTGTCATCGCCCTGGAACGGGTTCGCCAGCATCGCGGAGTAGTAGTCCGCGGAGCGCATGTTGAGGCCCAGGGGAAGGAACCCTGCGCCAAGATATCCGTCGTTGCGGAAGGACTCCTCGTTCTCGTCAGGATAGTAATCAGCGTAGAAATCGTACTTGGACGAGAGGGTAAGCGATGTGATGTCCTCATCGACCGCGAACCCGCCCACAGACTCGTTGTAGCTCAGGACGGTGACGTCGACGGTCTGGTTCGCCGAGGTCCCGTCCATGGCGGCCCTGAGGTCGTCCATGTTCCTCACGGTCGTCCCGTCGAGACTAGCCAGGACCATGCCTGCCTCTAGTCCACCGTCATGTGCGGCGTAATCTTCGACCGCATACGATATCACGAGACCGTAGGCGACCCGCTCGGCGGTCTCCAGCTCGCCCGCGAAGTAATAATCGACCGATACGAACTCGCCGGGTTCTATGCCGGTGAGCGCGTCGATGTCGTCGGGAGATGTCACCGCATACCCGCCGACAGAGACTATGACGCTCGTCTGCGATATGTTCGCGTAGTACGCTGGCGACCCTTCGACGATGCCCGTCGCGAGCACGCCCTCGTGCGCGGGCTCCGTGGACGCCATCATGACGCCTGAGAACAGCCCGAGCACGACAATCGCGAGTATGAGGTTGCTTGCCGGGCCTGCCGCGAACACCTTCGCCCTCTTCAGCCTCGTAGTCTTCTGCAGCTCGGCCTCGTCAGGCTCGACGAAGGCGCCCACCGGGAACACGAAGAACAGCAGCCCGAGCGAGACCAGCTTCATGCCTCCGAGCCGGGTCATTATGCCGTGTGAGACCTCGTGCACCACGATGGCAACGACCAGCCCGAGTATGCCGTACCAGAGTGGTATCACAGGATTGATGCCGGGTATCCCGAGTATCAGCTCCGGCGACGGCGCCTTCTCGATCTGCGGGACTATCGTCGCCTCCCAGATCAGCAGGAGCATGATGGTCATCATCGCGCCTGCGCATATCCAGAGCGACAGCTTCCCGTAGATCGACCAGATGCGTCTCCTCGAGGCGACCCTGTCGATCGCCTCCCTGCCCCGCCGGGTCCTCCACATGACCATGGGGCCCATGAGGCTCATGTCATGTTTCTGGAACCACTTCACCCGGTTGAGGTAGTATATCGCCGCGATCCACGCGGATACGATTATGAGTGCTATCAGGTAGCCGTTCATTTGGTGATGACCAGCCTGACGCCATAAGGATACGGGTATTAATTCGTTTCATCCTTGGGCGGCTTGTCCTCCGCCGAGCCGGACATCGGCGGCCTGTGCCTCGCCCATTCCTCGTCCGAGAGCTGGTCGTACACGTCCTCCTTCGCCTCGTCCTTGGCCTTGTCGCCCTCGTCCGAGGTCGCGAGTCGCAGTATCTGGTCCTTCTTCAGTATCCAGAAGTGCGTCCTCCAGAGTTTCCCTTTCCTGAGCAGGACCTCCTCCTGTGTGGTCGTGAGCAGGCCCTCCTCCTCGAGCATGTAGAAGACGTCGCGGTCCTGGGGCGTGAGCTGGTTGTCCGTGACCTCGTCGGTGTATCCGAAGAAGCTCATGACGTACTCCGCCATGCGCTTGACCTCCTCGTCGGACATGCCTTTCTTGCCGAGGGTCCTCTTGAGCGCCAGTTCTACCTGTTGCATGGTGACAACAGTCATCCCAGTCCCTGCGACGTGAACTCTCTACGGTGCTAAAAAGGTGTCGTACGAGGGCGCGCAGCCGACCCCATCAGTCACAAACCCTCGATCGCCACACCCTGCTCCGCTAGGACGGAGAGTATGCGCCTCGCCCACCTGAGCTTCCGCGCCTTGACCTCGGCCGGACGGAACTGCTTCGGCGAAGGGTTGTCGAAGTCGAACCCCACCAACACGATCCGCCGGGCGCCCAGTCCTGAGAAGATGCAGGCCGCGCGGTCGCCGTCCGTGAAGCCTCCCAGGTTCAGCAACGCGCCCGTGGGATTGCCTTGGCATGTGCCGACGACCGTGCCTTCGAACCTTGGGACGACCTCGCTGACCGCACGCACGTTGTCCCCGTGCGCGTGCGCGAAGACCATCGAGCCCCTGGCGTTCGCCTCCAACTGGTGTCCGATCTCCCCGTCCATGTCCGTCACGATGGCGTCCGGGACGAGCCCTGCGTCCATCAGGGTCGTCGTGGCGCCGTCGGCCGCCACCACGTATCCTTCCGGAACCCTCTCTGAGATATGCTGCCGCAGAGATGGCCCGTCCCCGCAGATCGTCACGCTGGCGGGGCAGGCCGACTCCAGCGCGTTCAGTGTGGGCACAGGCCTCGAAGACAGTATCGATGAGAGCGCGGCCGCGTTCCTGGCATCGGCCTCCATGTCGTACCCGAATTCCCGGCAGATCTCGCGGTACATCGGGAGCCACAGGTCCAGCCTCATCGGCTCACGCCCCTGAGGTCGAACCCTTCCTGGCCGACTCCGACCTGAGAGAGGCGTTGAGCACCGAGCTGAACACAGCGATCAGGATGCCGGTGATTATCTCGGCCATTATGATGAGCAGGTCGTAGTCGCCATGGCCGACGAAGAACGATAGGGCGTCCGCGGACCCCTGCACGATGAACCCGGTCGCGAGCACGGAGACCATCATGACGATGAAGGACCAGCGTATCTTTCCCCTCTGCAGGAAGGCCGTCAAGGATTTCCCCGTCTCGTAGCAGAACACGCCGAACACGACGAACCACACAGAGCCGGAGACGAAGATGAGGATGGATATCGCCAGGCTCCGCTCGTGTGCGAGCAGGGACTCCCTGTACGCCATCGCCAGGTCGTAACCTATCAGTATCCCCACGACCGAGAGGACGATGCCTATTATGGCGAACGGGATGACCAGGCTGCCCTGCCTCAGCGACTTCCTCATGTAGGCCATCCTCTCGCTGAACCGCTCCCCCCACCGATACGCCCAACCGACCAGGTAGAACCCCAGGACGACCCCGATGACCCCGAATGCCATCTGCGACACGAGGGCGATGTCCTCGTAGTTGCCGTTCCTGAACTGTATGACCTTGGTGATGAGGGACAGGAACCCCAGGATAATCAGCGCGAGGGAGAGCGGGACGACCAACCGGCGCCTCATCTTCTCGTCCTGGAGCGTCTTGACGATCATGTAGTAGGTGCCTTCGATGCTCTTGCTCTGCTTGACATACACCTTCCTGACGGAGTCTATCTTGATCCTGGAAGATATCACGGGGTAGATGGACTCGTCCTCGGCGCCGTCGCTCACTAGGATGGCGCTGTCGGGCTTCACCACCTCGAGGACATTCTCCAGCTGCGCCCGGATTATCAGGTCAGACTGGAAGCCCACGTGCGAATCGCCGGAGACGGTGGCGATCTCGGCGTCTATACCCCTCTTTATCAGGTCGTCGTAGAGCTGCAGGGCTGACAGGATGGCGTTCGTGTCGACATCCTCAGGGTCGGCTATCCCGAGGGCCAGCGCTGCATCGACGTTCTCCTTCCGGCCTATGACCGGGCCGTTGACCATCGCCTTTGTGCCGATGTCGTCGTCCCTATCGACGCAGAGGACCAGTATCTTCATATCCGCCCAGTAATCGCCAGGCTGGGTATTTTACTATGCCTACTGGGAACACTGGCGCCATGCGCGAGCGTGCTGTAGAAGCGCTTATATAATGACACTAGAATTATCTCTCCGATGCCTAAGAAAATGGACCGCGGCGAGCCCAAGAAAGAGTGCCCCAGCTGCGGTCTAGGCGTATCCCTGGAGGCCAGGATATGCGAGTTCTGCGGGTGGGACTTCGAGGAGGAGGACGAGTGGATCCTCCAGATAGAGAAACTCGAGCGTGACCTGCTTCTTGAGAAGCAGAAGTTCCAGCCCGGCACGGTCAACCACAAGATAGAGTCAACCCTGCGGAACCCCGTCCAGGAGAAGGCCGAGGCGGAGCAGGTCGCCGCGCGCATAGCCCAGACCGAGGAGCCTGAGGAGCCGAGGGTCGTCCTCGCCTCCGAATACATGCTCGACAGGGAGACGCCTGCTCAGAGCCTGAAGCAGGAGGAACCCTTGAGGGAGGAGGAGCCCGAGCCCGTCGTCCAGCAACCCGCTCCTATGCCTGAGCCCGCGCCTCAGGAACCTGCCGCCCCGAAGGTCAGGAAAGTCAGGAACGTCCGGACCCCGGAGCCCGCGCCTGCACCTCGGCCGGAGATTGCCTCCCCGCCTCCCGTTGCTCAGACCCAGCCCGTGAAAGTGCAGAGACAGCCGGCACCTGTCCCGCAGCAGCCCGTTCAAGCGGCACAGCCCACGCGGAAGGTCAGGACCGTCCGCAAGGTCAAGGGCTGAGACTGGTCTGACGCGCACCGTCTGTGTTAAGTACGGAATCCATGATTACCACACCCTGGGGGCCTACGATTGAGGATCAGATGGCATGGCCATTCCTGTTTCGAGATAGCGGGCAGCGTGCAGGTCGTGACAGACCCGCATGACGGCAAGTCTTTGGGCATCGCCCCGCCGCGGGTCAAGGCGGACCTGGTGCTCGTGTCCCACGACCACTTCGACCACAACTGCGCCAGGGTTGTGAGGAAGCAGGATGCGGCCGTGCTCAGCGCCCCCATCATGACAGTCGAACAGGGCGTGAGGGTCGAGGGCATCGAGGCGAACCACGACGACGCCGGCGGGTCGAAGCGCGGGAAGGTCGTCATGTTCAGGTTCGAGCTCGACGGGATGTCGTTCTGCCACCTGGGCGACCTCGGGCACGACCTGGATGAGGCGACTGTCGAGCGGATAGCGCCTTTGGATTTCCTGTTCGTCCCCGTCGGGGACGTCTTCACTATAGGCCCCGACGCGGCCAAGAGGGTCATCGACAGGGTCGCCCCCAAGGTCGCGATCCCGATGCACTACAGGACGCAGGGGCTCTCGCTGTCCATCAAACCGGTCCAGGACTTCCTGAACCTGTGCGACAAGGACAATGTGGTCAAGGTCGGGAACGAAGTGGATTTCTCCCCCGACGACCTGCCAGAGTCCGGGACCGAGATCTGGCTGTTCTCACAGTAGGTCGTCAGTACAGCCCGAGACCGTCCTCGATACGGCCGAGCTCTATCGGCGTCGTCGAAGAGCCGATGCATGCGCCTTTGCTGTTCGCCACCGCGCACGCGCCCAGGTACGGCGTGCCGTAGTTCAGGGTGGCCAACGCGGCGGGCGCGCCGAAAAGCGATGACAGCTCCTTCAGCTCGGCCTCGGACGTCCTCGGATGACAAACGACGCCCTTCGATGTCGCGATGCACACCGACCCGACCGTCTCTATGCCCGCGATGGCGCACCGGCGCACCTCGACCCCCAGCGCGTCCTCGATCACCTTGACGGAGTACTTCGAAGCTGCGGGGTGGACGCACGCGGCCCTGTCGTTCGCGACTATGTTGTTGCCGGCCGCATTCAGCTTCTCCTCCATCACGCCGACCCTAAGTTCCTTCGGGAGCTTCGCGAGCTCGTGCTTCTCCGCGAAGTTGGTGACGACGACCCCGTTGGAGTTCATGGCCACGAGCGACCCTATGAGCGTGGACCCGGCGATGTACGTCCGCACGGCCTCCACCTTCAGGACCTGCTCGATGTCCTCGACGAACGACTCATCCGCGCCCTCGGGGACGAGGGCGTATCGCTCGTTCGCGGAGCAGTACACTCCCAGATACGGGCTGCCGAAAACAGTCGCGAGCCTAAGCATCAGGCCCTACTCCAGGAGGATTACTCCTCCGGCAGAGAGACCTCGATGAGGCCGTCCTCGAACCTTATCGCCTTCACGCGGACCTTCCGAGGCGGGTGTTCTATGCCCTTGGACCACAGGTGCTCGTTGAGCCTGTAGTCTATCCAGACATCCTTCTCGGGGACCTCTTCCTTGGACATGGTCTTGTCCGCGAGGTGCTGCCTCACGTAGTCCTTGATCTCCTTGATCGCCCTCGGGGCGCGCTTCGTCCTGGGGACGTGCCGCGTGACAGTCAACGGGACAGTGAACACCATCTCGACATCTTCAGCCATGTAAGACACCTCACACCTTCAGCTTGGTCCTTCTCCACTGCCTTCTCTTGGGGTGCCTAAGGAAGGTCCTGTTCGTCCTCATCATGACCCAGGCGGGCACCCTCCGGTTGCTCTTGGTCGCCCTCATCAGCCTGAGTTTCCTTGCGTGTGGCTTGTGCGTGGCCATCGTCATCTCCTCTCGATCTTGATCTCCCGTTTCGCGGGCATTATCCGCCTCAGGAGCTGCCTGAGGGTGTAGTCGTCTATCTTGTCCGTGACCCTGCCGGACTGCACCAGCATCACGAGCTGGTTCTCGACGTGCTCCACCAGGTCCGGGCGGGTCATGCGCAGGTTCGCCAGACGCTCCCTCGCCTCCGGGGTTAGTATCTGCCGCATGAGCATGGCCCTCTGCGCGTCCACTTGCCTGGCCTGCTCCTGCACGACCGCTTCCTGCTGCGCCCTGACCTGAAGCTCCTGGAGCTTCCGTTGTCTCAACGCGTCGAGCTCTGAATCGTCTGCCATGTTGGCTCACTCACAGGTACTTAGTGAGTTCCGGGTTCTGGGCCGCCATCTCCTTGAGGACCTGCGTGGCCAACGAATCGACCAGCTTGCGCCCCTTGGCGGTGACCGCCCTGCCGCCGTCCTTCTCCTTCTGCACCAGCTGGCTCTTCTCGAGCTGCTGGACAGTCAGCCTGGAGATGGATCTTGAACCGCGCACGGCCTTGTCGGGCTTCGAGCCCCTGTCTGCGCAGCCTCCGTACATGGCTGCGAGCCGGGTCGTGCCGACAGGCCCCTCGATGTATATCTTCCGGAGCATGGCGGCGGACCTGGTGTACCACCAGCCCTCCTGCATGGGGCTCTTCTCGGTGTGCCGGCCGGTCTTGACGAAAGCCGCCCACTCCGGGGGCTTGATCGTCTCGAGCTTCTTGAGCTCTTCCGTTATCCTCGGTATGAGCTTGTTCGCGGGTACGTCAAACGCTGTAGCCATCGGATTACCTCAAGCGAGATGCAGGTGCCACTGGTCCATGTGCCACATGGGTGGCAAATCGCGGATAAGAGGGTGCCCATATTTAAATGCTTGCCGGCTATCGAGGGCGCCAGACGTGACATTCGTACCGCAGCTGGCACGTCCTCCCGGATGAAAAGGCTTTAGTCATCGGGATGTCCTAGCCGTGGCCGTGAGGACGATTGTCGCCCTGACTGGGGCGTCTGGCAGCATCTACGGCATCAGACTCCTGAAGGTGCTCCCCGGAAAGAAGACCGTCATCGTGTCCGAAGACGCGGCGGCCATAGCCGAGGAGGAGACCGGCATGAGCCGGCGGCAGATCGAGGCGCTCGGGGACGAGCACCATGCCAACTCAGACCTCGCTGCACCCGTCTCCTCAGGCTCCGTGAGGTTCGACGCGATGGTCATCATTCCGTGCAGCGCATCCACGATGTCGAAGATCGCCTGCGGGATCGCGGACAACCTGATAACGCGCGCGGCCTCCGTCGCGCTCAAGGAGCGGCGCAGGCTCGTCCTGGTCGTGCGCGAGACCCCGCTGTCGGCGATACACCTCGCCAACATGGAGAGACTGTCCACCGCCGGCGCGGTCATCCTTCCCGCATGCCCCGCGTTCTACCCGAGGCCGGAGACAGTCGACGACATGGTCGACTTCGTCGTCGGCAGGGTCTTGGACTCCCTGGACGTGGAGAACGAGATGTACGAGCGATGGTCCGGGCGCGTCGTCAGAGGTAGTCGTGGACCTCGTCGAACTCGTCGCTGAGCGCCTTGCCCTGGCCCTCCGGGAGCGTGTCCCTGTCGAACCACATGATCACGGAAGCCCCGTGGACCTTCGCCAGGTCGTTTATCCGCCTCACGAACGCCAGCGCCTCCTCGAACCCGTTCGAAGACACTATCGACCATATGCCGTCCAGCAGCAGGCCGGACTTCTTGGTGGTCATTAGGAACGTCGAGACCGTCTCCATCGCGTCCCCCTCCAGGTCCTTGATGTCCACGCTGTCGATGTCGCCCGTTGTCTCGGTGAGCCACTTGACCTCGAAGTCCTCGCCCAGGCCGTACTGCTCCCTGACCTTGCCCGGGAACTCCGATGTGAGCACCAGCGCGGGCCGGCCCGAGAGCCCCATGGACCTGAGCATGTTGTACGCCCTCTTGCCGTCCATGTCCAGGACGAGGTAGTTGTTCCCCGCCTTGACCTCCTCCTGGAACGCCCCGCACTTCGTGCACTGGAGCGCGAACGGGTCCTCCTCGACCGAGGTCAGGAACGTCTCGCCGCATGCCCTGCACTCGACCGAGCGGGTCTGCTCAGGGAACAGGACCGTCCCGCAGAGCGGGCATGTCTGGGACCTGTGCGCGCAGGCGTTGTGCATCGCGAACCCGCATGTGCACTCGTACATGTCCACCTCGGGGTCCATCGGCATCATGCAGATCTGGCACCTGAGGTCTTGGCCGCCCTCGTCGTCCACATACGCCTGCTTGACCTCTATGACGACATCGTCGGGTATCCTCTCGGTGGCCCTCGCGTACATCGCCCTCGTGAAGAAGTAGGTTCCGACGACGGCCGCGGGAATCATGACATACAGGTACGACGAGTACACGAGGAAGTTCCTGTCGATGAACGATAGGAGGAAAGGCAGCAGGTAGAGGACCGACAGCAGGACCACCATGCCCCACGAGAACACCCTCACCGCCGGGAGCGGCTTGGCAGACTTCCTGAACCGCTTCGGGTGCTCGAGCATGTACTTCTCGAACCTCCTCGGCGGGATGCGCATGATGAGGAGGCATCCGATGAAGAGCACGACGAACGCTATCTGCTGGTTCTCGAGCCAGTTGAACGATTCGAACGTCAGTGCGTCGCCTTGGATCGCGTCAGCCGAGCCGATCTCGGCCGTGAAGGAGTACCACATGACGCTGCCCAGGGGGGTCCTGAGCTCCGAGAGCTTGCCGTCCACGAGGTCCGGGCTCGTGTAGCTCGAGATACCGAACAGGGTGACTCTGTCGCTGACCTCGAACGTGCCCTCGAACGAATAACCTGCAATCCTCTCGACCGACCCCAGGAGCGTCTGAGCGGACATCTCGGAGAGCCTCAGGAGCCTTGACGAGACCTCTCCCGTCACGTCGAAGTCGAATGAGAACTCTATCGACCCCGTTGAAGCCAAGCTCGCACCCGCGAGTCCCGATGTCGCGTTGAAGACTTCCGACCCGGTCATCGAAGAGTAGTTCGTCGGGTTCTGGATGGTCACGCCCCAGTACATCCTGCCTTCGAGGTCGGCGCTGAGGTCCGAGAGGAACTCCTTGGCCTCGTCGTCGTCGACGATGTTGTCCCTGTCAGAGTTGTAGAAGTGGAAGACCGCGTCTCGGAGGTCCTGCGCGGGCGCGCCCTCGAAGCGGAAGTGGGCGCTGCCCCTGCCGTCCAGGGAGTCCAAAGCGGTCATGACAATGCTCGTCGTGACGGAGGCTTTGTTGCCGTCCTGGGCCTCGACGCCGGCCGGTGGGGCGAGGAGCAGGGCGGTGCAGAACATGAGCGCGAGGGCAATCGTCAGGGGACGCATGGTAGCAACCAGTGTGGCGATAACTGGTGAGACTCGTCTTAATCCTTTCGTAGGGCGGCGGGCCGGTCCAGGGAGCCGGGTCCCGCGGACCTCACTCCACGTACACCGCGGGCCTGCCTGGCCTGGCGAACTTGGCCTTGCCCTTCGGGTCCAGGCCGTGCTTGTCGTCCGCCGAGAACACCGAGACATCGCACCCGAACTGTCCCTTCAGGAAGTCGGAAGCGCCCGTCAGCACGGAGAGCTCGTCGACCTCCAGAGTCATGGCCTTCCTGTCCTGCTCCGAAGACGTCCCGAGCATGGAAGCCAGCTCCTTCGCGTATGCGGGCACCTCCTTCTTCGCCCCCGGCGCGTCCGCCTTCGCCATCGCGGTCTTGATGAGCGAGGAGATGTCTAACTTGCCCTTCGGCTGGGCCAAGGCGGCCCTCAGCATGTCCCGCTTCCAGGACGGGGCGACGGTCACCATGAGCTTCGAGGGCTTGACGCCCGTGACCTTCAGTATCTCTGAAACGTCGGCTACGAGGCCCTCGACCAGCTTCTCGTTCGCCTCCTCTCTGAGCGCGTCGTCGGTGACCCCTCCCTCGGGGATCTGCCTCACGGAGACGAACCGCTGGTTGCCCATGGCCTCCCAGAGCTCCTCCGCGATGTGCGGGGTCACGGGCGCCATCAGGGTGACCCAGGTCTCGACCGCCTTCCGGACCGCGGCCCTGCTCCGCCCGCCCCTCTTAACATACCATCTGAGGTCCTGCGGGACCTCGAAATAGACCTCGTTCGCATAGGACCTGAGGTCGTACTCCTGCATGTACGAGTCCAGTTTCGCGAGGCGCGACCGCAGCCTCGCGTCCAGCCACCTGTCGAGGGAGGACGGTTCTTCCGAATCCAATGCCAGCATCTCATGGACCAGGGCCCATGTCCGCTCGAGCCGCTCCCTGTAGTGCTCGACCTTCTCGTCCTCCCAGACGACGTCGACGTACAGGGACGCGATGTGGGCGTAGAACAGCCTCAGCGAATCCACGCCGAACCTGTCGGCCGCGTCGTGGATGGGCTGGGCGCCGCCCTTGGACTTCGAGATCTTACCACCGCTCATGGTGATGTACCAGTTGACGAGTATCCCCTTTGGCCAATGCTCCGGCCTCAGCACCGCCACATGGTTCATGAGGAACACCGGGAAATGGACCGTCATGTGCTCCTTCCCGCCGAGGTTGATGTCGAGCGGATACCAGTACTCGAACTCGGCCCTTATCCGCTCCAGGGTCGCCTCGGGCACGCCCGTCGATTCGCTCGCCTCCTTCGCCGTGCCCTCGCCGAGGAGCACGTGGTCGAAGAAGTCCTCGGTCATGTTCTCGGGCTTGACCGTGCCCTGGTTCGCGTACATCGATATGACGTAATACACGGGATAGAGGGTGCTGTCCGCAATCGCCTCGATGATCCACTTGGGGTCGTAAGGGAACCTGGTCCCCAGCCAGTTGCCGAGCCTGACGGATGCGCGCTCTCTGTACCAGTCTATCACGTTCTGTATGTTGTCGTGGTACTCCTTGGGCAGGATGCACATGTTCGACGCGTGCTCCTTCGAGCGCTCCTTCAGCCCGGGGTTGGCATAGTCGATGAACCATTGGTCCGGTATCTTCTTGACGTACACCTTGCCCCCGCATCTGCACAGGACCTCCTCGGAGAGGTCGTACATCACGGCTCCCTGGCCGTTCCCCAGTATCTCCTCCCTGATAGTGTCCTTCGCGCGCTCGACCGGCTGCCCCGAGAAGGCGCCGCACGACGCGTTCATCACGCCCTTGTGGAAGCCGCTCTTGTAGACCTCCTTCGTGGCCTCCTCGAGCTTGGGGTCGTCGAGGGACTCGATGCCCATCCGCTGGGTGATCTCCACCGCGGGCAGCGGGCCCCAGCCAGGCGTGTCTATGATTGCGACCGGGGACGCGGAGTCCATCATCTCCGTCGATATGCCGTACCGCGCTCTCGAAGCCTCGTCGCGCCTCAATTCGACGAGCCCGATCCAGTCGACGGGCGCGTCCGACGGGACGCTCATGACGAGGCCGGTCCCCACATCGGGGTCGCATAGCGCGGACGGGAATATCGGTATCATCTTCCCGGTGTACGGCGCCTTGCATCTCTTGCCGATCAGGGCGTTCCCGTCGCCGGACCCGGCAACCTTCACGCCGTCCATCTGAAGCGCGAGCTTCTCGGCGGCCGGCCTGCTGACGAGCCAAGTCTCCTCGCCCACTCGGGCCTCCACGTACTCCACGTCCGGGTTGACCCAGAAGTTCGTGAGGCCGAAGACCGTCTCCGGCCGCAGCGTGGCCGCGACCAGTTTCCGGCCGTCCTCGAGGTCGAACTTGAGGAGCGTGTACTCGAGTACCTCGGCGCCGCCCCCCTTTGATATGTCCGTCTCGGACGCGTCTATCGCGACAGGGCCGTGCTCGACGCACGCGGGAGCGAAGTACGGCCTCTGGACGAGCAGACCGAGCGACATGAGCTTCCTCATCTGCCACTCGATGAACTTCGAGTAGTCCGGGTTCACCGTCGAGGTGAACCGCCTCCAATCCGACATGAACCCGAACCGCTTCCAGTAATCGTTCACGTACACCTGGCTGAAGAACTTGACGACCTCCATCGGGTCCGAGAGGGACTTTATCCGCTCCTCGGTACAGCCGTTCGCCCGGAGCTGTTCGACCGTGCCAGGGTCGTTCCTCTCGACCTTGCGGGCGAAGCCTATCGCGCCGTTCCCCGTGGCGTGCGTGCCCGTGGGGAACAGCACGTTGTGCCCGGTCATGAGCTTGTACCGGACGATCGCGTCGGTGACGCTGTATCCCCGCATGTGCCCGACGTGCATGTACCCGGTCACCCCCGGGTACGCGAAGATCATGTAGAACTTCTTCTTGCCTGGCTCCGGCTCGGACTCGTTTATCCTAGCCTCGTACCAGGCGTCCCTCCACTTCGATTCGATCGCGGAGAAGTCGAGCGTCATCTCAGTCAAGCCAGCAGAGGACGGAATGTGCGGGGGCAATAAAAGGTTATTCGAAGCGCCTGCGCGCTCCCCCGGCGGCTGCTCCGTTCGGGAGGAGATACATCATCAGCGGGCCCGCGGTCGCGAGCACGACGCCCCCCATGCTGACGAGCAGGCCCAGGAGCAGGAATATGGATGCGCCGTCATCAGTCGCGCTGACAGCCTCAGAGGCGGCCACGCCCGACGAGGCTGTGCTGGGTCCTGAGAGCGAAGCGACGATCATCACGAATCCTGATATGAAAAGTGTGATACCGAGCGCGACCAGGACCAGGAGTCCTTTCCGCTTGCGGCGCTCCGCATCGTCCCCTCGTTCGTGCTTGCCCAAAGTGCTGATCCCCTTGACTGCGGTTCAGACGCATGCAGCGTCCTGTTGATAAAGATTGTCCGCGTGTGACGGCGGCGCGCCTCAGGCACGGGAACGTCATACTCCACGGACGCTTGCAGCGCCTGCTTAAGGGGCAGCCAGCACCCCGATATGACATTATCTGACGAAATGTGACATTTTGGATACCTATATATACCGTCGTATGACATATGTCCCTTCTGCGTCTGAAAATCGGGATGGGATGCACACTTGAACGACCCCTTGGAGAACGAGCGGATAACTCTTCGGTTGGACGCGGACGACCTGCGTCTGATAGACGAGTTCATAGCCGCAAGCAACGAGTTTTCCAACAGATCGCAACTCGCGCGCGCGGCAATCCGCGCGTACGTCGACGCGAAGCTCGGGTGTGCTCAGGGAACGAAGAAGATGAACGAGGTCGTGGTGGAGCTGCCACCCCTCGTCCTGGACACGATCGCGCACATGGTCGCCGAGGGAGTCTACAACTCGACTTCCGAGGCACTCGCGGACTGCGCCCGACATCAGTTCCTCCACGCGGAGCACGTGGAGACCCTGATGAAGGACGCGAACCAGCAGCGGAGCGCGATCAAGGTCGTTCCCAAGACATAGAGGGCGTTGAGGACGCCAAACTTCACTGGTGGGGGAGACTCTCGACGAGGGTCTCCCCTCCATCGCGGCGGCGGTGCACGGAGGCCAAAGGGATGACGGCGGAAGAAGGGAACAGGACAGAGGAGATAATCAACTCGCTGGGAGTGAGCTTGGGAGAGCCGACGATCGCTGTAGTGGGATGCGGCGGCGCTGGCTCGAACATAGTGCACGGGATGTACTGGAAGCACAACCGTGTCGAGACCGTGGCCATCAACACGGACGAGGACCACCTGAGGAAGGTCGACGCGCACAGGAAGGTGCTCATAGGCAAGGACGTCTCGTTCGGGAGTGACGCGGGAGGCTATCCCGAGGTGGGAGAGCACTGCGCCGAGAAGGCGCGCGAGGTCATACGCGAGGCCATCAGAGGCTACGACATCATATTCGTGGTCGCTGGGATGGGCGGAGGCACGGGCACGGGCGTCGCGCCTGTGGTCGCCAGCGTGGCAAAGGAGGTCAACGCCGTCTCATTCGCGCTGCCGATCATGCCGTTCGCCCACGAGGGAAGGACGGACGCGGCCAACGAAGGGCTCTCCAAGCTGAAGGACCACGCCAACTTCACGATCGTACTGGACAACAACAAGCTCTGCGGCCTGGCCGACGAACTCCCCATGTCCGAGGCGCTCAAGGTCATCGACAGGAGCGTCATGAAGATCGTGGAGAGTGTCAGCGCCCAGACGAGCTCGTATGTCTCCACCCTGATGGAGGACGTCGTGGGGTACTCTGACAGCTTCGAGGAGCCGGCGCCGGTGATGCCGCCGCAGATGTCGGAACATCTCATACACGCAGACCTCAACCCGATGCTGGGCGGCTTCGGGCCCGGGTCCTTCTGATAGAGGAGGACAAGGTTCCGAAGGGGTGAGCTTCCATGGCTGACCTGGTCAAGGGAATGAAGGACTGGCTGGCATATTCGACGATGGACGACGACGAGTGGGACACCTTGAGGAAGGTGAACCTCGAGCAGCAGCTGAGGCACCTGTTCGGCGCCTGCGCCGAGGAGATCGAGACGGTGGCCGACAGCTCCGAGCTCGGGGAGATCTCCGTTCCCGTGAGGTCGGGCGCGCTCAGGAGGCTGAAGCACCTCCCGGGCAAGGTGTTCGTCACGAGGGACGAGTACGATGGCGGGGAACAGTTCAAGGTCCACCTGATGGTGTCCGCCGACACCTCGGAGGACTCTGTGGCCTGGAAGCCCGTCTGCGCCTGGACCTTCGAGTCGATGTCCGATGTCGCTGACTTCGCCGCGCCGCCGTCGACAGAGGCAGCGTCGTAGGACCGTCGCTAAACCCGACAACGGAGGCCTCCGGCCTCCTTCTGTGCATTTCTCTCACATCAGCTGCGCCTCCGCCCCGCGAGGCAAAAATGACATCTACCCACAACATCCTGACCATCGAACGATGCTCAGAATAGGCTTCGTGGTGAACCCCGTCGCGGGCATGGGCGGCGCCGTGGGCCTGAAAGGCACCGACGGTGAGGAGACGCTCAGGGAGGCCGTGCGCAGGGGCGCGCGTGCGCTCGCACGTGACAGGGCGGAGACTGCGCTCAGGAGCGTATCCGGCGCAGGCGTGGACGTGATGTTCCTCACATGCAAGGGCGAGATGGGGGAAGACGCCCTGACGGCCGTTGGGGTCCCCTGCGACGTCGTGTCCGGCCACGGGGACACGACTTCGGCCGAGGACACGAGGGCCGCTGTACGCAACTTCGTCTCGAGACAGGTGGACCTGGTGGTCTTCGTCGGCGGCGACGGCACCGCCCGAGACGTCCTCCAGGAAGCGGGCACGAGCGTGCCGATCGTCGGCGTGCCCTCAGGCGTGAAGATGCACTCGGCGGTGTTCGTCAACACGCCGGAGGAGCTCGGCGCACTCCTGTCCGCCTTCGAACGCTCGAGGGAGGTAAAGGAGGCCGAGGTACTGGACGTCGACGAGGACTCGTTCCGGGGAGGCACGGTCGCATCCAGGCTGTACGGCATAGCCCTGACCCCCGACTGCTCAGAGCACGTGCAGGCAGGCAAACAGTCGTATTCCTCGGGCTCGGCGTCGGACGAGGCCGACGAGATAGGGCAGTACATCTCCGACTCGATGGAGCCCGGCGTGACCTACGTCATAGGTCCTGGCGGGACCACAGCGAAGGTGGCCAAGTCGATGGGGCAGTCGAAGACCCTGCTCGGGGTCGACATCTACCGGGACGGGGTCGTCGTGCGGGAAGACGCGTCCGAGGCCCAGATCCTGGAGGATCTGACCGCCCGCGGGGACGCGAGGATAGTGGTGTCGCCGATAGGCGCCCAAGGGTTCTTCTTCGGCAGAGGCAACCAGCAGATATCGCCCGAGGTCATCAGGGCCGTGGGGGTCAGGAACGTGGTCGTGGTGGCGACTCCCTCGAAGCTCGCCGGCACTCCCGTTCTCAGGGTTGACACTGGCGACAAGCGCCTGGACGACGAGTTCCGGGGAAGCCTGAAGGTGGTCACCGGCTACAAAAGGAAGAGGCTGGTCAAGGTGACGTGACCGGTCAGGTCCCTTCCGACTCCTTCTTGAGGAGCATCGACCATCGCTCGTCGACGCCTCTCTGGATCGCGTCGACCTCTTCGCCGCTGAGGTGGGAGAACCTGCCCTGTATCTTGAGGTACTCGCTGACGGGCAGGCCCTTCCCCTTGCGGGTGATGCGCAGCTTGCCGTTCTCTATCTCGTAGAGCGGGAACAGGTGCGTGTCGACGGCCAGGCGGGCCACCTCGACGGTCAGCTGGGGGTTCAGGCGCCATCCGGGGGGACAGGGCGACAGGGCGTGCATGAACCTCAGGCCCTTGACCGCCTTCGCCTTCTGGGCCTTCTTCACGAAGTCCTCGGGGTGGGCGACTGACAGGGTCGCCGCGTACGGGATACCGTGGGCCTGCATGATGGCCATGATGTCCTTCTTGGGCTCGTGCTTGAAGTTGTGGCTGCTGCCCACCGGCGTCGTGGTCGTCCAGGCGCCCCAGGGGGTCGACCCGCTCCTCTGAATCCCCGTGTTCATGTACGCCTCGTTGTCGTACATGACGTATATCGCGTCGGTCTGACGCTCGGCCGCGCCCGACAGGGCCTGGAGTCCGATGTCGACGGTCCCGCCGTCGCCGGCGAAGCCGACCACGGTCACGTCCTGCAAGCCCTTCGCGTCGAAGGCCGCCCTGAGTCCGGATATGCCGGCCCCGGTCGCCTCGAAGGCCGTGTAGAGGATGGGGACCTTGAGGCAGTTGCTCGGCCAGTAGCCGGGCATGACCGCCCAGCAGCACGCAGGTATGGATAGCACGGTCCTCTCGCCGAGGCCTTTCAGGAGGTATCTCATGACCAGGTTCGCGCCGCATCCCGGGCAGCCCGTGCTGCCTGGGAACGCGAACTCCTCTTCGGGTATCGTCGTCTTGGTCATCAGCGCCACCTCCGGGGGAGGCCCGCGACATCGACCCACTCGACCTCGTCCACGCTGGGCCTCTTGGCCGTGAGCTGGATGTCCTCGAACATCTTCTCGAGTATCTTGGGCGTGATGTCCCTTCCGCCCAGCCCCGCGATGTAGTTCTTCATGACCGGGCGCTTCGGGCAGTTGTAGATGGATGCCTTGATCTCCGTGTAGAACGCCCCCGCAGCGCCGAAAGTGTACGACCTGTCTAGCACGCCGATGCCCGACACCTTGGCGGCAAGCGCCCTGAACTCCTCGTGCGGGAACGGCCTGAACGACCGCAGCCTCGCGAGACCCACCATCTGGCCCTTCTCGCGCAACGCGTCCACGACGTCCTTCGCGGTCGCCGCCGTGGAACCCGCAGCGACGAGCACGACCTCGGCGTCGTCGCACCTGTACAGGTCCAGCAGTCCGCCGTACTCCCTGCCGAACACCTGCTTGAACTCCTTCTCGACCCTGAGGAACCTGTCATGGGCGTCCCTCATGGCCAGCATCGCCTTGTACCTGAACTCCATGTACTGGTCCGGTCTCACCAGGGAGCCGAACCCCATGGCCTTCCCCGGCTCGATCTTGAGCTCGGGGTTGAACGGCGGCAGGAACGAGTCGACCAGCTCCTGCTCGGGCACGTCGACCGGCTCCGACGTGTGCGACAGTATGAACGCGTCCTCGATGACCATCGCCGGCAGCATGACGGTGCGGTTCTCGCAGACCTTGTACGCCATTATGATCGTGTCCAGGACCTCTTGGTTGCTCTCGCAGAAGAACTGCAGCCAGCCCGTGTCGCGCTGCGCGACCGAATCCATGTGGTCGGCCCAGACGCTCCACGGAGGTGCCATGGCACGGCTGACGTTGGTCATCACGACCGGCAGGCGGGCCCCTGAGGCCCACATCAGTACCTCGTGCATCAGCGTGAGGCCGTGGGAGCTGGTGGCGGTGTAAGTCCTCGCGCCTGCGGTGGCGGCCGCGACGCATGCGGCCATGGCGCTGTGCTCGCTCTCGACGGGGATGTACTTGGCCTTCATCTCCCCTGAGGAGACGAAGTCGGCCAGCTTCTCGACTATCGAGGTCTGGGGGGTGATCGGGTACGCGGCTATGACCTCCGCCCGGGACACCTTCGCCCCGTAGGCGGAGGCGTAGTTGCCCGTCATGACCATCCTCATTGGCTCCCCTCCGGCACCATCTCGATGCATTCGGCAGGGCACTCGTACGCGCATATGCCGCAGCCCTTGCAGTACTTCAGGTCTATGACTGGCACGCCGTCGACAAGCGTTATCGCCGCGTCCGGGCAGAACTTCCAGCAGAGGGTGCACTTCTTGCACCGGGATATGTCGACGACCGGCCTGAACGCCCTCCAGAGCCCTGTCATGTTGATCGTGCTCGGGGAATCCGATATCGGCGTGAGAGGTATCTCCTCGTAGCTCTTAGTCACAGGACGACCTCCTTGGTCTTGTCGTAGGCCTCGCGGGCCGCGGCCACGTTCTCCTCCTTCTTGACGGGAGCGACCGCCCTTATCGTCTCAAGCATCGCGTCCAAGGAGACCCATTCGCAAATCTTCGCGAACCCGCCCATGATCGAAGTGTTGACGATCGGCGCCACCTTGGATCCGATGCCGTGCGTTGCAGCGATCGCATTCGCGTCCAGAGTGTAGTACTTGAAGGACGGCGGGAGCTGAGGCAGCGGGCTGCCTTCGGGATAGTTGATGAGGACCGTGCCCCCCGGCTTCAGCCCTTCTAGGACATCGACGCCCTTCAGGAGGGAGTTGTCGAGGACCACCACATAGTCCGGCTCATAGATGCTGGACCTGTTCCTAATCGGCTTCTTGTCTATTCGGGCGAACGCGGTGACGGGAGCGCCCCTGCGCTCGACTCCGAAGAACGGAAAAGACGATACCTCGAAGCCCATCCGGAAAGCCGCCTTCGCCAGGACCTCGGACGCAATGACCACACCCTGGCCACCTCGCCCGTGAAACCTGACCTCCATCAACGGGGACACCGTTTTCGTTGTTAGCGTGTTATACGTATTAAGTATTCTCCCACCTACAGGTGCGGTGCCTGCGATGACATGACCTGTCACGGTCGGTCGCGGAGGACCGAGCAGTTTTAGATATCTGTTGGACGATTGAGTGACCGTGCCCAGAAGACTCTCGTCCATGCATGCCAGGACCATCTGCCACGCGACCGAGGACCTCGAGAAGGTGGAGCAGGCGCTGAGCACGGTCGTCGGGAACTCCGTGATAAACCGGTCTAGGACCGAGGGACATCACGGCAACGCGATAGATGTCCTGGACTCGTCCGTCGAGGACGAGGAGCTGATACTGGACGTCTTCAGGAGGATGCGGCCCGAGGAACTCGCGGAGATCGGCTCCGGACTCGAGACGAGGATGGACGACGCGTGCCAGGTTTTCCTGCGCTTCGACAAGCAAGAGGCTTACGCCGGGAGACTCTCGCTCACCGACGGGGAGGATGCCGTCGCCGTCAGGATCAAGGTGCGCTCGTTCCCCGCGAAGCGGGAGCTCGCCGCGGAGATTGTCAGGGATTTCCTGAGGGAGATCGCAGACTCCTGAACGGACGGAGGACGGTACGCTCGCAGACCTGCGATTTCTTATTATACGCATCCGATGATTGGTCACGGGGCAGGCCCATGCAGGGGTAGCCAAGACCGGCCAACGGCGCAAGGCTTAGGACCTTGTCCAGAAGTGGTTCCGCGGTTCGAATCCGCGCCCCTGCACCTCCCTCCGGTCCGAGGACGTCCGCGCTGTGGGTTCCCATCGACATCCTTATTGCAGGATACCGCAGTCTAAGCGGTGGGTAGGTCGAGACTGTGGGACGCGAGGGTTTGCCAGTTTGGATGAAGTCCAGGCAGCGCCGGGAGGAACCCGAGAGGAGCGATGCTGCAAGAGTCATTGTGGCGGTCCTGCTCGTTCTGACGGGCGTGCTTGTCATCCTCAGCGTCTATGTGAGAGAGGAGTACCCTCTCTGGTTCCACTTCCCAGTCATAGCCGCCAACGCGACCTTCCTGGCGGCGGTCTCCCTGAGCCGCGTCCCGTTCTCGAGTAAGAGCGGGGGGGCATTCCTCCTGCTGGCCGTGCCGGTCAACGTCCTCGTCCTCGCGGGTGCGACCGGGGGCAACGACACTTCAGTGGGAATCGCCTTCGTGATCACACTGCTGTGCACGGGACTGACAGGACTGATCATCCTGTCCAGGACGGACAAGCCGGCGTCGAAGGCGACGAAGATATCCGTGACGGGGTTCTTGCTCGAAATGACCGTCATGGGCCCATTGCTTTACCTGGCAGGATTCGAGATAGACTTCCTGTTCCTGATGGCGAGCCTCCCGATGATACTCCTGACCTTGACGGCGTTCCTAGTGTTCAGCGCGCGTCACTCGTCGGAACAGACACTGCCGTCGGACAAATGGGTCTGACACCGACCTCCGCTCAACCCGGGACAGGTGCGCCGTGGAGGAGCGCGCCCATGCACTCACGGCCAGAGGCGGAGACGGTCGGCAGCCGGACTCCGCCGTGGCGGGGCCACGGTCTTACGCATGCACAGGACCTACGGCGCGACCGGCACACTAGCCCGAAACCCTGGCCGCCTTCAATGCGTAGAGCACCACGACAGCCGCCGCGACAACCAAGAGTGTCGCGCCGAGGGCCACTTCGCCGTCGTAGACGCAAGTGATCCCTGAGAGGACGAGGAGGATTGCAGCCACGAACACGAGTCCGCCTAGGGCCGGCGGCCTGGACTTGGTCTTCGTCGTGAGGCGAGACTCCTCCGACTCACACCTCTCGACGACCCTTCTGCATGATGGCCCGAAGCCGCTCACCGCAACTCACCATGTTCGAATCCGCAAGAGGAGGCTTATAGATACCTGAGGGAATCCGCCCCGTCCAGCAGCATCATCCAGGCACGGCCGCGAGAGGGAGAACCCTGGCAATTCTCAAATACACAGAGCGGCATCGTAACAACGGGTATGAGTTCGAGACATGGAGGATTGCCGGAGTGGATGCGGACCCCTCCGGAAATCACGGACCGCGACTTCGTAGCTGACGCGGAGAAGAAGCACAGACAGAAGGTCATCGCCCTCATAGCCAGCTTCCTCGTCCTGCTGCTGGGCTCGGTCATCGTCTTTTTCGAAATCCCGGAAGTGTTGTTCCTCATGGTCCTTGCCGCCTGTCTACTGGTTACGATAACGCTCGTGACTCTCAGATGGGAGACCAGCCGCAGGACCGTGGAAGTGTTCCTGATGGCGGCAGTGACCGCCAATTGCGTAATGGCATACATGGTTGTCAACTCCACGATCTTTGCAGCGTTTATCGGCCTGGCGGGAGTGATTTTCGCTTCTGGCACCATTGGTCTACTCACCTACTCGAGAGCCCGCGAGAGTCCCCCTTCAATTGTGAAGGCGATGCTGATGGTCCTCGTCGCCGCGATATTCGTCGTGAGCATGGTCGCGTACACATTCGAACCAACCGGCAATGCATTGGATTACGCTCGCATATGGTTCATGGCCTCGATCACTCCGATGATCTACATGGTCGTCATGACGCCCTTGGTCCTGTTGGCATATCACAAGGACTACGCCTCGATGCCGGCCGACCGATGGGTGTGAATCACTGCCCTGGGCTAGGGAGCCAGCCGGACGGGAGTCCTCACGCAGCTATATAACCCGCGAGAGTGAATCATAGGCACGGGTGGTCGGATGAACTGTCCACACTGCGACGCGGAGGTATCGGAGGGCACGACGTGCCCCAAGTGCGGAAGCACGTGGTCAGAGGATCGCTTCAATTCCTCGCCTGAAATCCGCACGGACACCCAGTACAGACTCGTCCTGGGAGGACACCAGGTGGCCACCTCGAGACTGGACCTGAAGTCGTTCATGGCGGCACTATGCCTCATGATTGCGGTACAGGTGGTCATAATGATCCTAGCCCTGCTGGAGGGCCGCGACCAGCTCGCCAAGTACCTCGGGGTCACGGCATTGTCCGCGGTGGCCGTTGTAATCATCCTTCGGGCCAGAGGCGCTCAGTTGAAGAAGTCCGCACTCCGGACTGTCCTGCTGCTGACTCTGGTGCTCCTTGTCGCAGGCATCGCGACGGTCATCGTCGGCGAGTACCTCCTATACGAGGTCAGCGTAAGCAACTATGGCGGCTCGATCCGGTCTTTCTTCGACACCACTGACGAATGCGTCGAATGGTGCGAGGGGGTCGTCCACGCCGGATGGCTCCTCGGAGCGGCTGCGGCCGCGGCGGGCCTTGCGATCATAGCTGTCAAGCAGCTCGAGCGAACCCAGGCATCGAGCTGACCGCCCTCCGCTCACTCCCTCGGCTCGAACTGGTCGCAGCCGGATTCGTATTCCGCGCTGGAGAGGAACTTCCTGTACTTTCCTTCAGGGAAGCACCCCCTCTGCTGCCCGCGCATGGACAGCCACTTGCACCTACGGCACGTGCGGCCTGATGACCGTCTCAGGTCCGCCAGGAACCGCCGTTCGTCGTCCGTGTACTCGCCTCCGGCGCCAGAGGGACTGCCTGCCATGGGCCACGTATCGTCATCGGGATTGAGATACTTGCCCCCGGGCCTGCCAGATTACGATATATACGACCCAATCCTTCTCCCTACGCGTGAAGTACCTCTACTGCCCCAAGTGCAAGGAGCTGCGAGTCAAGCCTTGGTACTCGTTGAGGGACAGATGCGCCAGATGCTACGGCAATCTGAGCGTGATACCGATACCGCCCTCGGTCTTCACATACGTGGTCTACGTGACCATGGCCGTAGCGTTCGTCCTGCTGTACATGTACACGAGGAACGATGACGACTTATACCTCTACATCGCCATCGTGTTCGCGGTCGTGATGGCAGGAGCCCAGGTCGTGGACCTCTCCCGAGGGGAGAAGTACGCAAGGGCCAAGATCAAGATGACGCAGTCAGACACCAAGGCCATGAAGGACAAGGGCCGGAAACAGCACTAGGGTGGCCACCAGGCCCTTGCCGCCATATTCTCCCAGGCTCTGTGAAGCTGCGTACTTGTCCGCATCCGCTGAAGCCTGCTCGCCGACCTCCACGAGCAGCACCATGTGGCCGTCGTCCAAGGCAGACAGCATGAGGGTCGACGACCATGGCGCACACAGGTCGGCCAGGACTCGACCGCAGAAAGACAGTAACTCCCCGAGCGAACCTGACCCCTGGCCGTCCAAGATCATCGCGGACACGAGGAACAGGGCCTCGCAGAAACGTTCGTCCCCCGTGAGCTCGGCATCCAGCCCGTCCAAGTAGATAACGGCGCCGACCGAGGCGCTGAGGAAGGCGTTCAGCAACTCGTCCGTCGCCGGCCCGTCGAGGACATCCTCTCGAAGCGCCTGGGTCTGGCTGACGGCTTGGGACACCATCGCCGCGCATATCATCGCGGACACGGCGAAGAAGACCATGGCGTCGAGGAGGGCCAGTTGACCGCCCTCGTCCGGTCTATGCATCCCAGACAAGCACTCGGACCTCCAGTATCCCGACGGCCCCTCCTCCGCAGATGGCGTTCATCAGCACTTTCGCGGAGCAGGCCAACACATGTTCTCCCGCGCCTCTGGAGACGGTCAGAAGGAGTCCATCCTCGGGATGGACGCACCACACGGACACGAGGCACCCGAGCCCGTCAGGGAGGGAGTCCAGAACCTCGGACAGGTTCGCACGCATGACCGCCTCGGCTGTCGGCACGTCTCCCGCGTCCTGCAGTTCGATGACCACGGAGCACGCCAGAAGCGATGCGGACCGCTCAAGGGCCTCATCCCTGTCCGACTCCGACATGATGCCGCTCGCCCACGAGGCCGTCCCCGCGACGGACATCACCCCCGCAAGCACGAACGCCAGCACCGGAAGGTCCTCGAAGAACCCCCCGACGGCGTCTACGTCGCCCCTCATGGTCGGCGGACGGACCCCGGTCGGCTTCGACTGTTCGGCTACATGCAGCCTGCGGATGCGCGTACGGTAGATGAGCCTGGACGTGGCGTCAGGGCCCTGATGACACGCCACAGCTCCAAGCCCTCGAAGAAGATGGTCCCATCCCTGAGCAGTGACAGGAGGTGCGAGCACAGGTTCTCAGAGGACGATGCGATGTCGCTCGAGATAGACTGCAGCGACTGCAGCGGGGCGCAGAGCATCGAGAACCCGAAGTGCGCGTCCGGGATCATGAACATACTGGCGTCGGGTGTCGTGCCTGACGCGGTGGTCCTGAAGAGGTACATACATGTCAGGTACCGGTCGGAACGGCTGGACCGGCTGCGAGAATCCGCCTCGGTGCTGGCGGCTCTCAGACGGCTCGAGGCGCAGCCTGCGGAACTGTCAGACAAGAAGTGTCGGACATGTCCCGCCAGTAGGCATAGGCTCGCCTCCGAGGTCATACGCAGGATACAGGCGGACCCGATATCCTTCGGCGCGTCCCGGAGGGACTTGTCGGACAGGCTCACCTCGGAGCTGGCCGCCACAGGGTGTCCGCGACTCGCCGAGTGCGTCGCGCACGTGGTATGGATGGGGATGGCTAGCCGGGGGCCGGGGAGATGAAGGCCGCGGCGAGGCCACCCAGGATAATCTCCTCGGCGAGGAAGGACGACGTTCACACCCCGGGCCCCGAACCCGCACCTGTCGTCCTCCCGGACGACAGAAGGCCATGCTTCACCTCCACTTGGCTCGAGCGAGGGGTCGAAGGAAGGAGCGTCCTGACGAGCTACACCGTGGGCGGCGTGCCTGTGACGGTCTCTTCCGTCGGGAACGAGACGAGCGCGAGGTACGAGCTCCATCCGCCGGAATACGAGCTCAGTCCGGCGCTGGTCAAGATCGTGGCGGAGGTGATCGACGAGACCACCGCGTCCCCTCCGGAGGGCCTGGACCTGGGCTCGATGAACCTCCTCAGGCCGTTCATAAAGGCGAGGGCGAAGGACATGGTGCACAGGAGGCTCGCGCCCAGGAGGGCGAACCCTGCGGGCCGGGGACTCTCGAGGGATGTAGATTACCTAGCCGAGCTCGTCTCGAAATACACCGCCGGATACGGCGTCCTCGAGACGCTCTTCGAGGACCGGGCGGTCCAGGACATATATGTCAACGCGCCCTCCAGCCAGACGCCTGTATACGTGGTCCTCAGGACGGATGTGCTCGAACGCGTCGGACAGAAGTGTCGGACGAACGTGTTCGTGGGCAGGGACGACCTCCAGGGGCTGGTGTCCCGGATGAAGCTCGAGACGGGGATGCCCTTCTCGGAGGCGCAGCCCGTGCTGGAGGCCGACATCCCGCGCCTGGGCTGCCGGGTGACCCTCGTAGGCCCCCCGATCAGCGACAAAGGCGTCTCTGTCGCGATCAGGAAGCATTCGACGGACGTCCTCACACTCCCGGCCCTGATAGCGAAGGACTCGCTCTCGCCGCTGCTGGCGAGCTTCCTGTGGGCATGCGTGCTCGGCCGCAGGTCGGTCCTCGTCGCCGGATCGAGAGGTGCGGGCAAGACCACCCTGCTCGGCGCGCTGATGCTCGAGTTCCCCCTTACCCAGAGGATATTGTTGATAGAGGACACGCCCGAGATACCTGTCAGGAGGATGCGGCAGCTGGGGTACGACATACAGACGCTGAGGTTCGGCTCGGGGGAGGGCGCGAACGCTGTCTCCGCCGAGGACACCCTCAGGGTGTCCTTGCGCATGGGGGAGAGCGCCATCGTCATCGGGGAGGTGAGGGGTCTCGAGGCGAAGGTCCTGTACGAGAGCATGCGCGCGGGCAGCGCGGGCTCATCGGTCCTGGGCACGATCCACGGCAACTCCGCCGCGGGCGTGCTGGATCGCGCGGTCGAGGACCTAGGGGTCTCGGAGAGGGCGTTCTCGTCCACCGACATCGTAGTAGTGATAGGCCTCATGCGGACCCCTGACGGCGCGACCTTCCACAGGAAGGTCGTAGAGGTCGCGGAGGTGCGGCACTCGGATGGAGGGACATCCCTCGTGACTCTGTTCTCCATGCAGCCCGGGTGCTCGTGCGCCAAGCCGACGGACGGCCTCTCACCCGAGTCCAAGACCGTCCAGGGGATAGCGGGGGCGCTGGGGGTGTCTCCGGAACGCGTCCTGGAGATAATCAGGAGGAGGGCCCACAGCGACCAGAGGATGGCGGCCGACGCGCCGAAGATGCCGACTCCGAGTGTGCGGCCGCAGGACGAGCTGCGCGTCGCGTCCAACGAGCTTTTGGTGAAGGGCCTGTTCGCCCGGGACGGCCCGGACGAGGCTCTGAAGGCGTGGGAGGAATGGTATGGCAGGGGAGTCCGCGACGAGCAGTGAGGGCAGGCACGCAACCTATGCGCGCGCGTGCGCGGCCCTGGAGCGGCTCGGCCGGCTGCTGGGCATCCACCCGTTCAAGGCATCGACTGGGCGGGCCGACGATGCACGCAGAGAGAGGATGGAGAGGCTCAGGGCTGACCTGGAGTTAGGAGGGGTCCAATGTACGCCTCAATCGGTCTCCGCGGCCGCGAAGAGCCTCGCAGCGATAGCGGCGTCCGCGGGACTCGCAGTCCTGGCACTCTCCATCATGTTCCTCGACGCGAGGGCACAGACGGCCACGCTCATCCTCGCGGCCATCTGCCCGCTGCTCTGCCACCAGTACATCATCGCCTACCCTTCGTCCGCGGCGAGGAGGCGCGCGTCGGAGCTGCTCAAATCGTCTGCAGACTCCGTGAACCTCATGGTCATGGGCGTCCGCCAGGACGCCTCGCTCCCGAAGGCGATAGAGTTCGCGAGCTGCGGCGGGTCCGTCTTCGCGGGCGAGCTGAGGAGGTGCATATGGGAGGTGGTGACGGGGACGCACACGGGGTTCGAGGAGGCGGTGCTCGCGCTCGGAAGCAGATGGGAGAGGTTGAGCTCAGAGCTCAAGACCGCGCTGAACGCCATCGTCGTGGCCTCCCACGAGGCGACAGAGGAAGGCAAGCGACGGTCGCTTGAACGTGCGAACAGGGCGATGGTGTCAGGGGCCAAACGCAGAGTGGAGGAGTACGCCATCTCCCTTTCCACGCCCAGCATGCTGCTCTTCGGGCTCGGCATCCTGCTGCCGATCATGGTCGGCTCCTTCATGCCGATGCTATCATGGGACGTCTGGTCCGGCGGCACGCTCGGAGAGCCTATGACCGCTACGGACGGGAGAGCGTTCGAGACAGCGATCGTCATGGACGTACTGTTCCCCGTCGTCGCCCTACTGGTGGCGATGGACGCTGTCTCCCGGAGGCCTGTGGACCGGCGCGCGCCATCCGGCAAGCACAGGCAGGGCGGCCGTGGCTGGGCGGCCGCTGTCGTCGCGGGCGCGGCGTGCTCCGCGTCCGCCTACTTCGTGATAGGGGCGGGCGAGAACGCCCCCCTGGTGCTGCTGGCGGGCATGGTCCCGGCCTCCGCAGTGCTCATGGCATCCGGCCCGCGCAGGCGGGCGGGCGCGCGCGCAACGGAGGACGAGGCCCAGGATCTGGTCTTCAAGGTCGGCGCCAGGATGCTCGACGGGGACAACTTCGAGTCGGCCCTCCACAGGTCCGTCCAGGACCGGGGAGCTGAAGGGGTGTCGCTCGGCAGGAGGCTCTGCCTGAGGGCGTTCGTCATGGGCCAGGGCCTGGAGGGGGCGGTCGCCGCAGAGTCCCGCGGAGAACGCGTGAACGCCCTCGAGGCCCTGAAGGTGGTCGCCAGGGCGGCGACCAAGGACGAAGCGGACGCAGGCATGATGGCCATGGACATCGCGACATATCTCAGGGAGCTGTCGGAGATCGAGTCCACGCTGAAGATGAGGCTGAAGCCGACGATATCGATGATGAGGATGACCGCCCACGTCCTGGGGCCCCTCGTCCTCGGGGTCACGTTCGCGATATACGTGTCCCTGGGCTCCGTGGCCGGAGGCTACGGCGACCCTGGCGTGCCCGAGACGATGCTCCTGGTCCTGGGACTGTTCCTGGCGGAGATGAACGCGGTCGTGTGTTACTTCGTGTGGGGGATAGAAGGACGGTCTGGCCGCCACGAGCTGGCGCGGTCCATAGGCGCGTGCATGATGGTGTCGCAGCTGGTCTTCGTGTCCACCGCGTACCTCTCGACCTGAGGGCCGCCTACTCTCCCGTGGCCGCGACCGCGAACCTCTCCATGTTCCTCTCGAGGAGCGCGAGCTCGCGCGGCTCGAACGCCCTCGGGTCCACCGGCAGTATGAGCCTCGAGCCGCTCTGGGAGATGTGGTCGTTCACCTGGTCGATCGCCCTCAGGACCTTGTTGAAGTCGTTGTTGGAGACGAGGTACTCGAGCCCGTCGAGGAGTATGACCCCGCTCTCGTGGGCCTGGACGAACTTGACCATGGTCTGCGTCAGGATGCCCAGGTTCGTCGGTGCGATCACGCCCTCGCCCGCGCGCGTGGCGAGCCAATAGATCGGGGTCTTCTCGAGCCCGTACTTCTGCCTCACCAGGTCGGGGTGCTGCCTCGTCACCGCCATGCCCACGGTCTTGTTGCCCTTGCCGTCCGCGGTCGATATCAGGTTGGAGAAGGCGTCGAAGCTGACCGACGGAGGCGTCTCCTCGAACACGTAGCACTTGCCTGGCGCCAGCTCGTATTTCCGGCTGACGCCGAGCCCGTTCTCCCGGATGCTCCTCCGGGCACGGGGTTTCTTCTTGAAGAGGAACAGGCTGATCTAATCACCCCACATGGACAGCACAGAGTTCAGGGCTATCTCGTTGGTGGGCTTGAGGAGGAAGTCCTTCGCGCCCGCCTCGAGGCTCTCCTTGATCATCGCCTTGTTGATGACGGAGCTCATGGCGATGACCCTGGCTTCAGGGTCTGCGCGCAGTATCTCCTTGGTCAGGTCGACTCCCGACCTCCCTGGCAGGACCATGTCGACGAACACGATCTCGGGGTGGTCCCTCTTGTAGGCCGCCAGGGCCTCGTCGAAGCCGCCCGCCTCTGAGACGTCCCGGAAACCGGCCCTCAGGAGCAGTTCTGACATGACCCTCCTGAAAGCCTCTGAGTCGTCCACGACCAGGATCCTCATCGAAGGTGCCTCCTCAACACTGTTGTGATGAACATGGCAGGTATTTATCGTTGTCCGGAAAGAAGGGTGAGATGGGCAGGCATAGGTTTCCTGACGCCAGGCCCTTCCGGTTTTAATTTCAGGAGCACGGTGCCCCAAAGGGTCGCGTGCAACCAAGGAAGGGACTTACAGGCTACCCATCTCGAAGGAAATATTCGAGCGCGTCGGACTTAAACATTGTGCCTTGCGTGCGTCACGCTGGACTGTGGACGGGCCGCATGTCGGAAAACAATTATATACTGCTTCGGGCATCCATCATAAACAGCTTTTAACACGCCGATTTTCGCCGTGGTGTTTGTTCATGACGAGCACTGAAGATGTAAAGAAAGGCACGACTACCATAGGCCTCGTCTGCAAGGACGGAGTGGTCATGGCTACTGAGAAGAGGGCGACCATGGGCACTCTGATTGCCCATAAGACGACCCAGAAACTGTTCAAGATCGACGACAACATGGGGCTCGCTGTCGCCGGGGTCGTAGGAGACGCACAGACCCTGGCAAGGTACATCACGGCCGAGGTCGAGCTGTACAAGCTCAAGAGGGGGCAGCCGATGACCGTGAGGTCGGGCGCGACCCTCACATCCAACATACTCGCCGGGAGCAGGTTCTACCCGTACTGGGTCGGCCTGATACTGGGCGGGATCGACAAGGACGGCGGGCACGTCTACGCCCTCGACATGGTCGGAGGCGCGATACCGGACGACTACGTGACGACCGGCTCAGGCTCGCCGTACGTGTACGGCGTGCTCGAGGACCACTACCAGAAGGACCTGAGCGTCAGCGACGGCGTGGACCTCGCGGTGAGGTCGCTGCACGCCGCCATGAAGCGGGACTCCGCGTCGGGGGACGGATACACCATCGCCACGATTACGGCGGAAGGGTTCACCCCCCTGGACGACAAGGAGATACAGAGGCGTCTGGCCAAGTTGAAGCTCTCATCGTAGTGTTGCAGCCTGGCGCCCTGAAGCGGCGATGCCGCCGCGCGAGACACAGATTACAGTTCAGCTGAGTGAGAACAGATGGGCATAGAGAAGGTTCTAGAAGACGCGAGGGAGGCGGTCAAGAAGACCATCCCCTCGAACATTGAAGTCACTGACATCGACTTCGAAGGTCCAGTCATAGTGATATACACCAAGAACCTCGAGGAGTTCTCGAGCAACAACGACCTGGTCAGGCAGCTGGCACAGTCGTTGAGGCGGAGGGTCGCCATAAGGCCGGACCCTGCGACGCTCGCGAGCCCCGAGAGCGCCGAGGAGAAGATCCGGAAGATCATCCCGGAAGAGGCCAAGATCACGAACATATACTTCGAGGACGACACCGGGGAGGTCACCATCGAAGCGGTATCCCCCGGGCTCGTGATAGGCAAGCACGGGGCCATCCTGAACGAGATAAAGAAGGAGATAGGATGGGCCGCGAAGGTCGTGCGCGCGCCCCCGATACCGTCCAAGACCGTCACGGACATCAGGAACTACCTCAGGAAGGTCCAGGAGGACCGGAAGGAGTTCCTCCGGAAGGTCGGCAGGAGGCTCATGCGCCAGCGCCTCAACGAGGAGACCTGGCTCAGGGTGACCGCCCTGGGAGGCTACCGGGAGGTCGGCAGGAGCGCATCGCTCCTGACTACCCGCGAGAGCAAGGTGCTCATAGACTGCGGCGTCGCGGTCTCGGCCGACGACAACGGGTCGACGCCGTACCTGAGCGCCCCCGAGCTGATGCCGCTCGAATCGCTCGATGCCGTGGTCATCACTCACGCCCACCTGGACCACTGCGGCCTGGTGCCGGTGCTGTTCAAGTACGGCTACGAGGGCCCGGTGTACTGCACGCCGCCCACGAGGGACCTGATGTCCCTGCTGCAGCTGGACTTCATCAAGGTGGCCGTGGGCGAGGGCAAGAAGCCGCCGTACGACTCGTCCCACATCAGGGACGTCGTCATGCACTGCATACCGCTCAAGTACGGAGAGACGACGGACATATCCCCCGACGTCAGACTGACCCTCCAGAACGCCGGACACATCCTGGGCTCCTCGATAGCCCACTTCCATGTCGGGGACGGGCTGTACAACATCGCTTTCAGCGGCGACATGAAGTTCGAGAAGTCCTGGCTCTTCAACGCGTCCGTGAACAAGTTCCCGAGGCTGGAGACGCTGGTGATAGAGTCGACCTACGGCGGCTACCACGACATGCAGCCCAGCAGGCAGGAGGCGGGGAACCAGATCAGGGAGGTCGCCCGCGCGACCCTGCAGAGGAGCGGCAAGATGCTGATGCCGGTGTTCGCCGTCGGGAGGTCCCAGGAGGTGATGCTGGTCCTCGAGGAGCTGATGAGGAACCACCACATCCCGAAGGTCCCCATCTACCTGGATGGCATGATATTCGAGGCCACGGCCATACACACGGCGTACCCTGAGTACCTCAACAGCCAGCTCAGGACCCAGATATTCCAGATGGGCGAGAACCCCTTCCTGTCCGACGTCTTCAAGCGCGTCGACAGCCCGGACATGAGGGAGCGCATATGCCACGACCCCGAGTCGTGCATCGTGCTCGCCACGAGCGGCATGATGAACGGCGGGCCGGTGGTCGAGTACTTCAAGGCATGGTGCGACAACCCGCTCAACACGCTCGTGTTCGTCGGATACCAGGCGGACGGCACCATGGGCCGCAAGATCCAGAAGGGCTGGACTGACATCGCGATTAACGACAGGGGCAAGCCGGTCACCCTCCACATGAAGATGGACATCGAGACCGTAGACGGGTTCTCTGGGCACTCTGACAGGAGGCAGCTCGTGAACTACGTCAGCACGCTCGAGCCCAGGCCGGAGCGGATAATCATCTGCCACGGAGAGGAGTACAAGTGCGGGGAGCTCGCGAGCACCCTGTACAAGAAGTTCGGGATAGAGACCAGGGCGCCCATGAACCTCGAGACGATCAGGCTCAAGTGAGCTCATTCCGGGATCTTGAGCTTCGCGCCTTTCTTGCCCATAAGCACGACCCTGCTGTCCTCCCTCTCGGCCAGGATGTCCACCGACAGCCGTGAGGCGAGCCTGGAGGAGAACTCGCGGACCGCTTCGTGCGACGGCATGTTGTCCACCGTCATCCTCGTGCGCGAGTCGCCCACGAACACGTATCCCTTCGGCTCCACGAAGGTCGGGCCGGCGCGCTCGTCCAGCTTGGCGTACTCGTCCTCCCATCCCAGGTTCCAGTCCTTGACGAGGGTGTGCCTGACCACGGTCCTCGTAGGCAGCGACCCGAGCAGGTCCAGCGTCTCCATCAGGTTGTCCCATGCGCGGTCGAACTGGGGCACGCATAGGCGTCTGAACACCTCGCGGTTCGGTGCCGCGACCGTCACGTACAGCTGGCTGGGCATGCACGACAGGTCGGCCAGAGCCTTCGGGACAGACCCGTTCGTGACCAGGAACGTCGTCATGCCCCTCCGTTTGCACAGTGCGATGAACTCCCCCAGCGCAGGGTAGAGCGTCGGCTCCCCCGAGAGGGATATTGCCACCTGGTTCGGCTGCCGTGACTCCTCCCACAACGCGGGGTCGCACCTCTCGTCGCCCTTGAAGCCGGACACGAGCGACCGCTGCTCCTCTATGCAGCGGTCGAGCAGTTCCTCCGGCTCTGGATACCTCACCCCTTCGAAGCTGGACATCCCATGGAACCGCCAGCAGAAGAGGCACCTGAAATTGCATATGTTGACGGCGGGGGTCATCTGGAGGCATCTGTGGGACTCTATCCCGTAGAACTCCTCCTTGTAACAGGGTCTGCCGTGGATGAGCTTCTGGCGCATCCAGTGGCACAGTTTCACGGCACCGGTCTCGCCGACGATCCTGTATTGCTGCTTCTCCAGATGCTCCTTCGTGCGAGCGTCCACAGATGCCACCTCAGAAGTCGCCCAAGCTCCTGCCGCGGGAGGCCCGCCTCGGCTTCTGGCTCCTGGCCTCCTCCTCCCCGCCCTTGGCCGAGCGCGCCCTGGCCATGACGGACGCCACCTCCGGTGAATCGGTGTCCCGACCCAGGAGGTACGATATGTCCCCTTCGTCCAGGTCGGCGTCCACCGCGAGCTTGTGCAGCAGGTCCTTCTCCCGCCTCGCGAGCAGGACCAGGGAAGGCAAGACGGAGTCGTTGAAGCTCTTCCCCGACGTGTGGAACTGCGGAGACAGTTTCTCCTTCAGCGATCTCCTGGCCGCGGTCGCGCCCTTCGCGCGGGACAGCACGATGAACTGGCTCGGGATACGGTACTCGCCCGCACGGCGGCGTTTGCCGGTCCTCCGGGATATGGCTACGCCTCCCGTCATGAGCGTGCGCGCATACGACCAGAAACCGTAGTACTTGAACTTGCGAGTCCTGCCCAGGTACACATCGGCCCTGGAGAGCGCGTCGAACGCCCTCGCCATGTCCTCCGGGTCTGTCATCTCGACCGTGATCCCGTCCTCGATCCATTTCTCCAGCTCGTCCGGAGTCTTGTCGAGACCGTCTGTGGCATCCTTCGCGGCCTTCACCGTCGAAGAGCCGAACATCACATCCAGCGATTCGGAGATCGCCTTCACCTGGTTCCGGTCGGACAAGACGGATGTGTCGTCCGAGACGACCTCGGTCCGTCCCTCGACGAGCATCTGCATGTCGTTCACGGCAGCCCTGAGGTCCCCCGCGGCGTTGTCAGCTATGCTCTCCAGAGGGCCCTTCTCGACGGACACCCCCTCGATGCTAGCGATCCTGGTCAGGACAGCCACGATCGTCCGCTTGTCGAGGCGCCTGAAGACGATGGATTCCGAGAGTGATTTCAGGGAGGACGCCTTCCTCGTGAGCTCGTAGTAGTCGTTCACTATGAGAATCAAGGGCTGGCTCGACTCCTTGATCACCTCGACTATCGCCTTCGCGCCGCCGTAATCCTCCCGGCCGAACAGGTTGTCGGCTTCGTCCAGGATTATCAACTTCATCCTGCCCTGGGAGGTCGACTTGAACTCCCCGTCCAGTGTGAATGTCTGTGACACGGCGCCCTGGCCCGCCACACGTTTGATGGATTCGGCGTTCCTGTGGTCCGATGCGTTCATCTCCACGATGTCCCAGCCGAGGTCGCGGGCGAGCGCAAGGGCTGAGCTGGTCTTGCCAGTCCCTGGCTCGCCCATGAGCACGAGCGCCTTCTTGTGAGGGACTCCTCTGGACCATGATTCAGCCCAACGCTTCATGGCATTGACCGCGTTCTGGTTGCCTACGACATCGGTCAGGCTCTTGGGCCGGTACTTCTCAGTCCACTCTTCCTGCATCTCGTCCGCGCGATAGGGTCTCAAGGAATATGAATTAATCCCGCAGGTGCAGCGAAAATGCGCGGCCGGCAGGGCGTCGAAGGCCGTGTTTAGCACAATAATTCAATAATATATGTGTAAAATGTTTCATAAGAAATAGTTTAGCATGTTGCTATACATCGCTCGAGATCACGAACGAGCTCGAGTGGTTCGAGTGCACAGACATGCCTTCGTCGGCGTGCGCCGCCTCCGCATCCTCGGACCCCTCGGTCTCTGCCATGCCTGGCAGCGGATGCTTCGAGTACTGCTCCTTGCGGTCGTCGATATCCATGGTCAGGTATATGGCCGTCACCTCGATGCTGGAGTGGCCCAGGTTCTGCTGGAGCGTCCTCAAGTCTATGCCAGACTTCAGCGCCTGGACAGCATGGGTGTGCCTCAGGACATGCGGGTGGCGCTTGTCTGGCTCTATGCCGGCCTTCTCAGCGTAATTCGAAACCAGGCGCTCCACCTGCCGCCTGGACAGCGGGCCGCGCTTGTTCGAGACGAAGAGCGGGTCCTTGCGGTTCTTCCTGGTACCAATGTAATCGTGGAGCATCGTCTTGGTCCAACTGTTTACGATCGGGACCTTCCGACCCTCCTCGTGCCTCTTGGCCCTCTGAATCGAGATCTCGCTCGAGTCGAGGTCCACGTCACCGATTGTCAAGGACGCGAGCTCGCCGACCCTCATCCCCGTCTCGTACATGAGTTTGATGATCAGACGGTCCCGCATCCGTCTAGGAGCTTCGAGCAAGGCCTTTAGCTCGTCCTCCTTGAGATACTTTCTCATGGTAGGTTTCCCATCCCTTGTCTGTTGGACGATTGTCCGACAAAGCATCGAATTGTGCCTATTTAAAAATGTCGCATTTTGGGTCCAAAACGCCCTGAGGTCCCTACCCCCCTCCCGACACCCTCATGAAAGCGTCAACTTATACCCTATTTGTTGCCGTTTCTTACTTTGCACCCTTCTTAAGGAATAGGTCCAGACGAGGAAACGTGCTCAAATCGTGCTACAACATATCACGGGTCGGCAAAAATCGGCGAAAACCCCCTCAAGGAACAGCAAATTACCCTCATTCGATGCTTGGAGATCCTGTCTTGCCCCCTACGGGGGCAACCCGACCGCCTGATTTCGCCACTTCGGTATACAAATATCCCATATGTCGCTATCACATATACTATTCTCGCAACATCATATATTCTCGTCCGACGACGGCGGACATCATGACATGCTATCGCATGGCGCGCTACTTGTCCGAGCATTGTCCCGTGCTAACAACAATCACGTTCAGACGCTCGACTCGACGCCGCGATCCACCGCAGGAGACGCATCAGAAGGCATAATTCGCAGTGTTAGACGGTCCGGAATCATTGAGCCAGGCACCATCTGGCCATTGCAATTTGGTTATCGTGGTATGCCATTCCGCGATTGTACCAACCGATATCGACCATGTGAAGCGCGTAAGTTGCGATATAGCCAATACATATTATTGGTAAGTGTCATAGTGATAGCAACTATCCGAGTATATGTCATGCATATAATTCCTATCCTCCGGAGGGATGTTAGTGCAAAACGTGCGCCATCGGACACCCGGATCCGAGCCTGTTTTCGAGTGCGAGAATCAAGCGCAGGAGAGCTGCCTGATCAACCTCCGTAATCGCTCATGTGACGCCGAGACCACACACCCAAAGGGGAGCCGACCGGTGTGCAGAGACGGGACGGAATCGGTACACTGATAAGACACCGGGAAGACCAGCCAGCGCTTTGAGTGCAGAGGCAATTCAGAGCGTTTCTCAAGGACGACCGGTGTCGAAGCGGGGGCGTTTCGACCCATCTATATACCGCGGCGTCATTCGGGTTCAACAGACCAACACCCGTGACGCATGGGTGCCACAGGTTGGAGTGCTTTCATGACCCAAGGATTCAGAGCACTAAAGGACCGGGCTCCTGAGTGGGAGACCGAGGCATTGGAGTTGCTGGCGGAATTAGTACAATTTCACACAGTCGCCCCGAGGGATCAGGAAGGATTGAACGGGTGCGCGGACTACATCCGAGACTCGTTCAAGCAGAGAGGATACTCAGCGTCCACCTATGCGAAGGGAGGAGCGCCGGTCGTATACGCGGAGAAGGACGTCGGCGCGAAGAAGACCCTGCTTTTCTATCATCATTACGACGTGCAACCAGAGGGCGATCTTGCCCTCTGGCACTCGTCACCTTGGGAGCTGGTCCGGAGAGGCGGGCGCGTCTACGGACGCGGGACGAGCGATGACAAAGGACCGCTGGTCTCCAGCATGATGGGTGTCGAGCTGATTGAGGACACCCTCGGAAAGCTCCCGGTCAATGTACGGTTCGTCGTTGAGGGCGAGGAGGAGGCAGGGTCGATGTCACTCCCGAACTTCGCCAAGGACAAGGTGGAGTTCCTGAAAGCGGACGGATGCGTCTGGGAAGGCGTCGGAGCGACGCCAGGAAGCCCCGGGGAGGTCGTGTGTGGCCTCAAGGGGGACGCCTACTTCGACTTGGTCACCGTCGGCGTCCCGCACTTCGCTAGGACGGATGCACACTCTGGGGACGCGGGCGCCGTCCCGAATGCAGCCTGGAGACTTGTCTGGGCCCTTAGCACCTTGAAGGCGCCGGACGAAACCATCACGCTTGACGGGTTCCACGAAGCTGTGAGAGAACCGCTCCAGGAAGACCTTGACGCTCTGAAAGACTACCAAGGGGACGTCGTCGCGAGGTTCAAGCACGAATACGGCCTGGACAGGCTGTTGGCGGACCGCGAGGGGCCCGCGCTTCTCAGGGCGTTGTTCCTGGACCCCCAGATGACCATCAGCGGCCTGACAAGCGGGTACCAGGGGCCGGAGGACATGACGATTGTTCCCGCCGCCGCGAGCGCCAAGATCGACATAAGGACCGTGCCAGACCTGACTGTCGACAAGCTGGAGAAGCTCCTGCGCGCGCATCTGGACGCTCGCGGCTTCTCCGACATCAGGATCGTCAGGAAGCCGGGGTACGAACCGGCGAAGACACCGGTCAGCGACCCGTTCATCAAGCTCATGCACGAGATCATGAAGGAGGCCTGCGACCCGGCGGGGACTGGCGTCGTACCGATGGCACAGGGTTCGGGCCCCGCATTCCTGTTCTCGGAGCACGCGCCGCTCTGTATGGCATACAGCTACGCGGACCTGGAGGGCACGGACTGCCACGCGCCGAACGAGAACATGAAGCTCGAGAGCCTCCCGGGGTCGATGGCGGTCGTCGCGGCAACCGCTGAGCGACTAGCGCGCCTTGACTGAATACGCGGATATGGACGGGGTCCGCCGCAGGCGGGAGATTGGGGAGACGCCAGCCTTCCCTTCGGCGACTACGACCCCAGATTGAGCCCGGACGGAAATCAGATCGTGTTTGAGAGGCTGGTCGATGACTCCAGCGTCCACGGCAACTACAACATGTACATGATTGGGACTGACGGTTCCGACGAGACCGCGCTCACCGACACGGATTACTCTCAGGGTCTGCCGAGTTGGTCGCACGGCGGCGAAAGCGTGGTCTACATCGTGGCAGCCATCGGCGATGAGGGCGTCTATCACATCTACATGATGGACTCCGATGGCGGGAACAACAGAGATGTCACGCCGGACTACATCTCCGATGGTTTCCTCTGCCGCTCAGCGGTCTTCTCTGACGAAGACTCGAAGCTGTACTTCATTGGCCAGTGGTGGTGAACTAACCGACCGGTGCGTTTCCTAGGCGGCGACCGCAGCACTCACACCCGGGGGTGAGCCAGCCAGTCTGTCGAGTTCGGAGTCTGCACCATGCGACACGACGATAAGGCCGGAAGAAGGCCTCCCGCCATCCGTGAGAACGGATAATTCACCCATCAGGCTCTGCTTGACCTGCACGACACGCCACGCAACTGCTCAATCTGCGAGTAACGGAAGCAGTCGACGAGGTGATCGTTGACCATCCCCACGGCCTGCATGTGGGAGTAGCAGATCGTCGGTCCGACGAACTTGAACCCCCTCCTCACCAGGTCGGCGCTCAACGCCTTGGCCTCGCTGGAGGTCACCGGTATCTGGGACTGGCTCCGCCACCTGTTGCGGATCGGTCTTCCGCCGACAAACGGCCAGACATAGGAGTCGAAGTCCCCGTACTCGTCCTGGACATCGAGGAAGGCCCTCGCATTGGAGATCGTGCATTCGATCTTCCGGCGGTTGCGCACTATGCCTGGGTCCGCCAGCAACCTCTTGACCTTCTTCGCATCGAACTCGGCGACCTTCTTCGGGTCGAACCCGGCGAAGGCGCGCCTGTAGTTCTCCCTCTTGTGCAGGACGGTGCTCCAGCTTAGCCCTGCCTGGGCACCCTCGAGGACGAGGAACTCGAACGTCTTCCGGTCGTCGTGAACCGGGACTCCCCACTCCTTGTCATGGTAGTCCCTGTACAGAGGATCGTCGGAGTCTCCCCAGGGACACCTCCTCTTAGCCATCTGGAGGGTGTACGGTGTCGAGAGGGATAACGGTGACGGGCACCGCCGCTCTCCTTCGCGCTTCTCCGTACCCCTCAGAGCCCTGCCCTCACCCGCTTGTAACCCTCGTGGCTCTCTCGCCTGTACTCCTTCTCGGATATGAGCGGCTGGGATATCCTGTCCAAGAGAGCCTTACGAAGCTTCCCGCTCTCGACCAGCTCCCTTCCCGCCTGTCTCAAAGCCCCCATCACATCCCCCGCCTTCGTCTTCTCCCTCGCAAGCCAGTATGCGTGAGGCCGGAGGACCGCGCCGGCGAACTCTATGCCGATGTCCTTCGAGAACTCCTGGGCGATTCGAATGACGGTGCCGAAGTTGCCCTTCTCCCACCAGCCGCACGTGGACACGAGGACGATCTTCTTGATCCTGACATCCTTGTTGGGCCGCGCCCGGGTCCTATCGCCTCTCTTCAACAGGTATGGGTCGATGAGGGGGACGAGCCTGTTCATGAAGTTCTGCATCTCCCCAGGGAGCGGCACGTAGACAGGGGTCGCGAGGACCAGGATGTCTGCCGACCTCAGCTTCGGGTACAGGGCCTGCATGTCGTCCTTTATCCGGCACTGGCCCGGGAGCTCGGCCCAGCACTGGAAGTCGCCCATGCACGGCTTGATCCTGAGACGCTTCACGTGGACCAGTTCGACCGAGGCGCCCGCGGCCTTCATACCCTCGATGAACGGGGCGAGGACCGCCGCACCTTCACTCTCCTCCATCCTGACGCTTCCGCTCACTACGACCACAGAGGTCAAGCTACAACCACCAGGACCGATGAAGGCGTTCCCGGGGGAATAAACCTCCCGTCGGAGGGGGGGCGATGAGCCTGAGCGGCCTCCGGCTGGGCAGTGTAGAGAGGATGGCTTTCCACCCATTGGTGTTCCGGGTGCTGACGTTCGGGACGTACATTTTAGCTGAGGAAGGTGCGATGGGGCAATCGTAAGGGCAGGCGAGGGACCTGGTATGGGCGCCGGACGAGAACATGAAGCTTGAGAGCCTCCCGGGGTCGATGGCGGTCGTCGCTGCAATCGCCGAACGACTCGCAGGCACCGACTGAGCCTGGAAGGGGCACCCATACCTGTGATTTGGCGTCTCTGAACCTGGGAACCTCCCACAACATTCGATTCAGCAAGAGAGAGATTATGTACAGCAATCAGGGATGTTAGCGATGATGAGAGATCTGGTCCGCATAATGATTGGGATTGTCATAGCAGTGAACCTGTCAATAATCGGGAGCCTCGGCCTGACCGTCAACTGTCAGGCAGACGACGCAGAAACCGAGATGGTCCCTGAGCCGTGGGTGAACGAGACGCATGAATATGACGTGACCGGCGAGGTCGACGGAACCCCCACGGACGAGTATTTCGTGAACGAGGCGTGGTCGATAGAGGTCCGCCATGGGGATGTGATGACGCTCATCATGGCCAGGAACATAACCCAGGGCGACGTGACCTCGGTCGATTACCAGAACAACATCCACTACTCCATCGGAGGGAAGTTGTACATCGCCCAGTTCATGATCATGGAGTTGGTCTTCATAATCGGGGGTTACGAAATACACGCACCTTTGGGCACGTGCAGCGATTTCGAAGTACAGCACTCCCCGACGACCTATGACGGGACCGTCCCGACACTGTACTGCAACTTCACCTTCGAGGGCGTACACATATACAATGACGGGTCCCTCCCAGCTGAATACAGTCTATCCACGGTCGACCTCACCCTGATCCATCACATCAGAGGAGACTGGAACAACACCCACATGAAGGTGGAGGCGTTGCTCAACTTCGAGAACACGAGGTTCTTCGACCCGAATGACAACAACGAAGAGTTCGAGACTGGCGAACAGTTCACCGCCAGGGTCGGATACATGATGATGCTTGCCAACCCGGAGGACTTCCGGACAATCGGGCCAGTGATACCCTCGAGCTACACGAACACCACATTGGTGTACAACATGACACTCGACAACGGGTCTCCCTTGACCATGTCGAAGCTGGAGATGAGGGACGACTTCAGCATCTTCAACGCGAGCGGAGCCAGCTCTGCGGTAGGTTACTCGTCGATGGAGGTCTTCGGCGGACAGGCCCACGTCACGCACGGGTTCCCGAACCTGACATACAACGACACACAATCGATGAGGAGCGACCCGGAGGTCACCATCTTCCACGACATGGTCACGGAGGCGTATTCTCCTGCCAGCGATTATCTCTGGGTTTTGATACCAGTGGTTGCCGGCATCGCAGTGGCCATCATGGCTATCTTCATCCTGAAGAGAAGGACAAGCGGTGGGAGCCGAGACCCATAACTGGCGAACAAGAACGACGATGGCCATCTCACCTGGCCTGGCAGACAATCTCAGGCAATAGCGAGGGGACCAGGCCATGCCCGTACTAGGACTCCTCGATTAAGCCCCAGCCAGACTTCTTGGTGCAGATGCAATAGTCAGCCAAATGCTGCTTTGAAGTCTGGATGGCTCCGGATGCCATCGAAATCCGAATCAGTTCGCATCAACTCTCTGTACTTGGGATCCATCGAGATTGCCTTCATAAGGAAGGCAATCGATTCGCTCACAGACTCCATCTTGGCCAGTGCGCAAGCCTTATTGTAGTAGAGAGTTGGGTATTTGGAGTCAATCTCAATAGCATTGTCTAAGACTTTCAGTGCCTCTGCATCTCGCCCTGCCTTTAGAAGAATCACTGCCTTCTGATTGAGAACAGGGATATCTCGCGTATCCATGTCGATAATCTCATCAAGCTTCTTTATTGCATCTTCATGTCTCCCCGCGTCAGACAGACACCTAGCCATGCCGAGCTTCATTTTGGGGCATCGCTTCTCTGGAGGACACTCTCTGCTAATTCTCTCGTACAACTTCAACGCCTCGACGCTTCTATTCATGCCTATGAGGGTACTGGCTTTCCAGCATATCGATTCCAGGTCCGTCGGGTCAATCTCGATTATCTTCTCGATGTACGATAGTTTATCCTCAAGTGTTTCTGCAAGTACAGCGAGAATGTGATATCCTTCAGCACTCCTCGCATCTCTCGAAATCATTTGCTTGGCAATCTTGGCAGCCTCCTCTCGCTTCTCGGCCTCTATCAACGTCTTGGCCTTGGCATAAGCATAGAGTGGTTGTTCAGGCTCAATCCTCAGCGCTTCGTTGTATTCAGCTAGCGCAGCATTGTGGTTTCCGATCTTTGAGTACAATCTGCCCAGGTAGTAGTGGGGCGTGGAATCCTCACCATCCAGTTTGATGCTCTTTCTAAGAGATTCCTCCGCATTCTCGTATTCCTGCCGCTGCATGTGAATCTGACCCATTATGCGCCAGAATCCACTTTCGTCGGGCTTCAGCTTCAATCCTTCATTGGCACTTTCCTCAGCCTCATTGATTTTATTCAAAGAGAGCAATATATCGGACTTCAATCCGATAAGATGATAGTAGTCGAAGCTATTCTCAATTGCAGAATCCAATAGATCAAGTGCATCTTGAGGCTTGTCTGCTCTTAGGAGTGCATATGCGACCTCAATGTAGTACTTAGGCACCAGTTTCACACTATTTTGAACAAGTATGTCATCAATTAATTGGGTGAGTTTCTTCAGTTCCCTTGAATCCACAGTCGAAATCTTTTCTTTCCCCACTATCTTCGACAGCTCCGAAAGGGGGGTTCTGAGCTGCTTCTTGAGAAGTTCTCGCTCTGGAAGCACAAGTCTCACGAATTCGTCATTGATTTGCTCGGTCAAGTCCGTGAACGCTTTGAGTATCTTCTCTCTGGTCTTTTTCGGGCCATATTGACTGTATCGAACACAGTATCTATCCTTGACGTCTGAGAAATGCTTGTCCAGATCAACATGAGGGTTCTTGATTCCCGCCTCCTCAAGTCGTTTAGATTCGTCCTCACCGTAGTAGTTGAGGACATCGACAGATGCATGTTCCTCTAACAACACTATACACGGCTTGCCCAATCCCTTGAGGATTCCATATTCAAAAAGGATATTCGGCCTCATGCCGTCAAGAATAACCACCGAGAAAGAGCACTCATGCAGTAAATCTCTCAACTCCGAATACTGACTATCTCCGGATTTGAGGGATTCATCGAGCCTTCGCGTGTCATAGTGGCCCACATCGCGCATCACTTGCTCAATCCAATCAATAATCACTTCTATGTGCCTCTCCTTGGAAGAAAATACTATGAAACAGAATTTCTTCTTTCTCTCTTCCAGCTTGTCTAGCACAACTCCATAAGCCTCGTCAAGCTCTAGGACTCTCACCTCGAACCCCTCCCCCCCCTGCGACTTCGGTCACTCGGAAGGACGTCATCAGAGATAACCCTTTGGAGAATCTCTCGTGTTGCGCCTCATCAGGGGGGAGTTGCGAAACTAGAACCATTGATAATCGATTCAATGACTTGATCATCCCCCATCAACAGGCTTCTGTCCAATTAGGTGAGTCGACTACGTGCTCGTGGACAGAAAGATGAAGGAATCTAAGTTCAAGCCCGATTTTCCTTGATTGTCTGCTTGCCTTCGATGACAGGCAAGTCTTGCCGGGCTTCCCCGCATGGTTCACAATTTCTCTGGAAGAGGTCATAGGAGCGATTGAAGAACCCCTCGATGAGCTCGTAGGGAAAGGGGATGAAAAGGTTCAAATCTCCGTGCAAGGACCTTCTGACTGAAAAATAGCCAGACGTTCCGATTCAAAGTCGATAGATTACAGACAATGGAAAACACTAAGATGGCGCAGGACCCTGACCCACCGAGTGTGGGAATGGTCGATTGGCCATTAGTACTAGAACAGGAATGTCTTAAGGTCAAGTCAGAAGTAGATGGGCTGACAACGAAGTTGTCCATAACATCCGCGACCCTCATGGCAATCATCTCAGTTGGATTGTCGATAGCTAGTTCGCAAGAGTTGTCATTCGAGGACCTGGTGCACATTGCTCCCACATGGGTTGGGGTGCAAACTATCTCAATGGGCGTGATTCTGCTATACGCATCTTACGACACCAGCGTTGCACATGCCCTGAGGAAGGCTGCGTCGAGCAATGAGAACCTCCCTCTTACCGCCGTACGGCTGCTCGATGTCGAAATCTACTTGACAATGTCTCTGGGATGTGCATCAGTAGTTCTTGGTGATCGCTCAAGGATTGCAGCACTGTTCTTCATCGTTGTCGCATTGGTACTCTTGGCCTCCGCTTTGGCAGTCCTTAGAGGGTGGTTTACCAAGGGGGCGGTGGAGGTGGTCATAGGTCGCCCGTCACGTTCAAAAGACCCTCTGAAACGCATACAAATGGACATACAGAGAGGTGTAAGGTGGTTACTGACGGCATCTACTGCGTATTTGGCTCTTGGTGGGCTGATAATATGGCTCGTGTGGGACAGCTCAAACTGGCCCACGGTCATATCTGTTTCAGTGCTCGTAACTGCCACCATCAGATTTCTGGAGAAGAGCTTCCACCAGTACGAAGCACGAGTTCAGATGCGTCAGAAACTCAATGCTTTGGCACAACTGAGAATAGAATCACTCACAAACGCTGATTACACTGATGACTTAGTCAGGATGAAGCTCAGGCAGATTGAAGGGTTGGCGGACGGAGTCCAGAGTTGACCCAGACAGTAAGACCAATGTAATCGAATACTAAACAGAAGATGAGAATCTACCTTATGCCCTTCACCTGGCACTTGTACCTACTCAAATGGTATAGGACAGAATGTGCTTACTGCCCTTCAGGTCAGAGAAGGCCGCCCAGGAGCAAGGGTTATTTCCACCTCGTCCATTCTCTGTCTTGAGACGGGTGCTCTCGGTGAAGAGGGAAAGCCAGGAGGCAAACCGGGAGCTCGAACCCGCAGACCTCGTCAGGAGTCTCGAAGACCTTGAGAACCTGAGAGCTTCCGCGGAACAGCTCAAGAATGACACAGCCTTCATCTGCGAACTCAACGAGAAGAACCGTGTGACTCATCAGTGAGAGGGCCATATGGGCGGAGAGAAGCCTTAAGCTACCGAGGGCAATTTCCGCACGGAGAGGGGAATATGGATGAAGACATCTCCGATTTTGATGAACCGGATAAGACTAGCTCAGAAGCGACAGAAGAAATTGGGCAATTATCGGGCCGTTCCCGACGGAGTGACAATTTCAAGGGCAAGATGAAGACCTCAACAATCGCCGTGCTCGCCACGGCGCTCCTAGCGTCTAATTTATATTGGATGGACACAACCGCCGATGCTGAATCAGAACTGGACTTGCGGGCCGCAGAGAAGGAGATAGTTGACGCCCTCAAGTTGGATAGGATGATAATGGAGTATTACGGAATGATTGGCGACTACTATATCATCACTGTGCCAGATGATTGGTCACTACAGATGCAGAAGGAAGCGGATGCTGAGTTCGCCGCTGATCTGGCGAGACACAGTATCGGGGAGCACTCATGGCCATGGCCTGAGGAGTGCTATTACGAGAATACTGGCAGACACAGCTATGATGATGCGAAGAAGAGACTGGAATTCTTCTTGAACATCTCAGGGGTAGAAAGCGAGGACTCCCTCGCCACCAGGATTGAGAAGATACTTGCACATGTAAACGACTTCGTCGATTACTGGCCAGACTTGAGAGAGCGATTCAATTCACCCTGGGAGACCCTGGCATATAGATCCGGTGACTGTGACGATTACTCGATACTCGTTGCATCTCTCTTTGAACTGGCTGGCGTTGACTCCGCCTTTGCATGTGTCAACAACAGCGAAGGTACCGACCACGCTTTGGTCCTCGTTCATCTAGAAGACCTCGGTTCGTACGACTACATCTCGTTCCAGAATCTGACAGACTTCGGTCTTTCGGAGGGGCAATGGATTCAGATTGAGCCGCAACATACCATCGACCTCCAATTCGATTTTGAGGGCAAAACAGAGTGGCTCCTGCAGGCTGCAGAGGAGGTTATCCCGCCACCCCAATGATGAAGCCTGTTTCTACGGATAAACAGACCGGGGTTGACGTCAACTCGGGCGATTTCACTGCATTGTGCAACAGGAAAAATCGTAGGGGCGAAAGAGAATCCTGCGTTGGGTGGTAGAATGGCAGGTTTCGATACTCAAGTGCGACGAGACCTCTTGGGAGTTGACTTGGAGAGATTGCGAAATGGGATTCTGCCCAGTCATCTGGGCCTGCAGGTCGTAGGGCCTGAACCTCCGATTCCACTAGGAAAGGGGATGAAAGGGTTTATATCCCGGTGCAAAAACCCTCTGATTGAGAAAGGGCCAGGCGTTCCGTTTCAGAGTCGGCTCACAGCGAGAAAGATTTCATGTTCCGAATGAACAGAAGCCATTAAACTATAAGATGCAATTCCTGAATTGAGGCAATGGTCCAACTTTCAGGCGCATTGAAGGGGCCACTCTTTGGAATCGACTCCAAAATGCATTATAAGGAGTGGTTCAACTACAAGCAAGAGAAGAAACAGCTGAGGCTCCTCTTTGGGGTGTCTGTCAACGCATTGCAGAATGAGAATTTTGAGCCAATCTATGAATCGCTCATTGATCAACTGTTCAAGAAGTATGGACTTGCCAAAGGAAGGATGGTATATGCTTCCAGCGAAATCGGAACCCTGCTATCACCCGACAGAGAGAAGTATCGCAACTTCTGCATGGACTTCACGGACGAAATCCTCAGACTTGATGATGTGAACATCACCTATTTCGTAACTCGAATCAACGAGAAGAAGCTACTGGGAGACAACAAGATAACAATCTATGGCAACTACGGAACGGCCACTCGGAAAGCCTCAGTAGGAGAGTTCATTGATAAGATTGCACCATACTACAACCTAGTATGCGCCTGGAAACTATCGAAAGTCACAGGTGTCAACAAAGGTATGTTCCTTTTTGATGGGACAGAAGCCATCTCGCCATGCAGGGCTTGGGATGAATTCTCCACTAGCCAATATCTTCGAATAATATATCATGGCGACAAAGTGATACCAGTTATATCCACAGCAGACATTCTGCTGCGTTGTCTAGATTTCTGTCTCGAAGGTAGGACTTTCATCATCGATGAGAACTCGATTCGGAAACTGGTAATCGAAGAGGGAGGAGCATCAGAGAAGAACAAGTTCTTCACATACATAGGAAACCCCGATCTACAGAGCATAAAGCCAATGAGTGAATCAGCACTGACTCTGAATGACCTCTCAAAATTCATTCACCATCCGGTTGTTTTCGTTAGCGCGGGAGACATTCCAGGGCAGAGTTCAATGCTGGAAGCGTCGCCCAAAATGGAAAGAGTTTACGATCTTGCTGCAAGCCTCAATGCTGGGGTCAGATTCTATCATCCCAAGAAGGATCGTTATATAATTGGAGCGAATCCTGAAGCGACTGACTACTTTGTACCATTCAACGATATTGCGAAGGCTCAATTGCAGGCTCTGCAGTATGCCAATCTCAATGTGAAAGAATTAGGTCTATGACTGTAGGAAATGATAAGCAGTTTACAACACAAGTCTCTAGGACTCAACAGACAGACTCCTTGGACTAGGACCTATCCGCACATACACATCATCTAATCAGTAATAAATACATTGTGGCGCAAGTTCAAGCCAAGGCATAATCGGGACTTCACATCAAACCGAGGGAATATAGAAATCAAGAAGGAGTTTAGCCCGGTGCTAAAATCGTGAAATTGAGTTTCGGCCAGTGTCTGAAATCCAAATCCGGCTCACTATGAGAATGCCCCGTTGGAGAGAGACGCAATGGACACCGCATAGCGTACCCAGAGGCGCATCCACACTCTCCGGTTCCCTTCAATCCCCCTGCGAGAAACAAAGAATCCCACAAGACGAAGACGCCCGGATGTTCTATCTCCGGCGATGCCTCATGCCCTGACGGGCTGTATTCGACCTTCGCTGGCCTCTCGGCTGCTTCGGCGGGGGTCGAGCAGCAGCGCCCACGGCGTCCCTCGCCGCGTTGGAATGGAACGGATGGGACATCACCTCGATGTTCATCCTTATGAGGTCCTCGATCTCCCTCAAGGCGTCCCGTTCATGGCTCGAACACAAGGAATACGCCGTGCCCTTGGCTCCCGCCCTTGCGGTGCGGCCGATCCTATGGACATAGTTGTCAGCCTGGTCGACAGGAAGGTCGTAGTTTATCACATGGGATATGTCTTCGACATCGATCCCCCTTGCGGCTATGTCGGTCGCGACCAGCACCCTCGCGTGGCCCGACTTGAAGTTGTCCAACGCCCTCGTCCTCTGTCCCTGTGACTTGTTACCGTGTATGGCATCGGCCCGCACGCCGCGGTTAGACAGCATCTCGGCGACCTTGTTGGCCCTTCTCTTCGTCCGCGTGAATATCAGCACGCAACTCAGGTCCTCACGCCTCAACAGCTCCAGCAAGACGGCGTCCTTGTTCTTCTCGTCCACGAAGAGTACCTTCTGCTGGACCAGCTTCACCGTGGTCGCCTGTGGAGCGACCTCGACCCGCACGGGATGGCGGAGCAGCGTCTTCGCGAGCTCGCTTATCTTCGGCGGCATCGTCGCCGAGAAGAACACCGAGTGCCTGTGAGCAGGCAGTCTCGAGATTATCCTCTTGACGTCGTGTATGAAGCCCATGTCGAGCATCCTGTCGACCTCGTCGAGCACGAGGAACTCCAGGCTGTTCAGGCTCACATGGCCCTGGTTCATCAGGTCCAGCAACCTGCCAGGTGTCGCGACAAGAACATCGACGCCGTTGAAGAGCGCCTTGACCTGAGGGCCTTGACCGACACCGCCGAATATCACGGTGTGCCTGAACCTCATGAACGAACCATAGGTGGCGAAGCTCTCATCGATCTGCGCAGCCAACTCCCTGGTCGGCGCGAGCACCAGAGTCCTGGGGGACCTGGGGACGATGCGCCTGGGCGATTGTGACATCAACTGCAGCAGCGGCAGGACGAACGCGGCGGTCTTCCCTGTGCCTGTCTGCGCGATACCGACCAGGTCCTTGCCTTGAAGGATATGTGGGATCGCCTGTTCCTGTATCGGTGTCGGCGCGGTATAGCCCTGCCTAGCGACTGCCGCCAGAAGAGGCTCTATGAGTTTGAGTTCCTTGAATTCCATCTGTCCATCTCTCCGGTCGCCATCCCCGAAGCCCCACATAAAGGGTTCTCAGCGACCCGCTGTGTGGAAACCCTCTGACCGAGCTCCGGCCGGCGTGCGAGGTCCGAGCAGCCTCCTCCGGGCGTGACCCCGCCCGCCGATCGACTACCCGCAGTCGGGTCGTCAGAAGAAGGAAATGTGTTTCGGAGGCGCGCTTGCGCCTCCTTTAAAGGATTGAAAGGAAAGGTTTGGGGTGCTCACATCATGCCGGGCATTCCGCCCATGCCGCCGCCTCCGCCTGGAGGCATCCTCTCGGAAGGCGAGAGCTTCTTCGACGCGATGACGTCGTCGATCCTCAGGACCATCGACGCCACCTCGGTCGCGGACTGGATGGCCTGGGTCTTCACCCTGAGCGGCTCGATGACGTTCTGCGCGAGCATGTCCGAGACCTTGTTCTCAAGGACGTTCACGCCGTGGCTCTTGCCCGCCTTCTTCGTGTGGGCGTTCTTGAGCTCTATGAGCACATCGATCATGTCCATGCCCGCGTTCTCCGCGAGTGTCCACGGGATGATCTCCAGCGCCTCGGCGAATGCCTCGATCGCGAGCTGCTCCCTGCCGCCTACGGACTGTCCATAATCCTTGAGCCTGAGGGCGACCTCCATCTCTGGCGCGCCTCCGCCTGGGACCACGACTCCGTCCTCGACTGCGACCGCGACGACCTTCAGGGCGTCGTGCAGGGCCCTCTCGACCTCGTCCACGACATGCTCGGTGCCGCCCCTGACCAGTATGCTCACAGCCTTCGGGTTCTTGCAGCCCGTGACGAATGTCATGTCCGAGTCGGAGACCTTCCGCTCCTCGACGGCCTCGGCGGCGCCAAGCTCTGACGCGCTCAGGTCGTCCAGGTTCGTTATGATCTTGCCGCTCGTCGCCTTGGCGAGCTTCTCCATGTCCGACCTCTTGACCCTGCGGACGGCGTATATGCCGTCCTTCGCGAGGTAGTGCTGGGCCATGTCGTCTATGCCCTTCTCGCATATGACGACGGTGGCGCCGGACTTCTTGACCTTATCGACCATGGCCTTGAGGGTCTTCTCCTCCTCGTCCAGGAACTTCTGCATCTGCATCGGGTCCCGGATCTGGATCTTCGCCTCGACCTCGGTCTTCTTGATCTCGAGGGCCGAGTCGATCAGGGCGATCTTGGCGTTCTTGACCAGCATGGGCATCCTCGGGTGTGTGCGCTCCTTGTCCAGTATGATGCCCTTGATGAGCTTCGTGTCCGCGACGGAGCCTCCGTGCTTCTTCTCGACCTGCACGTTGTCGATGTCCGCGCGGTACTTGCCGTCCAGCTTCTCTGAGATGGACGATATGGCCTCGACCGCGACATCAGCCAGCAGGTCGCGCTCTCCGCCGACGCTCTTCCCGGTCATGGCGGTCATCGCGACCTTCCTCAGGGACTTCTTGTCGGTCGGGCTGACCTCGATGCCGATGCTCTTCAGTATCTTCACGGCCTCGGCGGCCGCGAGCCTGAACCCGTTGGATATGACGGTCGGGTGCACGTTCTGGTCTATGAGCGCCTCGGACTTCTTCAGGAGCTCGCCGGCGATGACGACCGCAGATGTCGTGCCGTCGCCGCACTCGTTGTCCTGCGTCTTCGAGATCTCCACGACCATCTTGGCCGCGGGGTGTTCGATATCCAGTTCCTTCAGGATGGTCGCACCGTCGTTCGTTATGACGATGTCACCCATGCTGTCCACGAGCATCTTGTCCATGCCCTTCGGACCGAGGGTGCTTCTGACGGCGTCAGCGACGGCCTTGGCTGCCATGATGTTGTTGCTCTGGGCAGTCTTGCCCTTCGTCGACTCCGTGCCCTCTCTGAGTACAATTACAGGTTGGCCTCCCAACATTGTATGATGCCTCCGGGCCCGAATATGATAGGACTTCTATATAAGTGTTCCGCACAGTACGGGACCGCCTGAGCGCACCGATCGGTCTGCAGTCAGCGGCCGCTGCCGTTCAGAGGCAGGACACTTCGACGTTGCCGCTTCGACCGGGCGACGGCACCAGAGAGAGGACTCCTCACCCTGTACCTGCAGGACCTCGTCCTGCCCTTCTTCTCCAGTGCGCCTATCTCAGCGAGGTAGTTCAGCTTGTTCCTGACCGTCTGTTGGCCTACCCCTCCCACCCAGTCCGTGGCATCGCCGAGGGAGAACCAGCCACCGTGTCGTTTGCCCAACTCGAACAGCCTCTTTGAATCTTCATCGAGACCGTGAGTGTCCTTCCGCCTGAACGCATCGATGGCAGCCTCGTAGCTCCTAAGGAGGACCTGCGAGAAGTAGTCGATCAACTCGGCATAGGACCCCGTGTCGTCCGTGAAAGCCAAGAGCTGATAGTACAGTTCTCCCTCACGCAGCATGTGCCTGTCGATCTCGCACATGAACGAGTTGGGCAGGTCGCTGTTCTGGAGCAGGAGGTGGAACAAGCATCTGCCCGTGCGCCCGTTCCCCTCCATGAATGGATGGATGCTCTCGAACTCGTGGAAGAACACTGTCGCCGAGACTATCGAATCATACGCCCTCCCCGGGCCGTTGATCCAGTCGAGAAGCCTCTGCATCTCCCCCTTCACGTGCTCAGGCGGGGCGGGGATGAATACCTCGGCTCCCGTATCCGAACGGACGACGTTCCGCTCGGTCTTGTATTTTCCCCTCTCCACACCGTCCGAGGTTCCCTTGAGCAGGTAATCGTTCAAGGCCAGGATGTGAACGTGATCCCAGGGCAGTCTGAGATCGTCCGGGGCGACCAGGCATGAGACGTGGTTTATGATCTCCTGTCGGGGCCCGGGGTTCCTCTCTCCGCTCTTGCCCTTGCCTGAGAGAGCGGTCGTCGTTATCCTCCTGACGTCCTCCTCCGAGAGAGGATTCCCCTCCAACTTGGTCGACCAGTGGATGTTGGAAGTGAAAGCGTCTATCACCAGGCTCTGGAGATCGCTCCCGCTGAGGACGAACCTCCCAAGCTCGAGGTCGAGCGTCCTTATCCTCCTGACCCTCTCGGAGAACCCCTCTGGGACCAGGACACGCGGCGGGAAGGGGTCCCTGTGGCGATGCCTTACGGGATATCCCTTCGGCGCGCAGCCCCTCAGATTGTAGTAGTCTATTGTCATAATTGTTTATCACAATAAGGGCACCCAGTCATTAATCTTTCGCCTACATCCAAGAAATGGGCCGGGGTCCCTTCGAATCGCCGCACTCCCTCAGAAGGCGTCGACGAGCGTGACGCCTGATGCGGCGCACTCCTCCGCCAACCGGATGCGCACCCGGGAGGACCAGGTCCCTGACCGGGCAGCCTCGAGGTCGCCCCTCAGTGCGGGTATCGCCGCCAGCATCCTCTGGGATGCGACCGGCTTCGGGTTCAAACCGTCCCACATAATCCTCCGCACGCCCGCCCCGGACGCCCTTCGGACGAGCTCCCGCAGCACCCCGTCGGAGCCGGACACCGAGGGCACGATGGGCGCGGCCATCAGATATGTGTCTATCCCTGCCTCAGTCAATCTAGCCAGCGCCTCGAACCTCCTGCCGGGTGAGGGCGCCCCGGGCTCGAGCTCGGATGCGGCCCTGTCGTCCGGGCATCCTATGGATATGCCGACCTCGGCGCCGTCCCAGCCCTTCAGCAGGTCCAGGTCCCTGAGGACGAGGTCGGACTTCGTCAGTATGCTGATCCGCGCACCGTACCTCCTCAGGAGCGCGAGGCAGCTCCTGGTGAGTTCTAGCTCCGCCTCTGCGGGCTGGTAAGGGTCTGTGACAGTCCCGACGCCGATGACGCCCTTTACGCCCTTCGAGAGCTCCGTCTTGAGCTGGTGCGCGATGTTCACCTTCGCCTCGACCGCCGAGCCCCAGGGCCTGTCCAGGGCGAAGCCCGTGACATCCTGGACGTAGCAGTAGAGGCAGCCGTGGGCGCAGCCCCTGTACGGGTTCAGGGCCCAGTCGAGCCCCGGGAGCTTAGACACGGAGAGGGCGCTCCTGCACTTCACGTGCTTGACCAAGCTCACACCCACCCGTCGTCTATGCGCCTCTGATAGAGCGCATCCTTCAGTATGGCGCTGTTCCTGACCCACCTCGAGATTGGGATGTCCATCACGGATGAGACATGCATGAGCGCGTCGTTCATGCTGGCGAACCTCCTGGGCTCGTTCCTGAGCGCCGCGCGGACATTCTCGCGCACGTTCCAGACCCCCACGGGGAGGATGTAGCCCGGGTGGGACTCCCTCATGATGCACACGCCAGCCTGCCGCCTCTCATTCTGTAGCAGCTCGTTCACGGCCAGCCTCGCGGCGTAGTAGCACCCGCCTATGTTGGCGTAGGTCTTCCTCCCGTCGAAGAACTCGTGGTCGGATATGATGGCGATCCTGTCGCTGTGGGGGTTCCATGCAGTCTTGGGATACCACGCCTCGATGAGCTCGTAGCGCCACGAGGATGGCATCATGAGCACGGCCCACCTGTTGTCCAGGGCCACCGTCTCGTACACCCTGAACTCGTTGATGAACGGGAAGGTCTTCGTGCTCTCCAGCATGTGCTCGCCCAGGAGGCTGTCCACGGCAGTGATGCTCCACCTCGTGGGCACGAACTTCCGCCTCCGGCCGACGCCGAACGCGCCGACGCTGAAGGCCCTCTGGATGCCGGATATCAGGGAGCCGTCGCCGTACAGCGACACGACCGCGTCCTTGGCCAGCAGGTCCGTGTCGTAGAACGCCTTCTCCAGCCTCTGGTCGAACCTCACGTTGGATATGTCGAACTTGCGCAGCGGGGCGGACGGCCCGAACGGCTGCACGTCGTCGTCCACCGTCAGCCGGCCCTGGGGCTTCTTCGTGAACTCCGCGAAGGTCTCGGGAGGCTTCTTGGCGAGCGCCAGCTCTCTGGTCCTCTCGACCACCTTGTCCGAGCTCTCCACATCGTAGACCTCCACGTCATGCATGCCCCGGACCATGCTGGACCTGAACTCGATGATGTCGTCGATCGGGAGGCCGACCCACCTCTCGGGGGTGTCGAGCAGGGACGTGTCGCCATGGAACGGGGGTATCATAGGTCCGACGGAGACCTTGGGATAGCCGAACCTGCCGACGAACACGCTGGGAGGGGATGCGCCGTCCATGTCCAGGCGGTCGATCCTGCCCCTGACCCTCGAGGTCGAGAAGAACCTGGCCAGCACAGGGCACCTGTCCTTGCCGCAGAGCAGCTTCGAACCCTTGCAGAAGGCGCACCGGGAAGACCTGGACGATACGCCGTCCGTGGAGAGCATCTCGTCGAACATGGCCGAGCTGTCGACCATCGCCGATGACCTGGAGAACTGTGAGAGGTCCATCCGGGCATTGTCATCCGCACGGTCGTTAATAAGGTGAGCGGCCACGGGACTGAAAGTGGTCCGGACAGGGTCTGTGAAACTAGATATACGCCGGAATCGTTCATACCCCCAGAGGGGCGCAGAGGCTTTCTCGAAGAGGAGGATTCGAGCACACATGATGGAGGCAGTCCTATCGCTCAAGATTCCGGACAACTGGATGAGTGAGATCTCGGCCAACTACCCGGCGACCATCAAGGTCATCGACCGGATGCCCTACTCCGACCAGGGCGTCAAGGACCTGGTCGAGATACAGGCTCCGCCGGACGTCATCGACGAGATACTCGAGGCCATCAAGAAGAACCCCTTGGTGGCCAAGATCGACACCACGGTCACCGAGAAGGGCAAGGTCCTGTGCGCCATCACGACCTCCAGGTGCGAGATATGCAGGATATTGACCGACTCCGACGTGTTCCTGATCTCCGCCCAGTCGAAGGACCAGGGCAAGGTGGAGTGGACCATCATCCTGAGCGAGAAGAAGATCCTCAAGGACATATTCGACCACCTCAAGAGCAAGAGCGTGGACGCCGAACTCATCAAGCTCACCAAGATAGACGACAAGGAGACCCTGACCGAGAGGCAGGACAAGATAACGCAGGTCGCCTTCGACAGGGGCTACTTCGACTACCCGAAGCGCATAAGCCTGAGGGAGCTGGCGAGGATGTTCGAGGTGTCCCCGTCGACCCTCTCCGAGATACTGCGCAAGGGCCAGCGGAAGATCGTCATGGACTACTTCAAGAAGCAGAGACACTCCGTATGAAAGGGCACATCCACGCGGCAGGATCCGTCAGAGCACCGAACCAGATAGTCACTAACTTAAACTAGGGTCAATCCATAGCGGGAGACAAGGGAGCACACAGGGGGAACATCGATGCCGACTGAGAAACAGGTCGTCGAAGCGCTGAAGGAGATAGTTGACCCTCACAGCCAGATCAACGTGTACGACATGGGGCTGATCTCCGACATCAAGATCACGAAGGACAGCGTGAGCCTAACCTTCAGGCCGACCTCGCAGTTCTGCCCGTTGGGCGTCCACCTGTCCACGAACATCAAGCGCAGGCTGCTCGGGCTGCCAAAGGTGAAGAAGGCAAAGGTGACCGTGGTCGGCCACGTGAAGGCCGACATGATAAACGCGGTCCTGTCCAAGGAATGAGCCGCGGGCCTTTCAAGCCCCGAACTTCTTAGCCCTGTCCGCGACGCCCAGCACCGTAGGCATCAGGTCCTTGCCGCGTATCCTTCCCAGGGCCCCGGATGCCACGGACATCTCGTCGAACTCCTTCACGTGGTCTATCCTCGCGCCCCCGCCGGAGATCGCCACGGGCACCGGGTCCGCGCTGTGGTCTCTTACGCTTACCGGGGTCGAGTGGTCCGCCGTGAGCACGACGACCACGTCCTCGTGCAGGTCCCTGAGCATGCCGGCCAGCATCGAATCTATGTTCTCGATGACCTGGACCTTGAGCCTGAAGTCGCCGTCGTGGCCGGCGATGTCGCAGGCCTTGACGTTCATGAACACGAAGTCGTGGGAGTCGAGCGCCTTCAACGCAGCGTCGCCCTTCGCCTTGTAGTCGGTGTCAAGGCCGCCGGTCGCGCCCGGCACATCCAGCACGTCCATCCCGACCAGCCGGCATATGCCCTTGACCAGCGTGACGCCTGCGACCGCGGCGCATCTGGTCCCGTATAGGCGCGGCATCGGCTCGAGCTCTCCCAGGCTGCCCGCGCCCCTGGGGAGCACGATGTTCGCAGGCGGCAGGCCGGCCTTCCTGCGCTCGGCGTTCACCGGGGACGATTCCAGGACATCATGGGACATCCTCACGAACTCGTTCACGGCGTGCGCGGTCCTCTCCGCCTCGGGCACGAGGCCCTTGGACTCCAGCACCCGCCCCTCGTGGTGCGGGTCCGCGTCGCTCACCCTCGGGTCCAGCCCGGAGCCCCTGAGGAGCAGCACCCCTCTGTGCTCGGAACCCTCCTTGAATATGACCTCGATATCGCCGACCCTCATGCCCGAGAGGGCCTTGGCCAGCTCGACCGTCCCGGACTTGATCCTGCCTGCGCGTCTGTCGGTGACGTTCATGGATGGGTCCACCGTCGCGAAGTTGCACCTGAAGGCGACATCACCCTTGCGGACCTCGAGTCCCGCCCCGGCCGCCTCAATCGGGCCGCGCCCGGAATATGCCTTGTAGGGGTCGTAGCCGAAGAGGGCCAGATGTGCGGTGTCGCTGCCAGGGACGACGCCCGGCGCGATGACGTCCATGACGCCGGTGACGCCGTGCCTCGCCACCGCGTCCATCGCGGGCTTCCTGGCCGCCTGCAGAGGAGTCCTCCTGTCGAACTCCTTCACGGGACGGTCGGATAGGCCGTCGCACACGATCATGAGCATCTTCTTCTCGGTCATGGACGTGTGCGGAATCGACCAGCCCGTAATTAACCCTACCCCTGCACCCGCTGGAACCTGGGGACGGCTGCGAGGGCCAGGCCTACCAGGCCCAAGAGGGCGCAGACGACCATGAGCGAGTCGAACCCCAATCCCAGGTACAGGGGCGTCAGTACGATGGGGGACAGAGCATACCCCAGGAACCTCGCGCTGTTGAAGACGGAGGACGATGTGCCCTTCATGCGGGGAGGCACGGCCACGACCATGGTCAACAGCGAGGACCACAGGAACGACCCTCCCATCCCGGAGAATATCAGCAGCGCAATGAAGCCCTCGTAGGAGTCCGCGTACTGCATGGCGAACGCCGCGGCCACGGCCATGGCGAAACCCACCGCCACGCAGCACCTGGGGCCCCTCCTGTCGACGAGCGTGCCAGCGACCGGGGCGAAGAATATGCCCACGACGCCGGAGGCGGACAGGGCGATGCCTATCTCCTCAGGGGTCAGGGCCAGCGGCCCGGTGTCCAGATATTCGGATACGAACGAGATGACCCCGGCGAACGCCATGAACGCGAGGAAACCGGCTCCGGAAAGGCGCATGATGTGCCGGTCCCTGAAGGCAGCCGAGAGCTGCGTCCTCACCGCCCCCAGGGAGATGCGCCCCGTGCCCTGCCCTTCGCCCCTGAACGCGAACCAGACCGCTGCGAACATGGCCATGGCCAACAACGTCACGACGAGGAACGCGAGCCTCCAGTCGATGCCCGCGAACGCCCCGCCGAGCAGAGGCCCGACCGACACGCCCGCCGTGGTCGCGCTGCCGAAGTAGCCCATGGACCGTCCCTGCCTGTTCGGGCCCGATATCTCCGACAGCAGCGCGACGAGCACAGGGTTGACGAAGGCGTACCCGACCCCCTGGATGACCCTCGTGAGTATGAAGAACTCGAGCGAGCCCGACAGGGCCGCGAGGGCCGACCCGGCGGCGTATGTCGCCAGGCCGATGAGCAGGGTCGATCTCCTGTTGTACGCGTCCGAGATGGTCCCGGAGAAGAGCTGCATGATGGCGAACGGGAACATGAACGCCGGGATGGACAGCAGGATCTCCACGGGGTCGACGCTCCAGGCGTCCCCCAGGGTGCCCAGGAGCGACAGCACGAGGTTCCCGGCGAGAGGGCCGGTGAACCCGGCCACGTACACTATGAACTCCTTCGACCTCTGCGAGCCGATCCCCCCACCGTCGCTGCGGACAGGTTGTCGTGGCGCCGAGGGGGAGATTTGAACTCCCGTGGTGACAAGCACCAGTAGCTCTCGAGGCTACCGCCTTAAACCGGGCTTAGCTACCTCGGCATGGACCCGACCGTGCCTCATGCATTACTGCTCTGGTATTTGGCGTTTTCAATTGCGCGGGAGCACTCCTGCGTCCCCGGCGTGCAACCGGGCCCGGCCGCGCGGCGACAGCGTTATGTCGGGCCGGGCCGTTTACACCGCGGCTGAGCCATGATAGTGACGGTACGCCTGCACCCGCCCCGAGGAGGGCCGGAACGCTTGGAGCTCGAGGAAGGGGCCAAGGTCGAGGACGCCTTGAGGGCGATGGGGCTGCTCCCGGACGGGTGGATTGCAGTCAGGAGGGACGTCCCGATACCGTCGGACGAGCCCCTGAGGGACGGCGACGAGGTCAAGCTCGTATCCGTCGTCTCAGGAGGCTGACCCGGGTCGGTGCAGGATACTGGCTCGTGCTTACGAATTTTATCGGCATGATGCAAAAGTATTTATCAACGGGCGCATTAGTAGTTCCGAAGAACAGCCTAAACCCCAACATTGACATCATCACTCTTGACCGTATGAATATCACCGTGGACGGGGCGCCTGAGAGGCGCTTTCGGCCGCAACAGTCTAGATGTTTGTCAAAGCCCGCTGAGCCTTGCGCGGCCCCGAAAGGGCAGAGCGAGAAAGGGAGGACGGCGGAAGGCGAAGAGCTGTTTTTCAGACTCACAAAGGTGAACGAGAATGGACATAGATCCGAGTACAACCAAGTACTTGATTTCGGCAAGATTGTCTACAGACGGCATAGTGGAGAAACCAGACATCGTCGGCGCCATATTCGGCCAGACCGAGGGACTCCTCGGCGACGAACTCGACCTCAGGGACCTGCAGAAGTCCGGAAGGATAGGCAGGATAGAGGTCGAGGTGAGCTCGAGCAAGGGCAAGTCCGAGGGACTCGTGTACGTGCCCTCGAGCCTTGACCAGGTGGAGACCGCGATACTCGCGTCCGCCCTCGAGACCATAGACAGGGTCGGACCGTGCAAGGCGCGCATCAACATCGAGAAGATTGAGGACGTCAGGGTCTCCAAGAGGAACAAGATCATAGAGAGGGCCAAGATCCTCCTGAACGACCTGATGAAGGCGTCCAAGACCAGCGGCGGCGACCTCACGGACTCGGTGCGCCAGTCCTTCCAGATGGAGGAGGTCGTGCACTTCGGCAAGGAGAGGCTGCCCGCGGGCCCGAACATCCAGGACTCCGACGCGATCATAGTCGTCGAGGGCAGGTCTGACGTCATCAACCTGCTCAAGTACGGCATCAAGAACACGATCGCGGTCGAGGGCACGAACGTGCCCCAGACGATCATAGACCTCGCCAGGGAGAAGGTCGTCACGGCCTTCGTCGACGGCGACAGGGGCGGCGAGCTCATCGTGAGGGAGCTGCTCCAGGTGGCGGAGATAGACTTCGTCGCGCGCGCTCCGGCGGCCCAGGAGGTCGAGGAGCTGACGCAGAAGCAGATCGTGAAGTGCCTGAGGAACAAGGTGCCTGCGGACCAGTTCGCAGAAATGTTCAACATGAACGCCCCGTTGCCGAGAAATGGTGAGAAACAGGGCAGGATGGACGAGATGCGCGGGGACCGCGGCAGCGACCGCGGGAGGCGCGACGGACGCGACAGCCGGGAAGACGACAGGCGCAGGGAGCCGAGGAGGCACGAGGCCCCGGCGCCCCCGCCCGCTCCGAAGCTCTCCCCTGACCAGAGCAAGTACAAGGGCGTGCTCGAGGACCTGAACAACACATCCAAGGCGAAGCTCCTGAACGACACGGGGCTCGTGCTCAAGGAAGTGCATGTCAGCAAGCTCGCCGACACGCTCAAGGAGGGCTCCGAGGGCGTCAAGGCGGTCGTATTGGACGGTATAATCACCCAGCGGGTCCTGGACCTCGCAGTGGAAAAGAATATCACATCGGTTGTAGGTGTCAAGCTGGGGAACATCGCCAAGCTCCCGACTAGCGTCGAGATCCTGACGAAGGACGACCTCAGCTGAGCGCGTGGACATAATGACGGACGACCTCGAGGAGACCGGGCAGGGGAAGGGGCCGCTGGACGACATCCGGACGACGGAGGATGTCCAGATAGCCTCAGACCCGCTCCAGAGGGTCATAGGCCAGGACGAGGCCGTCAGGCTCGCCAGGATAGCGGCCTCCCAGAGGAGGCACCTGCTCCTGGTCGGGCCTCCGGGTACTGGCAAATCGATGATAGCCCAGGCCCTGGCGCTGCACCTCTCGATGCCGACCGAGGAGATACGGGTCGTGCACAACCCGGAGAACCCCGAGAGGCCCATGGTCGAGATCAAGGGCGAGGCCGAGGTCGAGAAGGAGCTGAAGTCGAAGGGCTTCGCCGAGGGCGAGTACATAGACCCCAAGGAGGCCCCGGTGAACGTGGCCGAGAGACTGGGGTACAGGTGCTCCAGCTGCGGGGCGTACTCGTCTCCCAAGGAGAACTTCTGCCCCAACTGCTCCAGAGCGAAGCTCGCACAGGTGAAGTCGTCGACCAACAACCCGTTCGGGGACATCCTCGGCGGGCTCATGGAGGTCACGATGGGCCAGATGGCGGGCAGGGAGCGCGTGACGACCACCAGGAAGAGGTTCGGCAAGGAGGAGGTCGTCGTGTTCGAGCGGGCAGGCGAGATGATCAGCGTGCTCGACCAGGCGGCGCTCGAGAAGAGGCGCGAGTTCGAGAAGGAGAGCCCGAGGAAGGTCATCGTCCCGCTCAGGAGGAACCCGTTCGTGCTCGCAACGGGCGCGAGCGACACCGAGCTTCTGGGGGACGTGAGGCACGACCCGTACGGCGGTCACCCGCAGCTGGGGACCCAGCCTTACGACAGGGTTATCGCGGGAGCGATCCACAGCGCGCACCAGGGGGTCCTGTTCGTGGACGAGCTGCCGCACCTGGGGCACATGCAGAGGTTCATACTCACAGCCATGCAGGAGAAGAGGTTCCCCGTGACCGGGAGGAACCCGCAGAGCGCAGGCGCGAGCGTCCGGGTGGACAACGTGCCGTGCGACTTCATATTCGTCGGGGCGTGCAACATCCAGGACCTGCCGCACATACTCTCGCCCCTGAGGTCCAGGATAAACGGCGGAGGGTACGAGGTCCTCGTGGAGACGGTCATGCCCGACACTCCGGCGAACAGGTCCAAGCTCATCCAATTCGTCGCCCAGGAGATCGTGATGGACGGGAAGATACCGCACGCGACCAAGGCCGCCGTGGACCTCATGGTCGAGGAGGCCCGGAAGAGGGCGAAGGTCATAGATAACATGGACAAGTGCCTCACGCTGCGCCTGAGGGAGCTCGGAGGGCTCATCAGGGCGTCAGGGGACCTCGCGACTGGCGAGAAGGCCGCCTACATCGAGGCGAGGCACATCAAGGAAGCGATGAAGACCGCCCGGCCGGTCGAGGAGCAGATCAAGGAGCGGTACGGGAGCTACATGGGCGGGGTGGCGAAGGACATCAGCACCTCGGAGAAGGAGTCGTCCCCCTATCATTTCTGGAACTACCATGTGCACGACGACAAGCGCGGCTACGGATGACCGCGGTCACGCCAGGAGCGGCTTGGACATCTTGAACGCGTCCTCGCCGTCCGTGTAGAATTTCGCGATCTCGCCGGTTACGGAGAAGCCCAGGCGCTCGTAGAATGCCTTCGCCTTGGCGTTGCTCTTGCGCACCTCGAGCATGACCGTGTCGATGCCCCTCGCGATGCAGTTCGAGCAGAGCGCGTCCATCAGCATCGAGCCCCCGGACCGGTTCCTGTGGTCGGGGTCCACCGCGAGCATGAGCACGCGGGCCGCCTTCGGGGTCGAGACCACGGACGCGACGAACCCGACCAGGCCCTCCTCGTCCTCCAGCACCAGGAACCCCTGCGGCCAGAGGTTGTGTATCGTCATGAACAGCGACGGGGCGTAGTTCTCCCCCAGCGACCTCTCCACGATCTTGACCACGGCGGCCGTGTCGCCTGGAACGAACTCCCTGATGAGCATGCTCGCCTAACCCTTGCCCCGTGTAGTTGGAGGTAGCAGATTAAGCTTGCGAGCCACTAGGACCGCGACTGCCAAAACCGACGCGCAGCCGGGCAGCGCCCAGGGCACCCGGAGTACCGCCGGTCCCTCGGACTCCTCGGGCGCCGGGCCCGCGCCGACCGTGACGGTCACGGAGTCCGAGGCCGTGTTGCCCCAAGCATCCTCGACGGCCAGCTGAACCGTGTATGTCCCGATGCTGGCGGCGGAGAAACTGACCCGGGCGCCCGTCGCGTCCGCCCACCCATCCCCGTTGAAGTCCCACGAGACCTCCGCCAGCGCACGGTCGTCCCACGAGCCCGATGCGTCGAGGACGATCTCCCCCGGGGCGGGAAGCTGGACATCGGGCCCGGCGTTGGCCACCGGAGAGGAGCGGTCGGGCACGAAGTCCAGGTCGAACGCTGCCCGGAAGTGCGACGACGACTCTTCGCTCCGCACGACCACGGCAAGCTCCCTGTTCTTCGCGAAGGACGAGTAGACCCAGTTGTTGCTGGATATCACGATCGACTGGTCGAGCACCAGCCCCTTGTTGTGCATGCTCGCGATGGGGCTGGCGTCGTCCAGCAGGGCGAAGGACGGCTGCGCGCATGAGGCCGAAGCTCGGGCGCACAGGAACGAGACGGCCGCGCTGTTGTCCTCGAGGTTGTACCAGGACGCGTCGAACACGCCTCGTGCCGTCCCGCCGCTATCCAACACGTCCCCGACGGCGTCCAGGACCGGGTTCGCGACCGGCACGCTGGACCAGCGCGCGGACCACTCCGGCTCCGCCTGGAACTGCTCGAACACCACGTCCCTGGATGCCGATATGAGGGGCACGATGAACGGCCGCTCCTCCGACACGTCCGGGGACACGTACAGCGACACCTCGGCCCCGAGGAGGTTCTTGGCCGGCGGGAGCATCCCGACGGGATGCACGATGGGCTCCGAGTCCGGGATCACGGCTCCGGGCTCGCACCTGGGGTCATCGAGCCAAGCCCAGACATCCGCACGCTCGAGGCGCGAGTCGTCGTCGAAGACCTGCGCCATGAAAGACGCGAGCCCGCGGTCCTCCACCGAGACCCCCCAGCCCCTGTTCCCGAAGAGCCGATCCGCAGGGACCCCGTCCTCCACGAAGTTCTCGGAGAGCGCCACCAGGGTCGAACCGTCGACGACGACGTACTTGGCGTGCAGGGCGCCGAAATGCCTCACGATGCCGGCGTCCATGTTCCCGCCCAGGACCCTCACGTCCACGCCGTCCGAGGCCAAGCGGGATATGCAGGAGACCTGCGCGGCGCTCATCCCGCCCGCGGGCAGCGCGTCGACCAGCACCCGCACATCGACGCCCCTCGAGCGCGCGTCCGAGAGGAGGAGACACACCGGAGACGATGACAGTTCATAGGCGCATAGCCTGATGCTGGTCTCCGCGCCCGAGAGCACGTCCATGACGACGTCCAGGGAGCAGTCCGGGCTGGTGAACGATGTGAGCAGCCCTGGGGCCACGTACGACGAGAAGACACCGTGGTCGGTGTGGCCGTACCGGGATTCCCTGAAGGGCATCCAGTCCTCGGCCGAGTCCGTGTCCGTGGGGCCGTCCGGGGTCAGCCTCCGAGCGACCTCGCCCTGGCGCAGCGGGGGCACCGGTCCTCCGAGCCAACTCGCATCGGGCGCAGGCGCTTCCCCGTAAGCCACCGAATCAGAGACGGACCCGTCCGGGGTCGACACAGATATGACATCCCCGGAATCCGCGAGCCTGAAAGTCCCGGACACTTCCGCGCCGTCGCCGCTCGACCAGCCAGGGAGATGGATGTCCGGGGCCTCGCCGTAGGCGGACGAGTACGACGACGCGTTCTCCGAGACGGACAGCTCCTCCCCGGGAGCCAGCAGCCTCTGAGAGAACGTCAGGACTCCTTCGCCGTCCGTGACCGTCCAGCCAAGGAGGTTGACGGTCTCGGCTGCCCGGTTGGACAGCACCAGGTACTCGTCGCTGCTGACGGCGCATGGGTAGAACTCCACGATCACCAACGACGTCCAGACGCCGTCCAGGCACGCACAAGGCACGGCCGGGGCCTCCGAGACCGGATGCAGGCTCCACGGGCCGAGTATGAAGAGCAAGGCCGATGACACCACAGCGGACCGGAGAGCTCGCATCGCCCGAGTCATGACTGCCCGGGGTCAAAGGACGCACTGCTACAGGTAGCCTAGCCGTCAGCGCAGCCCGGCCACGAGGTCCATGAGCACCGCGCGCTTGTCCTTGGCCTTCACTACACCGCTGGCCAGGAGCACGCCGCTCGAGCCGAGCTCGAGGGCCTTCTGCACATCCGCGCGGCCCTTCACGCCGGCCCCGCACAGCACCGCCACTTCGGGCCTGACGGACCGGATGGCTCTTACAGTGTCGCTCACGATGCCCGGGTTGGCGGTCGTGACGGACACGTCCCCGCCTATGAGCTCGGGGGGCTCTATGGCCACTGCGTCCGGGCCCATCGCAGCGCAGGCGACGCTCACGCCGGGGTTGTTCGTGCAGACGATGGTGGCCATGTGCAGCACCCTGGCGCTGCCTATCAGGTCGTGTATCTCTGCCACCTTGATCCTCCGCTCCGAATGGTTGAGGAGTGTCCCGGAGGCGCCTGACGCCCGTATGTTCTCCATCGCCACATGGCCGGTGGTGTTCCCCGCGCGCACGTCGTCCACGTGCTGGGCGTAGACGGGGATGTCCACGGACGATGCGACCAGGGCCAGGTCCGGCAACGGCGGGGCGACTATGATGACCGAGCCCGTCTCATGCGCGACCTGCTCGCACATCTTCGCGAGGGCCAACGCCTCTTTCCCGCTCGACTCCGGATATGTCTTGAAGTTGACGACGATGGCCGGGGTCTTGAGGCTCACGGGCACACCCCTCACTCGAGAGGCTTCATGCGCGGCTCGAGCTTCTTGAGCACCTCGGGCCGGGTCGTGTACTCCAGCTCGTCGGGCGCGACTATGCCGGGCATGAACGGCCCGTGGCCGCGCATGTACATGGACACCTCCATGGCCTTGTGCCTGACGATGTCCCACTCGTGGCCCGAGAAGTAGTCGATCGGGTTGTGGTCCCCAGGCTTCAGGCCGGGCATCTCCGCCCCCTGTATCCTGCCGTTGTTGATCTGGATGCCTATGCAGCACAGTCTCGGCGGGCCGTCGTGATAGGTCGGGTCGGACTCGGCGACGCTGCAGGGGTACCATGCCCCGTAGTGCGAGCCCCTCATCCAGCCGGCGACCAGCTGCGGGAACGCGAACGGCTGCAGCACCTCTCCTACCGCCGGCAGCCCGGACTGGCACCGGACGAGCATGACGGGGTCGTCCTTGCCGACGTACTTGCCCGCGAGCATGTTCAGCTTCTCCGTGGAGACGACCGCGGCGATGCCTATGTCCCTGTGCATAACGCGCTTCACGGCGAACCTGGTCGTGTCGCCCAGGAGCGCCAGGATGTCGTACATCTCGGCCGGGGAGCTCATGGTCACGCTCTTGTGGTCCACCACGTCGACCACCTCGAGGTCGTACCCTATGTGCGCCCTCGGGTCTATGACCAGGCCGGTCGTCGTGAACGGGTCCATGAATATCTTGGATATCGGCAGGGAGTAGGCGGACGGCCCGCACTTGTCAGCCATGAACACGAGCATCGGCTCAGTCGGCCGCTCGACGAACTCCATCTCGGCGGCGCCTGGGCCCTGGCCGCGCACGTTGCCCGAGAAAGCGTCCGAGAGCAGGTCCTGGCCCGCCGCGTACAGGTGCATCTTCTTGGCCTCCTGGGCGGCGTTCATGAACGCGTTCCAGGCGGTCCTGTGTACCTCCTTGTGGTTCTCGCCGTTCCTGTGGGTCATCAGGAGCTGCATGTCGTCCCCGCACCTGGTGACATAGTAGTCGATGAGCAGGCCGTCCAAAACGGCCTTGGCGAGCGTCTCCCCCGCGACCTGCATCATCCTCTGATGGGGGCGGGAGTGTCCGGCTATCGATCCGACATCGGCTTTTATCAGGGAAACCGTGATCTTCTCGGGCATCTGTCATTCCTCCGCACAGTCTAGTAGTCCATCTCTGTACGGCGGGAAAAGAGACTAGGCATATATTAACCGTTTCTCGGGCCGCGGGGCGGCCCGGGGGCGAGCCAGTGGATGTTCCGCGCATACTGGCCGCTCCGGGGGCGGGTCCGCCCGGCGATTGCGGCAAGACACGTATTAAGTACTCTCGTGACAAATACGCGGGATGTCGCTGGCAGACGTCGGGTGGCGTCTTGCCGAGACCACGGGGACATCCCAGTGACCAAAGACGTGATACTCAGGGTCCTCGACAAGAGGAAGGCCGAGATCCGGACGAGGTGGGCCGAGGAGATCGTCGCCTCCAGCCCGAAGTACGCCGACAGGCCCATGGACGAGGTCCTGTCCTCCGTCGACCAGATGATCGCCGGACTCGGGGCGGCCGTGTCCGAGGGGGACTACTCGATCCTATTCGAGTTCCTGAACAGGGTCGTGTCGCTCAGGAGCTCCATGGGGTTCAAGCTCACGGAGATACAGAGGGTCGTCAACATAGGCACCAACATACTGATCGACGAGCTGAAGGCCGAATGCCGCATGGACGACCAGGACGAGTGCTTCGTGGCGACGAGGAAGGTGCTGGACGTCATGTACTGGGCGTCCATGAACCTGGGCGACACCTTCGAGGAGATCAGGAGCAAGGAGTTCACGGCGGGGACGCTGGTCGCCCTGGGCGCCGCCCAGGAGGACATGGACGAGCGCGAGGTCATGAGGAAGTCCCTGGAGCTCGCCATGAGCCTCATGCGCTGCTCGCACGGAGCCATATCGATGCAGCACCTCGGGGGCTGCGCGGTCGTGATTCCGAACAACCACAGGAAGTGCGACGAGCTGTTCACGCGGCTCAGCAGCAAGGTCACGAGGTCGAACAAGACGATCATACTGCACTCAGACGACATCGCATACCTGGTCGCGCCCGACCCGCACCAGAAGGAGTCGTTCGTGGCATGTGCGGCAGGCATCCCCATAAGAGCCAGGGGAAGGGTCCTGGGGTCCCTCCTGCTCGGCACGACGTCGGAGAGGTCGCTGTCATCCCACGAGACCGGGTTCCTGGAAGCCATCGCGAGCCAGATAGGTCTTGCGTGCGACAACGCCAGGATGATAGAGCAGACCAAGAGCCGGGAGGAGTTCGTCCGCAAGGAGCACGAGGAGGTCCTCACGGTCATGAACGAGCTCGGGGCCTTGGTCTACGTCGCGGACATGGACACGTACGAGCTGCTAGCCGCGAACAGGCCGATCATCGACGCGTTCGGCAAGGACATCATCGGCAAGGTGTGCTACAAGGTCCTGCAGACGGACCAGGAGGGCCCCTGCGCGTTCTGCACGAACGATCACCTGGTCAAGGACGGGAAACCCACGGAGCCCTATGTGTGGAAGTTCCAGAACACGCGGACGGGCAGATGGTACCAGTGCCTCGACCGCGCGATAGACTGGCCGGACGGGAGGCTGGTCAGGCTGGAGATTGCGCTCGACATCACCGACCTCGAGCTGGCCAAGGAGCGGCTCGAGGAGATGGGCTCGATCCTGGAGCTGTACAACGACCTCCTGGTGCACGACGTCGGGAACTACGCGGGAGCCGCCAAGGCCTTCGTGCAGCTCCTGGTGGACCGGGACACGCCGGAGGAAAAGAAGGAGGAGATGGCCAAGAGCGCCCTCGGGCAACTGAGGCGCATAGACACCCTCGTGGACCGCATATCGAAGCTCACCAAGGCGCAGGCCCGCGGCCGGGACAGCCTTGCCAGGTCCGACCTCGGCAGCCTCCTGGACGAGGCCATTGCGGACATCTCCGCGACCGTGGGCGGGGCGAAGATGGAGTTCAGGAAGGACTACGGCAGGCAGGGGCACGAGGCCATGCTGGGGGAGTTCGCATACGACATATTCTCGAACCTGCTGAGCAACGCGGTCAAGTACGGCGCGGGCAAGCCGGTGACGGTCAAGGTCTCGGAATCATCCCTCCGGGGAGTGCCGGCGTGGAAGGTCTCCGTCATCGACGAGGGTCCGGGCGTGCCTCCGGACAAGAAGAGCCTCATATTCCACAGGTACAAGAGGCTCACGACGCTGAGCCAGCTGAAGGGACAGGGGCTCGGGCTCACGATTGTGAAGACGCTCGCGGAGACATACGGCGGCGAGGCCGGGCTTGAGGACCGCGTCCAGGGCGACCACACCAAGGGCGCGGTGTTCTCCGTGACTTTCCCGAAGGCGCCCGCGGACTAGCGCCACGGTGGATAGGAAAGACTTAAACTGACATATCTCACTCTTCGTCGCAGGTTGAGTTTCAGATGGGTACCGTGGAAGACCTGCGACCAATCTTCTCGCCCAAGTCGATAGCCGTCGTAGGCGCATCCAGGAGCCCGATGAAGATCGGCTACGAGATACTCCAGAACATACTCGTCCACGGCTACAAGGGGAAGGTCTACCCCATCAACCCTGAGAGCCCGGAGATCATGGGCCTCAGGGCGCTCCCGAGCGTCCTGGCAGTCAAGGAGGACATCGACCTCGCCATCATCGCGGTCCCGGCCGAGTTCGTCCCCAAGGTCATGACCGAGTGCGCGAGGAAGAAGGTGAAGGGGGCGGTCGTGATATCCGCCGGGTTCGGCGAGACCGGCGAGAAGGGAAAGGCGCTGGAAGACGAGGTGCTCCAGATCGCCCGCGCCGGAGGCATCAGGCTCGTGGGACCCAACACCCTCGGATACAAGGACCCCGTCGACAACCTCGACGCCGCGTTCGTGTTCGGCATGCCCCAGAAGGGCGAGATCGCGCTCATAAGCCAGAGCGGCGCCCTGTGCGTGGGCATGGTCTACTACGCGAACGGCGAGCACATCGGCCTATCCAGGGTCATAAGCGTCGGAAACAAGGCGGACGTGGACGACGCGGACCTGATCGAGTACCTGGACCAGGACGACGCGACCAAGGTCATCGCGATGTACATCGAGGGCATCAAGGACGGCAAGAAGTTCCTGGATGCCGCGAAGAGGTGCAGGAAGCCGATCGTCGCGATCAAGGCGGGCAGGACGGCCGCGGGCTCGGCGGCCGCATCGACCCACACGGGGTCCCTGAGCGGCTCGGACGCCGTGTACGACTCCGCGTTCAGGCAGGTCCATATCCAGAGGGCGTACGACGTCGGAGAGCTGTTCGACTTCGCGAGGGCGCTCGCGTACCAGCCGCCGGCGGACAGCAACAAGGTCGGGATCATATCGAACGGCGGCGGAGCGGGCATAATGACCGCCGACTGGTGCGAGTCGCTCGGCCTCAAGGTCACCAACCTCTCCAAGAAGACCACGGACGCACTGAAACCGCATCTCCCGGGGATAACGACCGCGAGGAACCCGCTGGATGTCACGGGCGATGCCAGGTTCCACAGATATCACGCGACCGGGAGCATCATGCTCTCGGACCCGAACGTCGACTCCCTGATCATGGTGTGCGTCCACGCCGGCATCGCGAGGCCGAGGGAGTTCGTCGGCGCGGTGATCAAACTCGTCGAGGAGAAGCGCCACCTGAACAAGCCGATCGTGGCGTGCTGGGTGGGCGGCCCGGAGATAGACGAGGTCGTCCAGGAGCTCAGGGTCAAGAACATACCTGTGTACCCATCGGCCATGCGGGCGGCCAAGGCGGTCAGGTGCCTCTACGACGAGGGCAGGAGGCTGGAAGCCATCGGGAAGAAGAAACAGGCCAAGGCGCCCGCGGCCCGAGAGCAGCCCGGCCCTCAGAGCCCCCCTGTGTGCCTAGACAAGCACTAATAAGGGAGTCGGCGATTGCCCCGGCCGATGGCCGGTCCAGGCATCACATGGAAGGTTTCCGCCTCGGCGTTGTCTGCAGTCGCCCTCTGGGGGCTGGCCTTCCCGCTCATCCAGATAGGCCTCGAGGACTTCTCGCCGGTCGTGCTCGGGTTCCTCAGGTTCGCGGTCGCATCCGTCGTCATGGCCGTGGTCATGTTCGTCTGGTTCCCCGCGTCCCAGGTCGTCTCCACCGCGAGGCGCGAGTGGAAGCCGATGATGCTCATGGGCCTGCTGTACGTGGCCATCCCCAACGTGGCCCAGAACATCGGGCTCGAGCACGGCACGTCGTCCGTGGCGTCCGTGATACAGTCCTCGGGCCCGGTCATGACGCTCCTGTTCGCCGCGCTCCTGCTCAAGGAGAGGGTCACGACGGCGAAGGGGGTCGGGACGGTGGTCGCGATGACCGGCACGGTCATGCTGGTCGCCAGCGGCGGCCTCTCGCTCGGGGACGACGGGTTCGTCTCCAACATGCTCATACTCGCGTCGGCAGCGTCATACGGCCTCGCCTGGGTGTCCGCGAAGCGCATGCTCGAGAGGAGCCCGCCCCTGATAGTCATCGGGCTCTCTGTCATATTCGGGACCGCGATGCTCGCCCTCGGCATCCCGCTGGAGCAGGACCCGAGGGCCGTGTTCGACCTCGACTCGGTGGCCAACATGCTCGTCCTCGGCGTCTTCTGCGCAGCGCTCTCGTCCGTACTGTACCTGCGCTCCCTCGAACGCGCGGAGGTTTCGAAGATGGCGTTCTTCATCTACCTCATGCCGGTGTTCGCCTCGGTCTTCGCGTGGGTGATAAGGGACGAGGGGGTCGCGCCTTGGACCGCCCTGTGCGGAGGCGTGATCGCCCTCGGGATAGCCATCGCGACCAGGAGAGGGAATCACGAGCCCAGGACGGGCTCCTCCTGAAGGCGGTCCGGGAGGTCTACCCCGTCTATCTCGCCGCTCATGACGGCCCTGTTGTAGAAGTACCTGAAGCCTATGGGCGCGAGCATGGTCGATATGAAGGCCATCATAACCAGCACGGAGAAGAGGTCCTTCCCGATAATGCCGCTGTCGTAGGCCAGCTGGGCGAAGACGAGCTCCATTGCCCCTTTGCCCATCATCATGGCGCCTATTGCGACCGACTCGTTCCTGCCGGACCCGGACAGGCGCATCGGTATGTACGAGCCGAATATCTTGGCGAACAGCGCGACCGCGGTCAGGCAGATAAGGAGTCCGAACGAGCCCCAGACCTCGCCGAAGTCGACCGAGAACCCGATGAGCACGAAGAAGATGGGTGCGAGGAATCCTAGGGTGACGCCGGACAGGATGCCCTCGACCCTGGACCATGTCCTGAGGCCCTTCCCGGTCTCCCTCAGGAGCATCCCGGCGACGAACGCGCCTATGAATGACGGGAGGCCCATCTGCTCCGCCAGCACGGCGAACGATATGGCGATGATGACCGCGACCGCGAAGGTCGCCTCCCCGGTCTGCATCCTTGCCAGGAGGGCGTAGACCCTGGGCACGAGGTACCGGCCCACGAGGAACGTCGCGAGGAAGAACACCCCGAAGCCCGCCGCGACGAAGACGACCTCCTCGTAGCCGGAGTACCCCTCTCCGTTCCCCAGGATAATGCCCATGGCGAACAGGAGGCCGAGGTCCGTGATCAGCGACGCGCTCACTATGACCGCGCCCGTCTTGGTCTGCAGGACACCCATGTCCTTCAGTATGCGTATGGTGACGGGGAGGGCCGTCACGGCCACGGCCAACGAGGCGAACAGGAGGGGCGGACCCTCAAGCCCGAAGGCGCGGCCGACGACCAGGCCGAGCGTGAGAGGCACTGCAATCCCCACCGCGGCGAGGGCCACCCCCCTGCGGAGGTGGGCGAACATGTTCTGGGAAGAGAACTCCATGCCCACATAGAGCATGAAGAACATGATCCCGAGGTCCGCGAGGTCGGATATGAAGGTCTCGGTGTACATCCCGTCCAGCCACGGCACGACCGCGCCGAGCACGAACGGGCCGATGAGTATGCCCGCGAGCAGCTCCCCGAAGATCGGCGGCTCGTTGATGCGGGAGACCGCCTCGCCGAGGGTCCTGGCGATGGCGATTATCAACAGGACGTAGATCAGGATCGACAGTTCCATATGCCCACTGCGTCTCGGAACCGTAGGGCGCCCGTGTATTCATTATAGTTGCCTAGGAGGCGCGGGAGGAAAAGGTAGATATGCGCCGAAAGGTTACGCTCGACGGTGGTATTCTCTTGCCCTCATGGCAGCACATAACGTACTCGGACGAGATCACCCCGGAGATGTTCGGCAAAGAGGTCACGGTAGGCGGCTGGGTCCAGGAGGTTAGGAACCTGGGCGGGATATCGTTCCTCCAGCTCAGGGACTCGCGGGGCGTCATCCAGGTCACGACGCTCAAGAAGAGGAGCAAGGAGCTCTTCGACCTGGTCGCGTCGATCCCCAGGGAGTCCGTCGTGCTCGTCACGGGAGAGGCGAAGCAGAGCAAGGAAGCCCGCGCAGGGTACGAGGTCCTCCCGTCCAAGATAGATATCCTGAGCAAGGCGGAGACGCCTCTGCCGCTCGGGGTCGTGGACAAGGTCGGGGCGGACCTGGACACGCGGCTCAACAACCGGTTCATGGACCTGAGGAAGGACGAGGTCAAGTCGGTCTTCAGGGTGAAGTCTGTCGCGCTCCGGGGCATCAGGGAGTATCTCTCGTCCCAGGGGTTCACCGAGGTCAGCACGCCCAAGATCGTCGCCGCGGGCGCGGAGGGCGGGTCCACGCTGTTCCAGGTCAGGTACTTCGACAGGAACGCGTACCTGGCGCAGAGCCCGCAGCTCTACAAGCAGAACCTGATGGCGACCGGGCTCGACAGGATATTCGAGATCGCCCCGGCGTTCAGGGCCGAGGCGTCCGACACGATCAGGCACATAGCCGAGTTCACCTCGCTCGACGTCGAGCTCGCGTTCATCAAGTCATCCGACGACGTCATGGACGTCGCGGAGGGGATCGTGGTCAACAGCCTGAGGTACGTGCGCGAGCAGGCGAAGGCGGAGCTCAAGACGCTCGGCGTGGAGCTCGGAGAGCCTCTGACGCCCTTCCCGCGCGTCAAGTACGCCGAGGCGGTCGAGATGGTGCGCGCGAAGGGCATGAAACTCGAGCACGGCGAGGACCTCGGCACGGAGGGGGAGAAGCTCCTCGGAGAGGTCATGATGGATGAGAAGAAGGCTGAGCTTTATTTCATCACGGAGTTCCCAACATCCCTTAAGAGGAGCACTTTCTACGCCAAGAGACGGGACGACGACCCCGAGCTCACCGGGTACTTCGACCTCGACTACCGGGGGCAGGAGATCGTCTCCGGCGGACAGAGGGAGCACAGGTACGACGTGCTCACCGAGCAGATGAGGGAGAACAACCTGAGCCTCGAGTCGTTCGAGTTCTACCTCAAGGCCTTCAGGTACGGCATGCCCCCGCACGGGGGCTTCGGGTTCGGCGTCGAGAGGTACGTGCAGAAGATGCTCGGCCTGCCGAACATCAGGGAGACGGTCCTGTATCCGAGGGACAGATCGAGGCTGACCCCGTGAAAGAACCCAAGAGGATACTGGTCGAGCTGCCTACGGCGGACGAGATAGACGGGCTGGCGGTATCCACGCCGGACCTGAGCGTGCGCAAGTTCGAGTACGACGCACGCGACGCGGACGCGGACCTGGACTACGCGCCCTGCAAGGGCCAGATGGTACTCGTCATCAGGGGAGAGCACGGCACCGCCCTGGTCAGGGACGAGAAGGGCAAGGGCTGGTCACTCCCCTCGGGGACCATAAGCACGTTCGAGGACATCCCCGCGGCGGCCAAGCGTGTCGCGGCCGAGACCTGCGGGGTGCACCTGAGGACGATGGACCTGGCGGCCATGTACGACGTCGTGCGCCATTTCAGGGACGTGTCCATCAAGAGGCTGCACATAGTCTACGCGGCCATGACGGACGACGAGTGTTCCGAGGGCGCGAAGTTCCACAAGGACGTCCCCGCGTCGATGCTGAGGGACGAACTGGACAGGACCGCCCTGGATGATTGTAGCCAGAAGCAGTTATAAACGGACAGAGCCATACATCCTCCGAAGGCGATGGGAAAGATTTTTGAGCGTGAGCTCAAGGGCATCCTCAGCGCGAACGAGGACGTCTTGTCCAGGGTCACCAAGACCTGCGACTCGCTCGAGCGCGCGGGCTACCTCAGGATACGCGACAAGCCGTTCATGGTGGTCAGGGGCGCCGGCTCACTCGGCATCGACCTCGTCGCGATAAGCTCAGGGCTCTCCCTCCCGATAGAGGTCAAGAGCTCCACCAGCGACGTCCTCAGGTTCAGCAGGAGCGAGAAGCTCGCGATACAGGCGCAGGACATGATGGACGACTGCAGGAGGGTCGGGCTCATGCCGATCTACGCCTTCAGGTACAAACGCCAGCGCGGGGACGCGTGGCGCATATTCACGCTCGACGTGGGGCCCCTCAACGGCCGGCTGAAGCCGGTGTACGAGAGGCTGCCGAAGATCACCCCGTCCAAGGAAGGCAACCTCATCATGCGCTGGAACGACGGGATGCCCCTGAGCAGGTTCATCGACTACGTAGTGGCGCTCCAGTCGTGACCCGGGGACCGCCCACGCCTGTTCGCGGATTGTTTCTTATCCGAGGAGCGCGTTTTGCATCCGGAGTGGTATCTTGAGCAAGACCGAGCAGAACCTTAAGACCGCGCTCGCTGGAGAGAGCGAGGCGAGGGCAAAGTACAAGAAGTGGGCCGGGGCCGCCAACAAGGAGGGGCACCAGGCGATCGGCAAGATATTCGAGGAGACCGCCGACAACGAGTACGAACACGCGGACATGATCATGAAGCTCCTGAAGATGGTCGGTACGACCGAGGAGAACCTCCAGAAGGCCGTCGACGGGGAGACCTACGAGTGGACGAAGATGTATCCCACCTTCGCCAAGGACGCCCGCGAGGAGGGCCTCGAGGACGCCGCGATATTCTTCGAGCATGTGCAGAGCATCGAGCATCACCACGCCAAGAGGTACCAGCTGCTGCTGGACAGGCTGAAGGACGGCTCGCTCTACAAGTCGGACGAGGAAGAGGTCTGGTTCTGCACCAACTGCGGGTACATGCACAAGGGCAAGGAGGCCCCCGACGAGTGCCCGAACTGCAAGCACGAACGCGGGTACTTCAAGAGGATCTGCGACACAGACTACGACGGGTTCGAGCTCTGAAACAACAGGATTTGCGGCCGCACGGGCGGGACCGCCCGTGCGAGCCTAGGTTTCTATCGAGCGATTCAGCACTCATAGGGCTCATCACAGGTCCGTGGGGACCTCAGCTGACCCTCTTCTCATCACTCGCAGGTGATAAGCGCGGTGCCGGTATTTTATGCCGTCCGCCTGGGCGTCCTGCGGCGCACGGGTTAAATATCCAACTAGGTGTGTCTGAAGGCAGTGACCCCGGTAGATAACATCTGGTTGTTCTTCGGGATGGCCATAGTCATCTCCTTCTCGGGCGTGATGATGCCCGGGCCGGTTCTGGCGGCCACCATAGCCAAGGGCTACAGGGACGAGAGGGCGGGCATCAAGATCGCCCTCGGACACGGCCTCGTGGAGTTCCCGCTCATGGCGCTCATAGTCCTCAGCCTGGGGTTCGTCTTCGAGGACGAGCGCATCATGCTGGGCATAGGCCTGGTCGGGGGAGCGCTCCTGGTCTTCATGGGCGTGATGATGGTCCTGCAGAGGAAGGAGATAGCCGTGAACGGCAAGGACGCGCTCCCGGAGAGCACGCTCATGGCGGGCGTCCTCACGACCTCGGCCAACCCGTACTTCTTCCTGTGGTGGGCCACCGTCGGCGCGTTCCTCATACTCAACGCCCAGGAGTTCGGGGCCGTCGTGGTCCTCGTGTTCGCCGTGGTGCACTGGAGCTGCGACCTCGCATGGTACGCATTCACCTCGTTCGCGGTCTTCAGGAGCAGGCACCTCTGGACCCCCATGGTGCACCAGCTGGTCTTCGGGACGTGCGGCGCCCTGATGGTCGTGTTCGGAGTGTACTTCATCGTGGGCCCGCTGAGGGACTTCGACTGGTAGCGAGGGCTCAGCGGCCAGCCCTGAGCATCCGCTCGAGAGGCACGCGCGCCTTGCGGATGATGTCCGCGGGCAGCTCTATCCTGTGCTGGGTCTTGACCAGGGCGTCCCGGACGTCCTCCAGGGATATCTCGCGCATGTTCGGGCATGTGGCGTTGGGGACCTCGTAGAAGACCTTCCCCGGCGCCTCCTTCCTCAGCCTGTGCAACATGTTGGATTCGGTCCCTATGATGAACTCCCTCTTCGGGGACGACTTGACATGCTGGATGATGCCCTCGGTGGAGTACGCCAGGCCCGCGTACTCTATCACGTCCGGCGTGCACTCAGGATGGACCAGTATCTCCGCGGCCGGGTGCATCTCCTTCAGCTTCTCGAGGTCCTCCACCTTGATGTCCATGTGGGTCGGGCAGTAGCCCGGCCAGAAGACTATCTCCTTGTCCTTGACGTACCTCTGGACGTACAGCCCCAGGTTCGTGTCGGGCACGAATATTATCTTCGGGTCCGGGATGGACTGGACGATCTTGACCGCGTTCGCAGATGTGCAGCATATGTCGCTCTCGGCCTTCACCTCGGCGCTGGTGTTGACATAGGACACGACCGGCGCCCCGGGATGCTCCGCCTTGAGCTCCCTGAGGCCCTTCACGTCCACCATGCCTGCCATGGGACACTTTGACTTCAGGTTGGGATGGAGCACGGTCTTCTCGGGGTTCAGTATCTTCGCCGACTGCGCCATGAAATCGACCCCGCAGAACACTATCACCTTCGCGTCCGTCTTGCTCGCCTGGACGGAGAGGCCGTACGAATCGCCCAGGAAGTCGGAGATCTCCTGGACCTCCTTCCGCTGGTAGTTGTGGCCGAGGATGACGGCGTCCTTCTCACCTTTGAGCCTTAGTATCTCGTTCTGAAGAGCGTCCATCGTTTCGCGCACGAGTTATCAAGACGCCCGTATTAATCCTTTGCAGAGGACATGCGACCGGAAGGCGGCGCCCGCGTTTGGTCAATGTCAACGAATCCCGGCCCCGGCGGTCATTATGACCACTTAGGCTGAGCGGGTCCAGACAAGCTGGTAGCGAATCCTGTTATGTCACGAACATTCAAATATCGCACGCCCAATGGCGCGGAAAGAGTACGATGAGGACCGCCATCAACCTTCAGTACTGCAAAGGATGCAACATATGCGTCTACATCTGCCCCAAGAAGTGCTATTCCAAGGGGGCGGACATCTCTGAGCGCGGCTACTTCGCCGCCGTCGTGAGCGCTCCCGAGAACTGTTACAACTTCAAGCGCGAGGGGAAGCTCATATGCGAGCTCTGCACCCTCAGTTGCCCTGACCAGGCCATATCATGGAAGCCGGATGAAGAGGAGGCGAAGAAGTGACGCTCGGCCCCGGGGAGTACTTCGTCCAGGGGAACGAGGCGTGCACCGAGGCCTCGCTCGCAGCCGGCCTCAGGTTCTTCGCAGGATACCCGATCACGCCGTCGACCGAGATAGCCGAGGGCCTTGCCAGGAGGCTGCCTGAGGTCGGAGGCGCGTTCCTGCAGATGGAGGACGAGATAGCCTGCATATCCGCCGTGATAGGCGCGTCCTGGGGCGGCATCAAGTCGATGACCGCCACCTCCGGCCCTGGTTTCTCCCTGATGCAGGAGTCGATAGGGTACGCAGCCATGACCGAGACGCCCATCGTCATAGTGAACGTGATGAGGGGAGGGCCCTCCACCGGCCAGCCCACGAGGGCGTCCCAGGGGGACCTGATGGCCACCAAGTGGGGCTCGCACGGAGACTACCAGGTGATCGCATTCGCGCCTGCGAACGTCCAGGAGATGTTCGACCTCACCGTCAAGGCGTTCAACTACGCCGAGAAGTACCGCGTCCCGACCTTCCTGCTCTCGGACGCGGAGATCGGCCACATGCGAGGCCTGCTCACGGTCCCCAGCAACATCAAGATAGTCGACAGGAAGGAGTTCGGGATGCGCCGGACCGACGAGGCGTACGATGTGCCCGACGAACTCGTCCCTCCGTTCCCCACCTTCGGGAAGGGGCACAAGGCGGCGGCGTCCGGCATGACCCACAGGCCTGATGCCAGGATAGAGCCTGAGGACCCTCAGGTGCACTCCGAGCTCGTCCGCAGGCTCAACGACAAGATCGTCAGGAACAGGAAGGACATCAACAAATGGGACCTCCTGTGCCCGGACTCCAAACACATGATCATATCGTACGGGTCGGCGTCCTTCGGGGCGCGCCAGGTCGCGGCCGGCGACGACAGGATAGGCCTGCTCAGGTTGAAGACCGTGTGGCCGATCCCAGAGGAACCGATCCGCGAGGTCGCCAGCAAGGCGGACCATATACTGGTGTGCGAGATGAACCTGGGCCAGCTGTTCTGGGACATCAAGAGGATAGCCCTCGAGGCCGGCTGCAAGAAGGTCGAGCTGCTCACCAAGATAGGCGGGGACCCGCCGACGCCCGGAGAGGTCAGGCACAAGCTCAGGGAGATGGGGGCGATCTGATGGAGCTGTTCGAGTTCTACAGGAAGGACCGGTGGCCGCACGTGTTCTGCCCGGGGTGCGGGAACGGCACGATCATGAACTGCTTCTTCAGGGCGTTCAACGAGCTGGGCTGGGACCTCGACAACACCGTCTTCGTCAGCGGCATCGGATGCTCGTCCAGGATACCCCTCTACATCAACGCGGACGCGCTCCACACGACCCACGGGAGGGCCATCGCCTTCGCGACCGGGCTGAAGCTCGCCCGGCCTGAGCTGGACGTGGTGGTGTTCACCGGGGACGGGGACCTCGGGGCCATAGGCGGCAACCACTTCATCAACGGCTGCAGGCGGAACGTCGACATGGATGTCATCTGCATCAACAACAACATCTACGGCATGACCGGGGGCCAGGCGTCCATCACGACGCCGCACGATTCCCTGTCGACCACTACCCCGACAGGCAACAAGGAGTATCCGTTCGACCTCGCGGAGGTCGCGGTCGCCGCAGGGGCCAACTACGTCGCGAGGTGGACCACCAGGCACGTCCACGAGCTCACGAAGTCCATCAAGATCGCCCTGGAGAAGAAGGGTTTCAACTTCATCGAGGTGGTCGCCCAGTGCCCGACCAACTACGGCCGCAGGAACAAGATGGCCGACCCGACCGCCATGCTGGACTGGTTCAAGGAGAGCTCCGTCAGGAGGGACAAGGCGAGGACCGCGGCCGTGGACCACGTCGACCTCAACATGGCGGGCCAGATCACCATCGGCGAGTTCGTGAACAGGGACAGGGAATGCTACCAGGAAAGAGTGGGAGTAGAGGGACATGGAGACAGGCATTAGGTTCACAGGGTTCGGCGGCCAAGGGGTCATCCTCATGGGGATAGTCCTGGCCAGGGCCGCGGCGCTCTATGACAGGCCGATGACCAAGGAGGGAAAGGTCACGCGCAAGTCGGCCATACAGACCCAGTCCTACGGCCCGTCCGCGAGGGGCGGGCACTCGAAGTGCGACGTCAAGATATCCACGGAGGAGATGCACTACCCGTTCGTGGAGATACCGGACTACCTCATCGTGCTTTCCCAGCAGGCTTACGACAAGTACATCAGGGACGTGAAGCCGACGACCAAGATCATACTCGACCCGGACCTGGTGCGGACGAAGCCCTCGGGATACGTCTACCAGGTGAAGGCGACGAAGGAGGCCGAGGCCATAGGCACCAGGGTCGTGAGCAACGTCGTCATGCTCGGGGCGTTCAGGGAGATCTCCGACATCGTGGCGTACGAGGCCCTCGAGAAGGCCATGCTCGAGTCCGTGCCGAAGGCGACCCACGACCTGAACAAGGCGGCCCTCAGCCTGGGGAGACGCCTCGGCCAAGCAGCGATACAAAGCCACGGCAAGGATTAAGCGTCCTTTCGTTCATCAGGAGCGTGGTAACCTTGTCGATGATCGATTCCGTGCTCAAGGAGGGCAGGAAGGCGCTCGCGGAGAACGAGGTCAAGGAAGTGCTCCGCGAGGCGGGCATACCCACGACAGACTTCCAGGTGGCCAAGGCGTTCTCGGACGTGGACCAGAAGAAGCTGAAGTTCCCCGTCGTGCTGAAGGTCTGTTCCCCGGACATACTGCACAAGACCGATGTCGGGGGCGTCGTGCTGGATGTGCCGAAGGACCAGTTCGAGCAGGAGTTCTCGAAGATGAGGGAGAAGTTCCCGAACGAGAACATACTCGTGGAGTCGATGCAGGACAGGAGGGTCGAGGTCATCATCGGGCTGATAAACGACGCGACCTTCGGCCTGACCATCATGTTCGGCCTCGGAGGCATCTACACCGAGGTGTACAAGGACGTGACCTTCAGGGTCGTGCCCATCAAGCGCGAGGACGCTGAGGAGATGCTGAGGGAGATCAAGGCGGCGCCGATCCTCGAGGGCTTCAGGAAGATCAAGGTGGACAGGGAGGGCATAATCAACCTTCTGCTCGCGGTCTCCGCGTTCGGGGAGAAGCATATGGACAAGCTAGACCAGATGGACCTGAACCCTGTGTTCGTCAAGGGCCGGGGCGTGGTCGTGGTCGACGCCAAGATGCTTCTTAAATAGATGGTCGCTCTTGACTTCGCTCTGGGAGCAGAGGTGTTCTGACTGATCGCCAGAGGCGGACGTCTGTTCGTTGTCGCTAGCGCCGGAGCGGCGGCTGCGCTGCTGCCTTTCAATGTCTACGCCTCCGCGGGCTTCGCCTGCCTCGCGTGTTTCCTCGTGTTCGTGTTCAGGGACCCTTCCAGGTCTCCGGGTTCAGGCATAGTCGCCCCGGCCGACGGAGTCGTCCGGGAGGTGGACCCCGCCAGAGGGTTCGTCTCCGTATACCTCGCCCTCTGCAACGTACACGTCACAAGGGTCCCGCTCGACGGAGTGGTCTCGAACCTGGTGAGGCACCCCGGGAAGCACCTCCCCGCGTTCAGCAAGAGGTCGCCCAACAACGAACGGGTCGAGATGACCCTGGACACCGCGATAGGCCAGGTCGTCGTGGTGCAGATGTCCGGGATACTGGCGCGCAGGATAGTGCCTTACATAGGCAAGGGCGACTCGTTGGGCAAGGGCGCGAAGCTCGGGCTTATCAGGTTCGGTTCCAGGGTGGACATGTACCTGCCTGCGGACAAGGTGAGGATCAAGGTGACGGAGGGGCAGAAGCTCCGTGCCGGAGTGACATGCGTGGCGGAGGCCTTGGATGACCGCGCTGGATAGGGTCTCACTAGGGGACCTGTTCACGCTCGCGAACGGCGCCCTCGGGTTCGTGGCGATCGTGTACATCTTCGACAAGGCCTACCTCTCGGCCGCGAGCCTCCTGCTGCTGTCGATGGTGATGGACGGGCTGGACGGGTTCATGGCGCGCAGGTACGGCAGCAAGCACACGAGGGGACAGGTGCTCGACTCCATCTCGGACTCGATATCCTTCGCGTTCGCCCCCGGCCTCCTGGTATACGCTCAGTTCCAGGACCCCGCGGTCGCCCCGCTGCAGACTGTCCAGGACGTCCTGGTCCTGGCATGCGCCGTGTCTGTCCTGGTGTCCGGACTGTTCAGGCTCGCGAGGTTCAGCGCGGGCGGCTTCCAGCTCCCGCACTTCACAGGTCTCCCGGCCCCTGCGGCGGCCCTGTTCGTAATCCTGATGTGCCTCCTGTTCGGGGCCGCGGAGGGCGCCGAACCGGCGGAATACTACTTCTCGTTCGGCGAGACGCCGGCGGCGGTCCTCATGGCCGCACTGCTCGCGAGCATACTCATGGCATCCACGGTGCCCTATCCCAAGGTGCGCGGACGGATGGCGGTCGCGAGCGGCGTCGGGATCGGACTGGCACTGCTCCCGACGGTAGCTGGCATCGTCATGGTCGCCGACCAACAATTATATACAGCATTCTCACGTACCGCCACAGGCATCGCGCTGGCTCTGACCATCGCGTACCTTGTAGGGGGGCCGCTGTATGAAAGACGTAAGAGAGAAGCACTCTGAGAAGTACTTCGAGTGCTCCGACTCCGAGCGGGCCGCCTTCGAGGCCGGGATCAAGCTCGGCACGATATACCACCAGTACGTCGGTGTCCCTGTCAGCGCGGACAACGTCGGCACCCTCGAGAGGGCGATGGAAGCAGGGAGCATGGTCCAGCCGTTCGTCGAGAGCGTGAAGGTGAGGATCGACAGGTCGAAGCTCAAGCAGAAGGTCGGGCAGTTCGACTACGTCTCGCTCACAGGAGAGATGCTGGACGTCTCCCTCAGGGTCGACTACAAGGGGAGCAAGGTCGACGCCGGCATGAAGTTCGCCAAGGAGATGAACTACCCCCTGATGTTCATCAAGAGGGTCGGGAAGGGACAGGACTAGACCGTTTGGCCTGCTTCGCGGGCTGCGAGTGTTGAACATTTATGACACACATCATATATTTGAAAACCCATACAGGCGCCGTTTGTGCCGCACTGCGGTGATTCTATGGCGAGAGGTATCAAGATCGGCATCACAGGTCTCCCGGGCGCGGGCAAGACCCAGGCCCTCGTCAAGGTCATCGAGATGTTGGAGGAGGAAGGGCTCGTCGTCGGAGGCATGGTCACCGAGCCGATCATCGAGGGCGGCAAGCGCGCAGGATTCTACGTCATGGACTGGAAGACCAAGAGGAAGGCGGTCTTCGCGCACACGGACACCGAATCGAAGTTCTGCGTCGGAAAGTACGGCGTGAACCTCGAGAGCCTCGACACCGTGGGCGTCGAAGCGCTCGTGGACGCCAGCCAGAACGCCGACGTCATCGTCATAGACGAGGTCGGCAAGATGGAGGTCGAGTCCGACAAGTTCGTGAAGGCGGTCAAGGACGCGATGGAGGTGGACAAGCCGATCATACTCACCCTCCACAAGAAGTCCAGGAACCCGCTCCTTCAGGACATCAGGCGCAGGGACGACGTGCGCATACTCGAGGTCACGCCGATAAACAGGAACCTCCTGCCGTACAAGATAATCAAACTCATGAAGGGCGAGTACGTGTGAACTCATCAGCGCTCGTCAAGGTCATCGAAGGCACCACTGAGCTGCTCGTGCCAGAGGCCTTCTGCAAGAAGGGGCCCGGCACGAGGACGGGCGAGGTCTTCTACAACAAGCAGATGGAGTTCGGGCGCGACGTGTCCGTCATGTTCGGCCGCGCGGTGTTCAAGGAAGGCGACAAGATACTGGACGGGCTCGCCGCGTCCGGGGCGAGGGGTCTCCGGCTGGCGAACGAGACCGGGGTGCGCGCGGACTTCGTCCTGAACGACCGCAACCTGGCAGCCGCGGTCCTGATGAAGGAGAACGCATCCGCCAACAGCCTCGACCATGTTAGGATCACGTGCAGGGACTTCAGGGCGGTCCTCGCCGACGAGCAGTTCGACTACATCGACGTCGACCCGTTCGGGACGCCCGTGGACTTCGTCAACGCGGCAATCCAGGGGTGCAGGAACAAGGGCACGATAGCCATAACCGCCACGGACACCGCGCCGCTGTACGGCACATACCCCAGGACCTCGCTGAGGAGGTACGGGGCGCTCTCCCAGAGGTCACCCTTCGCCCACGAGACGGGGATACGGATCCTTGTCGGGTTCCTGGTCCGCGAGGCCGCGAGGCACGACAGGGCGTGCGAGCCGCTCCTGTGCTATCACACGGACCACTACTTCAGATGCTATGTGAGGATCGTGAACGGCGCGGCCCGCGCGGATGCCGCCATCAAGAGGCTGGGGTTCGCGCGTTTCGACAAGGCCTCCCTCGAGAGGTCGGTCTCCGACACCAGGGAGGAGAAGACGGACGCGGGTCCGCTCTGGACAGGACAGTTGTCGTCCGGCCAGCTCCTCGAGGACATGAAGCCCTCGAAGGACCTCGGCACTTCCCCGAGGTGCGAGAAGTACCTCACCGTCTGGAAGGAGGAGCAGGCCTCTCCCATCCTGTTCTACAAGCTCGACGAGCTCGCGAAGCGGACCAAGCATTCGCCGCCCAAGCTCCAGGCCATGGTCGAGAAGCTCCTGGAAGCCGGTTTCAAGGCTTCGAGGACGCACTTCGACCCCAAGGGCCTCAAGACGGACGCGCCCCTGAACGACCTGCTCCGGCTTTTCAAGGAATGCTGAACCTACGATTCCGTCGGTGGATTCTAATCTTTAAATACGAGCGCTCGGCTTGTCCTACCGGGGTAAGATGCCGTCTTTGGCCGTCGTAGGTTCCCAGTGGGGCGATGAAGGCAAGGGCAAGATAGTCGACTACCTCGCGCAAGAGGCTCACGCCGTCGTCCGGTTCCAGGGCGGGAACAACGCCGGCCACAGCGTCAAGATCGGCGAGGAACTCTTCAAGCTCCACCACCTGCCCTCAGGCATACTCAGGAAGGGCAAGCTGGCAATCATCGGGAACGGCGTCGTGATCGACCCCGGGGTTCTCATCAAGGAGATCGAGGCGCTCCAGTCCCGGGACGTGAGCGTCTCGAACCTGAGGATCAGCGACAGGGCGCATGTCATACTCCCGTACCACAAACTCCTGGACGGCGCCGAGGAGCGGCTCAGGAAGGGCTCGAAGGTCGGCACGACGGGGCGCGGCATAGGACCCGCATACTCCGACAAGGCGACCAGGCTCGGCATACGCATGGGCGACCTCGTGGACGAGGACCTGCTCAGGGAGAAGCTGGAGTTCTCCGTTCCCCTCAAACAGAAGTATCTGGAGATGTGCGGGGACGACTCCGAGCTCGACGGACGCGGGATACTCGAGGAGTACTCGGCCTACGGCAGGTACCTGAAGCCGTTCGTGACGGACACCGGCGCCATCGTCAGGGACGCGCTCCGCAGGAAGAAGAACGTGCTGTTCGAGGGCGCGCAGGGGACGATGCTGGACATCGACCACGGCACATATCCTTTCGTGACTTCCTCGACGACGGTCGCGAGCAACGCGGCCTCCGGGTCAGGGGTCCCGCCGTCCGCGATCGATGAAGTCTTCGGCGTCGTGAAGGCGTACACCACGCGGGTCGGCGAGGGCCCGTTCCCGACGGAGCTCCTCGACGACATCGGCGACAGGATAGCTGAGAAGGGAGGCGAGTTCGGCACGACCACGGGCAGAGCCAGGCGCTGCGGCTGGCTCGACCTGGCGGTGACAGGGTACGCTCACGCGCTCAGCGGGTTCTCCGGCATCGCGATGACCAAGATCGATGTCCTCGGAGGGTTCGACGAGGTCAAGGTCTGCACACACTACAGGCTCGGCGGCAAGAAGGTCGCGGGCTTCCCGGCAGACCTCAGGACGCTCGCGCAGTGCGAGCCCGTGTACAAGACTTTCAGAGGCTGGGACGACCTGGAAGGCGCGGCCTTGGACAAGGTGCTCTCGAAAGGCTTCTCCGCGCTGCCGGAGAACATGAGGCGGTACATCAGGTTCGTCGAGAAGGAGATGGAAGCGCCGGTCGCGATGCTCGGTCTTGGCAGAAGGAGGAACGAGATACTCGACCTGAGGAAGCGGAAGTGGAAATCGAAGTGAGCCCCGGCATGCTGGCCATACCGGAATCCCGCCTGCGTGGTGCCTCCCATCATCATTATATAAATGGCTAATCATCCAACCCCAGATGCGCCGGCTAATAATCAGCGAGAAGAACCACGCCGCGCTGAGGATCGCACTGATTCTCTCCAACAACGCTCTGAAGAGGCGCTCCGTCGCAGGAGTGCCCGTGTTCGAGTTCACCCGGGAAGGCCACGACTACCTCGTCCTCGGCCTCAGGGGCCACATAGTGGAGCTCGACTATCCGTCCAAGTACAACAACTGGGACGCCGTCTCGCCGAAGGACCTCATATACGCGAAGCCGGAGAAGAGGGTGGACCCGTCCGCAAAGAAGATCATGACCGCGCTCAAGGACCTCGCCTCAGGAGCGGATGAGGTCATCATAGCCACCGACTTCGACCGCGAGGGTGAGCTCATCGGCGTGGAGGCCCTCCAGCAGGCCGATGCGAAGAAGCCGTTGAAGAGGGCGCGGTTCAGCGCGCTCACGAAATGGGAGATCGAGAGGGCGTTCTCCGAGCTCGCCGAGGTCGACTACAAGCTCGCGTCCGCCGCGGAGACGAGGCAGCTCATAGACCTCGTATGGGGCGCGGCGCTCACCAGGTTCATGTCGCTCGCATCGGGCCAGAGAGGCAAGAACTTCCTATCCGTCGGCAGGGTCCAGAGCCCCACACTTGCGCTCATAGTCGCGCGAGAGAAGGAGGTTAGGGAGTTCCAGCCCACGCCGTTCTGGACAGTGGCTGCCAACCTCAAGAAGGACACCGAGTTCAAGGCGTCGCACAAGAACGGGAGCTTCAAGGACAAGGACCTGGCGCACTCAGCGGTGACGCGGGCGAAGCTCGCGAAGACGGCGACTGTGAGATCGGTCGCAGTCAACGAGAAGGACGAGTACCCGCCAGCGCCGTTCAACACGACCGTGTTCCTGGCAGAGGCGACTAAGAGGGGTTTGACGGCAGCGCAGGCGATGAAGATAGCCGAGGACCTGTACACCAACGGTTACATCTCGTATCCCAGGACGGACAACACGGTCTACCCTCCGTCCCTCGGGCTCAGGAGCATCCTCGAGAAGCTGAGGAAGTCCGAGTTCGCCGCGGAGGCCGAGGAGCTCCTCGCGCAGGAGACCATACGTGCCTCGAAAGGCAAGCGGAGCACGACGGACCACCCGCCCATACATCCGGTCGACGCCGCGACGAAGGCCGAGCTGAAGGGCCACCGGTGGGACATCTACGAGCTGGTCACGAGGAGGTTCCTGGCCACCGTCGCCCCGCCTTGCAGGTCCGAGTCCACCGTCGCGGACCTGGACATCGGCGGGGAACCGTTCGTCAGTGAGGGATACAGGATACTGTTCCACGGATGGCGGAAGTACTATCCGTACTACACCTCGAGCGATAACATCCTGCCGGCGTTGAAGGAGGGTGACTCGGCGGAAGTGCTCAAGATCACATCGACCGAGAAGAAGACCCAGCCCCCGCCCAGGTTCACCCAGGGCTCACTCATACAGGAGATGGAACGGAAGGGGCTGGGGACCAAGAGCACGAGGCACGACACCATCCAGAAGCTGTACGACCGCAGGTTCGCGAAGGGAGTGAAGATCGAACCGACGGAGAGCGGCATCGCCGTCGTCGCCGCGCTGGAGAACCATGCCAGGCTGCACGACGAGTACAAGATCACGCACGCGAAGATGACCGCCCACCTCGAGAGCGAGATGGACCTGATCGCCCAGGGCGAGCGCGTCCTGGAGGACGTCGTCGAGGAGAGCCAGGACATGCTCGACGACATCATGGCGGTGCTGGAGAAGAACAAGAAGGAGATCGGGGACGACATCAAGAAGGCCCTGAACGCCCAGCACAACCTCGGCGAGTGCCCCGTGTGCAAGCAGGGGCAGCTGATCGAGAAGAGGAGCAGGAGCAGACAGACCTTCGCCGGCTGCTCGCGCTTCCCGGAGTGCAGGGCCACCTATCCCCTGCCACAGGGGATGCTGGCACTGGCTTCCGACCAGAAGTGCGATGTCTGCGGCGGGCCGAAGATCAAGTTCGTCACGAAGGGGCAGCCCCCGACCGTGGCCTGCATAAACCCGAAGTGCGAGGGCGTGAAGAAGGAGAGGACCCTCGGCAAGTGCCCGTCGTGCGGGAAGGACATCTCGGTCATCCAATCCAGGAAGGGCAAGAGGTTCGCCGGATGCGCCGGATACCCCGAGTGCACTGTCACCTATCCGCTCCCGCCTTACGGGAGGATAGAGACGACCGGGACGGCGTGCGACGCTTGCGGCGCGCCCGTCGTGAATGTCTGGAGGCTGCCCGGCAGACCCCCTTGGGTCCTGTGCATCAACATGAACTGCCCGAAGCGGACCGCGAAGAAGCCTGCCGAGAAGAAGCCGGCTGACAAGAAGCCAGCAGAGGAGAAACCGGCCGAGAAGGACAAGGAGTGAGACTCACTCTCTCGGAGGCGGAGGGACCCCTTCGTCCTCCACAGTCACAGGAGGAGTCTGGTCATCCGTCTTCTGGCGCGCGGGGGCCTTCGCCTTCTCGAGGGCGAGCATCTTCTCGATCCTGTCGAGGCGCTCCATCACATCGCCGACCGTGTAGGCGTCGGTCTTGAAGCTCAGGGCGATCGTCATGACGGCGTAGACGATCAGCCAGGCTATGAGCACCCAGATCAAGTACGTGACGAGGTCCCAGGTCCAGTCCAGGGACATGTTCCACTGCTGCGACGACTGCGTCTCCATCTCGCCCACGAACCTGCCGCCGTACATCAAGAGGACCAGGCCGAGGATGATCAGGAAGACCGCCTTGACCCACTTCGAGGCCATCTGGGACGTCACCTTCAAGGGACCACCTGCCAGAGTATCGACCGGGGGTCTATTAACATCTCGTCCGAACAGGACAAGTGCCGAAGCTCACCCCTTCTTCAGGAGGTTCCTGACGGCCGGGAGGAAATCGAACGACCTCAGCTCGGCGCACCGCTCCAGCGAGAACACGGTGATCCGGGGGTTCTCGTCGAACGCATTCATCTTGTGGAACCAGGCCAGCAGGTCCTCGAGGCCGTCGGTGTACTCCTGGTACTTCGAGACCATGTGGTTCGTGACCGACTCGTCCGCCTTGGACAGCGCGAAGAACGGCATGTCCGACGTCTCGCTCGGCTGGCTCTTCAGCCTTATGTCCCACCTGAGGTCCATGTTGAACCTCGCGTGAGTGACGACGTATATCTCGAAACCCCACTTGTACAGCCTCGGGACGCACACCTTCGTCAGGTACCTCTCCTCGAAGAGCTTCCGCCTGATCCTGGTCACGGCCTGCCTCGAGAGTCCGACCTTCGATGCGAGCTGCCGGTCGGAAGACAGCGGGTCGGAGACGAGCTCCAAGAGGGTCTGCTCCTCGTTCTCGGACAGGTCCGGCTCGGTCACCTCCTCCAGGGTGGAAGGCCGGGATTTCGGGGCAGGGACGTCGAGCCCGAAGAACTTGTGGACGATCGGAGCGAAGTTGGTCGAGTACGTCCCCCGGGTGAGGCGGTATGGGAACATGACCGTCTCCAGCTTGGCCCTGGACGGCCTCCTCGTCCCCGAGAAGAACCGGTTGTGCTCCTGCAGGAAGGACTGCACCTCCGTGGCGTCCCTGAAGACCGCGTGAAGGGAGATGTTGCCTCCCCCGACGACCCCGTGGAAGATGTTCGGGGAGGAGTCGCAGAACTCGATGTAGTTGTTAGTCTTGAGGTCGGGGTGGACGGCGGGGTCGGTCGTCCCTATATGGTGTGCCATCAGCTCGCAGCCCAGCTTGTTGAAGGACGGTACGTTGACGAAGTACACGGCGCCCGAGTCCAGGAGCCTCCTCCTTATGGACGCGACCGTGCCCTTGTTCATCCCGTAGACACTGGCGATCTCGGCATCGGTCCTGTCCGCATCCTCAACCAATCCGAGTATGACCATCTGCTCCGACCGGAGGAAACGCCACATGCCACCTAGATTGACAAATTTCAAATATAAACATTCTTTTGGCACAACAGCCACGAGTAAGGGCGAAAACCATGACATATGTCCAAAATATGTTACCTATGAGGACAAAAGGGTTAAAGAACCCGAACGGCATTTAGGAGAACCAATTTGGTTCGCTCTTTTGTAGGAAGAGGAGAGGTGTAACCAAAGGGTGATGCCCAACTGCGGTGGAGTCCCCTCCACCCTTTTTCTTCTTTATCTGGCTAGCGTGCGCTGTAGAGAATCAATGCAAGCATGCGCGCAACGGTCGCAAGGTCAGGACCCGATCAGGCCTTCTTGGCCTCTCTCGTCTTGATCCTGAGGCCCTTGTACTTGCACTTCCTGCACCTGGTCGCCTTGATGGCGTTCCTTGCGTTGCAGTTCATGCAGATCTTCTTGACGAGGTTCCTAGCCTCGGCCTCCGGGAATCTTGCCATATGCGCGCCTCGGGTGGGCCAAACAGTTGGCCGTATATAACCATTCCGGGACGCCGCCCAGCAGGCCGAGCCCTCACTTGGCCGTCCTGCCCTCGTTGCAGAAATGCGCGAGCAACGCCTCGAGCTGGATCCTCTCGCTGGAGCCCGAGACCATCCTGAACTCGGCCTCGCCGACCCGGTCGACCAGCCTTATCTTCGAATCCTCTGAGACGGGCAGCTCGAAGACCGCCTTGTGGATCGCCCTCACGATGTCCTCGCCGGACAGCCCGTGCCTTACTATGAGTTCGTCCAGCTTGGCCCTCGCAGACATGAAGTTGCCCTTGAGCGCCACGGCCAGGAGCTCCTTCACCTCGGACGGACGGATGTTCTCCGTGGATTCGAACACGGTCTCCGGGTCGACCTTCCTGCCTCCGGACGCCGCGACCTGGAGTATGTTCGTCGCCTTCCTCAGGTCCCCCTGGGCGAGCTCCACGACGGCCATGAACCCGTCCTCGGTCACCTCCACGCCCTCCGCCTCGGCTATCCTCGCGAGGCAGCTCCTCACGTCAGCCTCGCTGAGCGGCCTGAACCTGAACACCGCGCACCTGGACTGGATGGGCTCGATGATCTTAGACGAGTAGTTGCACGACAGTATGAAACGGCAGGTCTGGGTGTAGCGCTCCATGGTCCGCCTCAGGGCGGCCTGGGCGTCCGCGGTGAGGGAATCGGCCTCGTCGAGGAAGATGATCTTGAAGTCCGATTGGCTTATCGACGCGGCCCGGGCGAAGTCCTTGATCTTGCCCCTCACGATGTCGATGCCCCTCTCGTCCGAGGCGTTGAGCTCTATGAAGCTGTCCCGCCACTGGTCTCCGTAGAGTTCCCGGGCGAGGGCGATGGCGCAGGTCGTCTTGCCGGTGCCGGCTGGGCCCGCGAAAAGCATGTGGGGCATGCTCCGGGTCTTGACATATGAGGACAGCCTCTCCACGATGCTCCTGTGGCCGATGACATCCTCGAGCTTCCTCGGCCTGTGCTTCTCGATCCATACATCATGCATTGGAGTCCGCGGTCCTCGAATACCGTCACCTTACTAATACCTTAGTGGGGCATGCACGAAACGAAGGGTAATATACGCGGATTCCGAATCCGAAGCCAGTGACTCTCTGCGACAAGTGCGGGAAGGATGCGGCGGCTTACATCAGGTACAGCGGCGCCCACCTTTGCGGGCTGCACTTCTCCGATTTCGTCGAGAAGAGGGTCAAGCATGAGATCAGGCAGCAGTTGGACATCAGGGGCGGCGAAAGGTTCGCGGTCGCCGTCTCCGGAGGCAAGGACAGCACCGTCACCCTCGAGCTCATGCACAGGATCCTCGGCCAGCGCAGGGACCTGGTCATGTGCGCTGTGACGGTCGACGAGGGGATCGAGGGGTACAGGGAGTCGTCGATACCGCTGGTCTCCAGGATGTGCTCACGCCTGGGAATACAGCACATCGTCGTTTCGTTCAAGGACCTGTACGGCACGACGATGGACGAGATATCCCGTGCCACGAGGGACCAGTCCGCCTGCAGCTACTGCGGCGTCCTCAGGCGAAGGGCGATGAACTCGGCGGCCCGCGGATGGGGGGCGACCCACCTGGCCACCGGCCTGAATCTGGACGACACCGCGCAGTCCATACTGATGAACTTCGCGAGAGGCGACGTGGAGCGGCTCGCGAGGCTCGGACCGCACACGCGGGTGCAACCGGGGCTCGTGCCCAGGATACAGCCCCTGAGGACCATCCCCGAGAGCGAATCTCTCCTGTACGCCATCGTGAACGGCCTGGAGTTCCACGACCTCGAATGTCCGTACGCCCCCGAAGCGGTCAGGAACGCGTTCAGATCTGTCATCGCCCAGCTCGAGGACCAGTTCCCCGGGACGAGGCACTCGATGCTGAAGAGCTACGACGAGCTCCGGCCGGCTCTGGAGGGATGCTACGAACCTGCGGCCCTGGGCACCTGCTCGTGCGGCGAACCGACCGTGTCCGGCAGATGCAAGGCCTGCGAGCTCCTGGAGAAGCTGAAGGACGCGTCTAGATGACCGAGTCGCTCGGGAACCAGGACCCGCAGTTCTTGCAGACGTAGACCTTCGTCGGCGACTGGGCCCCGCAGACCTCGCAGATCTTCATCCCCTGGGGCAGGTCCTTCGCGTGAGGCGCAGGTGTGTATCCGACGACGTCGTCGGCCGTCACGTCGAACTCGGTCGATGAGAGGTCCTCGAAGGCCATGGTCCGGGGGGCGAAGCCGCCTGTCTTCGCCTTCCTCGTGCTCGCGGCCTTCGGACGTTCCTTCTCCGCGTCCTCGGCCCGGCGCTTCCTCGCACGCTCGACCTCCGCCCGGCGGTTCACTGAGAACGTCAAGTACACGACGACGCCTTTGAGCGAGATGCCAACGAGGACGATGTAGACTATCTTGGTCATGTCGAACCGGACGAAGTACGGGCCGTATGTGAACTCCGCCATGCCCCCGCCGAACACGATGAAGAGCCACATGCAGACGAACGCCAGGGCGCAGAGGCCGAACATGAGCCGCTTGTACGTCCCTGGCCTGTGGACCGACTCGAGCGTGCTGGAGGCGATGATCATGCCCCCGAAGAAGATGACGAACATCTGTATCTGCGGCATGAAGGCCGTCTCGAGCTGGGGATATGTGCTCGTGACGAGGTCTATGAGGATCAGGGGGGCGACCACGAACCTCAGCGACTCGGTGAAGGCGGTCCACACGGCGTCGGATGCCCTGCCCTTGCCGCTCATGCGAGCCACCCCGGGTCGAACGCCACGGTCTCAGTCACCGTGAACTCGTACGCCTCCACTGTCAGGACGATGCGGTCCGGGACCGAGGCGAGCGGCAGTCCGAAGAACAGCGTCCCCGCGTGGGAGCCGCCGAGGGCCACAGTGCTGGTCGTGTCCGCGAGCAGCTCGGTCCCGTTGTACAATTGGGCGGTCACGGACGCAGAGCCCTGGAGTATCTCCGATGTGACCAGATGGTAGTCGATCGACAGCAGTCCGTCTTCGCTCGAGACATCGTCGAGAGCGACTTCTCTGATTAGGGCGTCCCAGGGCACGCTCACCCTGTAGTCCGCGTAGAAGTGTACGAGGTCCATCGTGTAGTAGCAGGACACCTCCACCTGGAAGTTCAGGAAGTCGTCGTTGAAGACCATCCATGTGTCCCCGGACTCGTACAGTTCCAGGAGCGGGAAGGTGAAATCGATGGTGTCGGATGTGACCTGGCCTGCCGGGAGGGTGCCTATGTCTATCTCCCCGGAGTACACGGGCGCGTTCGTGTAGTTCCTCACATCATACGATATCAGGAGGTCCGCCACGTCGTAGAACCCGCCGTTGTCGATCGTGTAGGGCGCCGACACGCTCACGACGCCGTCCGCGTACCCCCACTCGACCTCGTTCGGGGAGGGCAGGTCCACGTTGAAGTCCCCGCTCGGGAAAGGCCACACGCTGGTGAACACGAGCGCGAATATGACGACGTTCACGGCGGCGATCGCGGCCTGGACCGCACGAATGCTTGCAGCCATCCCTTATCAGTGGGACGGGGATTAGAGTGGCGCGTATTAAACACTAGAGTCGCGGCTATCGCGGCCACGTCTCAGAGGTCGCCGTCGTATGACGGATAGTCGTACGCCTCTTCGCCCTCGAAGAAACAGTAGTGTACCTTCGTGAACGAGCGCTTCAGCGAGACGACCTCATCCTTGACCTTCTTCGGGTCTTCGCCCTTGGCCACCTTCACGATGAGTTCCGCGACACTGTCCATGTCCTTCTCCTTCATGCCCAGGCGCGTGACCTCCTGGGAGCCCATCCTCACGCCCGACGGGCGCACGGGGTCGGAGTCCCACGGGAGCAGGTTCTTGTTGACTATGATGTTGGCGTCCTCCAGGGCCTTCGCGACCTTCGCGCCGCCCCGGAACTCCTCGACGTCGACCACGAGCGTGTGGGATTCCGTGAAGCCGTGCGTCTCGCACAGGACGTCCATGCCCCGGCTGTGGAGGGCCTGGGCGAGGGCCTTGGCGTTCCTGATCGTCTGGTCCGCATAGGCCTCGCCGAACTCCTTCGTCTCAGCGAGGGTCACGGCGAGCGCCGCGACCGAGTGGAGATGGTGGTTGCTCGTGACGCCCGGGAACACGCCGCGCCTCAAGCCGGACTCGAGGCCCTGCTTGGCCAGGTCCGACAGTATGATGCCGTGCTGCGGGCCAGGCAGGGTCTTGTGCGTGCTCCCCGAGACGACGTCGATGCCCTGGCGGATGGGGTCCTGGAACCGCTTGCCGGCGATGAGCCCCAAGACGTGGGCGGCGTCGTACCAGGTCGCGCACCCTACCTCGTCGAAGACATCCTTGATCTCGTCGAGCGGGGTGGGGAAGAGGTACACCGACTGGCCGAACAGGGCTATCTTCGGCTTCACCTCCCTGATCAGACGCTTCGTGCCCTCGACGTCTACGTTCATGGCGTCCTCGTCGAACGGATAGTTGAATGTCTTCACGCCCCGCAGGCCGGTGGCGCCTATCTTCGCGTGCGAGATGTGGCCTCCGTCCGAGAGGGCGACAGTGGTCATCTTGTCCCTGGGCTTCGCGAGGGCCATCAGGACAGCGAGGTTGCAGACCGTGCCGGACGTGGGCCTCACGTCGGCGAACCTGCACGAGAAGACCTCCTTCGCCAGGGACTCGCACGCGGTCTCGATCTCGTCGACGAACACGTTGCCCTGGTAATACCTCTTGCCGGGAAGGCCTTCGGCGTACCTGTTGTGCAGGTCGGAGTTCATGACCTCCCGCGCGAGAGGGCTCATGACGTTCTCTGACGCGATGAGAGGGATGGAATCCTTGAACCAGGAGTTGTGCCTCCTGGTGAGGACCCGGACGGACTGGGCTAGATCCCTTGTGCTAGGCACGGACTCGGGGAAACAATGACAGGTTAAAAAATTATGCACAATACCGTTCCGGGAAGGCGCCGACGCTGCATGCAGTGGCAGCCCTCATGTGCCCGTCATTCCGTCGTTCTATGCACATGCAGACGAAGGGCGATGTGGAGAAAGCGGGTCCTTGCGCGCACGCGGGTTGCGGAAGACGGCCCGAGGGATCGGCCGTCCAAGCGCTGCAGTGGAAACGGGGGTCGGCCGATTTCCAGATATCTATTTATAGAGTGTACGACAATTTGTCGTACAAGGCTCCGCGATTGCAATGACTACGAAGACCGCACGCATCAATGTCAGACTGCCTGAAGAGGACCTCAGGGAGCTAGAGGCCATCAGGGAGAGGAACGGCCTAACGAGCGTATCGGACGTCTTCAGGGAAGCCGTCCAGTCGTACCTCCAGGAAGAAGCGGGCACATGGAACTCGGACAAGATCAGCGCCCTCGTTCCGTCCGCGCTCATGGAGGATGTGGAGATGTTCATAGCCAGCGGAGACGCCACGGACATCTCGCAGGCCATCACTCTCGCACTTGCCGGATGGGTCGAGGAAAGGAAGCGCTACTACCTCGAGGGCAAGGACCTCCTGCGCCAGAAGGTCTCGGAAGCGGTCGAGGAGCGCGGCACGAGAAAAGGGATGGGTCGTGCCGCGAGCCGCATGCGCGTGCAATGAATGTCCAGTGTGGGAACGGAGACCTCGCCATGGGACGAGGACGGTCGGCCGGCCTCGGAGAACGGAAAAAGGGAAGGAAGGGCTCGCCAGAAGCGACAGATAGATGGGAACGAGAGGGGGAAATCAGCCCCCTCTCTGATGCCTTTTTTAATATATTCTGCCGAATCGGTTGAAGGGACCGGCGCTTAAAATCACTTCTTCGACAGGATCTGCTTCAGGGCCTCGATCGGCTCGGTCGTGCTAGGGTCCTCGCCCCTCAGGACCGCGCTGTAGACGCTCACATAGTCGCCCGTCGCGATGAGCGACAGGGCCTGCGCGAGGGGGCTCCCGCCCGATGCCTTGACGACATGGGCCCTTGCGCGGCGGCACACCATCTCCCGGGTAGCCTCCAGCCTGTGCGCCATCCTCCCGTCCGAGAAGCCGTGGTCCAGGAACACGGCCGAGAAGCCCTGACTCCTAGGGTCCGAGGCCCAGAACACGATCTCGTTGTGGTCCATCTCCGGGAGTTCGGAGCTGAACGCGACGCTCTTCGCGTTCTCGTTCATCTGGTTGGCCCAACGCTTGGCGACCGGCGCGCTCAGGCCGTGGCCTATGAACACGGGCACCGTCCCGTGGAGCTCGTGCGCCATCCTCTTCGCGGGGTTGTCCACCGTCGGGACCCCGCGGGAGCACACGCCGTTGAGCTCGGAGAGCACGCCCGCGCTCTCCCGCAGCTGCGACTCAGGAGACCCGAAGCCGAAGCGCTCCGCGATGCCGAGGAGCGCACCGAACATGTAGCCGAACGATGCCCTGGGGACCATCCCTCCGGGCACGCTGACGTGCGGGACCGAGTGCGACCTGGCCATGCTCTCCAGCTTCCCGCCTGAGGAGACCGTCACCACCTGCAAGGACCTTGCCCTGGCGTCATCGAGCATGCTCAGGGTCTCCTCGGTGTTCCCCGAATAGCTGGCGGCGATGACAAGGGACCGAGGACCGACATGCCTTGGAAGGCCGTAACCCCTGGACACCTCGCACGGGGCATCGCTCTCGGTCGAGAGCCATGCCCTAAGCACATCGCCGCCGATCGCCGACCCTCCCAGGCCGCAGACGACTATGCCGTCGGCGGGCGATTCGGGGCCGGGCACGGTCCTTCCGCGCCTGAAACCCTCTGACAGGTGTTCGGACATGCGCTCTATGCACCCTAGCATGTCCTGTGTGTCCGCAGATGCGACCTTCCCGACGTCGTCCAGCATCGAATTCCGAGGTGAGGATAGGCGTCGGAGTATAAATGTGGTTGGCGTCGTCCGCGGCCGCCCGACGGGAGCCATGGGCAAACATGAAATATCCTACCGCCACTCCATCTTCGTCAACGGATTCCACGCCGTTGCCTATTCGACCCCCGGGGAGGGAGTTGTGATGAGCGAACATGAACCCGCCGAAGGCGCGTCCGGAGCAGGGATAGTAGAAGCCAGAGAACTGCGGAAGGTCTACGACTCTGGCAAGGTGAAGGTCGAGGCCCTCAGAGGCGTGAACATCTCCGTCATGGAGGGCGAGATGGTCGCCGTCATGGGCCCTTCCGGGTGCGGGAAGACGACCCTGCTCAACTGCATATCAGGCCTGGACGACGTCACGGACGGCCAGGTGCTCATCCGCGGAAGGCCCCTGACAGACATGACGGACAGGGAGCGGACGAGGTACCGCGCCGAGAAGATCGGGTTCATATTCCAGGCGTACAACCTCCTGCCGGTGCTCACAGCGGTCGAGAACGTGGAATTGCCGCTGCTGCTGTCGGGGACATCCCCGAAGGAGGCCCGCAGGAAGGCGATGGAGTCGCTCAAGGCCGTCAGCCTCGAGGAGTGGAAGGACCACAAGCCCTCGGAGCTCTCGGGCGGGCAGCAGCAGAGAGTGACCATCGCGCGGTCCCTGGTGAACAGCCCCGAGATAGTCTTCGCCGACGAGCCGACGGGGAACCTGGACAGCGAGTACTCCGGGGAGATAATGAGTCTTCTGAAGAAGCTCAACAAGGAGAACCGCCAGACATTCATAGTCGTCACGCACGACTACAACATCGGCAGGCTGGCGGACAGGATCGTGATGATGAAGGACGGAATGATCGAGAAGGACTTCGTCCCGTCCCCGTTCTGAGGGAGGACCCATGACCGCCCTGGCCCAGATGGCATTCCTGTTCGTCCTGGTCCTTGCCGTCATAGGCATGCTGGCGGCGAGGAGGGTCGTGTTCGCGCGGATGGCCGCGAGGAACATACTCAGGAGGAAGAGGTACTCGGCCATCGTCGTCGTAGGCCTCCTGATAGCCACGGCCATGATCTCGGCGTCGCTCGTCGTGGGGGACACGATGGACTACATCATCAAGGACGACGTCTACGAGAGCACCGGCGAGATGGACATCAACATCGTGCTCGAGGACGACGCTGGCATACACCAGTTCTTCAACGAGAGCGTCGCCTACGACCTGATAGACGCCCTGGAGTCGGGGGACCTGGAACATGTCGACGCGGTCGCGCCGGCCATACGCGAGGTGGCGACCGCGATCGAGCCGGTCTCCGGGACGGCGACGCCGTCGGCATACATCTACGCCTATGACCCGGAGAACATGGTGAACGCGCTCGTGGGCGCCGACGGGGCCGAGATAACGGACGACATGATCACGGGAGGGAAGGCCGTCGCCAACGAAGACCTGGCAGGGAGCCTGGACCTGCAGGTAGGGGACACCGTCCTGGTGTACCCGAAGAACGCGCCCCAGCTCTCGCTCGAGATCTCCGCCATCGCAGCCGACGAGGGCATGGGCAGCTGGAGGTTCGCAGACCTGCTGTTCGTGGACATCTCCTACGCCCAGGACAGCATATTCCTCGAGCCTTCCATGGTCAACTCGGTCGATGTCTCCTGCGAAGGCTCGGTCGAGAAGGGGTATCTCGTCACCGACGAGGCGATAGCCGAACTGAGGGCGGAGATCCCCGAGGGGACGGAGTTCACATACTCCGACGTGAAGAGGGCAGGGGTCGAGCAGGCCGAGTCCCTCTCGGACATGATCTCGCAGCTCTTCGTCATCATGAGTTCCTTCACCATCATCGCCGGCGTGGCGCTCATCATCAACATATTCGTGATGCTGGCCGAGGAGAGGAAACCCGAGATGGGCATCTCCAGGGCCGTCGGGATGCAGCGCGGCGACCTCACACAGTCGTTCGTGTTCGAAGGGGTCGTGTACGCGCTCCTGGCATCCCTGGTCGGGACCTTCGTCGGGCTCATCATAGCGTTCGTCATGATCAACGCGTTCTCTGCGGTCATGGGAGGGGGCGGTCTGCAGTTCGTGCTGCACTTCGAGTGGAGCAGCCTGGCGCTCGCGGCCGTCGCCGGGTTCCTCATCACGCTGCTCACCGTGGTCATTGCGTCGTGGCGCGTCAGCAGGCTCAACATCGTGAGAGCCATACGCGACATACCGGAGCCCATCCTGGCGAAGTCGGAGAAGAAGTACTTCCTGTCCGGGCTCGCGGTGCTCGCGCTCGGACTGTTCTTCATCTATGGAGGGGCATCTTCCGGACAGGCGGCCGGCGTATCCTCCGGCATGGCGATGGCGTCATTGGGCGGAGCCATGGTCGCCGTGAGGTTCGTGAAGCCCAGGCTGCCGTTCACGATCGCCGGGCTCTGGATGGCGTACTATGTCGTGGACCCGCTCGGCATAGAGCTGTTCCTGTTCGGAGAGCTCCAGGGCGACCTCGAGATGTTCATAATATCGGGCGTGATGATGTGCGCCGGCGGCGTGCTCGTCGCCATGTTCAACAGCGACCTCATGCTGTCTGGCCTGGTCAGGGTTTTCGGGAGGGGGAGGACCCTCCTGCCCGTCTTCAGGGCGGCCATCAGCTATCCGATGAACAAGAAGTTCCGGACCGGCCTCACCCTGTTCATCTTCGCGCTGATCATGTTCACGGTCATCGTGATAGCGATGATCGCATCCTTCCAGAGGGAGAGCGTCGACACGCTGTCCGAGAAGTTCTCGGGCGGCTTCGAGATCGTGGGCTACACGCTCAGGGAGGCCCCTGCCGAGAACCTGACGGCCGCCATCGAGTACGTGAACCAGTCCCTGGCGCCGGGCGCGGTCGAGCGGATAGAGACGGCTAGCATCGCGACGGTCACCTTGGGGGTCAAAGGCGGGAACGAGACCGCCTCCAGGAGCCTCGTCGGCTTCAGCGACCGCATGCTCGAGGAGGGCAGGTTCTCACTGGCGCAGAGGGACGCGGCCTACGGGTCGGACGAGGATGCCTGGAATGCGGTCCTCGAGGACCAGAACCTGACGATACTGGACGGGTCCGTGGTCGCCTCGATGTTCTCCATCACCTCCGGAGCGGTCTACATAGACCTGGGGGACACGGTGACCGTGTCCATGGCCGACGGCTCCACCGTGGACCTGAAGGTCATCGGGATCATGGACCAGATACTGGTGTACGGCGCGTTCACCACGAAGGACTTCGTGGAGGCCAACCATCCAGCGGCCACGGAGACGCTGCTCTACATCGACACGGCACCCGGAACCGGTTTCACCGACGAGCAGGTGCTGGACGAGCTCGAGAAGGGACTGGCCGAGTACGGCCTGAACGGAATCGTCGTCAGGGACATCGTCGAGGAGGCGATGGCCATGACCTCGTCCGTGATGCAGCTCATGGAGGTGTTCCTGGGCGTCGGGCTGATCGTGGGCATATCCGGACTGGGCATAATCACCATCAGGAACATCGCCGAGCGGAGGCAGGAGATAGGCGTCATGCGGGCGATCGGGTTCCAGAGGAGCATGATACTGAACACGTTCCTGCTCGAGACTTCTTTCGTGGCCCTCCTGGGGATATTCATGGGCGTGGCCCTGGGGCTGCTGCTCTCCTACAGGCTCTTCGAATGGGGCGGGTTCTCCGACATCTCGGTATTCGTGATACCTTGGGGAGAGGTCCTGCTCGTGCTCGCGATCGCCTTCGTCGTCACGATACTGTCCGTGCTGCCGCCCTCCAGGAAGGCAGCCAGGCTGGCCCCCGCCGAAGCCTTAAGAAGAATAGACTGATACCTTCGGAATAGTAGCTACAACACAGATAATATCCTCGGGCGGAATCGTCGCCGATGATGGCTTCAGCTGCCGTGATGCAGGCCCTGACCGCACTCAAGGAAGGACGGTTCGTCCTGGTCTACGACGCGGACGGACGCGAGGAGGAGACGGACATGGTCATCGCGTCCGAGTTCGTCACCTCCGCGGATGTCCGCACCCTGAGACGCGACGCGGGAGGTCTCATCTGCACGACGGCCGACCCCAGGATCCGGGAGAGCCTCGGGCTGCCTTTCCTCACGGAGATCTTCAGCGGCATGTCCGAGAAGTACCCCGTCATGAAGGGCCTCACGCCCAACGACATCCCGTACGACGTCAAGTCCGCTTTCGGGATCACGATCAACCACAGGAAGACATTCACCGGAATAACCGACGACGACCGCTCGCTCACCATCAAGCAGTTCGCCGAGCTCGCCAGGTGCGCCATAGGACAGGAGGACGGCTGGGGCAAGAGGGAGTTCGGGAAGAACTTCAGGGCACCGGGCCATGTCCACCTACTCAACACGACCGACAACATCCTCGAGACGAGGTTCGGGCACACGGAGCTCTCCACTGCGCTCGTCATCATGGCGGGGCTCGTGCCATCCGCCACGGTGTGCGAGATGATGGGGGACGACGGCAAGGCGCTCCCGAAGACAGCCGCGGAGGCCTACGCTCAGGAGCACGGCCTCGTGTACCTCGAGGGCGCGGACATCATCAGCCACTGGAAGGAGTTCCAGCAGCAGAGGTGAGAGCCGATGGTGCGCGTGATGGCATCCGGTGTTTTCGACATCATACATCTAGGCCACCTGCACTACCTCGAGGAGTCCAAGAGGCTCGGCGACGAACTCGTCGTGGTCGTGGCGACGGACAACACCGTGAGGAGGAGGAAGCACGAGCCGATAACCCCGGAGAGCATGCGGCTCGAGCTCGTCGCCGCGCTGAAACCGGTTGACAGGGCTATCCTGGGCAAGGAGAGCGGCGACATGTTCAAGGTCGTCGAGGAGCTGAAGCCGGACATCATCACGGTCGGGTACGACCAGCCGTTCGAGCCGGTGGAGCTGGAGAAGGTGCTGCTCAGCAGGGGGCTGAACGTCCGGGTAGTGAGGATGCCGCATCTGGACCACGACCTCGACGGCACGCGCAAGATCATCGACAAAGTCATACAGTTCCACGAGCTGTCGAAGAAGCTCTCGGAGGTCGAGAAGAAATGAAGCGCATAGGCATCGCGGACACGACCTTCGCGAGGGTCGACATGGGAGGCCATGCCGCCGACGAGCTGAAGAGGACAGGGACGGGGTTCAAGGTCGAGAGGTACACCGTCCCAGGCGTGAAGGACCTCCCTGTCGCGGCCAAGAAGCTCATCGAGGAGCGGGGCTGCGACATCGTCATCGCCCTCGGCATGCCCGGACCGGAGCAGATCGACAAGATGTGTGCCCACGAGGCATCCACAGGGCTCATCCAGGTCCAGCTGATGACAGGCAAGCACATCATAGAGGTGTTCGTCCACGAGGACGAGGCGAAGGACGCGAAGCAGCTCTCATGGCTCGCGGAGAGAAGGGCGAGGGAGCACGCAGTCAACGCCTACGACCTGATCTTCAGGCCTGAGCGGCTCGTGAGGAACGCAGGCAAAGGGCTGAGACAGGGGTTCGACGACGCTGGACCCGTAGTTTAGGATCGAGACAGGAGGTAATGACATGGCAGGCAAGTACAGGATAGGCATCGTCTGCAGCGAGTTCAACTTCGACGTGACGCAGATGATGCTCGAGCGGGCGAAGGAGCATGCGAGGTTCTTGGAAGTGGACGTGACCAAGGTGATCATGGTGCCGGGCGTTTTCGACATACCCCTGGCGCTCAAGTCCCTCCTCAAGGACAAGTCGATAGACGGCGCGGTCACGATAGGGGCCGTCATCGAGGGCGAGACCGAGCACGACCAGATAGTCATAGGCCAGGCAGCCAGGAAGATAACCGACCTGGCGGTCGAGTACGAGAAGCCCGTGGGGCTGGGAATAACCGGCCCCGGGATGAGCAGGCTCCAGGCCGAGGACCGGATCGAGAGGGCGAAGGACTCGGTCGAGGCCGTCGTGAAGCAGCTCAAGACGCTCAAGTGACCATCGCTGGAAAGGCTATAATACGCGCATCCACTCCTGAGGGACCGTGGGCGAGATAAGGCTGGGCAAGATGCACCTGCGCTGGTGCGACAGGTGCAACGTGCCGGTGCTCGAGCAGGCCAACTGCGGCAAGTGCGGGTCCGTTACGCGCGAGGTCAAGCTCACGCCTCCGGGGGACGCACGGCCAGCGTTCAAGTACGACATCGACAGAGCCAGGGCGCTGGTCGACAGGCAGTTCGGCCCGGGATGCGGGGAGAGGCTGCTGCCCGACGGCAAGATAGTGTTGCTGAACAAGGCCCCGGACATCGACCGCATGGACGAGGTCATCGCGGACGGGCAGGTCATAGGGGCCATCAGGTTCCACCTTGCGAAAGGAGACAAGTTCCTCCTGAGACCGTACAGCGCCGTCGTCCTCGCGCCGGTCGCGACAAGGGGCCGGGTCAAGGTCGACCCGGGAGCGATCGTGCCGATCCGGGAGAAGAAGGCGTCCACGCTGGCGGTGGGCGTGCTCGAGGTTGACCCGTCCATCGCGCCCGGCGACGATGTGATCGTCCTCAGCGACTCCGGAGAGCCCGTCTCAGTCGGGACGGCGAAGATGTCGGCCGAGGAGATGAAGAGGCCGGGAACGCGCGGGACGGCCGTCAAGACGCGCTGGGTCGTCGACGGCAAGGGCGTGGACATATTGGACGGCCGCGCGACCTGGGCCGACGCCGTGGACGCGAACTCCGAGGTGATACCGAGACGCGTCGGAGAGTCGAAGGCGTTCATCCAGAAGACGGTCAGGAACAACGACCTGCCCGTGGCCGTGTCTTACAGCGGAGGGAAGGACAGCCTCGCCACGCTCCTGCTCGTGCTCGACGCGGGAGTGAAGCCATCACTGTTGTTCATAGACACGGGCCTGGAATTCGATGAGACCAAGGAGAACGTCCAGGAGACCGCAGCGAGATACGGGCTGGAGCTCGTCACCGAGAGCGCGGGCAGGACTTTCTGGGAGAACGTCTGGACGTTCGGGCCGCCGGCGAAGGATTATCGCTGGTGCTGCAAGACCTGCAAGCTCGGTCCCGCGACCAGGCTCATCCAGAAGCACTTCCCCGACGGCGTGCTCTCGTTCATAGGACAGAGGGCCTACGAATCCGAGCAGCGGGCGAGCAAGGGGAAGGTGTGGAGGAACCCGTGGACCCCGAACCAGCTTGCGGCGTCACCGATACAGAAGTGGACCGCGATGCACGTCTGGCTCTACCTGTTCTCGAAGAAGGCGGACCCGAACCCGCTCTACGGACGAGGGATTGAGAGGATAGGCTGCTTCATGTGCCCGGCGACGGACCTGTCCGAGCTCAGGCGGGTCAAGGACCTCAGCCCGAAGTACGCAGAATGGACGGAGTTCCTCTCGGAGTACGCGCGGAAGAAGGGGAAACCGGCGGCTTGGCTGGATTACGATCTATGGAGATGGAGGCGTCTCCCTGATTCGGTGGCGGGAGAGCTCGGGGACGTCAGCGTCGACTCGGTCGCGCCTGAGACAGAACCCGGAGAGGGACCGCTCGAACTGAGGACCACTGCTGGATACAACCCGTGCGTCGAGGGTGTGAGCGCAGAGGGAGTTTTCTCCAAAGCCCTCGACATGGCGCGTGTGGCGAACCTCCTCAACATCGCGGGCATAGTCACCACGTCCCCGGACGGGGGAATCGCCGAGGCCGATGGCATGACGGTCTTCAGAGAAGGGCCGGTCATGGTCCGCGGGAAGACGGAGGAGCTGGTGAAGAAGAAGACCGACGTCCTGCGCGAGGTCGTCCTGCGTGCGATGGACTGCGCGGGATGTGGCATCTGCGTCGCCAGATGCGAGAACGGGGCCATCCGGCTGGAAGGCAGGGTCGTCATAGACTCGGGCCTATGCACTCACTGCGGCCGCTGCCTGGGCCCCTGCCCCGTCGTCAGGTTCAGAGAAGACGACCTGGACATCTAGCGGAGTATGGCCCTCAAGGCGCCAGCGACCTCTGACAGCCTCGTCCCCCACGGGACGACGGCCATGTCCCCGTCGACTTCGAACCCTTCCTTGACCCTGCAGCATTTGACGAGCAGAGGCCCTTTGATCCCCTTCGCCCTGGCAAGGTCCTTGGGGCACATGTTCAACAGCCTCGGCTCGCGCCCGTAGACCGCTTTGAATATCCTCGCGGAGAGCGAGCACCCAACGAGCGTAACGGACCTGATCTCGTCCTCCGACAGGTCCTTGGTCTCGTCCAGATAACGTGTGATGAGAGTCGATTTGAGCCCCGACGCCCGGCAAGGGAACATGACAGAGCCTGAGGAGACCTCGCTCGCGATCTCGTTGAGGTCGGCCTCGACCACGGAGTACGTGACGCACATGTCCTGGAGGTCGGACTCGAGGACCGTGTCGACCATGTTGACGAGCTTGGACGGGGCGGGGGGCACGACATCGAAGACCGTAAGCCTCCTCGGCTCCTCCTCGATGAAGAACGAGACGTGTTCGGCCCTGCCTCTCACGACCACGCACTTCTTCCCGGTCGCACTCTGGAGCGCGCCCATCCTGGATGCCGACAGAACCTCCAGAGACGGGTCGTCGACGAACGAGGTCTCGCCCGGCAGCGAGAGCACGCTCACGGAGCCTATGTCTTTGAGCACCGAATTGGTATCGAGCTTCTCGACCAGGGCCACGGCCCAGTCGTCGCCCGAGTTGAACACATAGAACCTGGTCCGTATGTACGCCCTCTTCCCGGACAGGAACCTCTTGATGTTTTCCTCCGTGAGTTCGAAGTCGACGCTGCGGACGCTGACTTCCTTGCAGTGGCTCGGGAACATCATCTACCGGACCGGGCAATCAAGTTGTCAATATTAGAAAGAATCCCCCGCCATGCCCGGAGGCAACATCTAGGGGTGACCGCCATCAGGGGGCGAAGTGATGCGGACTTGGCGCTGAAGGAATGGAACGGTTTCCCGACACTCGCCACTGAGAGGCTCGAACTCTGCGCTATTATCCGCGACCACGCCGACTGGTACCTGAAGCATTTCTCCACGCCGGAGATCGCAGTCGGGCAGGGGTTCCCCCCGCCGCGGGACCTGGAAGCCGCGAAACAGGAGCTCGAATCTTACATCGTGGGGCTGTTCGAGAAGGGCGATGGCTACAGGTGGGGCATACGGCTCAAGGGGGACAGCGACATCATCGGGAGCATAGGCTTCTATGGCTGGGACAAGGAGAACGAGAGGGCGGAGATGGGCTACGACCTCCGTCCTGAGCACTGGGGCAAGGGCATCATGAGGGAGGCGCTCGAGAGGGTTCTTCGGTACGGGTTCGAGGAGATGGCGCTGAACAGGGTGCAGATCAGGATCCTGGACACGAACCCGAGGTCGATGGGGCTGGTGTCCAGGCTCGGGTTCAAGGAGGACGGTGTCCTGAGGCAGTACTCGAAGATAGACGGGAGATACGTCGACGAGCACGTGTTCTCCCGGCTGAAGGACGAACACTCCGCGGGCAGGCGCACAGCGCCGACTGTCTGAAATCCAGCGTATCTTGAGCAACATGTCCCGAACGGGATACGGACAAGCTGTGTGGCCCGGTCCTGCACAACAAGGTTCTTTAACCCTCCTCGGAATACCCGAAAGGTCGTCGGATGAAGGGATACCTAGTCCTCGAGGACGGGACGGTTTTCGAAGGTATGCCCTTCGGCTTCTCCAGAGATGTGATCGGAGAGGTCGTCTTCTCCACGGGGATGACCGGATACCAGGAATCTCTCACGGACCCGTCCTACTGCGGCCAGATCCTCGTCTCCGCCTATCCTCTCGTAGGCAACTACGGTGTGAACAGGACCGACTCGCAGTCGGCCAAGGTCCAGGTCTGGGGATACGCCGTAAGGGAGGCCTGTGATTCGCCGAGCCACAGGGATTCCACCCAGACCTTGGATGCGTTCCTGCGCGACCACCGCGTCCCGGGCATAAGCGGGATAGACACCAGGGAACTCATACGGAAGATCCGAAACTCGGGCACGATGATGGGAGGCATCACCGCAGGAGAACCCGCGGACATGCTGGACAGGGTGAGGAAGTCGAAGCACCCGGAACTGTCCAACCTGGTCTCCGTGGTCAGCACGAAGGAGGTCTTGAGGTTCGAGCGCCCGGGCGCCAAGAAGGTCCTCGTGTTCGACTGCGGCGTCAAGGAGAACATCATGCTCGAGCTCCGGGACAGGTTCGAGGTCTATCAGGTGCCCTTCGACACGGGCGAGGACGCCGTCCGCGGACTGGACCCGGACGGGATATTCATCACGAACGGGCCTGGGAACCCGGCCCATCCTGAGATAATGAGCAAGACGGTATCGACCCTGGCAAGACTCAAGGACGACTATCCTATGATGGGCGTCTGCCTGGGGAACCAGCTGATCGCGCTCATGCTGGGGGCGAAGACCTTCAAGCTCAAGTTCGGCCACCGGGGGATAAACCAGCCGGTGAGGTTCGAGGACAGGGTCCTCATAACCTCCCAGAACCACGGCTTCGCCGTCGACCGCGCGTCCGCAGAGGATGCCGGACTGGATGTGACATTCACCAACCTCAACGACGACACGGTGGAAGGCGTGCGGCACAGGGAACTGCCCATCTTCTCGGTCCAGTTCCACCCTGAGGCGCACGCAGGGCCCTTGGACGCGAACTTCCTGTTCGACCGCTTCGAGAAGATGCTGGAGGAGGACTGATGCCCAGGAGGAGCGACCTCCGCAGGATCATGGTCATAGGCTCCGGGCCGATCGTCATCGGACAGGCCGCCGAGTTCGACTTCTCAGGCTCCCAGGCGTGCAGGTCCCTGAGGGAGGAAGGGTACACGACCGTGCTCGTGAACTCCAACCCGGCGACCATCCAGACGGACACGGAGATGGCGGACATAGTGTACATCGAGCCTCTCGACCGCGCGACGATAATCAAGATCATCGAGAAGGAGAAGGTCCAGGGGATAATGTCCGGCATGGGCGGACAGACAGCCCTCAACATCTGCTCCGAGCTGGCGGAATCCGGCGACCTCGACAGGCTCGGGGTGGAGCTGCTCGGGAGCCAGCCCAGGGCCATCGCGCTGTCGGAGGACCGCGAGCAGTTCAGGAAGACCATGCTCGAGCTCGGCGAGGCCATCCCGAAGAGCAGGACGGTCAAGAGCATCGATGAGGCGAAGGCCGCGGTCCCGGACATCGGCGGCTACCCGGTGTTGGTCAGGCCCGCCTTCACCCTCGGAGGCACCGGAGGCGGTATCGCCAACGACGAACAGGAACTCGTCGACATCACGGGCAGAGGGCTGATATACTCCCGGATAAAGCAGGTGCTCATCGAAGAGAGCGTCATCGGCTGGAAGGAGTTCGAGTACGAGGTCGTGAGGGACGGCCGTGACAACTGCATCATCGTGTGCAACATGGAGAACATGGACCCGATGGGCATACACACGGGCGAGAGCATCGTCATCGCACCCGCCCAGACACTCAGCGACAGGGACCATCAGAGGCTGCGCTCGGCCTCGCTGAAGGTGATCCGCGCGCTCGGCATCGAAGGGGGTGCGAACATACAGTTCGCCGTGCACCCTGACACCGGGGAGTACCGGGTCATAGAAGTGAACCCGAGGGTGTCCAGGAGCTCCGCGCTGGCATCGAAGGCCACGGGTTACCCGATCGCGAGGGTCGCAGCGAAGATAGCTGTGGGGAAGACCCTGGACGAGATACCCAACGCCATCACCAAGAAGACCTGCGCGGCCTTCGAGCCCGCGATAGACTACGTCGTCGTAAAGATACCCAGGTGGCCGTTCGACAAGTTCCGGACGGTCGACAGGAGCCTGGGGACGCAGATGAAGAGCACCGGCGAGGTCATGGCGATCGGGAGGAGCGTGGAGGAGGCCCTCCTGAAGGCCGTGAGGTCCCTCGAGATCGACCGCATCGGGCTCGAGCCCGAGAAATGGACGGACGAGGAACTGGAGAGGGAGCTGGCCCGAGCGACCGACGTGCGGCTCTACGCCATCGCCGAGGCGGTCAGGCGCGGGACCTCGACTGAGAGGATATGCGAGCTCACTAACTGGGACAGGTTCTTCGTCAGGAAGATCGAGAACATCGTCGCTATGGAGGACGAGCTGAGGACGGGAGGCCTCAAACCGGGCACGCTGGCCAAGGCCAAGAGGATGGGGTTCAGCGACGAGTACATATCCGCGCTCACGGGCCAGTCCGAGCAGTCCATCATAGAGCTAGGCGCGCAGGCCCGGCTGAGGCCCACTTACAAGATGGTCGACACATGCGCCGCCGAGTTCGAGGCGGAGACGCCGTACTTCTACTCGACCCGGGAGGGCGAATGCGAGGCGAGACCGTCCACGAACAGGAAGATAGTCGTCGTGGGGAGCGGCCCCATAAGGATAGGCCAAGGGATCGAGTTCGACTACTGCTGCGTCCACGGTGCGCTGGCGATCAAGGAGGAGGGGATCGATGCTGTCATCGTGAACAACAACCCGGAGACCGTATCGACCGACTTCGACATCTCCACGCGCCTCTACTTCGAGCCGATCACGGCAGAGGACGTCCTCAACGTGATCGAGAGGGAGGACGCGGACGGGGTCGTCCTCCAGTTCGGCGGGCAGACCGCCATCAACCTCGCGCTCCCGCTCCAGAGACTCCTCAAGGGCAAGAAAGCAAGGGTCCTTGGCACGCCCCCGGACTCGATAGACCTGGCAGAGGACAGGAAGAAGTTCTCCAAGCTCATGGACGAGCTCGGTATCCTGCAGCCGAAGTCCGGCACAGGGTTCTCGTTCGCGGAGGTCAAGGGCCTCGCAGAGGAGATCGGGTACCCGGTGCTCATACGGCCCAGCTACGTCCTGGGAGGCAGGGCGATGGAGATAGTGTACAACGAGGCCGAGCTCGAGACTTACATGAAGAGCGCCACGAAGGTCTCGAAGAAACGGCCGATCCTCGTAGACAAGTACCTCACAAACGCGGTAGAGATAGACGTCGACGCGGTCTGCGACGGCACGGACGTCTACCTGGGCGGGGTGCTCGAGCACATCGAGGAGGCGGGGGTCCACTCCGGAGACGCCACGATGGTCCTGCCGCCGGTCACCCTGAACCCGGACACGATGGACGAGATCAGGGACACGACCAGGAAGGTCGCGATGGCCCTCAAGACGATAGGCCTCATGAACCTCCAGCTGGCGCTCAAGGACGGCAAGATATTCATGCTGGAGGCGAACCCGCGAGCCAGCAGGACCGTCCCCGTCATCTCCAAGGCCACGGGCGTCCCCCTCGCGAAGGTGGCCATGAAGGTCATGCTGGGGAGGACCCTGAAGGACCTCGGGCTCGTCGGAGAGCCGTCGGTATCCCACTTCGCGGTGAAGGCGTCGGTGTTCCCGTTCCTCAAGCTCACCGGCGTCGACAGCATCCTGGGCCCTGAGATGAAGTCCACGGGGGAGGTCATGGGCATCGACCACGAGTATCCCGCAGCGGTCTGGAAGGCGCTCATCGCGGCGGGCCAGAAACTGCCGAGGGAGGGGAATGTGTACCTGAGCGTCTCGGACGCGGACAAACACGTCGCTGCCCAACTCGCCGTCCGACTCGCGAAGATGGGTTACGGGATATATGCGACCAAGGGGACCGCGGCCGCGCTGAAGGAGATTGGCGTGGAGGCGACCACGGTGTACAGGATATCGGAGAAGGTCACGCCGGACGCGATATCCGTCATGCGCAAAGGCCTCGTGAACATGGTCATCAACACGCCGACCGAGGCATCCGGCGCGAGGCGGGACGGCTACATGATGAGGAGGCTGGCGGTGGAGCTGGAGATACCCATGTTCACAACGGTGAAGGGGGCGAGCGCCGCGGTGACCGCGATGGAGCACGCTGCCAAGAACGACACTTCCGTGAACGACCTGTCCTCGTTCCACAAGGCCCCGCTAGGCCTGAGACCCGTCTGAGCGCGCCCGGGCTCAGTGCTTCTTCAGGAGCTTGTACGCGACTTCCGCGCCTTTCCTGCCGGACAGCAGCATCGAGCCGAACGTCGGACCCATCCTGGGGAGCCCGAAGGTCGTCGAGACGGCCATGCCCACCACTATGAGGCCCGGGTGCGCCACGCCGCTCCGCTGAACGACCGCGTCCTCGCTCTTCTCGATCCACATCGCCCCGAACCCCGGGGTCTTGATGAGTCCGCGCTCCTCGAGCTTCTTGACCACCAGGGCGTCGTGCCCGGTCGCATCGATGACCAGCTTCGACTCGAAGGCTATCGGGTCGACGCAGCTGATCGGCTTGGGCAGCGAGTAGACGGGGGTCCAGTTGACGACGGCGCCGCCTACGCGGTTCTTCTCCCTGAGCACGACGTCGTCGAAGGAGGTCATGTTCAGTATGCCTGCGCCCGATTCGCACGCCGCGGCGATGAGCTTCGAGCAGGCCAAGGGTCCGGGAGTCACATGCAGGCCCTTCTCGAACTCCTCGTGCCTGATATCGAGCTCGTCCAGTATCTTGTGTGCCGGCGCCCTGATCGTGATGGTGTTCATTAGGAAACCGCCGACCCAGAACCCTCCGCCCAGGTAGTTGTTCCTCTCGATGACCAGGACCTTCACGTCCTTGCGGGCGAGGTCATGGGCGGCCATGAGTCCGCTCGGACCGCCGCCGATGATGATCACATCGGTGTCGGCGAACTTCTCCATGTCCTTAGTGAAACCTGCGACTATCGCACGCGTGACCGCTTTCTCGGACGACTTCTCGAATATAGCCATTCTACGTCACCAGTTGTCGGATTCGGTCATAACTGGTCCACGAACATAAATGTTGCCACACATGCCGATGAGTGGTCAGGCCGCGGAGGCTGCTCCGCAGGTACAATACGTGTAAGGGACAATAGATATCCCAGGCGCTGACAATCATCATCCTGAGGAGCGGAGTCGGACCCCACTCTACGCCCCGCAACTGAGAACCTGGCTCCGTTCCCCACCGTAATCACGAGGCGACGACATGGCGACAGACCCGGTATGCAAGATGGATGTCGACCCAAAGACGGCCAAGTGGAAGTCGACCTACGGAGGCACAGAGTTCTACTTCTGCGCACCCGGATGCAAGGTGGCCTTCGATAAGGACCCCGAGAAATACCTCAAGTGAGACGGAGTCGGTACTGCCGAGGCCTGACGGGCCCCGATTTGCAGAGGAGACTCAAGCGGACTTCTTCAGCTTGTCGTACTTCTCCTTGTAGAGCTTCGCGCAGACGTCGCAGCACATGTAGTGGTACTTGCCGTCTATCTTGAGCTTGACGCCTTCGTCGTGGATCATGTGGCCGCAGTAGTAGCACTTGATGAGCAGGCCGGCCTCGTCCGTGAGCGCGGCCCTCTGGACCTCCTTCGGGGCCTTCAGGACCATCGAGGTCGCGACGCTCCTTATCTCGGGTATGTTGGACAGAGACTCGATGAACTGCTTGTACTTGACCTGGTTGTAGTACGAGACCATCAGCAGCAGCTTGGAGTCGGACAGCACGTAAAGCTGCCTGACCATGTCCTCTCCGACGAGGGCTGCGTGGACCTTCTCGACATCAGAAGGCTTCGCCTCGACCGTGACGACGACGGACGCCTGCCCGAGCATGTCGGCGTCCAGAACGGTCGAGTAACCTTTGATCAGGCCCGCATCGGTCATCGCCTGCACCCTGGCGCTCACGGTGGGCGTGCTCACCCCTATCCTGGAGGAGATGTCGCGGAAAGACGCCCTCCCGTCCGTCTGGAGCTGCCTCAGGATCTTGCGGTCCACGTCGTCGAGGTTGTGGTTCATGATAACAGTGTTGACACCGTACCTATTATTCTTATTGGATGAAAGGTACGGTGGCTCCTGAATGTACTTTCGTTAAACGCCTTCCGAGGACCCGGGGCCCTTGCCTCCCTGGCCCTCCTCCTCGCCGTTCTTCGGCATGCCCCTCGTGAGCACTATGTAGAGCCCGCCCACGACCAGCGCGCCTCCCAGGACGATCCACAGGCTCGGCACCTCCGCCGGCAGCAGCAGGTAGGCGAGCAGGGAGGCCCCGACGGGCTCCCCCAGGACGCTCGTGGAGACGATGTGCGCCGGGACCTTCTTCAGGGCGTAGTTGAACATCGTGTGGCCGAATATGGTGGGGACTATGGCCATCAGCAGGAACAGGGTCAGCTCCGTGCCGTCCGTGACGACCACATCGTCGCCGACCAGGACGGCGGAGGCGAACAGGACCAGGGCAGATATGCCGTACACGGAGAACACGTACGGCGTGAGGGGGACCGTGCGCCGCGCGACCCTGCCCGAGAGGAAGTATATGCCCGCGCAGAGGCCTCCCAGGAACGCCAGCAGGTCGCCCATGAGGGAGTCGCCTCCGATCCTGTAGTCGTTGAGCGAGATGATGCAGACCCCCGCGAAGGCGACCACTATGCCCACGGCCGCGACCTTCCTGACGTGTTCCTTGAGCAGGAAGTGCGACACCCCCGCCACGAATATGGGGTGGGACGTGACCAGTATCACCGAGGTGGACACAAGTGTCAGGCTCAGGGAGGTTATCCAGAGCCCGAAGTGGAACGACAGGGCGACGCCGCTCAACAGTATGAGCGCCCACTCGTCCTTCCGGAACGAGAGGATGCTCTTCACGCCGCCGTAGTACAGCAGGAACGGCAGCAGGATCAGGCAGGTGATGCCCAGGCGATAGGAGGCTATCACGAACGGGGCGCTCTCGCTCCACTTGATGAATATGGATGCGAACGAGATGGAGACCATGGCGACGCCTATCGCGAGATAGGCCCTCGTGTGCTCCCCCGGAGAACGCATCCGACCACCGTGGCTCTCGCCGAGGCTCAGTATATCGTGACGCCTTTGACGCCCTTCGCCTGGCGGATCAAGGGTATGAGGTCGGACGGGACCTGGCTCTCGGTGACTATGAACAGCTTCGGCTCCTCCGAGGTCATCGGATCGTCCACTATGGCCTGCCTTATGCTCACGTGCGACCTCGAGAGTATCTCCGCCACGGACGATATTATGCCGGGCTCGTGGGCGTCCGTGGGCACGATCTCGATCGCGCTCCAGCCCATGGCCGAAGCCGCGTTCTTGAGGTGGTTCGTAGGCTGCAGCTGCGAGAAGAACTTGAGGAGCGTTGGATCGCCCTTGATGGTGTCCAGGGTCGACTTGACGACCCTCCTGTCGACTCCGGCCGCCCTCGCGAGCGACGAGTCCGCTATCCTCACGTCTCCGCAGAAGACATGGTCCTTCTCTATCCGGAGCCCGTACCTCAGGAGGTATCTCGCGACCTTCGCCTGGGACGGATACTTCTCGAAGTAGTTGGATATCTTGTCCCACATGTCAATCGATGACTACATGTGTACAGTAATAGATTAATATTGCCACCTGATGTACGCCTTCGCACTGCTAAACTGTAGCAAGGGACTTATACGTCCAGCACAATCGTGATGGCAGTGACACAGCGTAGCACGCGAATATGACTGGTGATCGGATGACGGGCAAGGCGATTCGGATGAGACGGATCTTCGACCAGGGGACTGGCAAGACCGTCATAATCCCCATGGACCACGGGATATCCCTTGGTCCCGTGAAGGGCATCGAGGACATACGCAGCACCGTGGACAAACTCGCTGAAGGCGGAGCCTCGGCGATAGTGATCCACAAGGGCCTCGTCCCGTTCGCCGGTCCGTCCGTGGGGTCCAGGCTCGGGCTCATCGTACACATCTCCGCCAGCACGTCCATGTCTCCGGACCCGAACCTGAAGGTCCTCGTGGCGAGGGCGGACGAGGCGGCCGCCATAGGCGCCGACGGGGTGTCCATACACTGCAACCTCGGCGGGGACCACGAGGACAGGATGGTGTCCGATTTCGGGTCGGTCGCAGACCGGTGCAGGGAGCTGGGGATGCCGCTGCTGGCCATGTGCTACCCGAGGGGCAAGAACGTCAAGAGCGCGTTCGACGTCGAGGCGGTCAAGCACTGCGCGAGGCTGTCGGCGGAGCTCGGAGCGGACGTCGTCAAGACGAGCTACACAGGGTCCATAGACACTTTCAAGGAGGTCGTGCGCGGGACGCCGATACCGGTCGTCATAGCGGGCGGGCCGAAGATGGGCTCCGACGCCGAGCTGCTGACGATGGTGAGCGAGGCGATGAAGGCCGGCGCCAAGGGCGTCTCGATCGGCCGGAACGTCTTCCAGCATGATGACATCGCGGGCATCACGAGGGCCGTGCGCAAGGTGGTCTTCGAGGGCGTGCCCCCAGGAGAGGCGTATAGGCGGTGAATGCCCTGATCGACCGCAAGGTGTGGGTCGGGGCCATCCACCAGCCGAGCGGCGAATCGAGGAAGAAGGTCGTGCTCGCCGCCCTGGAGAACGGTTTCGACACAGTGGTGCTCGACAAGAAGGACCAGGCACTGGCCAAGCTGGGCAGGTTCAGGTCCATCATTCTCGACGGCAAGGACTTCTTCGAGGACGGGCAGAGGATCGGCAGCCTGGTCGAGATACGCAAGAAGTCCGACGAGGTCGCCGCCAAGAGGGCCGCCGAGCGGGCCCAGAACGTGATCGTCTCTGCCAAGGACTGGAAGGTCATCCCGCTCGAGAACCTCATCGTGCATTTCCAGGGTACTGGGTCCAAACTGCTCATGATGGCGAGGACCGCGGAGGAGGCTAGGCTCTTCTTCGAGACGATGGAGAGGGGCGCGGACGGCGTCCTGTTCGTCCCATCCAAGCTCGAGGAGCTGGGCAAGCTCAGGAAGCTGATGGAGGAGCGCGCCCCCAGGCTGAAGCTCCAGGAGGGCAAGATAACCGTCCTGAGGCAGCTCGGGCTCGGCGACAGGGTCTGCATAGACACCTGCTCCATGATGAGCGTGGGCGAGGGCATGCTCATAGGGAACCAGTCCTCGTGCATGTTCCTGATACACTCGGAGTCGCTCGAGTCGGAGTACGCCGCATCTAGGCCTTTCAGGGTCAACGCGGGGCCGGTGCACGCGTACATACTGATGCCGGACGGGACGACCAGGTACCTGTCCGAACTACAGGGAGGGGACGAGGCGCTCGTGGTCGGCGCCGACGGGCACACGCGCAAGGTCGTCGTCGGCAGGACCAAGGTCGAGAGGAGGCCCCTCCTGCTGATAGAGGCCGATGTGGACGGCGAACGCTTCTCCACGATAGTCCAGAACGCGGAGACGATCAGGGTCTACTCCAAGGGCAAGGTCGTCTCGGTCTCCCAGCTCAAGCTGGGCGACCCGATCACGCTCAAGACGGAGAAGGGCGGAAGGCATTTCGGGATGCAGGTGGAGGAGACGATCCGGGAGAAGTGAATGACGACGCGCATCGTCGCTTCTCTCGTCGAGAGGAGCGTCTCGGGAGTTTCTCGCTCGTCACGTGAGGCATTCGGGCAGGGGGCGGACCTGGTCGAGGTCAGGTTCGACCACCTTGGCGCCGGTAGCACGAGTGCCAGGAAGGCATCCGAGGTCAGAGAGGCCGTCCGCGGGCCGGCCATCGCGACGATGAGGTCCACAGATGAAGGCGGACGCTCGAGGCTCAAAGGGCCTGCTAGGGAGGACGCCCTGAGAGTGTTGCTGGATGCGGGCTTCGAGTACGTGGACCTCGAGCTGCGCAGAGACCAGCGCCTGCTGAGACCCGAGGGCCGCAAAGGGCGGCGCCCCCGGCTGATAGCGTCGATGCACTTCCAGAAGCCGGTCAAGTCATCGAAGGTCGAGGAGGTGCTCGACAGAGCGTGCGCGGCCGGGGACATCGGGAAGGTCGCGATGCCGTGCGATGATGCCGGACAGGCGATCACGCTGGCCAGGATCGGCGTCAGGCGCTCCGAGGCGGGAGAGAAGTTCACAATCATAGGCATGGGAGACCAGGGGCGGCTCACGAGGGTGTGCGCCAGGAAGATCGGGTCGTCCATGGCATACTGCAGCCTGAGCGGAAGGCCCGCAGCGCCCGGACAGCTGGACGTGCGCTCACAGTCGGCCCTCATGAGGAGCGACAGCGTCGTGCTCGGGCTCCTCGGCCACCCGGTCGCTCACTCGGTCTCGAAACCGATGCAGGAGGCCGCGCTCCGCAGAGCCGGCCTCGCGGGGACCTACCTCAACCTAGACGTGTCGCCTGAGGAGCTTACCAGAGAGGCCCTCGAAACCCTCGGCGAGCTTGGGTTCTCAGGGCTGAACGTCACCATCCCGCACAAGGAGAGGGTGTTCGAGATGTGCGACGACGTCGACTCGGAGGCAGAGTCGGCCGGAGCGGTCAACACCATAACGTTCAAAGGTCCTATGATGCACGGTAAAAACACAGATATCATAGGGTTCACTCAGGCCATAGAATCGAAAAAGGACATAGTTCCAGGGACAGAGGCCCTGATCGTCGGAGGGGGAGGGGCGGCGAGAGCAGCCGCCCTCGGCCTCAGGCGCGCGGGAGCGCACGTGACGGTCGCAGTGAGGAGTCCGGACAAGGCTGCGGCGATGGCCAAGGACATGGAGCTCGGGCTCGAGAGGCTCGACAGGCTCGGGCGGACAGAGCGCGAGTACGATATCGTGGTAAACTGCACCCCTGTCGGCACGAAGGGCGTGGGCGGCGTCGTCCCTGTCCCCTCAACGATGTTCAAGAAAGGAGTCCTCTACTTCGACATGGTATACAATCCGATGGTCACCAGGACCATGAAGGCGGCGGCCGCCAGGAAGGCGACGGTCGCAGGCGGGCTGGATATGCTGGTCAGGCAGGGGGCCGCTTCATTCAGGTCGTGGACGGGCATCGAGCCTGACCTGAGGGCGATGCGCGCAGCCGCGAGGAGGTCCCTGGCATGATCGGCAGGGCGGCTTGCCGCGGAGCGGCGACGATAGTGAACGCCATCCCGACGGGGAGGGGCGCGGCGTTCGGGATCACGCTCGAGGCCGACGCGGAAGTGAGACTCCTGGACGAGGGGGCTCGGTTCGAGTACACCGGGCCTGAAGAGGGCTCCGCGCTCATCCGTGGCTGCGTCTCCGCTGTGTTCGGGCGCGCAGGCTTGGGAGGACGGGGCTCGGAAGTGAGGGTGGAGTCCGATATCCCGGTCTCGCGCGGGCTCAAGAGCAGCAGTGCGGTGTCGAACGCGGTCGTCCTGGCCGCGACCAGGGCTGCGGGGAGGCATGTGGACGACCCCGCCATCCTGAATACCGCGATAGACGAATCGATCGCCGCAGGCGTGACCATCACAGGCGCGTTCGACGACGCGGCCGCCTGCTACTTCGGCGGCGCCGTCGTCACGGACAACCGCGAGAGACGGATACTGAGCACGGGCAGGGTCGACCCCGCACTCTCGGTCGTAATACATGTCCCAGACCGGAGGATAACCAAAGCCTCGGTCAAGGACCTGGATTTCAGCCCCGCCAGGCCGGACATCGAGAAGGCCGTCGAGCACGCGCTCGCAGGGGAGTACGCGAAGGCCATCGAGATGAACTCGCGAGCCTGCGCGAGGGTGCTCGGCCTGAGCGAAGAGGTCGCGGAGCTGGCGAGGCTGAGAGGCGCCGTCGCTGCGGGCATCTCCGGGACCGGGCCGGCCACCGTGGCCTTGGCGCGCAGGGAGGACAGCCCGAGGATCGTGCGCGCGCTGGAGGACCGGTTCGAAGGCGAGGTGCTGTCGGCGGCAATCAACGACACACCAGCCCCGGAGGTGGTCCCACGGCTATTCTGATCAAGTCGTCGACCGCGAGAGGCTCGGTCGTCGCTCCGCCGTCCAAGTCGTACACCCACAGGGCCATGGTCCTTGGCGCACTCACGCACGGCCCCTTCACGCTCGACCGGCCGCTGATCTCAGAGGACACGAAGGCGACCCTGAACGCGCTGCACCTGATGGGCGCGACCGTCGTCGAAGGCGCCCACTCAGTGAGGATACACTGCGAGGAGCTGAGCCAGGCGGCAGCGGTCATAGACGCCAAGAACTCAGGGACGACCCTGCGGCTCATGACGGGCATCGCCTCGCTGCTCCCATCGACCACCACGCTCACCGGCGACGAAAGCCTTGTGAAGAGGCCCATGGCGCCTCTGGTCGACGCGCTGAAACAGCTGGGGGCCAAAGTGTCGTACGTGGGCCAGCCCGGCAGGCCTCCCATCAAGGTCACCGGCCCGGTCAATGGCCGCGAGACCGAGGTCGCGGGCGGGGTGAGCTCCCAGTTCATATCGTCCCTGCTCATCGCCTGCACGCAGAAGACGGAGGACACGCGCATCCGCATCGGAGGCGAGGTCGTGTCCAGGCCGTACATAGACATAACCCTGGATGTGCTGCGCGCGTTCGGAGGCGACGCGCACGAGTCCGAGGAGGGGTTCGAGGTCGACGGCGACCAGCGCCTGGACAGGGCCGGCTACACGGTCCCTGGGGACTACTCGTCGGCGGCCTTCGCCCTGGCCGCCGGGGCCATCACCTCGGGGGATGTCACAGTCAAGAACCTTGACAGCCGCTCCCCGCAGGGGGACAAGGCGATCATCCAGCATCTGAGGGACTTCGGAGCCGATGTGAAGACCACACCGGACTCCGTGAGGGCGTCCGCGGGGAGGCTGGAGGGGCTCGAGATAGACGTGAAGGACACGCCCGACCTGTTCCCCGTGCTCGCGGTCATAGGAGCGGTGGCGGACGGCACGACGGTGCTCAAAGGCGGCGCGAACCTCAGACACAAGGAGAGCGACAGGATCGCCACGACCACCGCGTTCCTGAGGTCGATGGGCGCACGCGTGAAGCCTACAGACGACGGGTGCCAGATATCCGGAGGCGAGAAGCTCCACGGGGCGGATGTGGAGACCCACGGAGACCATAGGATTCTTATGGCCGCAGCACTTGCTGGACTGGTATCCACTTCGGGCACCAGGATAGCGGACGACTCCTCCTACGAGGTGTCCTATCCCGGGTTCCTTAGGGACATGCACCAGCTGGGATGTCGCTTGGAGGTGAGGAGATGAACGAGTTCGGGACGAAGTACAGGGTCGGCATATTCGGCTCCAGCCACGGCCCTTGCGTGGGAGCGAAGGTGGACGGGTGTCCTCCCGGCTCGAAGGTCTCCGAGGCGGCCATCCAGGTCCAGCTCGACAGACGCTCCCCAGGCAAGGGCGTGCTCACGACCCCGAGGGCGGAGAGGGACCGGCTCGAGCTGATCTCAGGCGTCGTGGACGGGAAGGCGACGGGGGCCACCATCGTCGGACTCGTCAGGAACAAGGACGTCGACTCATCCGCATACGACTCGTTCCGCAGGGTGCCGAGGCCGGGGCACGCGGACTACCCAGCCATGGTCAAGTACAAGGGCCACCACGACCACCGAGGGGGAGGGCAGTTCTCCGGCAGGATGACCGCGGGGCTTGTGATCGCAGGGGCCATTGCGAGGCAGGTCCTCGAGAAGAAGGACGTCAAAGTGCTTGCGCAGACCGTGCAGATAGGTTCCGTGAGGATGGAGAAGGAGCTCCCGTTCGGCATCGCGGAGAAGGTCTCGAGGGCGAGCCCGGTCGGATGCGCGGACAGGGACCTCGCTGAGCGCATGAAGGACGAGATAATCCGGGCCCACGAGGAGAGGGACAGCGTGGGCGGGATAGTCAGGTGCACGGTCCTGGGCGTCCCAGCGGGCGTCGGCGAGCCGTTCTTCGGCTCGGTCGAGAGCGCCATGTCCGCGATGATGTTCTCGATACCGGGCGTGAAGGGCGTGGAGTTCGGCTCGGGGTTCCGAGCCGCCTCGATGAGGGGCAGCGAGCACAACGACCCGTACATCGTCAGGAACGGGAAGATCGTGACCAAGACGAACAACGCCGGCGGGATACTGGGCGGCCTGTCCACAGGCATGCCGATCGACTTCAGGGTCGCGTTCAAGCCGACCTCGTCGATAGCGAGGCCGCAGATGAGCGTCGACGTGGTGAAGAAATCGCCCGTCGAGCTCGAGGTGAAGGGCAGGCACGACCCGTGCATAGTCCCCAGGGCGGTCCCGGTCGTGGAGAACTCGGCCGCGTCCGTGATACTCGACCTGATGCTTCAAGGAGGGTTCGCATGACCAAGGACGAACTGGAAGCCCTCCGATCCGAGATAGACGCGATCGACCGCGAGCTGGTCAGGCTCATATCGAAGAGGCGGGACGTCGCGAAGGAGATCGGCCTGACGAAGCGCAGGAGCGGGCTGAAGGTCAGGGACCCGCAGAGGGAGAGGAAGGTGATCGAGAAGATGGCCTCGCTCGCAGCCTCGCTCGGCGCGGACAAGAAGCTGGCGAAGGAAGCCGCCAGGCTCCTCATCGCCGACGCCGTCGCGGCCCAGAAGGAGCGGGCGGAACTGCCGCTCCAGGGGGCGAAGGTCCTTGTGGTCGGCGGGTCCGGGAACATGGGCGGCTGGACCTGCAGGTTCATGTCCAACAGGGGCGCCAAGGTCAAGGTCTGGGACCCTAGGGGCGGGCGCAAGGGCTACACGAACGCGAAGGTCCTCGCGTCGGCCGTGGCCGAATCCGACATCGTCGTGATCGCCAGCCCCCTCGGCGTGTGCCAGGACGAGCTCAGGAGGGTCCTGGACGAGGGCCCCGAGGGCCTCGTGATCGACCTGTGCAGCGTCAAATCGCACATATCCAGCATGCTCAGGCTCGCCGCGGCCGACGGTACGCTCATCGCGAGCGTCCATCCCATGTTCGGCCCGAGGACGACCTCGCTGAGAGGTTTGAACGTCGTCGTCTGCGACTGTGGCTGCAGGGAGGCGACCTCGCGCGCCAAGAAGCTGTTCGGGGACGCCGGAGCCAACATCGTCGAGCTGTATCTGGAGGAACACGACCAGATGATGGCGTACATCCTGGGACTCTCGCACATGACCGCGCTCATGTTCGGGACCGCTCTCCGGGCTTCGGGCAAGAGGGCCTCGGACCTGAGGAAGGTGCAGGGCACCTCGTTCGCGAAGCTGGCCGACCTGGCGAAGGAGGTCTCGGGCGAGAGCAGGAGGGTCTACCACGACATCCAGGCCCTGAACCCGCACACGAAGGAGATGGTCGAGGCGGCCGAGAGCGCCCTGAGGGAGCTCAAGGAGGCCGCGTCGTCCACGGACCACGAACAGTTCACCAGATTGATGGAATCCACGAAAGAACACATGGAGACGTGAAACAGATGACGAAGAAGAAGGCAGCGATACTCGGCTCGAGCGGCATGATCGGCCAGAGGTTCTCACATATGCTCGACGGACACCCGTACTTCGAGGTCGTGGCGTACTGCGCCTCCGACCGGTCCGACGGCAAGCGGCTGCAGGACGTGTGGAAGCTGCCGGACGTCGAGCTCGATGCACGCCTGGGCTCCGAGGCCATAACCGGCACGGACCCGGCTGCTCTCGCCAAGGAAGGAGTGGAGGTCGTCTTCAGTGGCCTGCCGTCAGAAGTCGCGGGACCCGTGGAGGACGCCTGCGCCGAGGAGGGCATGGCGGTCTATTCGAACGCGTCATCGCACAGGACGGACCCGGACACGCCGATCCTCCTGCCCGAGATAAACCCAGACCACCTCGCGGCCGTCGAGGCGCAGAGGCGCCGCAGGAGGAAGGGCGGGTACATCGTCACGAACGCGAACTGCTCCGTCACGGGGCTGGCCCTCGGGCTGAAACCGCTCCTGGACGCGTTCAGGTTCACGGAGATATATGTGGCCACTTACCAGGCGCTCTCCGGGGCGGGGTACCCGGGCGTGTCCTCACTCGACATACTCGGCAACGTCCTCCCGCACATCAAGGGCGAGGAGGAGAAGATGTCCTCCGAGGGCAAGAAGATCCTGGGCGGGTTCAGCAACGGCAGGTTCGTGGACGCCCCCTTGAACATAGAGGCGAGCTGCGCCAGGGTCTCGACCAGGGACGGCCATCTGGAAGCGGTCTTCATACATCACAAGGACATGCCGGACGCCGACAAGATCTCGAAGACGCTCTCCGAGTTCAGGGCGAGGCCGCAGGAGCTGGGGCTGCCTAGCGCCCCGCTGAAGCCGATAATCGTCAGGCGGGAGCACGACAGGCCGCAGCCCAAGCTGGACGCGAACGCGGGCGAGCCGCGCAGGGCGCGGGGGATGGCCGTCACGGTCGGCAGGGTCCGGACGGGGAAGGACCAGCTGAGATTCTATCTTCTGGTCCACAACACGATACGCGGAGGAGCCGGAGGGTCCGTGTTGAACGCCGAGCTGGCGTACAGGGAGGGTCTCATCTGAGCGCGAAGGGGAAGAAGACCGCATCCAAGGGGAAGAGCTACGACGACATCAAGCGCAAGATAGCCGACGGCGACGTGGTCGTCATGACGGCTCTCGAGTTCAAGGAGTTCGTGAGGTCCCACGGGACGAAGAAGGCGGCCGAGGAGGTCGACGTCGTCACGACCGGGACTTTCGGGGCGATGTGCTCGTCCGGAGCCTACATCAACTTCGGCCACGCAGAGCCGCCGATCAAGATGCAGAAGATATGGCTGGACGGCGTGCCCGCCCAGGCGGGGCTGGCGGCCGTCGACGGCTACATAGGCGCGACGGCGCTGGACGAGACGAACAACATGGCCCACGGCGGGGCGCATGTCATCGAGGACCTCGTCCGGGGGAAGGCCGTGAGGCTGAGGGCGACGGGATACGGCACCGACTGCTACCCGAGGAAGGAGATAGACACATACGTCAGCCTCAGGACGGTCAACCAGGCCGTGCTGATGAACGTGAGGAACAGCTACCAGAACTACGCGGCCGCGACGAACTCTGGCCCGAAGACCCTGTACACGTACATGGGCAAGCTGCTCCCGGAGTTCGGGAACGCGACCTTCAGCAGCGCCGGCGAGCTGTCCCCGCTCCTGAACGACCCGTACTACAGGACCATCGGCATCGGGACGAGGATATTCCTGGGAGGCGCCCAGGGATATGTGATATGGGAGGGGACGCAGTTCAACCCAGGCGCCCCCAGGACGCCCAACGGGGTCCCGAAGAGGCCCGCAGGCTCGCTCGCGGTCGTGGGCGACCTGAAGCAGATGAACCCTGAGTTCCTGAAAGGGCTGACATTCACGAGGTACGGCTCCTCGCTCGGCCTGGGCATCGGCGTCCCGATCCCGATACTCGACGAGGACATGGCAAGATGCTGCGCGGTCACCGACAGCGACATACTCGCCGCGGTGTTCGACTACGGACAGCCGACGAGGTCCAGGCCCGTGCTCAAGGAGGCGTCCTACGCCGAGCTGAGGTCCGGCGAGATCGACATCAAGGGGAAGCGGGTCCCCACATCGTCCCTGTCCAGCATCTTCAAGGCCCGCCAGGTCTCGGAGGTCCTCAAGAGCTGGATACTCAAGGGGGAGTTCATGATACAGGAACCTGTCCAGGGCTTCCCGAAGGACCGCTCTCTGAAGACCCTGGATGTGAGGACCGAGAAGGAGGCGACCTGACATGAAGACGAAGGTGGTGCTGACTTTCAGCCCGGAGGCCTCGAACCAGCCGATAACACACAACCTGATCGCGAAACACAGCCTCCTGGTCAACATACTCAGAGCGGAGATAGACGAGGTCGGCGGCAAGATGGTCCTGGAGCTCTCAGGCAAGGCCGACAACATCCGGGGCGGCATCGACTACCTCAAGGCCAGCGGCGTCGGGGTCAGGCCCATCAAGGAGGGCGTGAGGAGGGACGACGAAGCGTGCACGCACTGCGGGATGTGCGTCTCGATATGTCCCACCAAGGCTCTGACGATCGACCCCAAGTCCGGCAAGGTCAGCTTCAACGAGGAGAAGTGCGTCGCGTGCGGGGTCTGCATAGACGCCTGCCCGCCGAGGGCGATGGAGATACTGATTTGAGATGGCGTTCGTGCACGCGAAGGTAGAGATCGCCGAGACGGCAGCGACCATCGCAGCCGAAGGCAGGTTCATCGAGGCCGCGGTGGACGCTGTCAAGGCCGCAAGGAAGGAGGTGGAGCGGCAGGTCCGCAGGGACCGGTTCTTCCTCGCCACGATGGAGCCTTACACACCCGGAGACGCCGGACCCGTGGTCAGGCGCATGTGCGCCGCAGCGGCAGCCGCAGGCGTAGGGCCCATGGCGACGGTCGCCGGGGCGGTCGCCCAGGCGGGGCTCGAGGCGATGGCGGCATCGGGATGCACCCATGGCTGGGTGGACAACGGCGGAGACGTCGCGCTCGTCCTCGACAGACCCGTGACCATGGAGGTGTTCCACGAGCCTGGTGCCAAGAACGCGTTCGGCCTGCTCCTCGAACCCACGGAGGGGATCCTGGGCGTCTGCACATCCAGCGGACGTCTGGGGCACTCCATCAGCCTGGGGGACGCGGATGTGGCGGTCGCCATCGCGGACTCGGCGGTGCTCGCGGACGCGCTCGCGACGGCGATAGGGAACCGGGTCAAAGGGACGGGATCCCTGGCCAGCTGCTTCGACCCGTTCAAGGACATCCCGGGCATGATCGGGGGGCTCGCGATGGCGGGCGGGGAGGTCGCGATGCACGGGAGGCTGCCGGAGCTCGTCGAGGTGGAGCACAGCCCTGAGAGACTCACGGTCCACAGCAGGATGCCTTCGAAATGCTACTCGTGTTCATCTGATACATCTCAAGAGGTGAGGACTTGAAGATCATGAAGTTCGGAGGCACATGCCTCGGCACGGAGGACGCCCTCGACAGGGTGTCGAGCGTGACCAGATCGGAGAAGGACCGCAAGATCGTCGTGGTGTCGGCCGCCTCGGGCGTGACCAACGCGCTCAAGGAGTTCGTGTCGAAGCCGAGGCAGGAGAGGGAGATAGACGACTTCCTGCTGGCCCTCAGGATGAGGCACATAGACACGCTGCCGAGGACCGAGGGGGACGCGAGGAAGGAGTCGCTCGAGATGATCGAGGCGAAGGTGACCAAGCTGGAGCGGCTCCTGTACGGCGTAACATACACGGAGGAGCTCACGCCGAGGACCAAGGACCTGATACTCAGCTTCGGCGAGCGGATGTCCGCCATAGTGGTCGCGTCCAGGCTGTCCAGCGACGGCGTCGACGCGGTCCCGATGGAGACGGACGCGCTCGGGTTCATCACGAACGACCAGCACGGGAACGCAGTCGCGATGTTGGACCAGTGCGAGAGGAACATGGGGCCGACCCTGGAGAGCGCCCTGGAGAAGGACATCGTCCCGGTCGTGACGGGCTTCTTCGGGATAACGCAGGATGGTCACGTGACCACGGTCGGGCGGAGCGGCACGGACTACACCGCCGCGGTGATCGCCTACTCGGTCAACGCCAAACCGATCGAGATATGGAAGGAGGTGGACGGCTTCATGAGCGCGGACCCGAAGCTGGTCAAGGACGCGTTCATGATCGACAGGCTCTCGTACGAGGAGGCGGCCGAGCTGGCATACTTCGGCGCGCAGGTCCTGCACGCGAGGGCAGTCCAGCCGGCCAGGCTCAAGGGCATCGAGATAATAATAAAGAACCTTTACGCGCCGGAATCGCCGGGGACGACCATAGGCAACGGCAGGCTGACGCGGAAGGACGTCATCAAGAGCGTCTCATACGTGCCGAAGATAGCCACGCTGAAGGTGTACGACACGGGCGCCGGCTACAAGTCCGGCTTCCTCGCGGACATAACGAACTGCCTCTCGCAGGAGGAGGTCAACATATTCTCGGCGACGACCTCCCAGACCTGCGTCGCGGTCCTCATAGACGAGCAGCAGATACCGCAGGCGAAGAGGGCGATCAAGAGCGTGATAGGCGGCGTGGGCGAGAGCTTCGAGATCACATCCGGAGTCGCCCTGGTCTGCACCGTCGGCGAAGGCCTCGGATACACCGAGGGGGTCGCGGCGAGGGTCTTCAAGTCGGTGGCGGAGAACAAGGTCAACGTGGAGCTGATATCCGCGGGCGCATCGACCGTGGCCTACCATTTCACGGTCGGGCACAAGGACCTGAAGAAGACCATCACGGCGATACACAAGGAGTTCTTCGGCTCTCCCGCCAGGAAGGGCCAGGAATGAGACTCAGACCATCCTGACGAACGTCGAGTTGTAGCCGGAGTTCTGGCCGTACCTCTGCACGAAGTCCGTCGTGAGGAAGTTCGCGCTGGAGCCGTCGCAGAGCTTCGGCCAGAGCGCGGAATGGGTCACGAGCACGCCCCTGGGGACCGCCTCGGAGACCTCGCATCTCACATCCCAGTCGCCGAGCTCGTTCGAGAGCGTGACCATCGACCCGTCATCCACGCCTTCGGACTTCGCGTCCTCCGGGTTGGCGTACACCACGGGCTGTATGTCCTGCCATCTGGAGTGGTACTGCGACCTCACGAGCAGTTTGTGGACGGGGGTCAGCAGCATGTATGGCAGGTTGCTCGAGACCGGCACGTGCGACGGCAGCCCGCCGAGTCCCTCGGACTCCGCCGCCGCAGAGTAGATCTCGATCTTCTTCGACGGCGTGGGGTAGAGCTTCCTGTTCGGCACCTTCAGCCTCAGGAACCCCTTCTTCGTGAGGTCGTCGAACTTGCCCTCGACGGACTTGCTCTTCGAGACCAGGGTCCTGGCCACCTTCTCGTCCTCCTCGAACAGCTCCCTCTGGGTGAGCTTCATGGCTGACGCGAGCGCCCTGAAGGTGTCGCTGTTGCTCTTGGCCTCCCCGAGAGGCTCTATCGCCTTCTCGTTCAGGGACAGGTAGTTGTGGAAGTACGAAGTGTTGATGTCGTAGTGCTCGAAGAAACTCGTAGCGGGCAGCACCATGTCCGCGTAGTCCGCCGTGTCCGTCTGGAAGAGGTCGTGCACGACGGTGTACATGTCATCCCGCGCGAACCCCTTCCTCACCAACGACTGGTTCGGCAGGGTGGCGAGCGGGTTCGAGTTGTAAACGAACATCATCTTGATCCTGCCGGCCTGGAGCGTCCGTCCCAGGTCCACCATGTTGTAGGTCGTGAGCCGCCTGGTCCTGAGGGCCGTCCCCTCGAGGTAGCCCATGTCGAAGTCCCCGAGGTCCGTCGAGTAGAAGAAGCCCCGGTTCTCCCCTATGAGGGCCGGGAGCATGCTTATCGCCCGGACCATCTCGCCGCCGTTCCTCTGCCTCTGCATCCCGTAGCCCATCATGATGCAGTTGGGCCTCTGCGACACGTAGTCTCCGATGAAGTCCTCTATCTGCCTGGTCGCGAGGCCCGTGGTCCTGGATATGGTGTTCATGTCGTACTTGCTGGTCACGCCTGCGAGCCTGTCGAAACCGACCGTGTTCTGTTCCAGGAATATCTCGTTGCAGAGCCTGTTCTGGATGAGGTGGTTCATGATGCCGAGCGCCAGGGCGCCGTCCGTAGCCGGCCTGATCTGAAGGTGGGTCCCTATCTCCGCGGTCGCGGTCTTGACAGGGTCCACCACATAGATCTTCGCGCCGCGCTTCGCCGCCCGCTTCAGTATCTCGAACCCGTGCACGCTGCTCCAGGCGGGGTTCATGCCCCAGACGACTATCAGCCTGCACTTCTCGATCTCCTCCGGCAACATGCCGAGGCTCGAGCCGTACACGACCTGCAACGCCTTGTCGCCGGCCCTGGAGCATATCGTGTGCGATATCCTCGAGGCGCCTATGGCGTTGAAGAACCTGCTGGGGAAGTACCTCTGCACCAGGCCCATCGTGCCCGCGTAGTCATACTGGAGGATGGCCCCCGGCCCGTCGCTCGCCGAGACCTCCCCGATCTTCTGGGAGATCTCCTTCAGCGCATCGTTCCAAGTGACCTTCTCGAACTCGCCGGAACCTTTCTTGCCGGTCCTGCGCATCGGGAACAGGAGCCTGCTCTTCGAATACACGTAAGGCGCGAGGTTCCGGCCCTTCGGGCACAGGAGGTCGCCGGTGAACGGGTGCTTGCTGTTCGGCTCGGAACCATGGAGCCGGCCGTTCTTCACCCTGGTGACCATTGAACAAGTGTCGTAACAATCTCGCGGGCAGGTGCTGAAGACGTACAGATGCGCCCCTCCGGTCATGAACGATGCTGGCTGCGGATGCCGTAAGTAGAACCATCTACGAGCATTTAAGTGTGGCCCCGTAGCCCCTGAGTCCGTGCGGGACGAGCGATCGAACGCTGTCCGCTCAGTCCGCCTTCGGCCCTATGACCCTGTAGTCGCCCCAGTAGAGGAGCATGTCGGCCTTGTCGTACGAATCGTCCCTGCGGGCGGCGACGACCTCGCCCACGAACCAGACGTGGTCGCCGGTCTCCACTTCCTTGACCTTGATGCACTCGAGGTTCACAGGGCATTCGGCGATGAGCGGCGATGATATCCTGGTCGCCTTCTCCTTCGTCAGCCCGGCAACCTGGAACTTGTCGACCCGCCTCCCGGACTTGGAGCCGCACAGCTCCACCGCCTTCAGGAGGGGTTTCGTGGGGATGTTCACTGCGAAGTCCTTGCTCTTCTGGAGGAGGCCGTAGGAGAACCTCGCGGGCGCGACGCCTATGCCGACCAGAGCCGGCTTGAACGAGAACACATGGCACAGTGCGAGGGTGATGATGTTGTCCTTCTCCCCGCCCACGCTGCAGAGTACCACCGGGAAGCCGGAGAACGCATCCGTGCCCTCGTCGACAGTGATATCGCTCTTCATCGTGCCACACCTCCAGCGCATGACATGGGTCAGGTGCGGGCTCACTCGCCGAGGAGCTTCCTGTAATCCTCGGCGGACATGAGGTCCGCGAGGTCGTTCGGGTCGCTCATCTCGACCGCCGCGATCCAGCCCTGGCCGTAGGGGTCCTTGTTCAGGAGTTCAGGGGAATCGACCAGCTTGTCGTTCTTCTCCTTGACGGTCCCGCTGACCGGGGAGAATACCTCGGAGACGGTCTTGACCGACTCGACGTTGCCCAGGACCGTCGCCTTGGCGACCTCCTTGCCTACGCTCGGCAGCTCGACGAATACGATCTCGGTCAGTTCGGCCTGCGCATGGTCTGTTATGCCGATGCGTGCGAGGTTGCCCTCGACCTTCACCCACTCATGGTCCTTGGTGTACTTGAGATCCGGCAAGACGTTGGACATATCTGGCCTCCCGTTCCTTTTCGCTCTGATAATCTTATCTCGATTTATAACTTGCCTACTCTCCCTCCGCTTCGGGCGTGAGCGGCAAACGCCGCCGAGGCTCGCCCCCGACGCCCGTTCGCGGAAGGCTTGGCCAGCGCGTCGCACAGCAAGAGTTATCTACGGAAAATCCGTTGATGCGCCAGGGAGAGGTTTCTCATGAGGACGGAATCGTTGAAGTTCTTGGAAGAGCTCACGAACTGCTTCGGACCATCGGGGTTCGAGAAGGAGCCCGCGCGGATCGTCAAGAAGTACGTGTCACAGTACGCCGACAGCACGAGCACGGACAAGCTCGGGTCGTTCCTGTTCACGAAGAAGGGCAGCGCCGACAAGCCCGTCATCCTCATCCCGGGGCATGTGGACGAGGTCGGGTTCATCGTGTCGTCGATCAACAAGCACGGGTTCCTCACGTTCAACCCGCTCGGCGGATGGTTCGACCAGGTCCTGCTCGGGCAGAGGGTCAAGGTCAGGACCGCCAAGGGCATCGTCCCTGGCATAATCGCGGCCAAGCCCCCGCACCTGCTGCCAGCGGAGGAGAGGAGCAAGGTCGTCACCAAGGACAAGATGTTCATCGACATAGGCGCATCGAACGAGGAAGAGGCGAAGGAGATGGGCGCCAGGATCGGCAACCCGATCATGCCCGACTCGTGCTTCTCGACGATGGAGAAGAGGGTCTTCAAGGACGGCAAGAGGAAGGGCACCGACACCATCGCAATCGGCAAGGCCTTCGACGACAGGATAGGGACGTTCATCGCGGCCGAGGTCGTCAGGACCCTGAAGGAGCAGGGCATAAAGCACCCCAATACCGTCGTCGGAGCGGCCACGACCCAGGAAGAGGTCGGGCTCAGGGGCGCGAGGACGACCGCCCATGTCGTGAACCCGGACGTCTGCCTGACATTGGAGGTGGACATCGCCGGGGACGTGCCTGGCATCGAGGCGAGCGAGGCGCCCACGAAGATGGGGTACGGCCCGTCCATCACGACCTACGACTCATCCATGATACCGAACCAGGAGCTGCTCGAGTTCGTCCTAGGCGTGGCGAAGAAGGCGAAGATACCCTACCAGCTGTCCCAGATAGCCCGGGGAGGGACCGACGCCGGGATCATACACATATCCAACGCCGGCTGCCCGAGCCTGGTGATAGGCGTGCCGACGAGGCACATCCACGCCCACGCGGGCCTGCTGAGTCTCTCCGACACTGAGAACACGGTCAAGCTCCTGGTAGAGGTCGTCAAGAAGCTCGACAGGAAGACCGCCGACGGCTTCACGGCCATCTGAGGCGAGTGAGACGATGGCTGGAGCCCTCGACCCTGTCCTGCACAAGGAACTCGGCGAGGCCAAAGCCGCTCTGGCAAGGCACGGGATAGTAATCCTGAGGGGCGTCGAGACCGAGGTGGAGCCGGCGATGATGGTGGCCGTCAGGGACTCCCTGGCGTCGTCCCCCTCGAAGCTCAAGGTCATGAGCGACGACCAGCTGGACAAGTTCATGGAGAAGGCGAGGGGCGCGGCCGCGAAATCCGCGAAGGACCTCTCGGTCCTGCACATACATCTGCTCGCGAAGCTCGGGACCGAGTACATCGGCGACCTGGTGGACGAGCTTGACGGCATCGACCAGCTCTTCAGATGGGAGAGGATCGCCAAGGTCTCCGAACCTGTGGACGAGATGCTGAAGGACAAGGGTTTCAGGCCAGTGTCCATCTCCGGCCCCAGGGAGGTTTCCGAATCCTTCGCCGTCGAGCTCGAGGAGAAGTGGCCCGCGGCGTTCAAGAGGTTCAGGTCCCTCGCCGAGGAGGCCGCCAAGGTCCTCCAGGAAGAGGGGAGGGCCCAGAAGCAGGCGGAGACGAAGCCGCCCAAGCGCAAGAAGAGGTGACGATCGCATGGCTGTGCTCTCGGACGCTGACATACTCGCCAGGCTGAGGTCCGGCTCCCTGAAAATCGGCTCGTTCGCGGAAGGGAGCCTCACGCCGAACGGGTACGACGTCACCGTGGCCGAGGTCTGGATGCCGTCGTCGGACACGAGCGTGAAGAAAGGGGTCGCGCGCGTGCCTGGGGGCGCATGGTTCACCATCGGGACGCTCGAGTACCTCGAACTGCCGTCCGACCTGGTCGGGGAGATATGGATAAGGACCAGTTGGGTCAGGAAAGGCATATTGTCCTCTTTTGGGAGAATAGATGCGGGATTCCACGGGAACCTGACCTTTTCCGCCTTGAACGCCTCACAGAAGCCTGTGGACATACCGATAGGGGACAGGTTCGCTCAGGTCGTGTTCGAGGAGCTGAAGTCCCTGCCCATCAAGACATACAAGGAGAGGTCCGGGAACTACCACGGACAGAGAGGGATCACGCTCGAACCCCTCCCTCAGATGAAGGACAGGTCGAAGGCGTAGAAGCTCATCGTCGGGCTGTAGCTCTTGACCTTGCGCCGGCCGAGCTCCTTCATGACCCGGCCCTTCCTGACGGCGGCGTCCGCGAGCATCCCGAACTCGGACTCCAGGTCCTCGTCCTCCATGATCTCGTAGAAGTGTATGACCCCTCCCGGCTTCAGCGCGGTGATCGCCTCGGGTAGGAAGTCCTTCGCGTTGTGGGGCAGGTTCATGATGATCCTGTCCGCGGGCTCCAGCTTCCCGACCTCCTCCCTGGCGTCCCCCAGGACCGGCTCCACGGCGGTCACCTTGTTCAGAGATATGTTCTCTTTCATGTATCTGATGGCCTCGGGGTTCGTGTCGATCGCGTAGACCACCTTGGGCTTGCGCGTCTTCGCGATCATGATGGAGAACGGGCCTATGCCGGCGAACATGTCGATCACGACCTCTCCCGGCTGCACCTGACGCGCCACGACGTCGCGTTCCGTGGCGAGCCTCGGGGAGAAGAAGACGTTCCTCACATCCATCTTGAAGACCAGCCCGTACTCCTTGTGCGTGGTCTCCGTGGTGTCGTCCCCCGCGACGACCCTCAGGTCCCTGGTCCTGTACTCCTCCTTGACGCCGGAGTCGACGCACACCGTCCTGACCGCGCTCTGGACGGCCATGATGGCCTTCCCTATCTGCTCCGCGTGAGGGAGCACATCCTCGCTCATCTTCACGAGCGCCACCGAGCCCAGGACGTCGTACGACGACGGCAGTCTGGACCTGAGGCCGTTCGGCACATCGACCAGGACCCTGTAGTCCTTCACCTGTTCCTGGAGTTCGTCGAACGCCATGGACTCGACGGGGTATCCGAAATCGACCCTCTGCGTGACCGGGAGGTAGACGTTCTTCGCGTCCGACCTGACCTGGAGCCCCTTCCTGAAGACCCCTTTCTCCATCAGCCTCTTGCGGACGGGCTCGGCCTTCTTCTTCGGGACGACCAAGCAGAGCGAATCCATCGGAGGCTTATCGGCGTCCTCGATAGATAACCCAATCGGAGGGCAGGGCTCACGCTGGCATCTGATAAGCCAGCGCAGGATGTGCCCGGTCGGTCAGCCCCAGTCGTCCTCTCTCAAGGGGACGCCCAGGTCGGACATCTTCCTCTTGTAGTCTCTGATGACCCTCATGTACTCCTTGCTCGGGCGCCTCGTGTCGGGGTCCCAGCAGTCGTAGAGCATCTTGCCGAGCGGCGGGTCCGCGAAGCGCTTCTCGTACGAGGACACGAGTTTCAGCACCATCTCGTTCGCGTCCGCGAGGCTCATGCCTGCGACCGCATGACCTACCTCCGCCGATATCCTGGGCTCCACCGGAGTCGTCCTGTCCTCCTGCTTGTTCGACGCGACCCCGAGTGCCTCGATGTGCATGCCGGATGTGACGGCGGCAGTCACCGAGGCCGTGGTCTCGTGCAGGCACATCGGGGTGCACGGCCCCGCGGATGTGTAGTTCAGGTTCACCGTCAGAAGGTGCGTGTTCCTCGAGACCGCCTGGCCCGTCAGGCTGATCAGCCAGAGGAGCTCCCTGCAGCTGCTCGACACATACCTCAGGTGCAGCGGGAAGGGCAGCAGCCAGCTCGACTGATAAGTCAGTACGCCCATCATGTGGTGGGCCACGTTCGACACGGTGCTCCCTTCAGGGCCGCCCGCATATCCGCCCATCATCGGCCCGAAGCACATGCCTATGGCTCCGCCGACGCCGAGGACGGCCGTGACCTTGTTCAGCCTCGCGAAGTCGACCTTCATAGGGTCCATGCAACAGATCATGTAACCGTCCGACTGGCGGAGGCCGTACTTCGGATGCAGCGCCCCGGCGAGGGCGATGTCAGACTCCGCGGTCGAGAGGGTGTTCATCACCGGTATGCCTTGGCGGCCCACGCGGCTGCACGCCTCCCTGAACATGACCGCGTTCCTCTGCGCCCCGAGCACCTCCAGGGGCGAAGCCGGCCTGATCCTCATGCCCCCTACCCTCGTGAGCGCGGGGGTCGTGATCGCGTTCGTCTCGGGTATCTCGGCGTAGCCCTCGACCAGCGTGAGGAACGACCGGTCGCTCGAGCACGCGCCTCCTCCGGCGCCCAGCAGGCACCACGGAGGGGACTTGTCCCCGACGCTCCTGGTCTTCATCAACTTCCTGTCCATGCCCTCCCCGAACCAGAGCTGGCTCGGAGCGAACTTGAGGGCGTTCCTGACCTCTGTCTCGGTGTATGAAATGACCCTGTTCGTGTTCGTGCAGTAGGCGCCCACATCGACGACCAGGTCGAAGGCCGCCTTGAACACGTCGTCCGCCAGGGACGGGTCGTCAGGGATAGGCTTCGAAGGGTCGAACTTGATGTCGTACTCCTTCACCTTCTCCGCGACCTTGCCTGCGAACAGTCTCAGCTGGTAATCCGTCTCGCTCATGGGCTTGCCCTCGAGCGCCTTGTGCATCACATCCAGAATCTGGACCATCGGACTCACCGCCCCTTGGCGAACTTGGTCGCCAGCTTGACCGCGGAGACCGCGTCCTTGCCCCAGCCGTCCGCGCCTATCTCCTTCGCCCACTCCTGCGTGGTCGGGCCTCCTCCGACGAGGAACGCGCGCTTCCTCCTCTCGCCCGAGGCGCTCAGGTAGTCCACGATGTCCTTCTGCGAGCCTATGGTGCTGGACATCAGGGCCGAGGCGCCGATCACCTTCGCGTTCTTGGACTTCGCCTCGTCCACGAACACCGAGGTCTTGACATTCACGCCCAGGTCGACGACATCGAACCCTCCGGCCATCATCATGCTTGAGACGATGTTCTTGCCGATCTCGTGCACGTCGCCCTGGACCGTGCCGATCACGACCGTCGCCTTGGAAGTCTTCTGCCCCTTGGGAACGAGCGGGAGCAGCAGATCGAGCGCCGACTTCATCGCCTCGCCTGCGAGCATCAGCTCGGGAAGATAGAGCTCCATCCTCTCGAACTTCTCGCCGACCTGCTCGATGGCAGGCACCAACCCCTTCTCTATTGCCTGCAAAGGATCCATCTTGGCCTGGATGGCGGCCTTCGCAGCAGACACCGCGGCTGCGGAATCGCACGTCATTATCGAGTCCTGCAGCTGCTTGATCACCTTGTCATCGCCCACAGACAATTCCCTCCTGAAGACCTGTCCATATCCCCGTTGGCGGCGGACCGTCCCCGGAGGTGCAATGGTCTAGGCATTTAAGACCGTATCCGGGAACGCTTAAGAGCGTTTCCTAAGCGGATGGCGCGAATTCTAAGAAAAGTAAATCAACGGGTGAACGGTTGGACCTGCCGTGACCTCGGAGGACAGGAGACATGGCAGCCTCACATTCGTCGGGCTCGGGCTCGATGACGAGAGAGGCATCACATTGAGGGGCCTCGAAGAGGCAAAGGCGGCGGACATCGTCTTCGCGGAGTTCTACACGTCAAGACTCAGGGAAGGGTCGATAGAGAGGCTGCAGAAGGCGCTGGGCAAAGACGTGCGAGTCCTGGACAGGCAGGATGTGGAAGACGCGAAGGTCATCCTCGAGGCCTGCAAGGAGAAGAAGGTGGTCCTCCTGGTAGCGGGAGACCCGATGGCAGCCACGACGCACATCGACCTCAGGATAAGGGCGCACGCGGCGGGGGTCCGGACTTCCGTCATCCACGGGCCTTCCGTGTTCACATCCGTCGCGGGACTGCTTGGCATTCAGCACTACAAGTTCGGAAGGACGACCACACTGCCGTTCCCGCAGGAAGGGTATTCGCCGACCAGCCCGTACGAAGTCGTGTGCGAGAACATCTCAAGACGCCTCCACACCCTCGTCCTCCTGGACATCGATGCGGACAACTCGAGGTACATGACGGCGAACGAGGGGCTCCAGCTGCTCCTGAAGATGGAGGAGATGTTGAAGAAGGGCGCTTTGACGAGGGACTCGGTCGTCTGCGTCGTGGCCCGGGCGGGCTCCGACGACGCGCTCGTGAAGGCGGGGCCCTTGGGGGAGTTGCTCGATATCGATTTCGGGGCGCCGCTGCACTCGATAGTCGTCCCTGGCAAGCTGCACTTCATGGAGGAGGAGGCCCTGAAGGCCTTCGCCGGGCTGAAGTGATCGCGGACCCGGCTCTCACGCCACCTCGAGCATCCAGATGTCGGAACCGCCGATACGGTCCGAGTATTCGTAGGCCGGGTAGTCCTTCCAGACACCCAGGCTCCCGCACACCATCCCCGTCCCCCATGCCTCAAGCTCCAGGACAGCCGGCCCCTCAGGAGCGACTATGGTGAACGTCCCCTCGCAGACACCACGTGCCAGCAAGGAGCCGATCGGGACCTCGGCCACCTCCAGCGGCCTGCCGTTCCCGTCTCTGACCGTCAGTTGAATGGACACTTCGGATGCAGGGAATGACGGGAAGGGCTCCATTCCGAAAGGCCCTGCGCAGGGATACTGGACACGGACGAAGACCGTGAACTCCTCGCCGGGAGCGACGGCGGAAGGCGCTGTTATGACGACTTCCCACGGGACGACCAGGACCGCCCCGTACCTCAGTCCGGGCCAACCCCATGTGTCCGTCGGGCAGGTCCAAGCCATCTCGAAGTCCTCGTATGACATCTCCATGCCCGGGAAGTCCGAGTCCCACGAGACCGGGTTGGACATGGGGTTGGTGGACCCGACGTATCCGCTCGGGACCTTGAACTCCCTCGACCAACCGTCGTTGACTATGAAGACACCCCTGAACTCGTCGTACCCGACCACCACCCTGTAGTGGGGGTCGTCACCGTCCGGATAGAAGTTCTGAAGCACGGCGACAGGGTACCCTTGTGCGACCACCGACTTCAGCTCGCGCATCCACTCCGTGTCCGAGGCGAAGAAGAACGCCGCGTACCCGACATCGCGGGCGGAGTATCCCGTGACGATGTAGTCGGGCCATCTCTCCCCGACCGTGGTGCTGAGGTCGCTGAACTGGGCGGCCCTGACCATATCTGGCAGGGGCGTCCCTCCGGCCCTCGCCGCGTTGTAGATCTCCTTCTGGTCTATGAACTCGCCGTAGTAATCGAAGACCATCTGCAGCGCCGCTGGTCCGCAGCCCTTGGCATCGATCTGCTGGTACAGCGGCACACCGTCGATCTTGTACTCTGATGGGAGCTGTGTCGCCAGCGCCGAACCCGGCGCGAGCGACATCAGGACCGTGAACACACCCATCGAGAACACGATTCCAGCGACCCTATTCCCTCTTGATCCCAACATCCTCTCTTCCCCCCGACCAGCATCGCGGCCGCCGTTCAACTGAGCTCCGCGATACTGGAGGAGGGGAACGACCTGCAGGAAAATAACCCTTATCATGATATTCCGGGGACATAGGCGCAACGTTCATCACATCCGAAGCATTGACGGCTGACCGTGGTCACGATGGACGTCTTGGACGCTATCAAGAAGAGGAGATCGGTCAGGCATTACTCGGCTGAGGCGGTCCCCGAAGGCGCATTGAGCAGGGTCCTGGAAGCAGGGAGGGTAGCCCCCTCAGCGATGAACTACCAGCCGTGGCATTTCGTCGTAGTCAAGGACGCGGAGATGCGGAAGAAGCTGTCCGGAGGGAAATTCGCGAAGTTCCTCCAGGAGTGTCCCGTCGTGATCGTGGGGTGCGGGGACACGAAGAAGTCCCCTGAGTGGCACACCGTCGATGTCACGATCGCCCTCCAGAACATGGTCACTCAGGCCACGTCGGAGGGACTCGGCACTTGCTGGATAGGCAGCTTCGACGAGAACGCGGTCAAGGAAGCCCTGGATGTCCCCGAACACTACTCGGTCGAGGCGATGCTCGCGCTCGGATATCCCGACGAGAAGCCCAGGGGGGAGCGTAAGACGAAATCCCTGGACGAGATAACGAGCATAGACACTTTCATGAAAGGCTGACACCCCGGCGCACATGCCCTCTTTGAAATATGCGCTAGGCGATTCAGGTACGTCCTGAGCACGAGCGTCAGTGTGTTCAGGCAGGGGGGGATATCGCATTATGAGTAGACAGGGTGAGCCGGCTGGTACTAGGTATGGCAGAAGGGCGCTGGCCGTCGGCGTCGTACTCTTGTTCGCATTCTCGGCCGCAGCCATGGCCGCGCCGAACAGGGCGGCGGCTCCGGGTTTGGCGCTCGACGAAGCTGAACTGAGACTGATAGAGAACATTGACGTCGAAAACGTGGTCGACCTCGCGTATTTCGTCTCCCAGGGGAAACAGAAGGTGACGGGGACGGAGATCGACCATCAGACTGCCGACCTGCTCGCTGACAAGTTCAGGGAGATAGGTCTGCAGGACGTCCACAAAGAGGAATTCAGCGTGGACGTCACGGAGTTGCTGAACTCGGACGATGTAGGTTATGCGACAGATGGATTCTGGATCGTGACCCCTGACGGGGAGCCGGTCGAGGAGATAACCTGCACGGTATACTCGGGCTGCGTGGGGACGGGTCCTGAGGGCGTGACAGGGGAGCTCGTCGATGTGGGCCTGGGCACGAGAGAGGAGATCGTGAGCGCAGGGGACGTCAGCGGCAAGGTCCTGTTGATACAGAGAGAGGACAACGTGTGGCTCTGGAACACCATGCAGATATTCGAGGCTGAGGCATGGGACCCCGCGGCCATCGTGATGTACAGCGTCGCAGGCGACTGGCCGCTGGACGAAGCCGTCAAGCAGGATTCGGCACTTGGTTATGTGCCGACGTTCTCGGTCTCCGAGGTCAGCGCCGCGCACCTGAAATCGCTCATCGCAGAGGGGCCGGTGACTGTGCATCTGACGGGCGACGTGGACCACTACATGAGCACGGCGTACAACGTGGTCGGCACGATTCCGGCTAGCGGAGGTTCCGACGAGTACATCATACTCCAGGCGCACTATGACAACTGGTGGATAAGCCTCAACGACGACTGCACAGGGATAGGCGCCATGCTGGACATGGCCCAGAACATCATGGCTAACTACGAGAACGAGAAGAACATACTCATCATAGCATACAGCGCCGAGGAGACCGGAGGGCTCGACGACACGTGGTTCAACTGGCTGATAGGGTCCTACAACTTCGTGCAGATGCACCCCGAACTCAAGGACAAGATAGTGGGGTGCCTGAACCTCGATGTGATCAGCGCCGACACGCAGTTCTGGTTCGATGCTACACCTGAACTCAGGGCGATTTGCGACCAGGTCGTCAAGGACCTCAAGATCGGCAACGTCCACCCGTGGATGCAGGACACATGGCAGGACAGCTGGATATTCGCACAGGCGGGCTACCCGTCCGTGCACCTCTGGGCGTGGGGGATGTTCTACGATTACATCTACCACACGGACCTCGACACGGAGGTTTACACGATCCCGAAGAGCATCGAGATCACCGAGAAGATATACCTCGTGCTACTGCACAGGCTGGACTGCACCCCGGTGCACCCGTTCGACTATGACGAGACCTGCGGCGTCATCTCGGGCAACCTTGCCACTCTGAAGTCGCAGGCATCGCTGCTTCCGGACGCTGTGGACTTCTCGGCCGTGGATGCAGCCCTGGAACGCTTCGCGGAGGCCAAGGACGGACTCGAGGCGGCGCTGTCGTCCAACGGCGCTGACGAAGACACCGCAGCCGGGGTGAACTCGATGTTGCTCTCAGCGACACGCATGGTGAACTCGGTCCTGTACGAGATCGGAGGGGACGCGCTCTGGGACGTATACTACCGCGGCACCGAGTATGTCCAGACAGCTTTGCTGATGAACAACGCCGCGAAGATGCTCACGAACGGCAACATCGCCATGGCGACCACCCTGCTGTCCGGATACACCACGATGTCGTGGGGCACGCTGATGTCCCAGGCGCCTTACGACGGCATGTACACGATGTTGACGGAGAACAGAGGATGGGGGGACGTCTGCAGCGTGGAGATAGTGAACGTGTACTCCACATGGTTGTCCCTCGTCTCGAAGGCCGACGGGACCAGCCAGGGAAGCGTCAACAAGGAGTTGAACACCGTCCTGGGCTGGTACGAGTGGTCCCTGGGGATGGCCCAGGCGGACATGGACACCCTCGCCGACGGACTGGACTCGGCTGCTCAGGAACTCGAGGCAGCTGCCGCCCTAGTCCAGGCTTGAACCGCGCCGCCGAAACCGCTTGCACAGGCCCGGGCTGTGAAAGCCCGGCCTGAGTTTTCATTATCACCGGTGTCGCCGAGCAACGCCTGACGGCCCACTGAACGGGCCCGCGCTGCGTTCAATGGACGACCTGGAAAAATGGGAGAGACCCTCGGCGGCTGGCGCCGCGGATTCCCTTGACATCTGTAAGACGCCCGCCTATGATGTATTTTCTGGTTCAGTCTTAGAAGCGTCCTCGCAGCCACACATGACGAAGAAGATGGACGAAAAGGGTTTGAGAGGCGGGCAAGCCACCGTCCGCGACTAGCCGAGGAGGCACCTCGGGACCGCCAGGAACTCCATGTTCGTCCCCGAATCCTGAAGGTCCAGCATCAACTGCATGCCGAGCCGCGCTATCCCTCCGTCGGATTGTGTCAAGAGGAGGTCCGCGCCCGAGACGTCCCCGGCCGATAACAGGGACCTGGCCGCACCCTCCGCATCGGCGTTGAGCACCCTCATCTCTGCCTCCCACGCCTCGAACACGGGTATGAGCTCTCCCCACTCCGCGGTCCCCTTCAGTTGGGACGATGCGGACCAAGCGGACCCGTCGACATAATCCCCGAAGAGTTCTCCTGCGAGCGGAAGCTCCGAAAGGATGCCGTTGTGGACGGGCACATACGGAGAGTATGCAGGGTTGTTTATCGCCATCCACATCGTCGACATGTGCTCCGGGTGGTCGTCGTCCGACTGGAACACCGACGCACTCACAGTCCTGGCGTTGCAGATCGAGAATCCCGGCCATCCGTTGCTCCAACACTCGTACGGCACCTCAGGGTGGGCGGCTATGATCTCCGTGGGTGAGCCGCAGCCCCAATTCTCCAGGTCCCTCGTGAACCTCATCACATCCACTACGTCGACCACGGGGTTCTCGCCGATCAGCGCCAGTCCACGGTCGTACCGCGCGTAAGACACGGTCCACATGTAGCCGAACCCGTCTTCTACGACCCAGCTGTAGAACGGTTCCATGACGTAGTGGTTCGTGTGGACATCGACGCCGTCCGTGAGCAACTGGAATGCTGTGTCCGGGGTGTTTATCACAGACGGGACAGTCTCCACGAACGCAGACAAATACGGGTCGGAGACCACGAAGGTCGCTCCCTCAGATTTCGGAAGCTCACCGATCAGGGTGATGGCTTCATCGATGTCCGCGCACTGTTCCATGACCATCTGGTTCACCAGGAACGGGCTGTAGCCCGCCTCATAGAACTCCGGAACCGGCATCCAGGTGTGCCCAATGGCGACACCCTTCTCATTGATGCCCTGAGAGACCCCCAACGCGCCCGCGGACATCATGCCGATGAACCTGTATCCATCCTCCGGCTCGACCAGCAACAGAACCTGCATGTTGTTCAGGTCACGGTTCTTTGACGAGATGGCTCTTCCATCCTCGGTCCCATCTCCGGCAGCTATGAAACATGTGCACGCATGCTGGTCAAGGTCGTCATCCCCATGTTTGTTGAAAGCGAGCAGTTCGCCATACGGAACCCCGGAGGTCTTCGACATGCCTCTGAGTTCCTCCACCACAGCTTCAGGCAACAGGTCCTCGTCCGACAAAGAATCGGCGACCAGGGCGTCCTTGGACATCCCGTTCTCATCAACCCACTTCCAGAACTGAGCCATGTTCTGAAGGATCGACTCCTTCGCCATGGTTCCGTACTGGAGTCCCATCTCGCGAGGAGTGCCGCTGAGATAGAGCACCGCGTCGTCAGACCGTCCATAGCCTCCGTCCTCCTTTGCCACGACAGGGATGGCAGCCGCCAACGTCAAGACAGCCATCAATGTCACTGCCAAACAAACCCTCTTCGAATTCACTCTCCCCCTCCACTGGACCCCCTAGGGCATGCGCGACCAACGCCCAGATATGCGCTCCGTACCCGAGGAGGACCCATGCCTGTATCGCATTCCTCTTTGAAACTACTTGCGTTCAAGTCTTCCGGCAGAGTATCAGGCTGAGCCTTATGCGGTCCCCCATGGCAGGATCAGGGTACGAGCCGACCGCGAGGGAGGCCGAAGCCATCCGGGGTCGGAGGAGGGAGACTATTCCGTCCAGCTCCTTGTCCCAAGGGTCGGAGGAAGAGTACACCGCGACAGCGCAGGTGACATCCGACAGGTCGAAGTCGAACCAAGGCGAGCTCAGCGCCTCTGTGACCACCTTCTCGATCCGGTCGTCCCCGCGGGCCATGCCCAGTCCGAACCTGCCTGCGCTAGATTCGCCTATCAGTCTTCTCAGCCGGGGCATATCCGACTTCGGCAGCGCGGCGCACAGGTCCAGCACCGGCCGGGTCATTATGCCGTTCATGAGCTTGAACGCCTTGGACATCGGCATGTGGGGCGCCAGTGTGGACAGCTGGTCGTTCCCGAAATCGACGCACAGCGTGGACGTCTCGCGCAGCTCCCTCAGCATCCTCGCGGCGAAATCGCGCCTCCTGGAACTCTCGGCGGAGAACGGGGTGGCTGCGAGCACTATGTCAAACGTGTTCTTACCCTGCGCGACGGCGGAGAATACCTTCGCGCCCAGAGAGCCACTCACTCCGCCAAGGCCGCACATCAGGAACGCCAAGTCCGTGTTGTTGAATACGTCGAGCACCTCGTGGCCGGCCACGGACGGCAGGTGCTTGAGCAGCTCCTTGTCCGAAGAGTATATGCCCACGAGGCGGTCCTGCCCGATCAGGACGCGCCTGTCCGTGCCGGCCCTCTCTAGATCGGTGTTGGAGGTAGACACCGCCACCTTCGGGAACGGCACGCCCTCGATCATGTTGCATCCCGCGCTCCCCAAGCCGAACACTTTGACCCGGGCGCCCTGGCCGTTCGGAGGTGATGCGAACCTGACAACGTCTGGCATCCGAGGCGCCAATTGACGTACTCGAATTTAACCTTTGACGGGGCGGCCGGCTGGATTGGAGGCAGCCATGAGCCTTAAGTAATGGAATTAGTATCTGTCATCCAGCAGCTGGAAGACTCTGCGCTGAGGGGACACGGCCGATGCGGTCCGTCAATGACCGCAGCGACTCAGTCGGCGGCCGAAGGCCACCGGTGAACCGAACATGGCAGACCTGCAGACAGATTTCGTCATGAGCATGGCCTTGGTCATAGCCGTGGCCGCCGTGATCATACTGCTGTTCCACAGGCTGAAGCAGCCGCTCATCCTGGGATACCTCGTCGCAGGCATACTCGTCGGACCGCTCGTCGTCTCCGCGCGGGACTCCGTCGAGCTCCTTGCCCGGCTCGGCATCATACTGCTCACGTTCTCGATAGGCCTGGAATTCAACCTCAAGAGGCTGAGGGCGATTGGCGCGACTGTGATCGCGGCCGCCTCGGTCGAGATACTCCTCATGATAGGATTCGGGTTCCAGATGGGGCTGTTCCTGGGCTGGACGGCACTGGAAGCCACACTGCTGGGGGCGGTCCTGTCCGTCGGGTCCACACTCATCATCGTGAGGGCGCTGAGGGAGTCCGGAGGCATGGACACCGACCGCGCGAGGCTGGTCGTGAGCCTCCTGATAGTGGAGGACTTCGCCGCAGTCCTGATACTCGCAGCCGTGTCCGGTCTCGTGTCGACCGGCGGCATCAACCCGGAGCAGCTGGGAACCCTCCTGCTCAAGATGGGTGTGTTCATGGCGGCGGCGCTCGTGTTCGGGAGAGCCGTGGTGCCCAGGCTGGTCGATTATGTCGGCAGGCAGCGCTCGGGCGAACTCCTGATAGTGACCGTGCTGGGCATGTGCTTCGCGATGTCGTACTTCGCCATATTCATAGGCTTCTCCGAGGCGATAGGCGCGTTCGTGATAGGAGTGCTCGTCTCCGAATCCAAGTACGTCTCCGACGTGGTCAGAAGGGTCGAGCCCGTGCGAGACCTGTTCGGAGCGATATTCTTCATAGCGATCGGGATGCTGGTGGACCTCAGCCTGTTCTCGGACGTCTCCAACTTCATAATCCCGGCAATCGTCGTGCTCGTGGTGTTCCTTGTGGCGAAGTTCTTCTCATGCACCCTTGCCACATTCGCTGCGGGGTTCGGGGCCAGGAACGCTCTCGGAGCCGGCCTGGGGATGATAGCCATCGGGGAGTTCTCGCTCATGATCGCATCCGTGGCCGCGGGGAACGAGAACATACGTCCGGAGATATACCCGATCATCGTCGTGGTGACCACTGCGACCGCCCTCATAGTCTCGTACAGCGTGAGGTCGACGGACAGGACGATCGACGCGCTGGAGTCCAGGGCACCCAGGCGCACGCTCCTGCTCGCGTCCTATCTCAACCTCGTCGTGCGGAACCTGCGCCATCGGTCAGGTTCGTCTCGGCACATATCAGACGAGATGAGGAACAACATATCGAGCCTGTTCGTGAACCTGGTGATCGTGCTCTCGGTGATCGTTGGCCTGGGCAGCCTTCTCCCCAGGGTCGGAGAATACGCGTACCTGGTAGGCGGCAGCGAGGAACTGCTCACGCTCCTCATAATCGCGGCGGGGCTCGTGATCATAGTCCCCGCCCTGTACAACGTCTGGGCAAGGACGATCAGGTTCATCGAGGTCTCGACGAGCGAGGCGATGCTGTCCACAAGGTCCGCCGAGACGATGGGCTATCACGCCACTTCCAAGGCGCTGAAGTGGGCCATACTCGGCCTGTACATCTCCGTAGGCTTCGTGATAGTGTCCCCGCTGCTCCAGTCGGTCCTGCACGAGAACCTGGTGTACCTGGTCGTCGCGGTGGGCGTCATATCGCTCGTGGTGGTCGCCCTCTGGAACTCCGTCCAGACGGTGAACTCGAAGATGTGCGAGGTCTTCGAACGGAAGGAGGTCGCGGAATACGTCGACTCGTCGAAGGAGCTGAACGAGATCAGCGACATCATCGCGGCCATGGAGCGTGAACGCCGGTGAAGGTGTTCCACGTCTCCGACACGCACCTCGGTTTCAGCGACTTCCAGAGGATGGACCCGATCGAGGGGATAAACCAGAGGGAGTCAGACTTCTACGACGCCTTCAGACAGGCCATCGACAAGGCGATCGCACTCAGGCCGGACGTGGTCATCCACGCGGGGGACCTGTTCGACACGGTGAGGCCGCAGAACAGGGCCATCGACTTCGCCCTCAGACAGATGATACGTCTGTCGGAGGCCGGGATCGAGACGGTCCTGATATCCGGCAACCACTCTACGCCCAAGATCAAGGAGACTGGTTCGATATTCAGGATATTCGAGCACCTCCCGCACATACACTCGGTCCATGAGCCCGGCGCGTCCAAGGTGGTCATCGGGGACCTGACGGTCCACGCGGTGCCTCACTCGGTCACGCCGCCCCTGGCCGAGGTGGTCCAGGGCGTGGCCCCGTCCAAGGCCACGAAGTACAACATACTGGTGCTCCACGCCGGCATCCTGGACTCGAAAGCGTACAAGATGGACGAGCTGAACGAGCAGAACCTACCCGCCGCGGCCATCCCGGACGGCTTCGACTACGTCGCGCTCGGGCACTTCCACAAACACATGGAGGTGCGCCCGAAGATGTTCTACTCGGGGTCGACGGAACGCCTGGGGTTCGGAGAGGTCGGACAGGCCAAGGGGGCGCTGGAGGTCGACCTCGAGAGGGGGGCGACGCAGTTCCACGAGCTCAGGATAAGGGGCATGCTAGACATCGGACCCATAGACGCGTCCAAGATGACCTCGTCCGAGATATTGGAGGAGGCGAGGGCCAGGCTCAGCTCGGCCGACATAGACGACATCATCGTCAGGATGGTCGTCGACAACGTGAGGCCGGAGGCGTACAGGTCGCTCGAGGTCCCGGCCATCAGGCGCCTCGCGTCGACCGCGATGCATTTCGAGCCGAAGATCAACAGGCAGGAGGATGAGGCTGACAAGGTGGCCGGGGACGCCCACATCGGCTCCCTCGAGCACGAATACCAGCTGTACGTGTCCAGACTCGACCGCTCCCAGGAGGAGAAGGACAAGCTCATCGCCGCAGGACTCCCGTACTTCGAGGAGGCGGAAGAGTGAGGATATCCTATCTCGAGCTGAGGAACTACAGGCGGTTCAAGGAGGTCAAGGTCCAGTTCCCTGACGGGGTCGTCGGCATCATAGGCTCCAACGGCTCCGGCAAGACCACGCTCATAGAAGGGATAGCCTGGGCCCTCTTCGGGAACGCCGAGGCGGTCGTGAGGACGTCCAAGGAGAGCATCAAACGAACCGGCGCATCACCATCCGACAGCTGCGCCGCGGTGCTCGAGTTCGAGCTCGGCGGCTCAGGGTACAGGCTCGAGAGGGAGATGGCCGGCAAGAACATGGTCATGAAGGCGTCCCTGAAGACCGGAGACAGGATACTCGCCGAAGGGGACGTCCACGTCAGGAGGGCGGTCGAGAAACTCATAGGGATGGACCAGAAGTCGTTCTTCACATCGGTGTTCGCGAGGCAGAAGGAGCTGAACGCCCTCCAGAACGTCGCCGCCGGCGAGAGGAAGAAGGCCGTCCTGAGGATGCTCAGGATAGACGGGATCGACGATGTCATACAGAGGGTCAGGGAGGACAGGAGGGGGATCGAGGACACGATCAAGGGCGCCGAGAGCACCCTGCTGGACGAACATGGGAGGGACCTCGAGACCCTCATCAAGGCGCAGCTCCCGGACCTCCTCAAGGCGCTGGCCGAGGCCGAGGCCCTCCTGAAGCTCGCAGACGAGGCTGAAGCCGCCGCTTCGAGACAGTTCGAGGAGGCCAGGACGAGGAGCAGGGAGCTGAAGAAGGATTCGGAGGCGTACAACACCACCGCGAAGGACCTCCATGCCAAACGATCCGCCCAGGAGGAACTGCGCAAGAATGCGGAGAAACTCGACAAGAAGGCGAAGGACGCGAAGGACAAGCTCGTCAGACTCCCGGAGCTGGAGGCCGCGGAGCGGGCGTGGGCCGACGTGTCGGCCGCCGCGGACGCCCTGGAAGAGCAGAGGAGGAAGGACGAGAAGGCCGCGCTTCTGAGCAAGGACATAGGAGAGGACCGGACGGCGGCGGAGGTCCTGAGAAGAGACCTGAAGGAGGCCGACGCAGCCCTCTCGAAGACCGAGGACCCCGAGGCCCAGAAGGCCGCGCTGGAGCAGTCCAGGGACGAGTCGGAGAAGGCCAGGGCGGAGATGTCCAAGGAGCTCGGGGAGCTCAGGGGAAGGATGTCCGACCGGAGGCAGGCCGCCGCCAAGGACCGCGCGAAGCTCGACGAGATACTCAGGCTCGGCAAGGACGGCAGGTGCCCGACATGCGAACGGACTCTGGAGGAGGCCTACGAGCTCCTGGTCACCAAGCTAAGGAAGGACATCGATGACGCGGAGTCAGCCGCCAAGGATGCACAGGACCGCATCGCGGCCATCGAGGGCGCCCTGAAGGGCCTCGACAAGAAGGACGAGGCGCTGAGGAAGAAGGCGGCGCGCATCGATGAGGAGTCGGGTAGGCGCAGGAAGCTCGAAGCGACCGCGGAAGGCTTGAGGAAGCAGTCGGCCCAGATCGAGGCGAGGATTGCGGCGAAGGCGAAGGAGCTGGCGGACCTCGGAGAACTGAGGTTCTCGAAGGAGGCGTACGAGAAGGCGCGCGCCGAGAGGGTCCGGCTCAAACCCCTCCACGACGACTTCGTCCGCCTCAAGGGCACGGAGGAGGAGCTCGCGCGCATCGAGGCCGACCGGGCCGAGGCCAGGGAGAGGTCGGCGAAGCTCGGGCTCGAGGTGGAAGCGCTCACGAGGATGACCGCAGACCTTGAACCGAAGAAGGTCGAATACGACAAGATATTGAAAGTAGTTGATGATAAAATGGACATCCTCTCCAAGGCCAAGGACGAGGCGCGCTCACGGTCGAACAAGCGCGACTCCGCAAGGAACGCGTCGGAGTCCGCGGACAAGGAGCTCGTGAGGATAGAGAAGGTGAAGAAGAGCGTTGAGGCAGAGCGCCTCAGAAAGGACGCGCTCGCGACCCTCGAGGAGGTCATGGTATCCTTCAAGGACCATCTCATAGGCAAGGTCGCCCCGACGTTGGCGGACCTCACCGGCCACCTGCTCGAGGCCACGACCGGGGGCAGGTACTCCCGCGTGCAGCTGGACGAGAGCTATGAGATACAGGTGGACGACGAGGGGACCATGTACCCCCTGGGCCGTTTCTCCGGGGGCGAGGCGGACCTCGCGAACCTGGCGCTCAGGCTTGCGATATCCAGGACCATCGCCGAGCGGACCGGCGCGAACCCGATCAACTTCCTCATCCTGGACGAGATATTCGGCTCCCTGGACCCTGAGAGGAAGAGGAGCGTGATGATCGCCCTGACGGGCCTCTCGGCGCAGTTCAGACAGATATTCCTAATCACGCACATAGAGGACGTGAAGGACCTGATGGGCAACGTGCTCAGGGTCCAGCGCGCGGAGGACGGGACGAGCACCGCGGTCCTCTCGGCCTAGGTCATTCGAAGCCGCCCAGGGTCATCTGGTCCTGTATGGCGACATCCCGGGCCTCGTGCTGTATGCCGAGCGTGTCCATCATCTGGAAGGCGTTCTTGACGGCCTTCGCCCGCCCGTGGTTGTTGAAGTATATCCTGGCCTTGTCGCAGTTCGATATGATCTCCGCGAGGCGGGGCTCCCATTCGTTCAGCTGCTCGTGGGAGTAGAGGTAGTCGTACCTGTTCAGGCGGTAGTCGTCATCCGGCTCCTCCTTGTACCAGATGTCATAGTTCCGCCCGTGGAACCTCACGTATGCGTGCTTCGCGGTCAGCGACCGTGTGATGGGGAACCCGGGGCCGTCCACGATAGTGTTCGCGACCTTGAACTCCTGGAGCACCTCCACCGCGTCCGAGGCCAGCTCGTTCCCCTTCTCGTTCAGCCAGGACCTGTGCCTGAACTCCACGGCGTAGTCGTAGCTGTCGGTCTCCAGCATCTGGAAGAGCGCCCGGAGCTTCCCCAGGCTGGCGCGCCCTTCGAGCCTGAAGTAAGGAGACATCTGGATCAGGACCCCCCCGAGCAGGCCCGCCTCGGCGAGCGGCTTGACGCACACCTGCTCGAAGCTCGACGCCTCGGAGGCGGCGACGTCCGCGGAGTCCTTGAGTATCGAGTCGTGGGTGACTATCTGTGGCAGCTTGACCGAGAACTCGAACCCGAGCCTCTGCTTGCCCTTCTCGATCCACGACGTCACCATGAACTCGTTCGGGACCCTGTAGAACGTTGAGTTGATCTCGACGGTGGGGAAGAACTTGGAGTAGTAGGCGAACCACTCGCCCTTCCTGCTCGCCAGCTCGGTCGGGTAGAAACGTCCCACCCAGTCGTCGTAGGACCACCCCGAGCAGCCTACCAGAGCCGCCATCGCCGTTTATAGATGACTTAAGGCTATAAAAATGATTGCGCAGGCACCTGGAAGGTGCCAGACGACCGGCGCCAGTACGCTCCGGGATACCCCGACCCTGGGGAAACCGATATATCCCAGGAGCCTGCTAACTGACGTCCGCCTGGGAACAAAGATGCTGCGGATCCTCATGATGCAGTGTTCCGACACCAGGCGACAGTGCGCCATTAGTGGGTCCCTCTATGAACCACCGGTGCGACACCGAGGCATGTGTAGGGGACAACGTGGCGTGCGACAAAAACCCCCAGGAGGGTCAGGGCGGCGAGAGTGCCTTGGCATGCCGTGAACCGCGCTGTTACACCTGGGGGACACCCTTCTACGCGCGCTTCCTTCTGGCAAGCTTGGACAACCAGGCCTCCGCGTCCTCGTACATCGAGAAACGCCGTTCCAAGTCCCTGAACTCCCGGGTGTGATGCACCCTGTGGGTCGGCGTGCCCTTCGCGCCGAGGACCCCGTGCAGCAACTCGTGGTACACGACGAACTCCAGGACGTACCTCGGCACCTTCTCGGAATCGAGCACCCTGTTCGCCGCCAGTATGTCCAATGGTTCGAAGTAGAAACCGAGCCTGACGGACGGGGACTCCTTCGCCCAGGCGAGGTCCGGGCGCCGTATCGAGCTGCTGAAGTAGCAGGTGTTCACATAGTCGAAGACCGACCCAAGGTCGCGGGCAGAGCCGACGGGCCTGAACGCGAGGCACCTGGCCCTGCCCACATACACGGTCTTCTTCGGGCCCCACATATCCCTCGAGCGGGCATAGACCAGGTACGTCTCCGCCATCCCTTCGGGGCACGGCTTGCCGAACGCGCGGCAGAGCAGGTACCAGGCAAGCGCCTCCGTGACCTCTTCCGGAGCCGGGTCCATGTAATCGCTTATCCTGAAAGAGACCGCGTTCTGCCTGCGCCTCCAGGTGTGCTTGAGCTCGGCGTACGGGTGATACTCCGCGGACACCCTGCCTGCCGACAGCTGTTTGCCCACCTGTCTGAAGACGCCCTCTAGGTCCACGCGGCGAATATGGCGAAATCGGCTTTATATTGTTGGCCCTTCAGGGTACCCATCGGGTCGCACCAATGTCGATGGGTCAGTATGTCAAGCCGCTCGAGACTTCCGCGCTCGCCGCAATCGCTGTCTTCCTCTCTGTGATCGTCGTCTCAGGGTCGTGGACCGTGGGCGCGGATCCCTCCGATGACCGATACGGAGACCTCGTCGCCTCGGTGAGCATCGGGAACATCGAGGAGACCGTGGCGACTCTCGAGGCGTTCGGCTCCAGGGAGTTCCATCTCGAATCGTCCCGGCAGGCAGCGGAGTACCTTCGCAGCGCCCTGGAGGACGTCGGTGTGCCTGCCGAGTTGCAGAACTTCACGGTCGTGGACACGCCCGTCTCCAACGTCGTGGGCACCCTGCAGGGGAGCGACGAAGAGGCGGGGATGTACCTCTTCGGGGCGCACTACGACTCCGAGAACAGCGCCGTGCACAACCTCTCATCAGCGGAGAACGTGTCCGCCCCCGGCGCCGATGACGACGCATCCGGGGTGGCGGCCGTGCTCGAACTGGCCAGGATACTGGCAGGGTCCGACTTCCCTGGCACCGTGAAGTTCGTCATGTTCGGGGCGGAGGAGATGGGATACGACAGGTCCGGGGGCTGCAAGGGCAGCCGGTACTTCGCAGGCGAAGAGGTCGCCGACGGACGGACATACTCAGGCACTGCGATCCTGGACATGGTCGGGTACAGGACCGGCGACCAGAACAAGGTGACGCTGATAGTGAACGAGGAGGGACACGCGCTGGCGGAGTCCACGCTGAGGGCCACGGAGACCTTCGGGGTCGACCTCGACATCGATGTCCTGGTGGCCCCGCATGTGACCTACAGCGACCATTCGTCCTTCTGGGCGGCGGGGATCCCAAGCATGCTGGTCATCGAGGAGCTCGACGACCTCAACTTCCCTCTGAACCCGCAGTACCACACGTCCTACGACACCTTGGACACGCTCTCACTCGACCAGGTGGCCGCCGTCACTCAAGCGCTCCTGGGTGGACTGCTTTCAGGCGAGGAGGGAGATGACAAGATGCTCCTTTTCGGCACAGTATTAATGTCAGCGGTGATAGTCACCATCGCGCTGTTCGTGTTTATCCGAAGAAGGCGAGGCTTGGTCGAAAATGACAGATGAAGGGATGACGGGACCGAGGCGGGAGTACCCTGATACACCGCTCGTAGGGGTCGGCACTGTGACCATCAAGAACGGCAGGATACTCCTCGTGAGACGGGCGTTCGACCCGGGGGCCGGCAAGTGGAGCATCCCGGGCGGCCTGGTCGAGGTCGGCGAGAAGCTGTCCGAGGCGGCCGCACGCGAGACCGAGGAGGAGACCGGCATCAAGGTCGACATCCTGGAACTGATCAACGTCTTCGACATGATAGACCTGGACGAGGACAAGAGGACCAAGTACCACTATGTCCTGGTCGACTTCCTGTCCAAGCCCGTCGGAGGGAAGGAAAGGGCCAGCGACGAGGTCACCGAGATGAAGTGGGTGACCTTCGAGGAAGCGAAGACGATGGACCTGACCAGGACCGCCAGGAAGGCGCTCGAGGAACTCTTCGGCAGCTCGATCGCCTAGGATGTCCGGCCCGGCGGCATGAACTGCGAGAACGGCATGTTCCCCGGCTGGGCGGCCTTCCCGATGTTCGTCGTCTTCAATATCAGGACCGGCACGTCCACTGTCCTTATGATACGGTCGTAGGCGGACCCGAACAGCGTCCTCTCGATAGCCGTCTGCGCGCCGGTGCCCATGACAAGCAGGTCGGCCTTCTGCGTCTCCTGCTGGACGGCGCTCACTAGCGACTTCGACCTCAGGTAGCGCACCTCGTGGGGGACGTTGACCCTCGTGCACATCTTGCTCAGCCTCTCCGCGTTGCCCTTGGCGAGAGCGACCTGTCTGTCGTCCGTGATGACCGCGAGTATCTCTATCGACGCGCCGTACTCCTTCGCGATCGGCAGCGCCAGCAGGAGGGCCTTCCTGGTCTCGAAGTACTTGCCCGAGACGACGAGGATCCTCTCGATGTTCTTGCTCAACCTCTTCGTCTTTATGATGGCCACGTCGCATGGGGCGAGCCTGACGACCTCGTCCAGGTTGCGGCCCAGGATGGTCCTCCCGCGCCTCTTGGTGCCCTTCCAGCCGAGCACCAGCAGGTTCGCAGCCTCGTGCTTGATCTGGTCGAGTATGGCCCCTGGCACGAAGTACGAGACCGAGACGACAGGGCGCACGTCCACCGTGGAGGGAGCGACCTTCACCGCCTTCTTCAGGCCCTGGGCGATCTCATCCACATAGTCCTTGCTTATGGCCTCGAGGGGCATGGCCCTCGGCACCTCGACCACGTTGTTGACTGTCAGGTCTCCCTTGAAGTACCGCGCGATGATGCCTGCCGTCTCGACGAGCCTCAGGTCGCCCAGGTCGCCCAGGGCAAGGAACACCCTGTACCTGTCGATCTTCTCCTTCGGAAGGGGCTTCTGCGGGACCCTCCTCCTTTCGACGATCGACTGGTATTCCTCGGACGGTTTTGCGAAGACCGAGAGTGCGAGGCCGACGACCACCCATATCGCGGTGATGTACCACGCGATGGGCATGAAGAAGTAGAGATAGCCGGCGATGCCGAGGCTGCAGACGATCCCGAGGACTGGGAACAGCGGGAACAAGGGCGTCTTGAAGCCGATATCTATCTTCGTGAGGCGCTTCCTGAGAGTTATGGCGGCGGCGTTTGCGAACGTGAACAGGAGCAGGAACATTATCGAGGTCGAGGCCACGACGACCTCCAGCGGGAAGAAGAGCGCCATGAAGAGCATGATCACGCCAGTGACCATCAGCGCGTTGTGGGGCACCCTGCGCTTCTTGTGGATCGACCCGAACATCCGTGGGAGGGACTTGTCCCTGCCCATGGCGAAGCTGACCCTTGAGGAAGAGAAGACGGTGGCGTTCAAGGCGGCCATCGCGGACAGCACACCGGCGAATATCACGAGCGGCGCGCCGAAGTACGGGATGATCTGGTCGGAGACGGATATCACCGCGTTCTCGCCCTCGGCGCCCACCCATTCTGGCGTGAAGTTCGAGAGGCATGCGAACGCCACGCTGAGGTAGAGCACGGCCGCGACCAGGACCGAGATGAATATCGCCCTCGGGATGTTCTTCTTCGGGTTCTTGACCTCCTCCCCGCACTGGACTATAATCTCGTAGCCCTCGAACGCGATGAATGTGAACCCCATGACCATCAGGACGTCCCCCAGACCCTTGTCCTGGGGGAATATGGGGTCGAAGTTGTCCAGGATGTCGATGCCCTTCGTATCCAGGGCGTACAGGACTGCGAACGCGACGAAGAAGGTCACTATGAGTATCTGCACGAGCGTGATCATGTCGCCCGCCTTGCCGGTCGCCCCGACCCCGGAGTAGTTGATGGCCAAGAAGAAGAGTATCGCGCCTGTCGCGGACACCTTGACGATCATATCGTCGCTCATTCCGAGGATGTCCACCTGGAAGTAGCCAGCGAAAGCGACCATGGCGTACCCGAGGCCAAGGCCGTAGTAGCTGCAGGCGACCGTGTGCCCGAACCATGACATCCAGCCCGACAGGAACGCCGCCGGGTGCCTCAGCCCCTTCTTCGCCCACAGATAGCCGCCCCCCGCCTCAGGGAACGTGGAGCCCAACTCCGCGTAGGTGCTCGCGGTGAACAAGGTGGCGAAGGCGTTCAGGACGAACACGAGCATCACCGCTGACCCGACCTCTCTCGTCGCGACGCCGATAAGCACGAAGATGCTCGTGCCAATCATGGCGCCGATGCCTATCATCGTCACGTCGAAAAGGCCCAGGTCACGTCGCAGTGTGACAGTGACAATTTGACCAGCGGGATTCGACATCTGGGTCCTTGGGATTAGACGGACGGTGTATAAGTCTTTGTAGGAAGCCCTTATGAACTAGGCAACTGCGGCCTTGGGGGCCCGGGTCAGGACAGGACCAGCGCCGTTCCGCTCTCGGACCAGATATATATTTATATCGCACGTCGTCGTTCGTGAGGACCAATTTGGCAAACCACCTCTTCCTACGCCTAACAGAGCGCACCCTGGACGAAGTCCTTGGCTGGAACCCTACTCACGCCACGCAGTTGGGGTGGCGGAAGTACGACTGCCAGTTGAGAGACCCGTCCCGGGAAGCGTATGCGCGCGAGGTCGCCCGGCTCCGGAAGATCGTCAAGGAGTTCGAGGGGTTCGAGGACGAGGAACTCACGGTCGATGAGAGGATTGACCGCGACCTTGCCATCCATATCTTCAGGCTGAGGCTGTTCGAGATCACCGTGCTCAAGATGCACGAGAGGATGGCTCTCGCGACGGACGACATCGGGAATGCCCTATTCTTCCTGTTCTCGAGGGATGACCAACCACTCGAGAAGAGGCTAGACGCCATAACATCCAGACTCGAGAAGGTGCCTGAGTACCTCGAACGTTCGAAGGACTGTCTGGTGTCGCCCTGCAGGCTCTGGAACGAGATAGCACTGGAGACAGGGAAGACGCTCGGCATGTTCCTGGACACGATCGAGGCCCACGCCCTACACATGTTGGGCAGGACGGAGAGGACCGCCCGACTCTCGGCTGCGGTGAGAGGAGCGAAATCGGCCTTGGACAGGTACAACCGATGGATGGAGCTGGAGGTCCTCCCGAACGCCGATGGGGCCGCTCACATGTCCTCGGAGACTTTCAGAGAGTACATGAAGCTCAAGGGGTTCGAGATCTCTCCTGAAGAGGCTCTGCAGATCGGGGAGGCCCATCTCGCCAAGAACCGGAAGCTCATGGCGGACCTGGCGGCCAGGATGGTCAGGTCCGGTTCGGTGAGTGAGGCGGTCGACCTCTTGAAGTCCAGCCGGCCTTCGGATTACGACGAGGTTCTTGCGTGCTACCGCGCAGACATCCAGAGAGCGAGGGACTTCCTGATATCCAAGGACCTCGCCACCGTCCCCGACGGGGAGAGACTCCTCGTCATAGAGACGCCGAACTTCATGCGACATTCCACGCCCTTCGCCGCCCAGTTCGAACCAGGCAAGTTCACGGGAGACCGCACGGGCCTGTTCCTCGTGACCCCTAACGACGATCTCGACACCATCAAGGACCACTGCTACGCGCTGATATCAAACACGGCGGTCCACGAGGGGTACCCCGGGCACCATCTTCAGGGGATATGCGGCAACACGCACCCGTCGTTCGTGAGGGCTCTCAGCGCATCCATGGACTTCGGCGAGGGGTGGGCGCTGTACTGCGAGGAGCTGATGCTGCAACACGGCTTCAACGACTCGCCCGGGGGACGTATGGCCCAGCTCAACGACCTCATGCTGAGGGTCGTCAGGGTGATTGCCGATGTGAAGCTGGCGCGAGGCGAGATCGGGCCGGACGAAGTGGCGGCCATGCTCGTCAAGGAGACCGGGATGCAGGAACATGCTGCCCGGAGCGAGGCGAGAGGATACACGTACTGTCCGACCTACAACCTGTCCTACTTCATAGGGAAGTTGGCGCTGCTCCAGCTGCTGAGGGATGTGAAGAAGGCGATGGGCCCGCGGTTCTCGCTCAAGCTCTTCCACGACACGCTCCTGTACGCCGGATGCCTGCCGATCGCATTCATGCGCAGGGAGATGGCGATGCGGCTCAGGGACGAATACGGGATAGAACTCGGGGAGCCCCGGGAGAGTCTGGCCGACTTCTCCGTGAAGGAAGCGGACATCGGATGAGCGGGGCGCGCTAAGGCTCCTTGGACAGTATGTCCACCCACTCCTCTTCGCCGATCTCATCCTCTGAGGCCCAAGAACCCGCCTTGAACTTGCTCGACATGAAACTGTGGAGCATCGCCTCGACGCCCTTCACGGTCTTCATCGTGCCGTTCCAGTGACTGATCCTCTCGCCGTAGCGCTCCTCGATGTCCCGGAGGAGAACCGTGAGCGACGAGAAGATGTCCTTGGGCGGCCAGCCGGAGTATATCATCGCCAGATAGACGGATTTGCCCTTCTCTATCATGACGTTCTTGTCGCCGATCTCGAGCTTCTTCAGCCCGACCTCTCCTGCCTGGAAGGAATCGCGGACGAACTCCTGAACCGCAGTGAACATCGCGCTGACGACGTCCTTGTCGATGCTGGTGTTCTCCTCACGAGTGACATGGGCGACAAGCCTGCCGTCGTTGTGTATCAAGAAGAGGTTCCCCAGCGAGTAGGGCTTCGGTATCCGGCTGGCCAGGAAGTAACCAGCCACCGCGGACGCGAGCAGGACGAGAGGGAACGTGTACGGATAGCCTATGAGGTCCGCGGTCGTCCTAGCCAAGGTGATTGTGAACGTGACCGAGTTGGACTGCGCCCCATCGGCGTCCACCACGTAGATAGTGACTGGAACCTCATCCATATCGTCCGGAAGGGTCACATACAGACTCCAACCGACCGCTGTGACATAGGTGTCGGGGGTCGTCACGATCACAAGCTCGATGTACGGCGTCTCGATGTCGGATATGTACTGAGCGATGAGTATCTGGAAGCTCCTCGGCCAGCCGACCAGCCGGAGGTCGGAAATCGGGAGCACCACCGGCGCGTCGTTGACGGGCGTGACCACGACGGTCACGCTCCAAGAGACCCAGGCATGGTGCGAATCGAAGGCGGTGAACCGCACGACCTCGTACCCAGACCAGTTCGCAGCCGCTGTGAAATTGACCGCACCGTCCGCGCAGATCGTGACCTTCACGTTCTCTGTCCCGCTCCCGAACTCCACCGAGTACTGGAGCGAGGCGTCGTCTACGTCATAGAACAGGAGGTCCATGTCTATGGAACAGTTGAGATACGAGTCCTCGGGGAAGGAGATGATGTCGGCATACGGTATCGGCTCGCTCAACGCGGGCGGATAGTTGTCGCTGACCGTCACGCTGAACGAGTTCGAGCCCATCGCCCCCTCCGGGTCCTCGACGGTCATCGTCACCGTGACGATGTAGGCGTCCGTGTATGCGCCCCCGGACAGGCTGGCCGGGAAGTTAAGGACGATCTCCAGCTCCGAATAGGTCACATACGGGCTGGAGAAGGAGAACTCCAGCTCGCTGAACGAATGGTCAGGGTCATTGACGTAGAAATCCGCGTCCAGAGTGTATTCCACTTCGTACCTGACCTGGACATCGCTCGGCTTACCCACGGTAGGAGCGTCGTTGACGGGGGTGACCGTGACCTTGACCGTGTCGGTCTTGAATGCGCCGATCGGGTCCACCGCGGTGAACGTGCCGTCCGTCACGCCCGACCATTCGTAGGGCGCCGACATGTACACCACGTGCGTCGTCGCGTTGATGAAGACCTCGATGTTCAGGAAACCATACTTGTACAGCAGGAAGTCCTCGTCCACATCCGTGAAGTAGTCGTCCAGGTCGAAGACCTCCACGTCCATGTCGCCCTCCATCAGGTAGTCGACATCAGGGAGGTCCTCACTCAAGGACGGGGGCGTGTCCTCGGTGACCCATACGACGACGCTGAGGTACGCCGAGTTCGTCGAGTCGGACGGCGTCCCAGGCGCCGCGTCTGTGAGTGTCAGCTTTATCGTCTCGAAGTAGCTGGTCCTGGCGTCCTTCTCAACGAACAGGAAAGATGAGATGAGCCCCTCGAACGTGATCGAGCCGTAGTCGGACGAGGAGGCCAGCATCGTGAGCTCGTCTTCCTCGTTGTCGACGTCCGAGACATAGTAGCTGAAGTCGAACGAGTACGGGGTGTTGAACTTGACATAGAACTCCGTCGGCGGACTGTGGACGAAGGCGGGGATGTCGTTGACCGGTTGGATGCTCACCACGACGTCCTGGTAGGTCGAATAGCCGTCGGGATCCCTAACCCAGAGCCTGAATGTGTCCGTCCCGAACTCGTCAGGCTGGGTAAGGAAACTCACCACGGCTTCCGAGGCGGCGTCGTGCGTGACCAAGTACAGGGAGGTGTCCACGCCTTCCACATACCACCTGAGGCTGGATGTGCCGTTGACGTGGTTCCAGTAGGACGAGAGGCTGAGGCTCCAGGCGCTGTCCTCGTTGGCTATCTGGGTCGGCACGGTGCTCAGCCACGGCCCGTCCAGAGGAGCGGTCACCGTCAGCGACACGGACGCGCTGGCCGACCCGACCGAGACCGTGACCACGCCAGTCTCAGGTATGAATCCGGCTGTGTATGTCGCGGACGAGCCCGACCCGATCACCGTGCCCGATGTGTCCGTGAACCATGCGGGGCTCGACAGGGGGACCACGTTGTCCCCGGAGTCGTACCCTACGGCGACCAGCGACACCGATTGACCCTCCCGGACCGTCAATGGGCCGGCAGGGGTCACGACGATATGGTCGAGCAGACCCGCGATGACCGTCACTTCGGCCAGCGCGTACACGCCCGTGACGGGGTCCTCGCACCTCACGTAGAGCGTGCCGGTCGATGCGGTGGAAAGGGTGGCGGAGAAGCCGGACGATTCCATGGTCCCTTCCCCGCCCTCGACGGTCCAGACCGGAGACCATGTCCAGTTCTCGAGGCCGTTGGAATCATAAGCCGTGACGTTGAACACGCAGGTCAGACCGGACTCGATCTCCGCCTCATCCGGGTCTATGGCCATGGAGGAGACGGGGCCGCTGCGGACGGTCACCTGGCCGCTCCAGCCAATGCTGGAGCCGGATTCGGCCCTGATCAATATCGTGTCCTCGCCGAAGTCATAGGTCTGGTCGGTGATCGTAACCGTGCCGCCCTCGGTCCCCGTGAATTCGATAGCCGGCACCGACAGGGACCCGCTGGCCGCCGTCGACATGTCCGTCTCAAACGGCTCGAGGTTCACGGTCCCGCGCCAGTCAGGCACAGGAGAACCCACAGAGTCCAAGGCGACGACTGTGAGCTCGAACTCGCTGAAAGCCGTTATCAAACTGGGAGCGGTGACCATGAAATGGTCGACAGAGACCACGGAGACAGTCATGTTCATCCAAGTGGGAGAGCCGCCAGGGTCGCTGGCGTTGACCGTTATCAGATAGGAGCCGCCCGTGAGCGGACCCACATCGAGAGTGAATACCGTCCACGACGAGTTCTCGCCAGGGTCGACCTGCAAAACCATCATGGGGGTAGACGGCACCACGACCGAGCCGTCCGAGATGTTCCTGACCACGCAGACCGAGCCAGCGATGTCATAGCTGCCGAACGGGTCCGATACGTTCGCCCGGACGGTTATCGTCTCTGTGTCGGAGAACGTGTCATGCGGGACTGAGTCCGAGTCCTGGGTCCAGGCATCGGACACTGACACGAAGTCCAGCAAGGGGACCGTGATGTGAGAATCGAACGCGTTGCTGTCATAGACGACCCAGATGTCCTTCGACGGCATGCTGTCGTTCCTGACTATGGTCATCACGAGCTTGTGGCCCTGCGTGAGGACATAGTCCACCGGCGGCATCCAGAACTCGTGCAGCTGCGGGACGCTGTACAAGGGTCCGAGTATGGGAGTCGTAGCCTCTGCCAGCCGCGTCCAATCACCCGGAAGGCTCCACTCGCCCGGGCCCATGTCAGAGATTATGACGGACATGGCGTAGCCAGGCTGGTCCTCGCTGGCGGCCGCCCAGATGGATGCGCTGATGTTGCCCAGGATCCTCACGTCCCCGTTGACGGCAGGGTCGAGCACCCAGAAGTGCCGCCACCTCTCCGAGGGCAGGGGCTTGCCTATCGATATGCCCCATTCACCGTCAGAGTCGTAGTCCAGGTAAGGGATGGTCGGGTTCTGCGGGGCCGAGGTGTTCAACCAGTCGTAGTCGCCCTCGTCGGAGGGCAGACCCTCGTGCATCCTGATGACTTTCGACCACGCAGGCAGGGAATCTGCGGAGACGGTCCCGGACGAGTAGTCGAGTATCGGGACTAGGGCTCCCGCGACCATCAAGGCCGTGAGCAGAACCGCAGGTATACCGCCTCGAACCGGGGCGGGCATGCTGCCTCCTGAGTGAACTTCCTTCATGTGGCTCAGCGGCCCCTCTTCGCGTCCGCAGGTAAGTTCATAGCCGTCGCTGGGCTTATAAGCGTTCTTGAATCGTTATCAGGGGTGGTAATGGGCACTGGCTTACGCCCTAGCCCATCTTCTCTGAGACGGCCAGCCCCAGGGCCTTGAAGACTTGGTCGACGTTCTGGCCGGTCTTCGCGCTCGTCAGGAAGGCCTTGGACTTGTACTTGGCGGCCAGTTCCTGCAGGTCGGACTCCTTCACGACGCACTCGTTCTCCATGTCCGCCTTGTTGCCCGCGAACACGATCGGGACTTCGCCCGCAACGTCGGTCAGGGCCTTTATCCAGTACCTGAGCTCCTCGAGAGTCTCCTTATTGGTCAGGTCACAGACGGCTATCGCACCGTGTGCACCAAAAAAGTACGCTTCCCGGAGGAGCTCCCTGAAGCCCTTCTGACCCATGATGTCCCAGACGAGCATCATCACCTTGACGTTGACTCCCTGGTCGTTTACCTCCACGATCTTCTTGGTGACCTTGGTCCCGATCGTGGCAATGTACCTGTCGTCGAAGACGTCCAAAACAAACCTCTTGATGAGGCTGGTCTTGCCGACTCCTGCGTCTCCGATAAAGCATATCTTGACTTTCATGAGGTCATCATCGCTCATAAGGTCCCCTCCGTTTAGGGAGTCTGAAACATCTTCTTCGGGTAAATAAACTCTGCCCCTTTTAAGCCTTTGGTAAATGACTGGCTGGCTCCCGGGTCGTTAAGAACCCTGCCAGCAGCGTCACTTCCCGGCGCTGTTGCCGGCCAAATTGATGGCTATCTCGGCGATGTCAGCGGAGTACAACGCCGTCCTCTCCAAGCTCTCCATGATGAGCGTCAACGGGACGGCGAACTTGCCCTTCTGGTCCATGAGCAGCTTGGTCATGTGCTCCCGGCGCTCCCTCAGGGACTCCGCCTCGTCGATGGCCTGGTTCCCCACGTCGAGGTCCGCCCTCAGCATCGACTCCACGGACTTGTCGAGGACGCTTATGACGGCCGCGCTGTAGCCCTGTATCTCGACGACGACCTTCTCCGGGACCCGGTCCTCGGCCAGGGCCCCAGCGCCGTGGGCTATCCTAGCAGCGTGGTCGGCTATCCTCTCCAATGCCTTCGAAGCGGACAGGTAGAACGCCGCCTCCGGGACGGTGACGCCGATCTTCCTGACCACCCCCGGGTCCCTCATCATCATGCTCTGCTGCTTCGCCATGAACCAATAGAGCCGGTCGACCTCGTCGTCCCTGGACACGACGTCTCCTGCCAGCTCGGCGTTGCTCTCCACCATCGCCTCGATGGCGTCACCGTGCATGGACCTCGCCATCAGGTGCATCCGCTTCAGTATCTTCCTCATGTCCAGGTGCGAGTGGTCCGCGACATCGAGAATCGTGATTGCCGAGCTGGACTCGTCCACGATCTGAGGGCCTATCACCCTCCGGGTGAAGTCCCTCACGGCGGTCCTGATCTCTGAGGGGATCCTAGCCTTTGACCGGACGACGATCTCATCGTAGCCAGTAATGTAAAGGCCTATCAGCCTGCGCAGGAAGTGATTGCTGTTGTCCTCGTCCTCGACGTAGACCTCGATCGACGCCGTCTGGCGTTTCCCACCGAGGACAGGGTCCACGACCAGCAGCCCGCTGCTGTCGACGGACATCGAGACCGAATCCCCTTCCTTCAGCTTCGCGCCCGTGACCCAGTACTTCGGCAGGGAGACTATGTATGTCGAACCACCGGTCTTCTGTATCTTCCTGGTCTCCATTTCCCGAACCTCCCGGTCCTTAAACGGATTCTCTATACAAATACATGTTCTGACGGGATATTAAGCCATATCTATTTAGACTATATATTGACACGGAGACTACCGAATCTAGGGCCGCAAGGATGATGTCCATCGGAGGAGAGTCTGATGCGAGGTGAGAGATGATGGAAACTGGAAGGACGGACGAGTCCTCTGTAGACTATCTGAAACTCTTCGACGGCTTCGCGGACGAAGCTGACGATGATTTCTTGGAGAAGTGAGCCTCTGGGCGCCCACACGGGCCGCGCCTCGATGACTATATCACCGACCTACATGGTTCCGTCTGTGATGGACACGGAACAGCTTCTCGGCGTCCTGAGGAGGGCGGTGAAGGGCAGCGTCTCTGGCTCGGACGCGGTGGCGGTCGCATACTCTGGAGGGGTCGACAGCGCCCTCATCGAGGCGCTCGCAAGGGAGTCGACCAGGACCGTCTGCTACACATGTGCGACGCCCGGTTCGCACGACATGACGAGGGCGCCTGCCTGGGCGGCCGAGAGCGGGACAGAACTGCGCATGGTCGCATTGGACAGAGGCCGCCTTGAGCGACTGGTCGTCGAAGCCTGCGTTGTGCTCCGCACCGACGAACCTCTCAGAGTCGCATACACGGTGCCCATCGTCTGTGTCCTGGACGAGAGCGACGAAGAGGTCGTCCTGACAGGGAGTGCGGCGGATGAGCTCTTCGGAGGGTACGCCAAGTACCTGGAGGACGCCGACCCGGAGACACGGATGGAGGCGGACCTAACCAGGGCCTTCGAGGACTCCCGGCTGCTGGGGGCATACGCCAAATCGATAGGGAAGCGGCTCGAGTCCCCGTTCTCCTCGACTGAGGTCGTGTCGTTCGCCAAGGGCCTGCCGATGGACAGGAAGCTAGGACACGGGAACCGGAAGATCATACTCAGGGAGGCCGCAAGGTCGCTCGGGGTACTCTCCCACGACAGCCCCAAGAAGGCGGCGCAGTACAGCTCCGGCGTCATGAAGGAGATGAAGCTCTTGGCCAAGGCGCGCGGCTTGGGGCTTCGTGAGTGGACCGCTGAATTGGCGGCGAAGGGACGCAGAATCCCTTAATACAGGATTCCATTCACACCCTCGCATGTCCTATTCGCAGATTGTTGACTGGATGTTCAACTTGGAGAGGTTCGGCATCAAGCTGGGCCTCGACAACATGAGGGAGTTCTCAAAGCGGATCGGAGACCCCCACCTGGACTTCAAGTCGGTCCATGTCACCGGGACGAACGGCAAGGGGTCTGTATGCACTTTCGTCTCCGAGATGCTCAGGCAGCACGGACTCAAGGTCGGACTCTACACCTCGCCCCACCTGGTCGACTTCAGGGAACGGATCAGGGTGAACGGGAGGACCATCCCTGAGAAGAGCGTGGTCCGGTTGGGAGAGGAGCTCCGGGTCCACATGGAAGACATGGCCGCCTCGGGCAAGGAGAGGCAGTTGACCTTCTTCGAGTTCACGACGGGCCTCGCCTTCCGGCACTTCAGCGACATGGATGTCGACTATGTGGTCGCGGAGGTCGGGATGGGAGGAAGATTGGACGCCACCAACATCATCCGTCCTGAGGTCGCGGCCATAACGCGCATCGGGTTGGAGCACACGGACTACCTCGGGAAGACGATCATGGAGATTGCCGGGGAGAAGGCCGGGATAATAAAGGACGGATGCAGCGTCGTCACCTGCGAGAGGGACCCCACCGTCCTCGGGTTCTTCGAAGACGAATGCCGGAGGCACGGCTCCAGCATCGCCAGGCTAGGAAGGGAGTTCGATGTATCCAACGTTCGCCAGGACCTCTCCGGAACACGGTTCGATTACTCGGGGCGGAATAGAATGAATGACCTCGGGACGAGGTTACTGGGCGGCTATCAGGCGGAAAACGCGGGCACGGCCGTCGCAGTCATCGAACACATGGCAGACAGAGGTGTGCACGTCTCGGAAGAGGAAACGCGGAAGGCGCTGCAGAGGGCGAAGTGGCCTGGAAGGCTCGACATAGTGTCTAGGAGCCCCGTGCTCATGTTCGACGGAAGCCACAACCCTGACGGGGCGCAGACCACGGCGAGAACACTGGACGCGCTCGGCTTGACGCCTATGACCTTTGTCCTCGGATGCATGAGTGACAAGGATGCGAGGGGGATAGTCCGGGCGTTGGCCCCGTATGCGATTAAGATAATCGCGACACAAGTACGGAACAAGAGGGCACTCGCAGCCGAGAGGCTCGGCGAGGTGGCGCGGGAGGAGTTCCAGGGTGAGATGAGAGTGGTCGCAGACTCCGGGGAGGCGATCGAGCATGCGCTCCTCAAGTGCTCGGGCAAGGGGGTGTGCGTGATCGGCTCCCTCTACCTTGTGGGAGAGGCGTTCCAGTGGAGAGATGCGAGGCGAGCCGCCGGCCGCGCAGCGCACAAGTTATAAATGGCCCCTTGATATTGGAGGCGTGCCAAATGCGGCCGTAGTGTAGACTGGTTATCACTTTAGCTTGCCAAGCTAAAAACTCGGGTTCAAATCCCGACGGCCGCACGGCCATTCTTATTGAGAAGAGGCCATATGGGCGGAAGGCTAGAGGAAAATCAATAAACTGCACGATGCCATAGACCTTGACGGGAGCAGGCAATGAAATGCCCTGGATGTGGAGCGGAGAATGCTGAAGGCATGCTGGAATGCGTGAACTGCGGATGCTCCATAGAACTGGGCTCTTCTGACTCACCTGGACGAACTGAGAGGCATGATTCAATCGAGCATCTTCTGTCAAGATCTGCCCTGAGAGAAGAAAATGCGTTCAAAGAACGACTTGGTCGGAGGAGGGGCATTCTGATAAGGTCTCTCATCCTCCCAATGACCATCGTGTTCCGCAGTGAAATCGAGACAACATCACTGCATGTGGATAGGCGAGGAGATGTGTCCATAAGGAGAGGCGCGATGCCGAAACCAACATTTGTGATTGAGGGCAGCCACTCATCAATCTGTGAGGTCCTTGGAAGCCGAGAACCGAGACTTCGAGCCCCTGCCACCTTCAAGCTCACTCTTAATTGGGGACCGTTCAGGGGAAAGACGATTGAAGTAATCCAAGGACAAATCATGGACCATCCGCTCAAAGACCTGTACGGGTATTGAGAGCAGCGAGAGTGTCCAACACTGGTCAATTCCCCACTTGATTGAAATCAGAGAAAGGATGTCTGGCTCGCTTCGGGTGCCCGGCCTGACGGTCGCACAGCCATTCTTCTGAGAAAAGGGTATAAAGGAAGCATTCGCATCACATTTGAAGTTCGGGAGATGGAACAATCGATGCGATCAAGATTGCACAGCTGATGGAAGATAACGGATTCAAGAACGTGAAGCTATCTTCGGAATTCGATGGAGTCCGATTCCAAGTAGTCGGTGAGGCCAAGATTGGGCTTCAGAAGATGCCTACAGTACTGCGGATCATTGACATTCTTGACGACGATGCTGCGAAGAGGACAGCCGACGAGTTCCTCCTTCTTCACAAGAAGAAGTCAAGCTACGTGTTTGGGACTTTCTTCCTCTATTGCCTGATCTCCGAGCGAATGGATAGGGGACCATCCGAGTGGCTTCTCAGAACCGTGGGCGAAGGATCTCACGGTTTGAAGGACAACTTGGGAGCAGGCGGTGGCCACTTGATTATTGCGGACGCATCGACAGGAATGGTTATTACTATGAAGACGAAGGAAGGACCCGTCAGGTACGAAAGGAAGATGATTGAGATCATCTCACAAGCCATCGGCAAATCGTCTGCGTGATGATAAGTGGGAGAGAACCTGCAGCAGTCATTCGTCTGTTGACCGAGGTCAGGAAAAGACTTGCCTAGCTCGCATCGGGTTCAAGGCAGGACTGTCGCACTTCCACCCTACTAGGAAAAGGACATAGGATAGGAGGGACGATGGGGGTCTTCAGAGGCCCAGGCGCTATGGCAACGATGAAAGGAATCGTCATAATGGTTCTCATCTTCTTCTCAGTGATCGCACTTATGCAATCTCTACTGACGCTGTTGTGGAGTCTCTATCCGGTCAGTGTACACGAATCAGCTAATGGCGTCGCTTTGTTTGCCATGGGCATCGGCTTCCTTGCCACGAGCTTATTCGTATGGAAGAAGTGGGAAGACGAAGAAGTCTAAGTCCGACCTCAGAGAGGCGGCAACAAGGGCGGAGAGACAAAGTCATATACGCCTGGGTCGATGACTGCTGGGGGAATCATGGCGGGACTATCATCATACTCCAGGGGCAGTGTGATTCTCACCTATTCGGCGTTCTTCGTCCTAGTGGCGTCGCTGTCGATGTCATGGTACTATATTTCCAACGGGACCATAATCGTGTCTGAGTATTGGCTGGACCACTTCAACCCTGTTCAGGGATCGATTGACACATACTACCAATACGAAGAAATGAACAACGTGATGCTTGGACTGAGGGTCTTCGCAGTCTTATGGTTCCTCGCATCGCTCTACTACGTGATCAGAATCATTTCAGACAGCCCAAGGTCGCTTGTGAAGGAGATTGCAGTGGGGACTCTGACAATCTCCGTTGGTGTCTTGATGATTACATACTTCGTCTTGGCTTTTCCCAGCGCTGCTCCTTCGCGGTATGTCTCGGGCTTCTTCTCAAGTGTGATTGTCGATCGTTACTTCATGTATACTGGTGGCCCGGGCGGAGGATTCTACGCATGTATCTTCGCATGCGTACTTCAGTCACTAGCAGTGATGCTCCAGGTCTACCACGTCTACTCAACGCCTCGCGCTCCCCCATTGGAACCGTACGAGGCGCCTGTTGGTGAACCACCTCCGAAATGACCCGATTCCTGGTCAGAAGTGTCCAGGAGCAATTCTCCCCCTTGATTGAAGCCAGGAGAAGGAGGTCTGGCTGGCCTTGGGTGCATGGCCCGATGGCCGCACGTCTGTCGTTCTTACAAAGTCCCGAAGGGATGAAAGGAAAGAGGTTTGACTCAGCAGGCAGCGAATGCCTCGCTCACGACTCTGGCGGAGGCCACGGAATGCTGGTCCACTCCTGGCCAGGGGCGCCAGCGCCGTAGTCTATGCTGTCAACGAACGTCTTCCAAGGACAATCGCCAAAGTACGCTACCACAGAAGCGAACAGCCAGAACGTCGGTAGATCGCCGATCGAATCTGCCGTGAACTCCACCTCGAACCTAGGCCCGTTGATCGCATATGGCAACTCCGCCAACAAATCCCCCATCTCCTCCACAACATACTCGTAGAGACCGGCGTGGTAGCTCAATCCATCGTATTGGAACCTTATCACGAAATACGAGGGGAATGCATAGGGGGACCAGTCCCAGGCCTCTGGGTCAAGCCATAGCGTATACTGAAGGAGACTGACTCCCTGAGGTAACGGGTCGCCCTCCTGAGGGAGGTCACCGACCATCTCCATGCCGAACGTATAGGTGTTCCCCTTCTGGCTGAACAGGAACCAGTTCATGTCAAGGTATCCGGCCTCTACAATCGGCGAGTTGTCCCCGTACAACGCCACGTAATCGTAGGTCTCCGCCGTGTACATCGGCCCGACGTCACCTACCCGGTCCTCGACTTCGATGCTTAGTGACCTCGCGGAGACGCCTACAGGAACCACCAGCATGCACACCACAATTGCGCTCACTAACGACACAATTACGCCCCTCATCCACTTCCTCCTCCTCGAACCACCCTGAATGTGTTCGTCCGGCCTCACCCGGACGTTCACCCAGATGGACGGAACGTCGTAGGAACAGCCGAGAGTTTATACATGCGTCAAGCGGCAAACACCATTGTGGCACCATACGGACAACCCACGGGCATTTCTGGTCTAGGCGTGCTTTACCGAACGAGCACTCCCGAGGCGGAACGAGACCCCATAGTGTAGATTAGGACTGCAGAGTGGTTATCTCTGAACGCGGATTGATTGCCTGACCGTCTTGCGAAGAGGCGGTTCGAGTGAAGGCAGTCGATCTCGCCAAGTCCCATACAGACGTTCGAAATAGCAGAAGTTCAGCATCACTGACGATACACCTTCGTCCTGACAGGTCTCCCTGAAGACCCTCCGAATTTCCGGCACGGTATCCGACCAGATGACTGCAAGAAGCAACCCCGGTAGATTGCTGAATGTCCTTATGTATGAGTCCAGGGGCTTGTACCTCGATAGCAGCCTCCTGCCGACCTCTGACTTGTCATAACCGTCCTTCAGGTTCACGTGCAATGCGAATAGCATATCGCCGCCTGAGGGAGAGTCCGCGAGTATGTGCAAATCCAGTGATCCCTCGGACATCATGGTGTTGAGATGTCGCTTGACCGTCTTGGCGGATGCACTGACCTCTTTCGCCACGGCAGCAATCGGCTTGCGAGCATCGCCTTTGAGCGATGCGATGATCCTTAGGTCGAGAGGGGTGAGTTCCTTGTCGCCTCGCTTCTGCCTCCCGCCCCCGTCGACGGGGTAATTGGGCATCAGTTCTTCGTCAGTGCTGTAGATTCCCACCGTCGGGTCCGACAGCCTCCCAACTCGCTTCACGAACTCGACATAGCCGTCGAGATCTGATATCGCCCTCAACTCCCCGTTGACGTAGAGGTAGTTCCCTCCGGCAATCACGGCGCGACGGGTGAGTTCGCTCTCCCCCAGCTTGTCGAAGACTTCCTCGGTCAACGTCATGCCAGACCTGCCGAAGACAGCGACGGGGATCGCATCAAGATAAGGAACCGAGACTTCTGCTGTCGTGCCCTTGAGAACCCCGGTCTCCGCAAGTGCTCGCATCCGGTTGTGAGCGGCCTGCCTGGAGATCCCTAGCTTCTTCGCGAGCTCCCGGATATGTATCCTTGGGTTCGCAGTGATCAGCACCAACATCTTCCTGTCGGTATCGTCCATTTCCTCAAATGAACCTCAGGCAGCCGAGGCCTATTGAACCTTTCTCTTGAGGGACTGGACGTCTAGTTTCCATCGACGGGACACGCGGCATCGGTCGCTTTCGTTAGGAGAGGGGTGGCAGGAGTTTCCTCGAGACGGCGCCATCCCACCTGATTGAAGTGAGAAAAAGGTGTCTGGCCCGCCCTGGGTCCAAGGCCCGACGGCCACGCATCCATCTTCTGAGAAAAATCCATAGGGGAAGAACGGCCATACGAGACCCCGACGTGGTGGTTCAATTGCAGTCGACTCTCTCCGGATACGCAGCCATGGGAGTGGGACAGGATCTCGAACGATTCAGCTATGAGCCGCCGGAGCTGAAAGACCATGAGGTGAGGGTTTCCATCACCCACTGCGGCCTATGCTACAGTGACATCTACGCAATCAACGACCGATTCGACATCACCTCCTTTCCGTTCGTGCCCGGCCACGAGATCGTCGGCCACATCTCCGAGGTGGGCCCCTCGGTGTCTGGACTGGACAAGGGCGAACGTGTCGGCATAGGATGGCAGGGCCGCTCATGCATGCAATGCGAATGGTGCTTGAAAGGCGATGAGCATCTGTGCAAGGACATCGCCGAAGCTGGAGTGTGGACGCCCTACGGCGGCTTTTCGTCCTCGGTCACGGCAGACAGCAGGTTCGCCTATGCACTGCCTCCATCCATGCCTTCGGAGTTCGCCGCGGTGTTCCTCTGCGCGGGACTCGCAGTCTACGCTCCGTTGCGACCCTGCGGGACTGCACAAGGAAGGAGGGTCGGTGTCGTCGGAGTGGGTGGCCTGGGCCATCTCGCCATCCAGTTCGCGCATGCCCTCGACTACGAAGTCACTGCTATCTCGTCGTCTCCGGACAAGGAGGAGCAAGCCCTGGCTCTCGGCGCCGACCAGTTCATACTGGCACGGGACGAGGCTAGCCTGGAACAGATGAAATCCAGCTTCGACATGCTCTTGTACACCGGCCACAGCAACCTCGATTGGCTACCCCTGCAGCTCACGCTCAGGAACAACGGGAAGTTCATCATGGTAGGGTTCTCTCCAGCGCCTGTATCGTTCGGGTCTGTGGACCTGGTGGTCCACCAGCAGTCATTCACCGGCTCTTTCCTTGGCAACCGGTCGGTGATGAAGGAGATGCTGGACTTCGCGCAGGAACGAGGGATCAAACCACAGGTCGAGACCATGGCGATGTCCCAAGTGAACGAAGCGATCCGCAGGGTGAAGGACGGCAAGGCGCGTTACAGGATCGTACTGGTCAACGAGCCTTTGTCCCCTTGAAGAGGAACGCGCCGAGAAACCCCACCCATTCTTGACGCTCCTCGAAATCACACTGGACGCCGATACGGGTTCATGTCACGTGTTAGACCCGACGGCCACGCGACATGTCTTCCGACAACAGCCCGCAAGGGCGTGCTGAAGGTCTCGATTCCCCAAGCCGACCGACGAACGAGAAAACGGCGACCCTCTCGGTAGCCCAAGGAGGCAACGGCTGACGATGCCGACTTCCCGTCTCGCGCAGGCGATCGATGCCCAGGGGCCTAACGCCCAGTGGGCGAAGAGAGATATGCAGGGAGACCGATGCCATGCGGATGCCTTCGGATAAACCGTTGTTCCCCAGACATTGGCACAAAGGTGACGTCTTAGCCTTGGCGTTCCTGTTGCTCGGACTGCTAATCGTGCTGTCCGTCGTCGCCACAGGGCTGGAGTATGCCACATGGACACTCTGGATCGCAGTCCCGATGATGATGTTCAGCCTCGCGTACCTGTTTCTGGTCAGCGCGCTGACCATGTTCCTCGGTCCCCGTTCAGGAGCCGGTCCGAAGGACGAACGGCCCGCGGAGGACGACCACGAATGACCGAGTCGCTCCGGACTTGCGAAGTGGACCGTACGCATCACCAGTAGGAGTTCGTCGATTCCGTCCATTCATGATCCCCACAACCTCAGCAAGAAGCCCAAGCATTTTACCTCAGTATTCTGATGCCGGCGCGAGGGAGGCAGTAGGATGAAGGTCGAACTTTTCCAGATGGAACGGATGCAATCGATGTACGAGCGCGTGGTGGACTACGAGTTCTCGGAGAGCGGTGTTCACCCGCTGAAGGTGAACGAACTGCTCGGGAGCGAGACGGCCGCGAAGGATTTCCTCGAGTCGCCACTCGGCTACCCTCACGCGGACGGTAGCCCGGGCCTGAGGGCGGCGATAGCGGCGACCTACAAGGGGGCGGACACGGAGAACGTCTTCGTCACCAACGGCTCTTCGGAGGCCAACTTCATCGCGGCCTGGCACCTCTTCGACAAGGGCGACGAGATTGCGCTCATGACCCCCAACTACGCCCAGATGTGGGGACTGGCAAAGACCTGGGACCTCAGTATCAAGCCTCTCTGGCTCAAGGAGGAGCTCGGCTGGCAGCTCGACCCGGAGCAGATCAAGGAGGCCGTGACCAAGAAGACCAAGGTGATACAGGTCTGCAACCCTAACAACCCGACGGGCGCGATAATGGGCGACGAGCAACGCAAGGCGCTCATGGACGCCGCGAAGGACTCTGGCGCATGGCTGTTGTCGGATGAGGTGTACCTCGGCGCTGAGAGGGAGGCACCCTTGACCGAGTCCCTCTGGAGCGACTACGAGAGGACCCTGATCACGAACGGCCTCAGCAAAGCCTACGGACTTCCAGGGCTACGCATCGGCTGGCTCGTCGGCCGCCCGGAGACGCTGAGCGCGATCAGGCAGCATCACGACTACCTCACCCTGACGCCCGCGGCACTCTCGGACAAGCTGGCCACTCTCGCGCTGGAGCCCAAGAAGAGGATGCAGATCTTCGCGAGGACCAGGGGGATACTGCAACGCAACTACCCGATAGTCAAGGAATGGATGGACGAGCACGGCGCCCTGTTCTCGCACGTGCCTCCGGCCGCCGGAGCGATCTGTTACATCAGGTACAATATGAATATCAACTCAATCGTGCTGGCAGAGCGTCTCAGGAAGGAGAAGTCCGTCCTGATAGTCCCAGGCGACCATTTCGGGATGGACGGGTACATGAGGATAGGGACGGGCCCGCCGAAGGAGTACCTGCACGGGGGACTCGACAGGGTCGACGAGCTGCTGAGGGAGCTGCAGGCCGGCGAAAAGGGCTGAAGGTCCGAGCGGGACAAGCTTTTTCACGCACGACGCAGAATCACCCTGAGGAAACCGTCTCATCCAGATGAATCGAGGCTGAATGCATGCAGTACCGTGACTTCGGAAAGACCGGCTGGAAGGTGTCCGCGCTCGGTTTCGGGGCGATGCGCCTGCCCGTCCAGGGCGACGAGCCGATGACCAAGAAGATCAGAGAGCGCGAGGCCGTGGAGATGATTCGGTACGCCCTCGACAGGGGCGTGAACTACATCGACACCGCTTACGGCTACCACGAGCAGAAGGGCGAGGCCCTCGTTGAGAAGGCGCTGAGGGACGGGTACAGGGACAGGGTCAAGGTCGCGACGAAGTCTCCCGTGTGGCTGATCAAGAAGAAAACCGACTTCGACAAGCTGCTGGACAAACAGCTGAGACGGCTCAGGACAGACCACATAGACTTCTACCTGTTCCACGCGCTGAACGGCGACGTGTGGGAGAAGACGGTCCTCAAGTACGGCCTCCTGAAGAGGGCCGAGAAGGCGGTCAAGGACGGCAGGATCGGAGGCATCGGGTTCTCGTTCCACGACGACTTCAAGGCGTTCAAGAAGATCGTCGATGGTTACGACGACTGGGTCCTGGCGCAGATACAGTACAACTTCCTGGACACGGAGAACCAGGCCGGCGTCAAAGGGCTCAGGTACGCTGCGTCGAAGGGCATCCCGGTCGTGGTCATGGAGCCTCTCCTAGGCGGGAGGTTGGCCAACCCTCCGAGGAGGATCAGGAACGCGTTCAAACTCAGGGGCAAGAAGGTGGCCCCCTTCGAGCTGGCCCTCAGATGGGTGTGGGACCAACCCGAGGTCACGACCGTGCTGAGCGGCATGAGCACGATGGGGCAGGTCCGCGGCAACCTCAGAGCGGCGAACAGGTCTGGAATCGGGACCCTGAGGGCGGATGAGAGGAAGCTCGTCGCCAGAGTGACCAAGCTGTACCGGGAGCCGGGCCTGATCGGATGCACCAAGTGCAACTACTGCATGCCCTGCCCTCACGGCGTGGCCATACCGACGAACTTCGAGGAGTACAACGATGCGTACCTGCACAACGACCTCAAGGCCGCCAGGAGGACCTACGCGAGGTTCTTCAGCCCGAAGAAGCGGGCCGGTTCGTGCAAGCACTGCAAGGCCTGCGAAGAGAAGTGCCCTCAGAAGCTCCCGATAAGCGACCTCATGACCAAGGTCCATTCGGTGCTGGGAGAGGGCAAACCGTTCTACTCGAACCACGCCCGAGATTAACACTGTAATGTGCTTCTAGCTAGAAAACCGTTCCTGAAGATGCGCCTAGGGGACCGACGCGAGGACTATTCCGAGGATTACTGCAGAGATCAGGAGCGTGTCCGTCATGGACAGCCTCTCCTTCAGGAAGGCCCGGGCCCCGATGATGGTGACGATCGGGTACGCGGAGATGAGAGGGAACACGATGGACGCCGAGCCCACGGATATCGCGGAGGTCTCGGCGAAGTACGCGAGCTGCCAGAGCTCGGCGACGACGATCGCCAAGATGACCGGCACTGTCCACTTGGGCAGGAAGATGCGCCACGATGCCTTCCTGTGGCGCAAGTAGGCGAAGGCTATCGGGGGCAGTATGAGCGGGTACACGCCCAGGTAGGCGATCAGGGGGAGTCCGTCGAGGGCCAGCTTGATGAAGACGCCTCCCACACCCCAGATGGCCATGGTGGTGAGACTGAGCACCAGGGAGGACCGCGTGACCTTGGCACCGTTCGCCCTCCTGCCGTGAGAATAGGAGAGCGCCACCATGCTGCCTATGATCAACGTGATGCCCGCCGCGTTCATCAGATTCGGCTCCTCGCCGAGGAACGCCACGGCGAGCACCACGGTTATGGCCGGGAAGGCCGCCGTGATGCTCCCGACCATGCTCACGTCGCCCTTCTCCAGCGCCTCGAGGTAGATGTAATACCCTCCCCTCGCGGTGGAGGCGCCTATCAGCGCGTAGAGGACGTACTCGAGGTGGTCGAGGTACTCTCCCCAGAGGACGATCGCGCCGAAGAGGATGAATACGTAGACCGGGACCGAGGCGAGGAAGTTCAGGGCGACCATCGACTCGGCGTTGAGCGAGCCGACCGCGGACTTCGCTATGACCTGGGTAACCCCGTATATCGCGAGGGAGCAGAGCGCGAATGCTATCGAAGCGTCGACCATGGATGCCCGCGTCTAATCGGGGCCATCCTGTAGCAGTATTAGACTGTTGCTCCGGCCGGCCAGGGCTCACTTCTGGTCCACGATCTGTATCAGGTGCCAGCCGAACTGGGTCTTGACCGGCCCGACGACCTCGCCCTTCTTCCCGTCGAAGGCCGCGGTCTCGAACTCCTTCACCATCTGGTTCCTTCCGAACCAGCCCAGGTCTCCGCCCTGCTTGCCCGACGGACACTCGGAGTGCTTCTTCGCAAGGTCGGCGAAGGACTCCCCGCCCTTCACCTTGACCATGAGGTCCTTCGCGAGGTTCTCCGACTTGACCAGTATGTGCGCGGCGCGTACCTTGTTTGCCATGCCGGCCAATCGGATGACCTGCATATCAATCTTTTCGATGGCTGCTACTTCCCGGACCGTTCGAACTGGGCGATTATGGCGTCACCCTTGGACACGACATCATTGTCGATCGCGGGCACCCTGTGCTCCGACAGCAGCCTGCGGGCGATCTCCTTCGCCTCCGGGACCATGGCCCTGGACATCGTCGCCTCCCACGCCGCGTGGGTGTGGTCCTTGAATATGAGCTCCGACTTGAAGTTCCTGGCGGTGTGCGGATGCGAGATGAACGTGTTGCCGTAGCCCACCTGCTTCACCACGTCCAGCGCGATGGTCTCCTTGCTGACCGTGTACTTCCTCATGAAGTGCCGGACGCTCTCCCACAGGGCCGATTCTATGACCGCCTGGTCGAAGGACGCGCCCTTCACGGCGTCGAGCCCGCCGATGCCGGAGACGAGGTCGGAGTTTCCCATCGTGCTGAGGCAGAGGCCCATGGTCTCCGTGAAGCTGTGCGGCACCCCGGGCTGGTCGGTGTCGTTCACGCCCCAATCCCCCACCATGGAAGGCAGGGAGTATCTCCTGGACATCTGACCCAGGGACGCCGCAATCAAGGCCTGCTCGACGGTCATGTAGTTGATGGAGCCGGTCCTCATGTTGATCGGCGCGGACGAGGAGCAGTAGATGTGCGGCGCGCCCGGGGCCGAGAACTGCGTCATCACGAGGCTGGCCAGGTTCTCCGTGTTGGCGTTGCATATCGTCCCCGCCATCGTGACTGGCGCAGAGCCCCCGGACAGGGACATCGACATCGACATCACTGGGATCCCCGCCTTCGAGAGCTCGACCATCCCTTCGACTATCCCCGTCTCGTACGAGAGAGGCGCGATCGAGCAGCATATGACCGAGAACAGAGGGCGCTTCTTGAGGGCGTCCTTCCCGCCAGCGACCAGGGAGGCCAGCTCGACCTGGGCCTTGGCGTCCTCGGCGCTGAGGATCGAGACGCCGTTGACGTGCTTGGTCGTGTTCTGCATCGCGGTCCAGAGCTCGTGCAGGCTGTGCGACGCCTGGTTGACCTCGGTCGCGGTGAGCGTGGTCCAGACGAAGTCCACGCCCTTGAGCGCGTCAGCGAGCCTTATGAAGTCGGCGATGTCCCTCCTGGTCGAAGGCCTCTTCTCGCCCGTGTCCATGTCCCTTATGTAGACGCCCAGGCCGGTCGTGGCGGCGTAGGGCGGACCGCTCACGGGCACCGTGAGGTCGTTCTTCGGGTCCCGGGCGCACATCTTGAACGACCGCGGGGCCCTCTTCAACGCCTCTGTGACCATCGCCTCCGGTATCCTGGCGACCATCTTCGAATCGTCGACCGCGGCTCCAGCGTCCTTGAGCGTCTTGAGGATGGGACGGCTCGGGACGTGCACGCCGATCTCTCGAAGGCACTCTATGCTCTGGGAGTGCACCAGGTCCATTTCGTCCTTGCTCAGGAAAACGAATCTGCCTACTGCCATGTTCTTCCCTCCTGGACTAGGTCCCCACCATAGGCACCGCGGTCCTGAAGGGGCATGATGCAAGTCGGATATTAAGGTCTGCAATAGGGCTTAAGCCGGTTCCGGTCCCGCCGTCACCGTTTCCTCATGAGCACCTTGATGGTGTCGCGCTTGCCCGCGGTGGCCCCGAAGACCACGCGCCTGACGGCACCGACCTCGGTCAGCACCTCCAGACCCGGGAACAGGGCGCCGACCTCGCCGTCCGTGAAGTAATGGGTCATGATCCCGTCCCCGCGGAGGAAGGAGGACGGCTCGACCTCGTCCCCCTTGCCGTATCTCACATCCCCGCGCCCGAACACCTCGACGAAGAGGAGCCCACCCGGGGCGAGCATCCTCGAGAGCTGCTCGGCCGCCGCCGCGCGCTCCTTCTCGGGCATGTGCGACAGGGCGTGGACGCATGTCACGACATTGTATTTTTCGGATTCAAAAGGAAGATTGTGCAGATTGCACTCGACCAATTCCACTATCCTCTCCGGGTCGCGGTGCGACCTCAGCGAGTTCAGCGCCTCCCTGGAGAAGTCGCAGGCGACGACCTCGCACAGGCGCGCGAGCGACTCCGCGGTCTTGCCGTCCCCGCATCCCGCGTCCAACACGAGCATGTCCTTCTTGAGGTGCGGTCTCAGGATGGAGAGGTCGCCTGTCCCTCCGTAATGGAGTCCCTTCTTCGAGTAGAGCCTCTGCCAGGCATCCCTCGCCCTGTTGGCCCGCGTGGGTCCCATGTTCAGTACCGCCTCGCCATGAGCGTATGAATTAGGTCCTGTATAAAGTCGGGTGATGACCGTCAGGCCGTCCACGCCACTACGCTCGTCCCGTTCGGCTCCGGCCGTGCGCCCAGCGTCTCCTGACCGGTTCAGGAAAGCAACACCATCCGATGGCTAGACAGAGCGTATGATTTAAAATAGTAATAAAGGAGTAACTCGCCCCGTCCGAGAGAACAAGGAAGACTGTGAACATGGACTTTCAATCGCTCACCAAGAGCCAAGAGATCCTAAGAGCAGCAGCTGACCTGGAGTGGGAGGAGCCCACGCCTGTCCAGGAGCAGAGCATCCCGATTGCCATGGCAGGGGACGACCTGATGGCGCAGGCGCAGACGGGCACCGGCAAGACCGGGGCCTTCGCGATCCCCATCCTGAGCAAGATAGCCCCCAACAAGAGGATACAGGTCCTAGGGCTGGTTCCCACGAGGGAACTCGCGATTCAGGTCTCTGAGGACTTCGACGACCTCGCGAAGTACACAGGGCACAAGACCGTCGCGATCTACGGAGGACAGTCGATCAACGTCCAGGTCACGAAGATACGGAAGGGCGTCGAGATCGTCGTCGGGACCCCGGGGAGGCTCATGGACCTCATGCGCCGGGGGGAACTCAACTTCGACGGGGTCTCGGTCGTCGTGCTGGACGAGGCGGACCGGATGCTCGACATGGGGTTCATCGACGACATCGAGTGGATCCTGCAGCGTGTCCCCAGCCAGCGGCAGACGATGTTGTTCTCGGCCACGCTTCCCGAGGCGATCAGGGAGCTGGCCCAGAGATACATGAGGGCGCCGAAGAGCGTCATAGTGAGCCAGGACACCCTGACCGTGGACCAGGCGGAGCAGAGCTACATGAACGTCGGCAGGAAGAACAAGCTCTGGGCCCTGTGCAGGATCATCGACACGGAGAAGCCCGCGCTCACGCTGGTGTTCTGCTCGACGAAGAGGATGGTCGACATGCTCGTCAACAAGCTGAGGGCCTACGGGTACTCGGCCGACGGCATACACGGAGACATGTCCCAGGCCGCCAGGGAGAAGGTCATGGACCGGTTCAAGCACGGCAAGTTGAAGATACTGGTCGCGACCGACGTGGCCGCCAGGGGCCTGGACATAGACGACATCTCGCACGTGGTCAACTACGACATACCCGAGAACCCGGAGGACTACGTCCACCGGATAGGGAGGACCGCCAGGGCAGGCAAGACGGGCAAGGCCATCACGTTCGTGTCGAAGGAGGAGCAGCACCTCGTCAAGGCGATCGAGAACTTCGGCAGGACGACCATACAGGAGGACGACGTCCCGGACGGGTCCGGCAGGGACAAGGTCAAGCGGCAGCTGGACCTGGACGAATACGCGGATGTCTTCGGCATGGTACCTTTCAGGATGAACATCGGGAAGGAGGACGGCGTGGACATGCTGAATCTCATCAAGTTCATCATGAGGAAGGCCAGGGTGGCGGAGCACCTCATAGGCGATGTCACGGTCCGCCAGAGCAGCAGCGACGTTCATCTCCACAAGAGCATCGCGTTCTACGCGATGAAGGACCTCGAACAGTGCAACGTGCAGAGCAAGCGGGTCAGGGTGGACCTGATCAGGTGACTAGGCGTTCAGGGCTCTGTTTATCTCGTCAGCCTTGATGTGCCCGACGACCTTGACATCGCACTTCTTGATGCCTTCGACCGTGAGGACCTGGTCCTTGATCGCCTGGGCGAGCTGGATGCCTACCGGGCAGAACGGGCTCGTCGGCATGAACGTCATGGACACCGAGTCCTCGCCTAGAACGATCTCGGATATCAGGCCCATGTCGTAGACGCTGACGCCAGTGTGAGGGTCGAGAACACCCCTCAACGCTTCAACGACGATGTCCATCCGGTCCATGTCCAGCAGCCAAAAGCCCTGATGGGTATTAATAACCTGTCGAGTCCCCGAGCCTCACTTGTACACGAGCACCGCGAAGCCCGCGACGGCCAACGAGTCGAGCTCTCCCCGCTCCGAGCTGATGCTCCTCTCAACCTCGTAGAACTCGGGCGTGAGCTGCACGGTCCTGCCGTCCCCGAGGTCGACCGCGACACCTTTGTCGAGCCCTGCCAGCTGCTCCTTCGACAACGTCGCGAGCTTCTCCGATATCGCCTTCGCGTCCTTCTTGAAGGCGGGCCCGAGCTTTGAGTGCACGGGCTTCACCCTTGACACGGACTCCTGGAGCGCGACCTTGTCCAGCACGTCCAGCCTCTCAGCCTTCAGGGTCGCCTTGATGTCCTCCTCCGAACCTGGCATGAGGTCGACGGCCTTGGCTCCGACGACCTCTATCCTGGTGATCGGCGCGTTCAGGGACATCCCCTTGGCGGCCTTCCAGGCCCTCACCGCGGCGACCACCTCCTTCACCGCCTCCCCCTTCCGCTCGGACTCCTCGTCCTGCTGAGGCGCCTCTGGCCAGGGCGACACGTGTATGCTGACCGGCTGCTCGTGCACTCTGAAGTTGTGCTGATATGAATCCTCCGCCACGTGCGGCAGGAACACGGAGACCATCTTGAGCAGGCCCAGGCCGACCGTGTAGAGCGCGTACCGCGCCCCCTCGTCCTTCTCAGCGTATGCCCGGTGCTTGACCAGCTCGAGGTAGTGGTCCGCGAACTCGTGCCACAGGAATTCCTGGATGAGTGCCATCGTGCGGTCGAACTCGAAGGCCTCGCACCGCGCCTCGGCCTCGCGCACCAGCCTGCCGAACCTGCTGAGGACCCATGCATCGACGGGGTGCATCGCCGCCGGCTTGGACGGCTTCTCCTTGCACGCGGCCCCTACCATGCGCATCACGTTCCAGGTCTTGGTCGCCAGCCTGCTCCCGCGGACCAGCTCCTGCTCCTTGAACGCGTGGTCCATGCCGAGCGAGCATGTGGCCGCGTAGTACCTCATCGCGTCCCCGCCGTACTTCTCCAGCAGGGGCATCGGGTCTATCACGTTCCCGTCCGATGTGTGCATCGGGCGCCCGTCCGGGGCCATTATGAACCCGTGGATCATGACCTCGTCCCAGGGCTTCTTGCCCGTGAGGTGGAGCGACCTGAGGATGGTGTAGTACGCCCAGGTCCTGATGATGTCGTGGCTCTGGGGCCTCATGGACATCGGGTAGAGCCTCTCGAAGGCCTTCGGGTCCCTCTCCCAGAAGGTGTTGTACAACGGGGATATGCTCGAGTCCATCCAGGTGTCGAAGACGTCCGTGGAGCCGACGTACTTCCCGCCGCAGCCGCAGGCTGCCTTCGAAGGGGCCTTCACCGTAGGGTCGACGTAGCACTCGGCCTCCTCCGCCAGCAGCACATCGCCGCACCTGTCGCACTCCCAGAGAGGTATGGCAGTGGCGAAGTACCTCTGCCGCGACACGACCCAGTCCCAGGCGAGCGAGTCGACCCAGTCCTTTATCCTGACCTTCATGAACTCGGGCTTCCAGACGATCTCGTCTATCTTCTGCATCACCTGGTCCCTGAACTCGACCGACTTGACGAACCACTGGGGGACCTTGAGGAACTCGATCGGCGTGTGGCACCTCCAGCATGTGCCTATGTTCTGGTCCAGCGGCCCCTGCTTGACGAGTAGCCCCTCCGACCTCATGTCCTCGATGATGGCCCGCCTCGCATCCGCCACCGCCATGCCTGCGTACTTGCCCGCGAGGTCGGTCATCCTGCCGTCCTCGTCTATGCCCTTCTCCAGAGGCAGCTCGTACTTCAGTATGTGCTCGAGGTCGTCCTTGTCGCCGATGGAACATATCATGAGCGTGCCAGTCCCGAACTCCGGGTCGACCTTCGGGTCCGCGATGACCTTGACCTTCCGCCCGAACACCGGGGTCACGAGCTCCTTACCGACAAGGTGCCCCTTGTCCTTGTCCTCGGGGTTCACAGCCACCAGGAGGCACGTGCACAGGAGCTCTGGCCGCGTGGTCGCGATGAGCACGTCCTTGCCCGAGTCGGCCTCCTTGAACCTGATGTAGTTGAGCTTGGTGCTCCTGTGCTCGTAGTCGACCTCGGCGTCCGCGAGCGCAGTCCTGCACCGGGTGCACCAGTTGATCGGGAAGTGCCCCTTGTAGACCAGGCCCTTCTTGAACATCCGTATGAAGGACACCTGGGTCAGCCTGCGGTAGTAGTGGGCGTCCGTCTGGTAGTATATGCTCGGGTCCATGCTCTGGCCGAGCATCTCGAACTGCTTCGTCATCTCCGATATGTGCTTCTCCGCGAACTCGGCGCACATCTTGATGAACTGCTGCCTGGGCACGTCCGTCGCCTTGACCCCGTGGACCTTCTCCACCCGCACTTCGACGGGGGTCCCGTTGGTGTCGAAACAGAGCGGATAGAAGACATTGAACCCCTTGAGGCGCTTGTAGCGCGCGGCGAAGTCTATCACCGTGTAGCCGTAGGCGTGGCCGAGGTGGAGGTTGCCGGAGGCGTACCTTGGAGGGTTGTCTATGCTGAAGACCTTCCTGTCCGACTCGCGGTCGAAGCGGTGTACGCCCCACTCCTTCCACTTGGACTGCCACTTCTGCTCGCACTCGCGCCAATCGTACTGGGCCATCTATCCTCGGTCAGAAGAGTAAGCGTAGATAAACCTTGTTGGAGCGCGCGAGCGCCAGCGGCTAGGTCACCTGGCCGGGCGCTTCTTCCTGAAGACGTTCGCTTGGATGAGGTCCTGGACCTCAGGTGTCATCGGGCCGGTCCAGTCGTCCAGGCTGAACAGCCCCTCCTGCAGGCATTTGACCAGGACGGCCATCTGGTGCGGGCAGAAGTAACCTCTCTCCCTGTGGTCGGTGCACTCGCACGAGGTGTCGACATCCTCGTTCGTCTGGTTGACGAACCGGATCTTGTAGACCTCGTACCCGTCCGACTTCCGGAGCGAGAACACGGCGTTCACGATGGTGTCGTCGCTCTTGGGGTCTATCCCGACGATCTTCCTGCCGCCCGCCCACTTGATGGCCTTCGCCATGTTCTCGACGAAGTATATCTCCTCCTGGGCGGCGCAGAAGTCCTCCAGGGGCTTCCTGTCCATGTTATCCAGCACGTACGACACGAGGTCGTCCTTCAACAGGTTCGACCATCCGGTGAGCTTCCTGGCGTCGCAGAGGTTCCTCAGGCTGGCGACCGTCAGTCTCGAGACCCTGAGCTCAAGGGGCAAGTCCTTTCTCATATCCCATCCCTTGACGGACTGGATGCGGCTCGTCGCTTAAGAAGATAACGACCGGCGCCCGGTCACAGCCCTTCGTCCGTCGGCTTCCTCATCCTCCGCATCACCAGTATGTGGTCCCTCTCGATCCGGCTGTCGTTCCAGCGCGGTATGTCCAGGTGGCGGTTGATCACATCGTACACGTAGGACCTCTCGAGCTCGAACCCGCACCTTCCGGCGATGTGCGCCAGGATGCGGTACGTGGGTATGCGCACCTTCCTGAAGGTGTTCTCCCCGACCACGACGCAGTAGACACCCCGTCTCTTGAGGACCCTGTTGACCTCGCAGAAGTTCCGGCGCATGTCGTCGAAGTACTTGTACACGATGTACGCGCTCTTCTTCTCCTTCTCCATGAGCTCGTCCATGACGCTCCTGAGCTCAGGTACCCCGGTCCTGGGCTCCCACGGCCGGTACTCGGAGACGTAGGCCCTCGAAGTGCCCACGACCTGTCCGTCTAGCTTCGCCATGTCGGGCATGAGGTCGAGCCAGAACATCTCCAGCTTGTGGACGCTGACATAGTGGACCGCGCTGGCGTAGGGAGGGGATGTCACGGCGAGGTCGACCGAGGAGTCCTCGAGGGAGATGTCCCTCGCGTCCTTCCCGATTATCTGGACGGACGGGGCGCTCCTGTACCGCTCCTCCACATGCCCCGAGATCCTCCAGAGCTCCTCCGCGTCCAGGATCTTGTTCCTGACCGTGTTCTCGAACTTCGGTATGGCCTCGAACGACGTCTTCCCCTGCTCGTCCAGCTTCTTGCGGAAGGTCGTGACCTCCGGTATGAGCGAGTCGGCGTCCGAGTTGGACATCTTCCTTATGATGGAGGAGAAGCAGATCTTGAAGAAGTCCTGCTGGTCGCCCCTCTTCATCCTCCAGATGTGCTTCTTTATCGTGGCCAGGTCGGCAAGCACCTCCGGCCTGAACCAGTGGTCCCTGTTGGGTATCTCGGGCGCCAACCCCGAGTTGTCCTCCCCGTCCGAGCGGACCGATTCGAGGAGCGCGTCGGCCGACCCCCTCAGCCGCCGAGGGTCCACGGGCGTCGTCTTCACCTTGGCGATCATGTTCGCGAGCGGGTGTATGTCCACGCCGTAGCTGTCCCTGCCCAGCATGTATGATTCCAGGAGCGTCGTGCCCGACCCCATGAACGGGTCTAGGACCTTGTCCCCCACCTTGGAGTATGACTGGATGCAGTAGCCCGGTATCTGCGGTATGAACTTCGCAGGATACCTGTGTATGCCGTGCGTGGCATAGCTGACCTGCTTGCCTATGTACTTGCCGAACTCGTCCGAAAGGTCGACGGGCTTCGAAAACCCAGGTCGGTCGGGCGGATCCCCCTTGGAGTCCAAGGACATGACCGTTCTTTCTCTCCTTTCACAGTCCTTCGAGGGCCTTCAAGCCGGCCCCCGAGGCCAATCTGGTCACCGCAACAACGACGTTCTCCTTCTTAACCCTGCGCTGCTCGGAGCTGTCCCGGTCCCTGACCGTGACGGTGCCGTCCTCCTTCGACTGGTAGTCCACGGTTATACAGCAGGGCGTGCCGACCTCGTCCATGCGGGCGTATCTGCGGCCTATGGAGCCCGCGTCGTCGTAGTACGCGTGCATCCCCGCCGCTGACAGCGATGCGTGGACCGCGGTCGCGATATCATCCAGGCCGTCCCGGGCCATGAGCGGGAACACGCCCGCCTTGAACGGCGCCACGAGGCCCTTCAGCCTCAGCGTGACGTATTCCCCGTCCTCGTTCTTCGACTTGGAGTACGCGTGCTCGAGAATGGCGTAGACGATCCTGTCCACTCCGTATGCGGGTTCGATCACATGGGGGACGAACTTCCTCCCCGTGACCTTCTCCTTCCTCATCCCGACCTCGAAGCACTCCGAGGGCACAAGGTGGGTCTTGCCGCCGGCCTCGACGGCGACCTCCTTCATCCCCTTGAGCGACTCGACCGGCATCTTGGCGAGTGCCTCGGCGACCGCCTTCGTCTCGCCCTTGAACATCTTGCCCATGACGTCGAACCTGACCTTGACGGCCTCCTGCTCGACCTCCTTGGGCTCGTCGAACCTGTCGAAGGCGCTAAGGTCCGCGTCGGAATGCTTGATGTGCGCGGAGAGGTCGTAGCATCCTCTGTCGGCGACGCCGACCAGCTCCACCCAGCCGTACCCGAGCTCGGCCTCGAGGTCCCAGCAGTCGGAGGCGTAGTGGGCCATCTCCGTCCTCTCGTGCTGCCTGAAACGCATCCTGGACGGGTCGAGGCCGACATCGAGCGCGAACCTGTATGTCAGCCACATGAAGTACGCGAGCACCTCGTTGACGATGACCTTCTCGGCCACCGCCTGCTCGAGCGTGATCTCCTTCGTCTCGCCGGTGTTCGCGACCAGGAGCAGCTTCTCGCCCTTGACCCCGGGGAACCGGGGCCAGGTCTTGTCGTCCGGGTGGACGAACAGCTCCGCCTCCATCTGGTGGAACTCCCTGAGCCGTATGAGCCCCTGCCGGGGCGAGATCTCGTTCCTGAAGGACGTGCCGAGCTGGACCGCGCCGACCGGGAGCTTCTCGCGACCCAGCCTGTAGACCTGCTGGAAGTTGACGAACATCCCCTGGGCTGTCTCCGGCCTGAGGTACCCGGCCTTCGCCTTCCCGGCGCCGACCATGGTCTTGAACATGAGGTTGAAGCGCTTCGGCTCCGTGAGCGCGCCCTTGCACGATTGGCATTTGACGCCGTTCTCCCGCAGCAGCTTGCCCAGCTGCGCCTCGTCCAGGGTCGCGGGGTTCTCGTGAAGGCCTTTCGCGAGGTGGTCCGCCCTGTATGTCTCCCCGCAGGCCACGCACTCGACGTACATGTCGGAGAAGGTGTCGAGATGCCCGGACGCCTTGAAGACCGGCTCAGGGGCGATCAGCGGGCACGCGAGCTCGACGAAACCCTCCTGGAGGACGTAGAGCCGCCTCCAGTGGTTCTCGATGTTGTTCTTCAGGGCCACGCCGAGCGGGCCGAAATCGTACATCCCGGCCATGCCGCCGTAGATGTCATACGATGGCCATAGGAAACCCCTGCGCTTACACAGGGATAGGACTTCCTGCGGGTCCATTTGCATCACTTCGTGAGCGTGGATACGACATCTGTGTCATAAATCATCGCTACGAGGTTGTCCTTCGAGTCCCTGACCGGCAGCTGGCCGAAGTCGTGCTTCCTCATGGTCCTCGCCGCGTCCCCTACGAGCGTCTTCCTGAAGACGGTCATCGGGTTCCTCACCATGATCTCCTTGACGGTGAGCTTGGGCAGGTCCACCTTGGAGACCTCGTACCAGAGCTTCATGACGTTCCTGAGGCCCTCCCAGGTCCAGTTGTCGTCCTCGTCGCTGATCCCGAGGTCGCTCATCGCGACCGTCCTGTCCACGACGGTCTGGTTGAAGATGTCCCTGTCGGTTATGATGCCGACCAGCTTGGCGTCGTCGTCCAGCACCGGGAGGGCGACCACCTTCGCCGCCCTGAAGGTCGCGAGGGCGACCGAGAGGGGCGCGGCGTAGTATATCGGTATGCAGGGAGACCTCACGATCTCCTCGACCGAGATCTGCGGGTTGTTCTTCTCAACCACGATGAGCAGGTCCGTCGGTGTCACGATGCCCACCAACTTGCCCTTCTCGACGACCGGCAGATGGCTGAGGTCCTGGTCGACCATGATGCGGGCCGCGTCCTTGACGCTCGCGTTCACATTGATTGTGGGATAGTCGCGCCTCATCACGAGGGCCAGCTGCTCCTCCTCGGGTTTCGTGAATATGTCGTGCCGGGTGACGAAGCCGGCCAGCGTGCCGTCGCTCGACTTGACGACGGGCATGCCCGTGATGTTGTTCTTGACAAGCTGTTTCAGCACCTCGGAGCGCGTGCCCGGGAGCTCTGCGGTTATCGGGTTCTCGGTCATTATCTCCTTGACTTTCATCCGGTGTGTCACCTCTTCTTCGCCCTGACCACCAGGACCGGGCAGGGAGCATACCTCGTCACCCTCTCTGCGACGCTGCCCATGAACAGCTTCGTGAGGGCCGAGCGGCCTAGCGTTCCGAGGACGACGAGGTCGAACCCGGCCGCGACCTCCACGATCTTCCTGGTCGGGGAGCCTTCCAGGATCATGGGCGTCACCTTGACGCCTATGGACTCGCCCTCGACCTTGACATCGTCCACGGCCTTCTTGCCCTCGTCCTCCATCAGGGAGTAGACGCTGACGATTGAGGAATCCATGGGGAAACTGCCGTAGGACGTCTGGTCCACGACATACAAGGCAGTGACCTCGGCCTCGAGCTCCTTCGCGAGCCACAGACCGTACGACACCGCCTCCTTGGTGTTGTCGGAGCCGTCGGTCGCTATGAGTATCTTCTTGATTCCCTCCATCTCAGATCCTCCGGAACCTTCCTCCACGGGACACAGCCGATACCCGTGCCGCCCCCGCGGCGGAGACCAAGTCAGTCAGAGGGTCGTCCCCCTGTGTCTCGACCACCACGAGGTCGTCAGTGTACTCGATTTCCGTAGTTATGTCGCGTACCGCACTTAATACTTTGCGCCCTGAGGACGTCGCCAGACGTATAGTCTCGGCGGGTGCCAGACCTCCACCGGATAGGCTGAGACGGAAGGCCGCGCGAAGCTCCTCGAGCATGTCCGGCCGGCATATCATGCCGTTGTCCGTCCCGAGGGCGACCTCGACCCCGGCCTTGAGGAGTTTCGGTATCCGCGGGTCGATTCCGAAGAACTCGTTGGAGCGTGGGCAGACGACTACGGGCACATGCGCCTCAGCGACCGCCGCGAGGTCCTCGTCCGAGGCCGCCGTCATGTGCACGAGGAAATCCGGTTTGAGGTCCAGGACCGCGTCGATATCCTCCCTGGAAGTCTCGCTCGCATGGATGCCGAAGAGCTTGCCGCTGGCATCCGCCGCCTTGGATGCCCGTTCGAGGAGGTCCCTGGGCCAGTCCCTGAGGGAGCTCATCCCGAAACCGTCGCAGGACGAGACGAAATCAGCGAGAGACCCCGACGATGCGTTCGGGTGCACCGGCCGGCCGAGGAGGACCGCGGTCACCGGCTGCCCGTCGGCAGACTCCCTGGCCATCTGGATGCCGTCGGCCCCTTCCTCCCTGAAGTCCATGAAGGCGGTCGTGCCTGTGCGGGCCATGACGGATACGGCGTCTCTCATCCCATCCACCTTCTGGCGCCTGGACGCCGTCCTCAGCATCCTGTGCTTGTAGCCGTTCGGCGGGGCGACGATCTCCTCCACGGTCCCCGTCGGGGCAGGATAGGCGAAGGAGTCCCCGATATGAGTGTGGGCGTTGACAAACGCCGGAAGGACGACGGCCTTGGATGAACTTCCGGGAGCCCTGCCGCGGCACAGCTCCACGACCTGGTCTCCCTCGACGACGAGGTATCCCTCCACCACGCCGTCGGAAGTGAACAGCCAACGGCCGACGATGTCCCTGCTCATTGCGTGTGGGCCATCGTTTCCGTCTTCCTAATACTTTCGCGACCTATGGCAAGCGGCGCCTCCAGTGCGCCGGTGCGGGCTCGGGCCCAGAATTTGATGGGTGGTTCGAATATAAATCTAATAGCGCAGGATTTGGTCAAGAAACTTTATATCCAGGGAGGCAATCCCCGAATCACAACGGAGGTTGACAGATGCCAGCTAAGATCAACAAGGATGAGTGCGTTGCATGCGGAGCATGCGTCGATGTCTGCCCTGAGGGCGCCATAACCGTCGATGACGTCGCCGTCGTCGACGAGAAGAAGTGCCTCGACTGCGGCGCGTGCGTCGACGAGTGTCCGAACAACGCGATAAAGCTCGAGGAGTGAACAATCCTCGAAAACCCCCATCAACCACATTCGTTTTCTTCAGCTCGGCGCTCCCGAGTTTCTACCTTTTAAATAGCGGTCAATCCAATCACGCTCAGGTGCGTCCTTGGACGATGATCTGGTCTTCTGGATTGTGCTCGTGCTGGTCGCATTCGTCCCCTCCTTCCTGTACTTGGTCTGGATAAGGAACACCGAGAAGCACTCCAGGGAGCCCTACGGGATGCTGCTGAAGGTGTTCGCGTACGGCGCCGTCCTCTCAGTGCTCTTCGCGGTCCTGCTGGAGCTCATCCTCATCTCGCTCTTCGACCAGAACATCGAGAGGGTCTACGAGTATGTCGGGGAGCATCCGTCCATGCCGATGCTCGTGCTCGCCTGTATCATCGCGCCGTTCGTCGAGGAGCTGACGAAGGCCCTGGGCATACTCAGGGCGAAGAGGAGGCGGATGATGGTCGAGCTCGAGAACGGCATCGTGTACGGCGCGGCAGCTGGCCTCGGGTTCGCAGCGACGGAGAACCTGCTGTACGAGAGCTCGACATACCTGACGGACGGGATGGAGGCGTTCGTGACCATCGCGGTCATGAGGAGTCTCTCATCCACGCTCCTGCACGCGACAGCGTCGTCCCTGGTGGGCCTGGGGATAGCCAGGAGCGCGCTGCAGGGCAAGAGCTGGCTCCCGTACTACCTGGGCGCGGTAGCGTTGCACGGACTGTTCAACTTCGCGGCGTCCTTCGGGGGCGTGTACTACGACTCGCTCGGAGACTCAGCGTACCTCATAGGCCTGTTCGCCGCGTTCACCTTGGCGGTCTTCGGCGTGGTGTTCATGCGGGGGAAGCTGAAGCAGCTCGACCGCAGGCACGGCTGGAGACACCCCAGGTGACCCTGAGCCCTCCGAGGAAACGGGAAATACGGGCGTGGGCATACGAGGGTCGATGAGGTTCAGAGCGTTCGTGGCCGCGGACATAGTGCCCGACCGACGGCTCATAGACATACTCACGGACCTGAAGCGCTCCGGCGCGGACCTGAAGGTCGTCCGGCCCGAGCTGCTGCACATGACCGTCAAGTTCCTCGGAGACACGGAAGATGACCTTGTCGACCGGATCGCTGCGATGATCGAGGAAGCGGTCCGCGGCATCCAGCCGTTCGAGGTCCGGCTTGCGGGCATGGGAGCGTTCCCATCGCTATCCAACATAAGGGTCGTATGGGTCGGCATGGAGGATTCGGGCACCCTCGCGCAGATCGCCCAGAGGCTGGACGGCTCGCTGGGCGAGCTCGGGTTCGAGCGGGACAGGAAGGGGTTCAAGCCGCATCTGACAGTCGCCAGAGCGAAGAGTCCCTTGAGGATGGGCGCCGTCCAGAACATACTCAAGGAGAGGGCGGCCTCCGACTTCGGGACATACAAGGTCGGGTCCATAAGGTTGAAGAAGAGCGTGCTGGGCCCGCATGGGCCGACGTACAGCGATGTGAGGGAAGTACGACTGGGCTGATGACGGGCTCCCGCTCACCCCTTCTTGAGAGAATCGTGCACGACTTCTACCAGGTCCACGACCTTGACGCGCGCCGTGCGGCCCTGGCACTGGGTCAGGCTCTGCACGCACCAAGGACACGAGGTCACGATGATGCCCGCCCCTGCCGCTTCCGCCTGGGCGACCCTGTCCCTCGATATCGCGTCGGCGAGTTCGGGGAACGCGCTCCTGACTCCCGCGCCGGAGCCGCAGCAGGACGAGCGCTCCCTTGACCGCTCCATCTCGACCACGGAGGATTTGACAGCCGCGGCCAGGACCCTCCTGGGTGCGTCGTACACCCCCAGCTCGCGGCCGAGGTCGCAGGGGTCGTGGTAGGTGACCTTCCCCGTCATGTCCTTCTTGCGCAGGTCGATGTCGTCCAAGCGGCGGTCCAGATACTGCGAGATGTGAAGGACCTCGATGCCGCGGGCCTTCGGGATGTCCTCGTAGTGGTTCAAGGCCGAAGCGCATCCAGGGCACGATGTCAGGACCGTCTTCGCACCTGCTTCAGCGAAGTCGGAGAAGCACGCCTCCGCCTTCTCCCTCGCGAGCTTGTCCTCGCCGACCTTGCGCGCGACGGACCCGCAGCACTTCTCCGCCTTGCCGAGATACGCGGGCTCGACGCCCATCGCCCTCAGCAACGACACCATCTTCCTGCCCGTCTCCTGGGAGAGCAGCGATGTGGAACACCCCGCGAAGTAGAGCACATCCCCCTCCGGCCTGAGCCCTAGGCCTTCGGACCACTTCGCCTTCTTGGCCCTCGGGACCTTCCAGGGGTTGTCGTAGTTCCTGATGCTGGCTATTAGGTCGTCGTGCTCAGGCACGGCGCCTGACCTGGACACCCGGTTCGAGGACCTCAGACGCCTGACGCCCAGCCGGGTCTGTATCCTCGCAGGGCAGACCTCCGTGCACGCGCCGCACTCGGAGCACAGGTAGAGCCCTGCCTCGACGGACTCGTCCATCTTGCCCAGGGAGCCCGTCAGATAGACGCCCTGCCCGCCCATGTGTCCAGCACTCCCGAAGATCGGGCCGACCACGTTGTACACGGGGCACTCGAGGAGGCACATGCCGCACCCGATGCAGTACTGCGCCTCCTTGTCCTCCGCGCTCAGGCGCCCGTCGTCGACGAACACTATCACCACATCCTTGGGGCCGTGCATTCCCCTGTACACCTTCTTCTCGATGTCGGCCGTGTAGCTCGGCCCGGTGATGACGTTGATGAACGAGCTGAGAATCTTGCCAGTGGATAGGTAGGTCTGGAGCTTCACCACCGCCATCGCGTCCTCGAGAGTCGGGACGACCTTGTCGGGCGTGGTCACGATTATGTGCTTGTCCGGGAGCATCGCGCACTTGGCCGCGTTGCCCTCGTTATGGACGATGACGACCGCGCCCTCCGACGCGGCTACGGCGTTCGCACCGGTCATGCCGACCCTGGCCTCCGCCATGAACGACGCGATCTCGTCCCTCATCACCGATGTGAGCTCCATCGGGTCGTCGCCGACCTCGCGGCCGAAGTGTGATGTGAACAGCCTGGCGATCTCCTGCCGAGTCATGTGACATGCGGGACCGGTCGGGTGCGTCGCTGGACACCCGGCGAGCTGGATGATCCTGTCACCGAGGTCCGTCTCTATGACCTCCACGCCCATCTCCGAGAGACGCTCGGCCATGTGGAGGTCCTTTGTGACATTCGACTTCGACTTCACGACCAGCTTCTGTCCCTTCACCTCCTCGCCCACGGCCTTGACCGCGGCCTCTCGGGTCTTCGCGAGGACGACCCTGAACCCGTTCTCGCGGAGCGTGGTCATGGCCAGTTCGAGAAGGTCCCTGTCGCCGACGGAGGATTCCTTGACCGCCCTGAGGCGTTCCTTGCGCTTGTCCAGGTCCGGTATCCGCGCGGCGTTCCTGCTCTGCCTGTCCTTGATCGTCTGGAAGGAACGTCTCATCCCGTCGAGGGAAGGACTGTCGGCCACCGCCGACTCCACGCGCTTCTTGAGGTCCATGTGAGCAGCGACTCTGGACGAGGGGATCCTTCGCCCGACGCTCAGACCTGCTGTTGCTGCAGGTGCCTCAGCTGGTCCCACTCCACCGTGTGGGCCACCCCGGCCTTCTTGAGCATCCGGCTGAGCTTCTCCGTGATTCTGACGACCTCGGCCGTCTTTATCTCCGACCGGACGTACATCTCCTTCCGGTCGGGCCTGTTGGGGAAGACCAGCCTCAGGCGGCCGCGCCGGTTGAATCCTTCGGGCTTCCTGTTCTTCTCGAGGTCCATCATGTTGAGCCTGAGGAACATCTGGAATATGTCGTCCTCGTCAGGGACCTGGTCCGTCTCCTGAAGGAAGGTCTTGAGGACGTCCTCGAAGGAGGACTTGAGGTCCTTCCACTTGAACTTGCCTTTGAACACTATATGGCCCGACTCAGCCTTCATCAAGGCGTTCTGATAGGATATCGTGTATATAACGGTGGTGCGCGCCCAGCTGGTCCCCCGGTATAGGTGCCACAAGTGATTTATCAGCAGTATACCATGAAGACGCCGATGGCCAACGCGCTGACTGTCGCCGGCTCAGATTCCGTGGGGGGTGCAGGCCTGCAGGCCGACCTCAAGGCGTTCGAGGCACTGGGCGTCCACGGCTGTTCCGTCGTCACATGCGTGACCTCACAGAACACCAAGAGGGTCGCGTCCATATTCCCGGTTCCCCCGGCCGAGGTCGCGAGCCAACTGATGTCGGTCCTGGAGGACGTGAAGCTGGACGCGGTCAAAACCGGGATGCTCTACAGCGCTGAGATCGTCAAGGCCGTCAGCATGCACCTGAGGAGCGTGAGGGCGCCCATCGTCGTCGACCCGGTCATGGCGGCGACGACAGGGAGCGAACTCCACGTCGAAGGCTTCGTCGATGCGCTGGTCTCCAGGCTGCTGCCGATGGCCGCTCTGGTCACCCCCAACACGCTGGAGGCCGAGAGGCTGTCAGGGGTCAAGGTCAAGGACGAGAGGAGCGCCAAGAAGGCGGCCAGGGAGATCATCGAGCTCGGGCCGGACGCCGTCCTGGTCAAGGGAGGGCATCTCAAAGGCGCGGAGGCCGCGGACTACCTGTGCTGGAACGGCAGGTTCGTGAAGATATCGTCCCCCAGGCTCGACGTGGAGGTCCACGGGACCGGATGCGCCTTGGCGTCCCTCATCGCGGGGAACCTCGCATTGGGACTCGAACTGGAGGACGCGGTCAGGACATCCAAGTCGATGATATTCAAGGCAGTGCTGGCGAGGGAGAAGGTGGGGCTCGGTGTGCCGTGCGCCAACCCTCTCGCCGTCCTGAGGATCGAGGCCGGAAAGGCCGCGATGCTGGAAGAGCTCGAGGAGGCCGCCGCGCGCATCGAGCAGGTGATGGACTCGACACTCATCCCCGAGGTCGGCACGAACATGGGATACGCCGTTCTGGGCGCCCTGGAGCCCGCGGAGGTCGCCGCGTTCGACGGCAGGATCGTGAGGTGCGGGACGAGGGCGAAGAGGATAGGCTGCGCCAGGTTCGGAGCCTCGAAGCATGTGGCGAGGATAGTCCTCGCGATGTCGTCCAGGGACCCCGAGGCCAGGTGCGCCATGAACATCAAGTACTCCGAGGAGAACCTCGCGCTGTGCAGGAAGGCCAGGCTGTCACTGACCTCCTTCGACAGGGCCAAGGAACCCAAGGGGGTCTCGTCCATGACCTGGGGTGTGCTCGACGCGATAGACAGGCGCGGGAGCGTCCCGGACGTCATATTCGACAAGGGAGGCGTCGGCAAGGAGCCCATGATCAGGCTGCTGGGCCGGTCGCCTCAGGAAGTCCTGTTCAAGCTGGAGAGGATCGTCGCGGGCAGGCCCAGAGGGTGACTCGATGAAGGTCGCGATGTTCGCAGACTCCTTCTACCCGACCGTGGACGGAGCCATCGTGTCGATGGAGACCCAGATAAAGGGCCTCGAGGCGAAGGGCCACGAGGTGGTCGTCTTCGCGCCGGACACGCCGAAGAGGGTCGAGTACCCGAGGACGGTCCATTATTTCCCGTCGATGGAGTTCAGGTCCTACAAAGGTTACAGGATCGTCTACGCCGCGCCGAGGATGATGGAGTGCATAAGGAAGGAGAAGGTCGACTTCCTGCACTGCCACGGGGTCGCGTCCATGGCCATCCTGAGCCTCACGGCCGCGAGGGCCTTGGACATACCGCACCTGCTCACGTTCCACACGATGGCCAACGAGGCGGTGAAGTACTATTCCTTCCTGCCCATGCGTGAGGACGTCCTCGTTCCCGCCGTCTGGATATACCTGAGGAACATGATGAGGAGACCGGAGGTGGTCATCGCGCCGTCGAGGCCCATCAAGGAGGAGCTGTTGGCGAACGGCGTGAAGATGCAGGAGTGCGAGGTGGTCCCCACCGGCGTCGACCTTGCCAGGTTCTCCCCCAGGAAGTACGACAGGGGCTTCCTCGAGAAATTCGGCCTCGACGGCAACAGGGTGCTCCTGCACGTGGGCAGGTTGTCGATGGAGAAGAGGCTGGACATCGTCCTCAAGGCCATGGTGGAACTGAAGCGCGACGAGCCCGACCTGCGGCTACTGGTCGCCGGCGACGGGCCGGCGAGCGCCCATTACAAGACGATGGCGCACGACCTGGGCGTCTCCGACCGCGTGGTCTTCGCCGGGTTCCTGCCCGACGATGACCTCCCCAAGGCGTACGCCACCTGCGACGCCCTCGTCCTGGCATCGACCTTCGAGACCCAGGGCCTGGTGGTCCTCGAGGCCTTGGCATCCGGCACCCCGGTCGCGGGCATAAGGTGCAGGGCGATACCCGAGTTCATCACGGAGGGCAAGAACGGATGCCTTTTCGAAGAGGCCTCGTGCGTGGAGGGCATCAGACGGTGCCTGGCGAGGGCGAAGTCGATGAAGCTCAACGCAGTCGCGACGGCCAGGGATTATTCGATAGAGTCATGCACCGCGAAGCTCGTGAAGACTTATGAGCTCTCGGCCGAGGTGCTGGCCAGGGACAAGAGGTTCAAGGTCTGGGCCCGGAAGTGAAGGTCACAAAGGTTTTTCTACACAGGCCATGATTTGATGCCCAGGTGGAAATGCCTCTTTCGTACCCGCTCTTCATTGGCCTGTACGTGGCATCCATGGCCGTGGGGATCTTCATAGGGCTCCTCCTCTTCATCGGATGGAAGGACCTCTGGTGGAGGAAGGCGTTAAAGTCGGCGAAGTTCAACCTCGTCTACCTCGTGCTTCTCGCCGCGCTCCCCTTGACGACCCTGGTGGAGAGTTCCCTCAGTAGCCCCGTCGAAGACGCGGACGAGGTCGTCTACACCAACTGGATGTTCAGCATAGGCGGGAACGCGATCAGGATACTGCAGGACAGGCTGGACTACCAGATATTGGTGGATGTCTCGATCGTCGTGTATGTCTGGGTCTTCACGTTCATACTCTACTTCACACCGGTGCTCCTGCTGTGCCTGGACGACCGGCTCACCATCAGGAAGTACTCGATCGCGATGCTGTTCAACTACATCGTCCTCATCCCGTTCTACGTCCTGTTCCCTGTGACCGTCACCGGGTTCTACTCCGAATCCGGTGTGACCCCCCTGCTCTACATAAACACCAACTGGGGCCGCGTGGTGACGAGCGTGGACCCTCTGGACAACGACTTCCCGAGCGGGCATGTGAGCATCATCCTCACCACGCTCCTCATACTGCTGGGGGCAGGATGGGACAGGAAGGGCTACATCTATTTCCTGGCCGTGGCCCTGGCAGGCATAGTCTTCGCCGTGCTGTTCCTCGGGGTGCACTGGCTGGCGGACATCTTCGCCGGGCTGGTGCTCGCGGTCGGGGCGACGATGCTCGCGAGCAGCGAGAAGGTGCAGATGAAAGTCGACAGATACGTGAGGAGACTGACCACAGCGCTGGTCGGAGAAGAGGACGTCTAGGGCGCGCCTACTCGATCGCGAGGATCGTGACCTCGAACAGGAGTGTCCGGCCGGATATCTCGCCGTTGTACCCTGTGTCCGGGTTTATCTTGTGTATCTGGAAAGTGCCGGCGTCCTCGTCCACTGCGGAGAGCACGAAGGAGACGCCTTCGTGGTCGACCCCCTCGCGCCAGTACGTGTCCTCCTCCGTCAGGAGGTGCTGGACGGTTATGAGGCCGGCGCCGTCGTCGTAGAGCAGGTCGTATGACTCGACGACGCACTCCCAGCCCATCGGGTCGTCTGAGTCGTTCGGGTCTCCGTAAGGCGTGACGACCTCGCCGACCGTCGGGATGTTCTTGTAGGTCACGGACCCTAATGAGACATCGGTTATGAGCACGTCCCAGCCCCATTTGTAGTGCGGCACGATTGACATGGGCACCGGGGACACGCCGAACAGGTTCAAGAACTCGGTCTCGTAGAGCGTGACGACGACGGGGACCTCCTCCATGAGGTCGAAAGTCTCCACCATCGTCGGGTCGACCTCGTAGCCGTCCTCTGGGGCCACCACGATTATGCTCTTCTCGTTGAGTTGCATGCCGATGACGCCCAGCGCGAAGCCCTTGATCGTCCCGCCTGATTCCCCGTACAGGCCGGCGGTCATCTCGAACGGCTCGTAGGCGTCCTCATCCCTGGGGGAGAACGTGAACGACTTGGGGTATAGGGCGTCGTTGGACGCGATCGACCATATGCTCGTGTCGAAGACGCGGTCGTCCTCGAACATCCCCACGTAGTTCATGGTGACCTTGCTGCCGTCGACGACCACCGTGGAGACGTTCTCGCTCCGCTGCATGTTGTCGTAGACGACGTAACCTATGATTCCGAAAGCCAGGAGGATGAGGGCCAACATGACGCTGGTGACGGTCTTCACCGGGTCTCTCGGCTCCCGCACCCTTGGTTCGCTCTCTATTTGGGACACTGAAGCGCGGTTATGGCCTGACCTGATATAAAGGTTACCGGGTCGGCGCCCCGCGACTCACCCGCCCGATATGGGAGGGAAGAGAGAGACCTCGTCCTCCTCGGCCAACTCCGTGCCGAGGCCGCGGGACTGACTGATGTTACGTCCGTTGACCAGAACGACGAACGCGTCCGCGGCTCCGTCGCGTACTAGGAGCCTGAAGGGCTCGCCGAACCGAGAGGAGAGCGCGTCCAACAGTCCGGCCACGTCAGATGCGTCCGCTGACGTCTCCGAGCAGCCGGACACCTCCCTGAAAGTGGCGAAGAACCGGACCTTCACGCTGACCATCGGGTCTCCTCGGCCCTCTGAATCCGGTCCACCGTACTTAACCGGTTTGCAGACACCATGGCCGGGCCTCCCCAAGACTTGGACACGGGAGGGAACCGCTGCCCCTAAACGACATATTTAGAATCGTAAATATCTTCTAAGTTGCCTTTTTTGACAACTTATCACCTGGGAACCCCAGGCCTTGCGCACAGTCCTCGGGAGCCTGACCGTCCTCGGACAGGCGCAACTGATAAACGGCGTCATGACCTAACGCATCGCGCGGTTCTCGGAGGGATCACGTTTGGGCAGAGGGAAGACGAGGCGCGAGGCGACCATGCAGGTGAAGGGGATGCACTGCGCCACATGCGCGGACGCCGTGCGTCAGTCGCTCTCCGACCTGGATGGCGTCTTCGACGCCAAGGTCAATCTGGCGACGGAGAAGGCGACCCTGAGCTACGACCCCGAGCGCGTCTCAATCGAGAAGTTGGAGTCCGCCATCAGGTCGGCCGGCTACGACGTGGCCAAGGACGAGCTGACCATGACCATAGGGGGGATGCACTGCGCCACATGCGCGACCGCGGTCCAGGACGCCTTGAAGTCCGTCCCCGGGGTCTCCGATGCGACGGTCAACTTCGCGCTGGGCAAGGCCTCTGTGCGCTACGACTCCGCCTCATCCTCCCCCGCGGAGCTGAAGGCAGCGGTCGAGCGGTCGGGATACTCCGTCCTCGAGGTCGAGGGTGTGCTCGCCGAGAAGCTCGCCAGGAAGAAAGAGTTGGACGAGGGGTTCAGGGACCTCATGGTCGCCCTCGCGTTCGCCGTCCCCGTGGCGGTCATATCGATGACTCACATGTTCTGGCCCGAGGGCGTCCTCTCGGAGCATGCGAGGAACTATCTGCTGCTCGCCCTTGCCGTCCCCGTCCAGTTCTACGCGGGCCTGAGGTACTACCGAGGAGCCTTCAGGGCGCTCAGGAACAAGCGGGCGAACATGGACACACTCGTGGTCATAGGGACGTCCGCCGCGTTCCTCTACAGCCTCGCCGTGACGTTGTTCCCGGACTCCGTCGGCACGCATGACGTCTACTTCGACACCTCCGCGGTCATAATCACCCTCGTCCTGGCGGGAAAGTACCTCGAGCTGAGGTCGAGGGGCGCCACCTCTGAGGCCATCGTGAAGCTCATGGACCTCCAGCCCCAGACCGCCACGAAGGTCGTTGACGGCCAGGAGACGACCGTCGGCGCCGAGGAGCTCGTCGAGGGGGACATGGTGACCGTCCGGCCTGGCGAGAGGGTGCCTGTGGACGGCGAGGTCCTCAGCGGGGTCTCGACGGTGGACGAGTCCCTCGTGACAGGAGAGTCGATACCTCAGGAGAAGGTCGCGGGGGCGCAGGTGACGGGAGGCACGGTGAACCTGTCCGGGCTCCTCACGGTGAAGGCCACGAGGGTGGGGAGGAACACCACGCTGGCCCAGATCGTAAGGCTGGTGGAGGACGCCCAGGCGACGAAGGCCCCGATCGAGAGGTTCGCGGACACGGTCGCGGGGTACTTCGTCCCGGCCGTACTGTCCGTAAGCGTCGCGACCTTCCTGTTCTGGTACTTCGTAGGCTCGGGCGTATGGGATGTCGGGGACGCGCTCTCGTTCTCGCTCACCGCGTTCGTCGCGGTCCTTGTCATCGCATGCCCTTGCGCCCTCGGGCTGGCGACCCCGACGGCCATCGTCGTAGGCACGGGCCGGGGGGCGCAGCTGGGCATATTGATCAAGGACGCGGCCGCCCTGGAGAGGGCCCGGAGCCTGACAACGGTCATACTGGACAAGACCGGCACGCTCACGGTGGGAGAGCCGAAGGTCGTCGCGGTCAGATTGGGCACGGCGAGGACCGAGGGGGAGCTATTGGCGCTCGCGGGGAGCGCCGAGAAGGGTTCCGAGCACGTGCTGTCCAGGGCGGTGCTGGCAGCGTCGGAGGTGGCTGGGGTCTCCCTGAAGGCGCCCGCCTCGTCCACAGTATTTCCGGGAGAGGGGATAACCGCCGAAGTGGACGGGAGGCGCGTGTCCGTCGGCAACCGGAGGATGATGGACAGGTTAGGCGTGACGCTCGGCCCTCTCGGAGATGAGATGGACAAGCTTCAGGACCAGGGCATGACGGTCGTCGCATGCGCGGACGAAGGGGCCCTGGCGGGCCTCCTGGGTGTCGCGGACACGCTCAAGCCGGGCGCGAAGGCCGCCGTGGAGGACCTGAGGGCCATGGGACTGCGGGTCGTCATGATGACCGGGGACAACGAGAGGACCGCGAGGGCAATCTCCGAGCAGGCGGGCATATCCGAGTTCAGGGCCCAGGTGCTCCCGGCGGACAAGGCGGGGGCAGTCAAGGCGTTCCAGGAGAAGGGTGAGGTGGTCGCTATGGTCGGCGACGGCATCAACGACGCCCCGGCGCTCGCCCAGGCGGACATAGGCATCGCCCTGGGCAGCGGGACGGACATCGCGCTCGAATCGGGGAACATCGTCCTGGTGGGAGAGGACCTGAAGGGGGTCGCGTCCGCAATCAGGCTCAGCAGGCGGACCTTCAGGAAGATAAGGGAGAACCTGTTCTGGGCGCTGATATACAACACCGCGTCCATCCCCATCGCGGCGGGGATCCTGTACCCGTTCACGGGGTGGCTGCTCAGCCCGATGGTGGCCGCCGGGGCCATGGCGTTCAGCTCCGTCTCCGTGGTGACCAACGCGTCCCTCCTCCGCAGGTTCAGGCCATGACGGTCCACTGACCCCGCAGAAAAGGTTATCTTCAGGATACCCAATAACAACCACAATCATCCAGGCGTTCGCGTAGATTGCAGAGATATGCTCTGAGGGCCTGCGGGCCAACGACCTGACTACGACGTCCCCCGGTCGGGAGTGGTCTCGATGTTCGGCAAGAAAGTGTTCAAAGGATTTCTGGTAGAGCCCGGAGGACGGCTTCTGAAGGAGTTCGTGTTCAGCACCAAGGGCGAGGTCAGCTACGACGAGGTCAAGCAGGCCGTGGCCGGGAAGGGGGACCTCGCAACGCTCGGGGCCTTCGAGGTAGGCAAGATGGTCGGCACCGTCGTCCGGGGGAAGCGGATGCACATGCTCCTCGTGGGCAGGGACGTCGTCGAGGACGAGGACGTCGACTTCGTCAAGGAGATGATGAACTCCGTGGAGGCGAGCTTCGACGCCGCCCTGGACTCCAAGATGGCGGCCGAGAAGAAGGCCGCGGACGATGCCGCAGAGGCGGTCAAGAAGATGAAGACCGAGGAGGCCTCCCGGGCACAGGAGATCATGGAGCTAGACCAGCTAAGGGAGGAGCTGGACAAGCTGCGGCAGGACACCGAGGGCTGGCAGAAGGAGCTCGAGGAGTTCGAGGCCGAGGTAACGGAACGTCACAATCAGATCAACGACAGGGTCGCGCTCCTGCTCGAGCGGGAGCAGAGCCTGAACAGGAACCGGCAGGCGTTCGAAGCGGCCACGGACGCGAAGCGGGACCTCGTCCGGAGCCTCCAGGAGGGCTTCGCCAAGTCGATGGAGGAGTACGAGGAGGGGTACGCGAAGTTCGCCCACGAGAGGCGCGAGCTTGCGGACGGCCAGGAGAAGCTCAAGGCCGACCTCGAGACCTACCGTGCCGAGAGGGGCGCATGGGAGAAGGAGGTCGAGGACCTCAAGGCCCGGGCATCGAGCATGGATGCCGAGAAGAAACAGCTCGAGGCCGACCGCATGCACCTGGACACGAGGCAGGGGGAGCTGGCGGACGCCCAGAGCCAACTAGAGGAGGCCGTGACCGAGCTGGAGAAGGCCAGAGGCACCCTGGACGGCGAGAGGGCCGCGTTCGAGTCCGAGAGGCAGACGACGGACTCCGAGATCGCAGCCGCAGAGGAGGACCTGAAGAGGCGCCAGGAGGCGTTGGCGGCCCTCGAGAACGATGTCAGGATCAAGAAGTCCGAGCTCCAGGCCGCTCTCGCAGAGGTGGAGCGGCAGGGCAAGGAGATAGAGAACAAGGCGAACTCCATAGCGGCCACGGTCAAGGGCCTCGAGGAGCGGGAGAGGGCCGTCGCGGGCGAGGAGCAGGAACTGAAGGCGCGCTGGGCCGAGGTCGATGCCAACGCGGAGGCGCAGCAGGCAGAGCTCTCCGCTCTCATCGCCAAGATCGGCAAGGACAACGAGGACCTGCAGAAGCGGTCGCAGTCCGTCGACGCGCGCGAGAACGCCTTGGCCGGACGCGAGGTCGCCGTGACCGAATCGGAACGCAAGGTCGAGGCGCTCCTCAGGGACCTGGACAAGCGCGAGAAGGACATCCAGAAGAAGGAAGCGTCCATCAAGGAGACGCTCGCGACGCAGCAGCAGAAGACCCAGGCGATGTCCGAGCTGGAGGCGTCCCTCAGGTCCAAGGAGCAGGCGCTCGTGGAGAAGGAGGGGCGCGTCGCGGAGCAGGAGTCGAAGCTCGACTCGTGTTCCCGGGACCTCGAGGCCGTGAGGACGGAGCTGGACGCGGCCCAGAAGGACATTGAGGCGCGCAAGACCTCGCTCTCGCAGCAGGAGGCCACCTTCGACGAGAGGGAGAAACACATCTCGGACGAGAGGGAGCGGCTGGAGAAGGCCAGGCAGGCATCCGAGGCGGCTAAGGCGGAGCTGGACTCCAAGCTGGCGGCCCTGGCCGCGCGCGAGAAGACCGTCCAGGAGGAGGTCGCGGCCACCAGGCGCAAGCTCGACGACGAGATGGCCCGCCTGGATGCCGAGAGGAAGCACGCCGCGGCGAAGCTCGCGGAGGCGGACGCGAGGGACGACGAGCTCCGCGCCAAGGCCGAGGCGCTCGCCCAGGCGGACAAGAACCTCGAGGCGCGCGAGGCGGCCTTCGCCGAGAAGATGACGGAGATGGACAGGCACAGGGAGACCATGGCCGCCGAGATGGACAAGATCACGCTCGAGAAGACCAAGATAGACAAGATGCGCGAGAACATCGAGAAGCGCAAGCAGATCGAGCGGGAGCACGTGGACAGCATATCCGACATCGCGAAGAGGCTGGAGGACATACGCGCCCGGACGAAGCGTAAGGCGGACGAGCCGGCCGAGGCGCAGGCGGCCCCGGCGGCGGAAGAGAACAAGGGATGATCAGGCCAGGTCCGGCCAAGCCCTGTCGAGCACCTTCGCGACCTGTTCGAAGGGCCTTCTGTAGAGGGGCCTGGCCCTGACGGACCGGCGGAGATGTTTTGCGACGAACGGCCTCGCGCTCTCCCTCGATTCCATGCCAGTACGGTCCTCGTAGGCGTCCAGCATCGCGAAGCACAGGTCGAACTTGACCGGGGTGAAGAAGGGTTCGTTGCCCAATATGGACGCGGCCATCTGCCCGAGGTCGTCCAACGGGTCGCCGGGGTATGCGTCCTCGAGGTCCACCCCGAACACCTCCTCTTCGTGCATGATGAAGTTGTCCAGGACGGCGTCGCCCATGGCCAACGGTCTGCCGAAGCTGTCCATCGAATCGTGGAACCCGCCCAGCCATCGGCCGAGTCCCTTCGCGGCGGGGGTGCTGAACATGGAGTTCACCAGCAGGTCGCACGGGTCCCCGGAGATGTACTCGGACACGAGGTAGTCCCTGTCCATGTACAGCGGGTACGCGACCGAGAGCCCTGCCTTCTTGGCGAGAAGGGTTGTCTCGAACTCGACCGCGGACAGGCCCGAGAGCGACCGCTTGACCACGACGGGCCTGACGTCGGTCTCGACGAGCCAGACCCGGTTCCTGTAGCTGGGCACGAGCGAGGAGCGCACGAAGACAACACGCTGGTTGAGCGCCTTCTTGACCGTCTCCCACCCGGAGGAGTCCATGGCCGTCAGGTCCGAGGACATCAATCACTCAACGAATCTACGACGATAATAACCCTTTGACGCGGGGCTCACGGACCGGAACGGGGACGGCCCCCGGAGCCTGTCGGGCCGATGTCGCGCCACAGGACCGAGTCGTGCCTCAGGAGGTCCATGATTTCCTTCGTGAGACGGAGCGCCTCATCGTCCTCGCCGGACTTGAGACAGTGCATGGCTGCCTTCATGCGCAGGAGGTAGTCCGATGTGTCGTGCCCTGCAGCCTTCGCCGCCATCAGGTGCTCCCTCGCCTTCGCGAGTTCGGACCTGACCAGGGAAGGTATGCTCGGAGCCATGGCATCCTCGGTCTGCCTCGCCAGGGCGGATACGAGCGTCCAGTTGCCCTCCCTGCACGCCTCCCAGGCGTTGCTCATGAGCCGGCGGGCCCTCGTGGTGTCCGTGCCGAGGGAACTGATGTCGGATATCTCGTGCTCTATCTCCTCCAGAAGCCGCGCCGACCCGGCGAAGCCCTTCACGGCCTCCTGGTACAGCAGCTCGTGCGCTCTGCCCTTGGAGCGCAGCATCCCGAAGACATCGAACTTCTCCGGCCGGAAGAACTCACCGCGCTCGACGGGCGCCTCCTCGACGGGCGCCTCGCTCGGCTCGGGAGCCTGTTCCTCCTGCGGGGACATCGGGCCGTCCGCGAAGATCGCTCCGCAGAACGGGCAGTAGGGGTCCGACTCGCGCACCATCATGTCGCACTCCGTGCACTGGAACTGCACGCCGCCGTCCGAGGAGGTCGCGACAGGCATCACAAGCTCAGGCGAGAGGCGCGCAGCCTTCGGCGGAGCGGCCGGCTCCGGCGCAACGACAGGCATGGCTGGCTCGGACATGTCGCGGAGCTTCAGGCCAGGGTCTCGGACTATCCTCTGCAGACGCCGCCTTCCGTTCTCGGGCGGCTGCGGACTCGTTCCGACGCCGGTGGCGGGCCTTTGCCTTTGGGTCTCCCTGTTGCCGTATGCGTGCATCTGGTTCGCACTCCCTGGTGCCGTTACTGCACGTATTAACTTGCCCTCACCGGGTATTTGAACCGTCTTCCTCGGCTATCAGGGCGTGCAAGAATCCGTGTCAGCGCCTGCCCACGAGGGCCAGGAAGGCTTCCTCGTCAAGGACCGTCTTCTTGAGCTTCCTGGCCTTCTCCGCCTTAGAGCCAGGGTCCTGGCCTACCACGACGTAGTCCGTCGCCTTCGTCACCGACGAGCCCAGCCGGCCCCCGAGCGACTCCACGAGGGCGCCGGCCTCCGCCCGCGACATGGCGCGCAACTCGCCCGTGAACAGGAATGTCTTCCCCTTGAGCGGCCCGTCCGCCCTGGCGCCAGCCTCCATGTTGAGTCCGGCCTTCGCCAGCCTCGACAACAGCGCCCGGTTGTCGTCGTCGGCCATGAAGTCCCTCACTGACATCGCGACCACCTCCCCTACGCCCTCGACCTTTGAGAGCTCTCCGGGGTCGGCGGCCGCGAGCGCATCCATGCTGCCGAACCTGTCAGCGAGCAGAGACGCCGTCGTCCGCCCGACATGTCTGATCCCCAGGGCGTGCAGGACCCGGCCCAGGTCCTTGCCGGTCGATGCTGAGATAGCTTCGAGCACGTTCCGGGCGGACCTCTCCCCCATGCCCTCGAGGGTGAGCAGATCCGCCTCCTTCAGGGCGTACAGGCCCGAGACGTCCTTGACCAGGCCGTTGTCCACGAGCTGGTCTATCAGCGCCGGCCCGACCCCCTCGATGTCCATCGCGTTCCTGGAACAGAAATGTGACAGCCGCTCCTTCAGCTGGGCCGGGCACGATGCGTTCACGCATCTCCGGACCGCCTCGCCCTCCTCGCGGACCGCCTTCGAGCCGCAGGCCGGGCAGCCTTCGGGTATGACGACCTCGCGCTCGCTGCCGGTCCTGCGCTCCGTCAAGGGGCGGACCACCTGAGGTATCACCTCGCCTGCGCGCTCGATGACCACAAGGTCGCCGATCATGATGCCCTTGCGCCGGACCTCGTCCTCGTTGTGCAGAGTGGCCCGCGACACTGTCACGCCTCCGACCTCGACGGGCTCGAGGTGCGCCACGGGCGTGAGGGCCCCGGTCCTTCCCACCTGGAACACCACATCCAGGAGCCTCGTGACCTCCTGCTTCGGAGGATACTTGTACGCGACCGCCCAGCGAGGGTTCTTCGCCGTGTATCCGAGGCGCCTCTGATGTTCGAGGGAGTCGACCTTCACGACCATCCCGTCGATGTCGTACCCGAGGCCGTCCCGCTTGCGCTCCCAGGCGGCCACGTGCTCCAGGACGCCGTCCATGGAGTCGAACACGCGGGTGTCGGAGCTCACCCTGAGGCCTGAGGACCTCATGGCCTCGAGGCAGCCGTGATGGCTGTCCGGGAGCTCACCCTCGCTGAAGCTCAACGTGTAGAAGAACGCGTCCAGAGGCCTCGAGGCGGCGACCCTCGGATCCAGCTGCCGAATGGAGCCGGCTGCGGCGTTCCTGGCGTTCGCGAACGGCGCTTCGCCGGCGGCCTCCCTCTCCTCGTTCAGCCGCAGGAGGCCCTTGACGGACATGTAGACCTCTCCGCGGACCTCCGCCGTCCTGAGGCCTCCCTCCGGCCTCAACTTGAGCGGGATGCTCCTGATCGTCCGGATGTTGGATGTGACGTCCTCGCCGACGCGGCCGTCCCCCCGGGTCGCGCCCCTCAACAGGGCTCCGTCCTGGTAGAACAGCGCTATGCCGAGTCCGTCTATCTTCGGCTCCACGACATAACGGACCTGCTCCTCGCCCAGCCATTTCCTCACGCGCGAGTCGAACTCCCTCAACTCCTCTGCCGAGTAGCAGTTGTCGAGGCTGAGCATGGCGGCCTTGTGCTCCACCTGCGGGAACTCGTCCACCGGCCTTCCCGAGACCCTCTGGGTCGGAGAATCCGGCTGGACGAGCTCGGGGTGTTCCGCCTCGAGCGCCTTGAGCTCGTTCATCAGGAGGTCGTACTCGCGGTCCGTTATCTCGGGGCTGTCCTCGACGTAGTACTTCTCGTCGTGGTGCGAGATCGTCCGCACGAGCTCCATGACCCTGGCCTTCGCGCGCGCCTTGTCCATCCTCACGGTCTCCTGCCCCGGAGGTGCTTCGCCAGCGCGGAATATCCCAGCGTGTTCAGCACGTCCCCCGGGCCCAGCCATCCGCGCCTAGCCGTTATCACTCCCAGCCTTATGAATCCCATGTGCTCCAGCCTGTGCGAGTCCGTCCCCAGGGAGACCTTGACCCCTTTCTGGCCCGCGGCCCTGCAGTCGACGTCCCGCAGGTCCAGCCTGTCGGGGAAGCAGTTGACCTCCAGGCATGTGCCATGCTCGGCCGCGGCGTCCATGACGGCAGACAGGTCTATCTCGAACGGCGGCCGCTGGCCGATGAGCCTCCCCGTCGGATGGCCTATGACATCGACGAGCCCGGTAGAGATGGCGGCCACGACCCTCTTGGTCATCTCGTCCCTGGACATCTTGAACCTGGAATGGACCGACGCGACCACGAAGTCGAGGTCCTTGAGGACCCCGGACGGCATGTCCAGGGAGCCGTCCGCCTTGATGTCGACCTCCGAGCCCGCGAGCGCCCTGATGCCTCCCACGGACTCCTCGGCCTTCCTGACGGCGTCCACCTGCATCAGTAGCCGGTCCGGTGTGAGCCCGTTCGCTATCCTCAGGCTCTGTGAGTGGTCCGTGACCGCGACGTACTCGTACCCCCGCCTCTTCCCCTCTGACAGGACTTTCGCGATCGTGTCCGAGCCGTCGCTCCAGTCGGTGTGATTGTGCAGGTCCCCCTTGATCTGGTCCAAGGCGACCAGGTCGGGGACGCGTCCCGCCTTCGCAGCCTCGACCTCGCCCGAGTTCTCCCTGATCTCAGGCGGGGTGTATGCGAGCCCGAGAGCGGCATACACCTCCTCCTCGGTCTCCCCCGCCACCATGCGGCCGGACTCCCGCTCGAAGAGGCCGTACTCGTTCAGCTTGAGGTCCTTCTCGACACCTATCCTGCGCAGGACCACGTTGTGCTCCTTCGAGCCCGTGAAGTACTGCAGCGCGGCGCCGTAGCTGCTCGTCTCCACGGCCCTGAGGTCGACCTGCACCCCGCCGGCCAAGCGCACGCTGGACTTGGTCGGGCCCTTCATGAGCACGTCCTCCACGTCTGGATAAGCCACGAAGGCGTCTATGACGGCCGCGGGCGAGTCGTCACCGACGAGGATGTCGATGTCCCCGATGGTGTCCCTGCCGCGCCTGAGGCTGCCAGCGATGCTGATCCTGTCCACGGCCTGCGACGACTTGAGGTACTCCACATAGGCCTCGGCCATGGGTAGGGCCTCCCCTAGGAGCATCCTGTCACCCTTCGACTCGAGCACCCTGATGCCCTGCAGTATGCGTTCCTCGGTCTTCTCCCCCATGCCTTTCACGTCCCGGACCCTGTGCGCCAGGGCCGCGTCCTTCAGCTGCTCCACGCTGGATATCCCCAGCTCCCTGTTCAGCAGCATCGCGGTCTTGGGACCGACGTCAGGGACCGCCAGCATCCGCACGAGCCCCTCCGGGACCTCCGAGCGCAGCTTGTCGAGGTACGCGAGCTCGCCGGTCGAGAGGAGTTCCTGTATCTTGTCCGAGAGGGCCTTGCCCACTCCCGGGACCGAGTCCAGCTGGCCGTCGGCCACGAGCTGGGCAAGCGGCCGGTCCAGCTGCTCGATGCTGCGCGCGGCCCGCCGGTACGCCTGCGGCTTGAAGGCGACCCCCTGCAGCTCGAGCAGGTCGGCGACCTCGTACAGCACCGCGGCGACATCGCTGTTGTCCATACGTCCCTCCCCTAGCGCCTCCAAATCCCCCAGCCACCGAATATAGGTTGCCTTTGACCGTACTCTCCGCGAGAGGGGTTTTATCCATGTTATGCAATCGGGCTGCAAGGGGGACCCGCAGTTGAAGATACAGAGACCGCCGAGGCTGAAGAAGAACTCGAAGGTAGCAGTGATATCCCCGTCGAGCAACCCGGACCATGTCGGCATCAAGTTGGGCTTGGACATACTGAAGAAGGCCGGGCTCAGGGTCGAGCTCGGCGACACCACCAGGAAGCTCTTGACCGTCGGCACGCTGGCCGCGGACGACAAGACCAGGGCCGACGACTTCAACTGGGCGTTCGAGGACGACTCCGTCGACGGCGTGCTGTGCGCCACCGGCGGCTACGGCTCTATGAGGATACTGGACCTCCTGGACTTCGACATGATCAAGGACCATCCGAAGCCGTTCATGGGGTTCAGCGACATAACCGGGTACCATACGGCCCTCAACCAACTGTGCGGCATGGTGACCTTCCACGGGCCCCTGGTGGACATAGACCCCTCCAAAGGGGAGGAGTTCATCAGGACCCAGTCCGAGGACCTGAAGAGGGCGATACGGCTCCTTACTGGCCAGGAGGAGCTGCGCGAGGTGACCAACCCCGAGGGAGGCATGATGCTCATGACCATCAACGAGGGCAAGGCCACCGGCAGGCTGTGCGGGGGGAACCTGACCCTCATGACCGGCACCCTCGGCAGCAGGTACGAGCTGGACACGAAGGACAAGGTCCTGCTGATCGAGGAGGTCAGGGAGACCTACTACTACATAGAGTTCCACCTGACCCAGCTGCGGCTGTGCAAGAAGCTGGAGCAGGCCAGGGCGGTCATAATGGGCGAGATATCCGACACGCTCAGGCCGGACAACGCGTACCCGAGCGTCGAGGAGATCGTCAAGGAGAGGGTCGGCGGAGCCGGAAGGCCCGCGATATGGGGGCTCTGCGCTGGCCATGGGAAGTTCAACGGCCTTCTTCCGCTGAACGCGAAGGTGGCGGTCGACGCCACCGAGAGGACGATAACCGTGCAGGAGCCCATCGTCGACTGAGGCCGGGACGGACTTATGGGTCGACCCGCGTGAATGCTGGCTACGCTTATGCGTCGCGGTTTTATATCACTTAAGATATATCCTTACCATACATGGTATGATTCGCATGCTCTCGAGGGAACTCATAAGCACACTGGCCAAGTCAGGGAGGATAGAGATCCTTAGGACGCTGAAGGCGTACCACGACCGGCAGTTCACCATTAACGAGCTCGCGAGGACCTCCGGGGTGCCGGTCATGACCGCCTGGAGGGCGGTCGCGGAGCTCAAGGCGGCCGGCCTGCTCAAGACGCGCAGGATCGGCAACTCGACGGCCGTCTGGATAACCGACGACCCCGCAAAGCTGAGGACCCTGAAAGGAGTCCCGGACACCGACCCGCAGAAGGCCGCCGCAAGGTCGTTCGCGGAGTCTCTCTCCGAGCAGCCCTGGCTGCTCGAATGCAGGATCTTCGGCACCGTGGGAAGGGGAGACCACAGGCCGGGTGAGGAGGTGGACGTGGCGGTGGTCTACGACGATAGCGTCCCCGAGGAGCAGGCGAAGGCTTGCGCAGCAGAGGCGGCGGCCGAGGTCAAGGCCAGGACCAACGTGTCCGTCGTGCCGCTCTGCGTCTCCGGCAGGGAGATGGGACGCAGAGGCGGATTGGGATCCGAGCTCAGGGACAAGGAGACCATCTGGGAACGGAAGAGGTGACGATCCGGGACCGGGGCTTCAGCGCACCCGGGAGAAGTAGTCGTAGACCTTCCTCGCGATCTTCGCCTCGGCCTCCAGCGCCTTCTCGAAGTAGCCTTCCTCGACCTTCTTGAAGAACGTGCAGAGGACGACATGGGAGGTCGGGGACACGAAGATTATCGCCGCGTTGGTGAGCGAGGCGGCGGTCGTGCCTGATTTGAGCGCGACGGGGATGTCAGGCGAGAGCAGGTATGACAGGGCCGTCTCGTCCTGCTGCAGCATCAGCAGCCTGAGCATGTTCTCGGATGCCTTGGGGGAGACGACCTCGTTCTTCAGGATCTTCTCCAGGAGCAGCCCGATCTCCCTCGGGGTGCCCAGGTTGTCGAACACCTCGTCGTACACCCTCTGGAGCTTCATCTTCTTCTCCGCCTTCGACCCGTATATGCGCTCGTACCTCTGTCTGAACTCTTCGATCGACAGGCCGGCGGACTCGCGCTCGGTCTCGTTCAGCGCCTTCATCCTGTCCATGTCCGACATCCCCTTCCACTTCCTGGCGGCCTCGGGGATGGTCAGGTCCTTGAACGGGCCCATGCCCATGGACATGAGGAAGCTCTCCCTGTACGGTATGTATATGGATGTCTTGGCGAGGCCCAGCTCCCTCATCATCATGTTGACCCTCTGGATGCCGATCCGCTTCCAGAGCATCTCGGACGCAGTGTTGTCCGTCGATATGATCATCAGTGCGAGCAGGTCCCCCACGGTGGGCTTGAGCCCGGGAGACATGTACTGCAGGACCCCCTCGCCTATGCAGTAGTGCTTCGGCTCCAGCTCGATCCTCTCGTCCAGCGATATCGAGCCCTCCTCGACCTGCCGGAAGGTCTCGACCATGACGCCTAGCTTGAAGATGCTGGCGAGCGGGAATATCTTGTCGGCCTCGACTGCGACCTCCTTGCCCGTCTCGACGTGCTTCACGTAGAGTCCGAGCTGCCCCTTGGTCTCCTTGGCCGTCTTGACGAGTTCCGTCTTCAGCTGCGCCAGGCCGGAATCCTCGGGGGCCGCCGCCTTCTTGGTCGCTTTCAAGCACACACCGTTTCCGCACGGCATCAGCGAGGATAGGGAAGCCCCTTCCAACGCTCGCCGCGCGGGTCGAAGAGAGGTATGTGCCTATTTAGGCGCTTCGATGGGACATGCGCCACGTGTGCCTAGAGAGAGTCTGCGTAAGGGAGAAAGACGGGAACGGAGAAGGAAGAGGGGGTCGGCCCGATCGGGGGTTTGGGGGGGGGAGGAGAGTGTCTGATGCCGGGCCAGAAGGAAAATCCTTGTTTCCCTCTTCCTGTCTCTTGAGACTGAAAGAGGCTAGCGCGCCTCATATACCCTTTCCCGCAAGAATCAGCCGTGATAACACTCCCCACGCGGGCTCAGAGAAGCTTTATCCAGGAGGCACGATTCCTCGGTCGGACGGACCCGTGGATGCCATGAAAGTACCTTCGGAGACACCCGCCAAGCCCCTGAGGGCGGTCGTGTTCGACCTCGACGATACGCTGGTCGTGTCCACGGTGGACTTCCCCAAGTTCAAGGGGCTGGTGCTCGACAGGATAGAGTCGTTCGGGGAGGACCGGTCGGCCTACGACCCCTCAGGGACCATAGTCACCATCTTGGACAGGTTCGAGGCACGGACGCGCGGGAAGGGCGTCCCCGAGGACCGCATAAGACGCATGCTGGCAGAGCTCGACAGGATCATGGACCAGGTCGAGCTCGAGAAGGTGCACCAGACCGCGGCCATAGCCGGGGCGGCCGAGACGCTGTCGTTCCTGAAGGACAGGGGCCTCAAGATAGGCGTCCTGACCAGGGGCTGCGAGGCCTACGCCAGGGAGGCGATGCGCAGGACGGGCATCGACCGCTTCGTCGACGCCATCGAGTGCAGGAACTCGGACGCGAGGCCGAAACCCTATCCCGACTCCTATCTGAGGCTCGTGGCCGCGCTGGGCGTCTCCAAGGACGAGACCGTCTTCGTGGGCGACCACGCGATAGACGCCCGGTGCGCGGAGAACGCGGGGGTCCCGTTCATAGGCGTCGGGACGGGAGACGTGCCCGAGCAAGACCTCCTCGAAGCGGGAGCGTCCATGGTCCTCAAGGACGTGGGGGAGCTCAGGGAGCGCCTGAGGCCGTTCCTCCAAGATTGATGCTCGAAAAGGGCTTTCCCTTGACTGATAGTACGATTCTTGGAGCGTAAAAGTCTATCTCGGCTCGACATCCATGAGGCGTATCTCGCCCGCGGTCGACCCCATCATGGGTTCCTCGCCCAGCTCCGCCTCGGGCCTCGGGACGACGACCTCCATGCTCCTCTCGAGCAACGCGATCTCCCGCTCGGACATCGTCCGCGGGTCGACGGGGACGATGAGCACGCAGTCGTTCGTGACTACGAGGTCCCTCAGCTGGTGCATGAACTGCAGCATGCGGTCGTATGTGTTTAGGGAGACCATGTACTCCAGCCCGTCTATGACGACGACCGTGCGTTTCTGGGACTCGATGAACGCCCTGACCTGGCTCATCAGTATCCCGATGGCTGTGGGGTTCACCCGTCCCTCGCCCACGAGGTTGGTGAGCCAGACGATCTTGCAACTGTCCAACTCCTTCTCCGTCAGGAGCTTCTTGGGGAAGTCGCGGGTTATGACGAGGCCGGCGGACCCGGAAGAGAGGGCATGCTCGAACAGCTCGTAGCTCGCCTTCGGCCGCCTCTCCTCGACCAGGTAGACGTTGCCCGGCCTGACGTCAAGTGAAAAGGTGACACCTGAAGCTAATGATGACGTCATCGACGCATCCCATCCAGGATATGTATTGTCTAAACTCGTTATATAATACTGTTGACCTGAGTTCGGGGGACCGTCCCAAAGGGCGCGACGCTTGTGGAATTCAGACCCGGTTGCAGAACACCCTCGCGCGGTCGTCGGAGACGACGCCCCATGGGCATGTGTCGCAATCGCCGACCGTCGCAGACGCCTTCATGTCGTAGTAGCATGGGACGGAGAAGAACTTGGTCACGCCGTAGCAGAGAACGCGCGAGTTGTTGTCGACCACGCTGCCGTGGGGACACGCGTTGCACTCCGCGGCGTTCACCATCCTCGACCCCGGCGCCTCGTCGCAGCGCGTCAGGAACACTTTGTGGACCTTGCCCTCCATTCCCTCGCCATCAGGAGATGAACTAATTGCTTGATATGGTTTGCCTCCGTCGGATTATCATCGGTCGCCGGCCTCTTGACAACGTTTTTATCAGACGCTACCTCTCTAGGTGCATAGGCGCATACCCCCGTGTGCGCCTCGGTTGCTGAACGGGGCGGACCGGCCGCTCCCGGTGGGGACTCGATGGGCGCTGACAAGTGGGACACAGAGAGGCTCGCATCGGTACTGCTAGACGGCATATTCGTGTGCGGCAAGTCCGGCGACATCACTTTCTCCAACCCTGCCTTCGCCCGCATGATGGGGTTCAAGCACGAGTCCATGAGCTCCAGGAACATCGTCAAGGACGTCGTGGAGAGGGAGCTGGAGTGGAGGGCCTTGATCTCGATCCTGGAGCAGGGGAGCCCCATACACGACTACGAGATAAAGTTCAAGCGCAGCGACGGGAAGTCGCTCGTCGTGTCGCTCACCGCCTGCGCGGTCCTGGATGACGACGGATACCATGCCGGCATCGCTGCAGTCGCGAGGGACATCAGCACGAGGAAGGGCGTCGAGAACGAGCTGAGGGAGAAGGCGTTCCGGATCGACATCATGAACAAGATCGCCAAGGTCGCGGGCACGCACAAGGACATCCGGAGCGTGCTCCTCAGGGTCTCGGAGGAGCTCCGGAAGCTGCTGGACTTCGACTCCATGTGCGTCGGCGTCGCCGAGGACAAGGGCAGGCACGTCGAGGTGTTCGTCCCCGACTCGGCCAAGGCCGACCTGGCCGCGTCGCTCGGCAGGGTGCCTTACGAGGGCAGCATCGTCGAGAAGCTGAGGTTCGGCGGCAAGGCGATCATCATCGAGAAGGAGGCCGGGAGGAAGCTGTTCACGGAGTTCGGCGTCATGGACATGGAGCGCATAAGCTCCCTGATGGCCGTCCCGCTTACATCCAGGGGCAGGGTCCTGGGCTCCTTGAACCTACTGCACTCCAAGCAGGCGGAGTACGACTGGGGGAGCGCTGAGGCACTCCAGATGGTGGCTGACCTGCTCGGCGGCATGATAGACAACATGGTCCTGTTCGCCACATTGGAAACGAAAGTCGGGCTGCAGGAGGCGCTCGTGAGGTCCAGCGTGGAGCTCCAGAAGGCGATAGACACCGAGCACATCTACGCCGCGATATCCTCGCACATAATGGAGGTCGTGAGGTACAAGGACCTCTCGTTCTATGTCATCGACTGGCAGAAGAAGCTCGTCCAGCCGGTGTACGCCGTGGGCGGGTACCCCGACGAGATCATGGCCGGCGCGGGCGGCCTCGACGAGGGCATCGTCGGGCTCGTGGCGAAGACCGGCAAGGCGGAGTTCGTGGACGACGTGGACGCCGACCCCAGGTCCGCGGACATCCCGGGCGTCCCCCTCGAACACCAGTCCATGCTCGCGATACCCCTGACAGGCTCCGGAGGCGTGGTCATAGGCGTGCTCGAGCTGTACAGGGAGAGGGGCCAGGTCTTCACCCAGAACGACCTCGAGGCGGGGCTGCTGTTCGCCCAGCAGGCGTCGGTCGCCCTGGAGAACGCCCAGCTCATCTCGAAGCTCCAGGACGCGAACAAGGAGATCGAGATGCTCAACGACCTCATGTTCCACGACATCAACAACTACAACTTCGCCACGCTGAACTATGTCGAGATGGTGTACAAGGAGAAGGACCTCCCGCACTCGGCCAAGGTCCCCCTCGAGAAGTCGCTCCACCTCATCAGGGAGAACGCGAAACTGATCGAGAACGTGAAGAAGCTGACCAAGATAGGCGTGATCGACCCTGAGGACTTCGTGCTCGTGAACCTGACCGACGTCCTGAGGAAGGTCGTCTCCGGGATAACGACATCGTCCCCCAAGAAGGTCGGCGTGAAGCTGGACGCGCCCGAGGAGGCGTACATAAAGGCCAACCCGCTCGTGGACGAGCTCTTCGTCAACATCCTGAGCAACGCGGTCAAGTACGACCCCCACGAGGAGGTCGAGATAGACATCGAGGTCAAGAAGGTCCTCGAAGAGGACAGGCCGGCCTGGAAGGTCTGCATAGCGGACAACGGGTACGGCGTCCCGGACGAGAAGAAGGCGACCCTTTTCCAGAAATACGTGCGCCTCAAGCCGGAAGTGAGCATATCGGGCAGCGGCCTCGGCCTGTCGATATGCAGGGCCCTGACGGAGAAGTTCTCGGGCAGGATATGGGTCGAGGACAGGGTGCACGGCAAGAGCGAGCTCGGGGCGAGGTTCTGCGTGGTCTTCCCGGCGGAGAGGCACCAGCACCAGTGACCACGGGCGCGCCGTCCGTCGGATAGCACCTTCGGTCGTGCATCAAAATGATAATAAGAAGGGTTTAAGAGGTTTCGACCTTGCGACCGTCCGCCGCCTATCGTTTCCTGCCTGTGCACCGCGCGGACTGCCCGAGGGCCAGCAGCAGCATGAACGCCGCGACCGCCACTGCGATCAGCGTCGCGACCTCGGAGGACGCGGAGACTCCGGCGACCGACTCAGGCAGAGCCGTCGAGGAGGCGACTGATACCGGCGCGCTCAGGCCCGTGTCCGATGCGGCCGTCACGCCGTCATCGGCTGCGGAAACCAAGGCCTTGCCGCTGTCCAGCCTGAACTCGATGGTCGGCATGCCGTAGGGCAGCAGGCCCAGGCGATCCCACTCAGAGGCCAGGTTCACGGCCCGAGTCTGCGTGACAGACCATGTCCAGAAGTCGATCGGCCCGGTGTACGTTATGACCCTGTTGGCGGTGTCGATATCGACCTGTGTCGGGAAGTCCACGCCCATAGGCTCGGCGTAGTCAACCGTCATCGGCCCGTAGACAAGGGAGTATTCTCCCTGAGCGATGTGGTGCGCGTACATCTGGTCGCCTTCAGGCCACTCGAAGGACAGCGTCTCGCCTTCGGACAGGTTCAGGATGCCAGGCACATAGTCGTAGGGCATCCACTCGTCGTACCAGACGCTGCCCGGGGCGTAGTTCAGGTACTCCGCCCCAGTGTCCAAATATACGTCGAACTCGGAGACCCTGTCGTAGCCCACCTTCGTCGGCATGTAGTCGCCCTTCAACGCCTCCCACTCCCAGCACTCGATGCCGTCATCGGTCGTCGCGTAGGCGTACAGCGCATACTGTATTCCAGTGTCGATCGAGAGGTTGGTCGTCTCCGGGCCTATCTCCGCGACCATGTAGAAGTCGTCGACGTACGGCTCATAGTCGTCCATGAACGTGTACCGGAGCCATCTGGCCATCAGGGCCTCCTGGCCCCACGACACGAGTGTCTGGTCGATCTCGACCGTGTCGCCGACCTGGGTCGCTTCAAGGTCCACGACCATCATCTGCAGGGGCCACTCGTACATCGTCCATATGTCGTACACCTCGTTGCCCTGCGCATGGAGCCACGCGTCCCATTCCACCTCGACATCGTCATCGTTGGCGGCCCACCAGTCGTCGAACGTGTCCCACTCGTCAGCAGGCATCCCGAGGACGGACTGCGCAGCCTCGAAGTCGAGCGTCGTGGTCCCGGTCATCCGGACAATCCAACCGTCGGCCCAGTTCCCGATCTGCGTCCCGTACGATTGACACTCTTCAAGTGTCAAGTACTGCATGTACCAGTCGAGGAGCGCTGTCCCGCCCTGGGTGGTCCCCAGCTGCGGCAGGAACACCGGGTTCGAATTCATGTTGATCTCGTCCATGTAGGTGCCGGTGACGTTCATCCTCATCATCGTGTAGAACCACGTGTTTTCCGCATTCTCCACATCGGTCCAGTTGTAGATGTAGGGCGGCCCCGCCATCTCCCACGGCACCTCGGACGGGCCTCTCATGTCGTACCACGAACCGAGCGGGACCTCGAACATGTCGTACCAGTAGTAATCCAATGCGCGCTCTGGACCAGCCACGTCCGTGACAGTTATGACGCTCGAACCTTCGGCCTCGTAGTCCCCGGAAGTGGCCGTTACGTTGAGGTATACCATCCCAGCGGGCATTGCCTCCGGAGTGAACTCCACGACATAGCCGGTGGTCGAATTCAGCGTGTAGTCTGCCGCATCCAGGCCCTCGACGGCCCACGCGAACTCCACACCTTCAGGGATCGGGTCGCCCACAGAGTCGAACGCCGTTGCCTCGAAGACGCCGGTCTCGAGTCCGACTTGCAGTGTGTCCGATGCGGGTGAAACCGTGACGCTCGCGAGATACGGGGCGTTCACGGTCACGTTGACCTCCACTACCGTGTATTCATCCTCGTCGGTGTATGTGACGGTGCAGTTCAACACGCCCACCATGGCCTCATCGGCCACGGTCAGGTTGATGAACATCTCCGAGTTGGAGTCATATGCCCCGAGTGCGTATGGGTCCGGCACCCACTTGTAGGTGACATTGGCGGCGCCGTCGTACGATGTCGATTCACTCGTGTTGAGGTTCGTCAGAACCGAGGTGACCTGGAACATTATGGTGTCGCCGGCATCCACGGCCTGTGTCCCCGACGGAGTGATGGTAGCGGTGACCTGCATCTCAGGAGGAACAGGCACGTCGTCATCGTCGTCATCATCATCGTCGTCGTCATCATCGTCATCGTCGTCATCGTCGTCATCCGGCGTGTCATCCCCGTTCCAGTCGACTGCCAAGAAGACGACGCTGACCAAGATCAACGCGATGATTATCGCGGCGATCACGACCAGAAGGCTCTTCGACTTCTTAGGCTTCGACGAGGGTTCGGGTGTCGCATTTCCGCTAGCAGGCTCACTAGTTGGTGTGCTCTCAGACATCTGTGTTTAACCCCCACAGTAGCTCAATTCTAAGCGTCCCGTGTACCGCTTCCTAGCTATAAATAATCTTTTCATGCCATGCATGAAATGTGCACATCGGACGCACATCTGGACGTGAAAGAAAATCCTACGACCATGTCGTCTCTGAGATCCCGCGGCTCAGCAGCACGCGAGCGACCTCACAATGTGACTAGGTTGCGGATGGGAGTCGCGCATGAATACCATCCTGATCACCGATACGACCGCAGAGGTTCGGAGTTGTATTCGCGGAGGTCGTCCGAGGCCGCGCCTTCGATATGACCATAGGAACTGGACGTATCACACGGACAACTCCTGCAGCCGCTCTGGGCGCAGCGTTTGCGCTCTACGCTGACGGAATCCCGCGCGAACTGCGCACGAATAGACGGGCTGTTTCTTCAACATCATCCCAAATGAGTAACGGGCGCTAGAATCCTTTCGCATTTCCGACACGACATGTCGGAATATTCTTATAGAGAGCCCTTCATTCAATGTCTGTCCCGACGATGAACAACGCATCCATTTGCATGGGATGGGACAGCGACGACATGGGGATGTCGCCTAGAACAGAGACCAGTGCAAGACAAGGGGGAAAATGGGTTTGAGCAGACTAAGTGATAAGCTGCCTTCGCTGTGTGCCACGTTGTTGATGGCTATCGTGATATCCTTGCCTGTCTACAGCATTACCGGCGTAGTAGGGCAGGCAGAAGCTGCGAGTGAGGAAACCGTTCTCAGAGTGGGATTCATGCAGGCCGTCGACGACCTGAACCCGAACGTAGGCCTCAGCGACGCCGCGTATGTGTTCTACGGTCTGGTGTACGACACGACACACACCGTCGAGAACGACTTCGACATAATCGGCAACATCGCGACCAGCTGGTGGTGCGTGCCGGAGAGCGACCCGGAACTGCAGGCATCCGGGGAGCCATACGGATCGGTCTGGGAGTACAACATCTCGACCGTGACGCAATGGCATGACGGCGAATGGATGACAGTCCAAGATGTCGTGTGGACGATCAACCTGAACGCTGACAATTACGACTTCATGTGGGCGTACCAGCCGTACGCGTATTTCATTGACTATGCCGAAATCGTCGATTCTGACACCATCAGGGTGCACTACTACGACAAGGAGACGTTGGAACCGCAGCCGGCCGCGTTCGCGTACCTCCTGTGCATACCCATCCTCCCTAAGCACCTGCTGGAAGACTGGACCGCGAACGAAATTGGGTTCGTATGGAACGGACTCTTCTCCGAGGAGGAATCGCCAGGACTCCCAATCGTAGGCACCGGACCGTTCATGGCTACCCCCTACATCGAAGACGAGTACATAGAGGGAGACCACATCACGCTGGTCAGGAACCCGAACTACCACTGGTTCGCGGAGAGGGGTTTGAACATAAGCTTCGACAAGATCATCATGAGCTTCTACGACGACGCGGTCGGGATGTCCGAGGACCTTGAGAATGGTGTTCTGGATTTGGCCCAGTTCCCGCCTCCTACGTACAAGGTGCTCAAGGAGCAGATCGCCAGCGGCGAGCTCGAAGACATGGACTGCTTCGACGGGATCAAGTGCACGCAGTACTGGACAGAGATCGGGATCAACGCGAACAACGCAGGGCCTGGCAAAACCAGGCTGGACCCGGCTGTGAGGCAGGCAATGGCGATGGGCACCGACAAGGAGTTCATCAAGAACACGTACTACAATGGCTTGGCGGACGTGGGGACGACGCTGATATCGCCAGTGAACACCAAGTGGCACTACGAGCCCACCGCGGATGAGCTCTATCCGTTCGACACGGCGGCCGCCGCGGCGCTACTCGACGAGGCTGGATACAGGATCCCGCTGGGAGGGACATACCGCCAGGTCGAGGCAGACTCCCTTGCTGCAGCCGAAGGTTGGGCGAATGTAGGTGACACTCTGACCTACGACATGATCATACGCAGGGAGTATCCTGAGGAATCGCTCATGGCCAACTACCTCGCCCAGGTCTGGAGGGACGAGCTGGGACTGGAACTTGTACCCAGAGTAGTGGACGAGGTGACGATGTCCACAGAGGTGTACAAGTATGAGTACGACATGATGATCTGGTACTGGAGCGCGGACGCGGACCCGAACTACATGCTCTTCTGCCAGACAGGCATGGCCATAGACGGGTGGAACGACAACTGCTACGACAGCCCCGCCTACAACGACAACTTCACGAAGTCCGTCCGTGAGATGGACGAGGTCAAGCGGAAGGAGTACACGGACGAGTGCCAGAGGACCAACTACCTTGACGCGTACTACATCATCCTGGCATACCCGTACCAGACATACGTGTGGAGGACCGACACCTTCACCGGCTGGGGCGACTGGGAAGCGAACCCGTGCATGAGCTTCGATCACTTCTGGACAGGCCCGCAGCTGATGTTCCAGCTGGTGCCCGTGGTCATCCAGGAAGATGAGGATGATGACGACGACAACGGAGATACGACGGATGACGCAGGAGACGACGGATGGATACTGTACGTCGCCGCGGGCGCCGCAATCGCCGTCCTGGTCGTGATCATCGCGGTCGCCATGCTCATGAAGAAGGGCAAGAAGGGCGGGAAAGAAGGAACGAGTGAGGAGAAGTCCTCCGGAGACACGGGCCCGCTCGGTGAATGACACGCGAGAAACAAGTCCGCGCGAACGAGCGCGGACATCCTTTCCAAACCTATTCGTCCATATTCAACAAAGGGGCCGCGAGGCCTCGGAGACGCGGTGGTCAGGGACGCACCGGTCGACATGGGAGGAAGGCCGTGGGGCCGACGTGACGGAGTACTTGGGGAGCCGTGGCATTGAATGGACATGAGGACATACATAATCCGTAAGACGACGTACCTGCTCATCACGCTGGGAGCTATCCTGACGTTCAATTTTGCCTTGTTCAGGATCTTGCCCGGAGACCCCGCAAGAGCGTTCATAGGGAGAGGCATCTCGGACGAGATGGCGTACATCATAAGGGACCGGTTCCACCTGAACGACCCGCTGCACGTCCAGTTCTGGTACTACGTTAGAGACACCTTGACACTCGACTTCGGAATCACAGGCAGCCTGAACGCCGGCACCGCGATAAACGACCTTCTCGGACCCAGGATCCTGAACACGCTCCTGCTCGTGGGCATAGGTACCGCACTCGCGATCATAATCGGCGTTGCGCTCGGCAGGTTCGCCGCCTGGAGAAGGGGCAAGCCGGCCGACACCGTAGGGATGGCGTTCGCTCTGACATTTTACTCCATGCCGACGTTCCTGTTCGCCCTCTTCCTCATGATCGTGTTCGCTGGGGAACTCGAATGGTTTCCGACGCGAGGGGCGTACGGGACGCTGCCTTTCGAGACGGATGCGACAGACTACAGGTTCATGGAGTGGTGGGAGAAGATCATCAGCAGAGGCTATCACCTCGTGCTCCCTGTGATCGCCTTCACCCTGGAGATCATGGCCGAGTTCGCGCTGATAATGAGGAACTCGTTGACGGACGTACTCACGGAGGACTACATCACCACTGCAAGGGCCAAAGGCCTGTCCAACAAGAGGATACTGAACGACCACGCCATGAGGAACGCGATGCTGCCCGTCGTGACGGTCGCGGCCATAAGCGTGGGCTGGGTGCTCGGAGGGGCCATCATGGTCGAGATGGTGTTCTCGTATGAGGGACTCGGGAAGCTCACATGGGATGCGGTGGGCGCCAGGGACCTTCCCCTGCTGCAGGCGCTGTTCCTGATAATGGCAGTCGCCGTGCTGATCGCCAACCTGATCGCGGATGTTGTGTACACGAGACTGGACCCGAGGGTGAAGATATGACCGACATCGGTTCACTGCGAACCAGGACCGCATGGGTGGCCACGGCCCTCGTGCTTGTCTTCGCCCTGGCGACACCTTTCGGCCTATCAACGCAGCAGGGTCCGGACCGAGCTGTTGGCGCGTATGCGTTGGTCCAGGACACCGAGGACCCTGTCGCGGACGCCGGCTCCAACATGACTGCGTACGTGGGCTTCGAGGTCGTGTTCGATGGGACCGCCTCTACGGACAACATCGCGATCGACAGCTATGAATGGACTCTGATGCTCGACCCGCCCGTGACCCTGACTGGAGAGAACGCCACATACACTTTCACATCGACTGGGGTCTACGAGGTGATTCTGAACGTCACTGATTTCGAGGGCAACTGGGACAACGACTCCATCTTCGTGACCGTTGTGACCGACACCTCACCGCCGGTGGCGCATCCGGGCTACAACCGGGACATATACACCGGGACCTTGTTCATTCTCAATGCCTCCAGATCCGAAGACGAGGAAACAGGAATCGTCAATTACACCTGGAATTTCACCTACGCGGGCGAGCCCGTGATCCTACAGGGGATGGTCGTCAACTTCACGTTCACCCAAGCCGGAGAATACGTGATCACGTTGAGTGTGACCAACGGCGTGGGGCTGACGAACTCGTCGTCAATCGTCCTCACAGTGGTTGCTCCACCGACTTGGATCGACAACAACTGGAAGTGGGTCTCCGGCGTGCTGATCGTGCTAGGCGCGGTCGGTCTGTGGACCGCCCTCAGGTACAGGAAGAATCGCGCGGTCTTCTCGAACGCGGAGCGCGAGAAGATAATGTTGAAGCTGAAGGACTACAAGAGACTGTGGAAGCTCTTGAGGGGCAACAGGCTCGGGTTCTCCGGGCTGGTCGTCCTCGTCGCGTTCGTGGTGATGGCGTTGGCCGCACCCGTCCTGTCGACAGTTCCGGACCCGAACGTCTACACGAACTGGGAGCCCATCATCCCCGGGATCTATGAACACCCGAGTCCTCCATCGTTCACGCCCTCGGAATACACCGGGTTCATCCATCCGTTAGGCACGGACTCGCAGGGCCAGGACGTGTACAGCCTGACCATCTACGGCGCCCGCGCGTCCCTGATAGTCGGGCTCGTCGCGACCATCATATCCGTGGCGATGGGCACCGTGATAGGCCTCGCCGCAGGGTTCTTCGGCAGGATAACCGACGAGGTACTGATGAGGCTCACGGACTTCTTCCTGGTTCTGCCGTGGTTCCCTCTGATGATCGTGCTCATGACGGTCCTGGGCCAGGAGTTCATCTGGGTCATCGTCGTTATCGGCATAACGAGCTGGCCGTCCACAGCCAGGATAGTCAGGGCGCAGGTCCTGACGCTGAAAGAGCGCCAGTTCATCGAGCGGGCCAAGGCGATAGGGGCCACTGACGGGTACATAATCAGGAAGCACATCCTGCCCAACACCATGCCCCTGATCTTCGCCAACACGGTCCTGCTGATCTCGATAGCCATCTTCTCGGAGTCGTTCCTCGACTTCTTCGGGCTGGGAGACCCCACCGTCATCAGCTGGGGCATGATGCTGGAGGGGGCGTACACCCAGACGGCGACGCAGTCGGAGGCGTGGTGGTGGATACTGCCGCCCGGGGTCGCCATCATCGTGATGGTGCTCTCGTTCTCCCTTGTGGGGTACGCGCTGGATGACATCCTGAACCCGAAGCTGAGGAGGCGCTAGTTCGGAGATGCGTGCGCCTGTGGTCACCGACTCAGCGCGAGCGCCGGATAATCCAGGTTGAGAAAACGGACGAAGTGGTTTCGGGGTTTTGTGGGTCCCGTCCTAGCCCCTCACTTCTTCTCGGCCGCGGCCGCCTGGGCCGCCTGTTGCTTCCTGAAGTATGTCAGGTAGCCCATGGCGAACTTGTCCTCTCCCCAGAACAGCTTCGACGACTTGAGGGCGAACTGCATGTTCGGGTCCATCGGGTTGCCGATGAAGCAGGTCATTCCCTGGCCCGCGCACATGAGCATGAACGAGGCGTTGAGCTTCGGCCTGTCGGGGAGCCCGAACGACACGTTGCTCAGGCCGACGGTCGTGTTGACGCCGAGCTCCTCGGTGACGATCCTTATCGTGTCGAGCGTGGCCTTCGCGCCCGTGCTGGCCGTGCCGCAGGCGAGCGCGACACAGTCGATGATCATGTTCTTCCGGTCCATGCCCTCCTTCTCGGCGCGGTCTATGATCCGCTTCGCGATCTCGACGCGCTTCTCCGATGTGGCCGGGATGCCTGCGTCGTCGATGCAGAGGCCGACCAATGCGGCATCGTACTGGGCTGCGAGCGGTATCACGGCGTCCATCCGCTTCTCCTCGCCCGTGGTCGAGTTGATACCGACGCGGCCCTTCACGTTCTTGAGGGCTATCTCGAGCACGGCCGGGTCGGACGTGTCAATCCACAGAGGGACGTCGACGGCGTCCTGCACTATCCTCAGAGCCTCCTGCATGGCGTGTTTCTCGTCGATGCCGGGGACGCCCACGTTGACATCCAGTATGTCGGCGCCGTTCTCGACCTGCCTCTTGGCCTCGAACTCCAGCACCTCGAACTCGCCTGCCTTCAGCTTGGCGATCAGGTCCTTCCTGTTCGTCGGGTTGATCCTCTCTCCGACGAGGACCGGCGTCATTCCGCCGCCTATCTTCACTGTCTTCGCGGTACCCTTAAGCTCAATCACTGGCACGTCTGCACAAGGCACTTCACTCGCCTCCTACGGAAGGGGTGAACGACTACTCTGAGAAAAACGTTTGGGTTATGCGGCCGGGGCGACGCCTCCGGAGGGATCTCTGATAATGTGATTTATATAAATCCGCATTAATGTCAGCGTGGCCCCGACGCTTCCGGATGTGCCCCGCAAACAGAAACCTTAATTAGGGTATCGAGTATGCCGGTTCAATCGGAGTAGGGGATTTGTCTACGTGATGAATCGCCCTAGAACCGACCCGAGAAGTCCTTCAGGACGAGTGTCCTGGAAGGACGCCAATTGGGGGTAACACCAATGGAAGATGCAGTGACACGGCTTAGGAACGCAGTGATAAACTACGAAATGGAGACCATCGCCGACCTCGCAAAGGAGGCGCTGAAGGGAGGCGTTGACCCGCTAGTGGCCATAGAGAAGGGCCTGGCGGAGGGAATCAAGACCGTCGGCGAGAAGTTCGGCAGGGGAGAGATATTCCTACCCGAACTCGTCATGGGCGCAGAGGCGATGAAGGCTGCGTTGGCCGTGCTTGAACCCGCGGTTCCAGTGGGGCAGCACAGGGCCAGTGTTGGCAAGGTCGTCATCGGCACGGTCCAGGACGACATCCACGAGATAGGCAAGAACCTCGTCTCGACGATGCTCTCATCGAACGGCTTCGAGGTCATCGACCTCGGCGTGAACGTGGCGTCCAGCGACTTCGTCAAGAAGGCGGAGGAGGTCAAGCCCAGGATCGTCGCGATGTCGGCGCTCATGACCACGACAATGCCCAGGATGGCAGAGGTCATAGGTCCGATGAAGCAGAAGAACCTCGGAGTGAAGGCCCTCGTCGGAGGCGCACCAGTCACGGACACCTACGCGAAGGAGATCGGGGCCGAGGGATACAGCGGCGACGCCTCCAGCGCGGTAGAGGTCGCCAAGAGGCTCGTGTGAGGTGAGGTCCCGTGGCCTACGGAATCAAGAGGGGCATCCGGTTCCAGATCCTCAGCGATGAGGACCTGGACAGGATTCATTGGAGCACACTACACATCCTCGACAAGATCGGTGTGCAGGTCGACAGCCCGACGTGCAGGAAGCTGTTGAAGGACAACGGCTGCGACGTCGACGAGAAGACCAGGGTCTGCAAGATACCGTCCCACCTGGTGGAGGAGGCGCTCATCAAGAAGAAGGGCGCATTCACACTGGCCGGAAGGAACCCGAAGTACGACGCCAAGCTGGACATGAACCACAGCTACATGACGGCGAACGGCAACGGCGCCGTCGCGGTCGACTTCGAGACCGGCGAGAGGAGGGGCTCGATGAAGAAGGACGTCGTGAACTCTTCGAGGATCATAGACGCGCTCGAGAACGTCCACATACACTGGCCGATGGTCAGCTCCACGGACCAGCACCCGTCCGTCGTGCACCTGCACGACCTTGACGCTTCCCTGAACAACACGGAGAAGCACGTCATGTACGAGACGGGCGTGACGCTCTCAGACGCCAAGGACCTGACGGAGATGGGCTACATCGCGGCCGGCGGAGAGAAGGAGTACAGGCAGAGGCCTCTGACCTCCTGTCTGCAGTGCACATACGCACCGCTCCAGCACGACGCTGGCGTCATGGACGCGAGCCTGTACTTCGCGAAGGCGGGCGTGCCGTTGGTGTTCTTCGGCATGCCGCAGCCAGGCGCGACCGGCCCTGCGACCCTCGTCGGGTCGCTCGCAGTCGGGAACGCCGAGGTGCTGAGCGCTCTGACCATGATCCAGCTCGACACGCCAGGCGCGTCCGTCATATACGGCATGGGGAACGCCCCGCTGGACATGAGGACGACCGTGAGGGCGGGAGGCAGCCCGGAGCACGCGATCTCGTCGGCGATGGCCACAGAGCTCGCGCACTACTACGGCATGCCATCCTGCGTCGGCGTATCGGCGACGGCCAAGGTCCCGGGGGACCAGTCGGTGCTCGAGTACTACACCGGCTGTGTCGGACCGCTGCTTGCGGGCGCGGACCTGATGTGCGGAGTAGGACTGCTCGAGGACTCGAGCTGCCTGCACTATGAGGAGATCGTGATGGACAACGAGATAGTCGGCGCCATCGCGAGGCTCATCAGGGGCCAGTGGGCGGACGAGGACACGCTCGCGCTCGACGTCATCGAGAAGGTCGGCGTGGGCAAGAACTTCCTCGCGCAGAGGCACACCGTCGACCACCTCAAGAGCGAGCACTTCAGGCCGACCCTGATAGACCGGCGCTCGTACGACGCGTGGTCGCAGACCGGATCGAAGACGCTGAGGGACGCTGCGAGGGACAGGGTCAAGAAGATCCTGGCCGAGCACAAGGTCGCGCCGGTCCCGGCCGACAGGCAGAAGGCCCTTACGGCGGTCATCGAGAAGGCCAAGAAGCCCATGTGGGGCGGCGAGTCGAAGGTCCACTAGATGCGAAACCTATTCAAGGCCGGTGCGGGAGACCGCCCGGCCGAAGAACCCATTTTTCACATTTCACGATCAAGAGCCGCAAACCCGTAAGAACCACCCGAACCTGGGGGGACGAGAATGGCCAACAGCATAACCGTCAGACACAGAAGGAACATACTCACCAACGACGACATGCGCATAATGCGCGGGGCGGCCCTCGAGATACTCGAGACCACCGGAGTCGCCGTGAGGAGCGAAAAAGCGCAGAAGATGCTCGAGAAAGCCGGCTGCGATGTGGACAGGAAAAGCGCAGCGGTGAGGTTCCCCGAGGGCGTTGTCGAGGAGTGCATCCGCAAGGCGAACAGGGCTGTGACGTTGTACGGCAGGACCCGGAAGCACGACGCGAGGCTCGACGGAGAACACACCTACGTCACCAGCGACGGCAACGGCACCATGGCGATGGACTTCGACACGAGGCAGAGGAGGGAATCGAAGAAGTCCGATGTCGCCAAGAGCGCCTTCGTCGCGGACGCGCTCAAAGGCCACGGGGTCAACTGGCCGAGCGTGACATCCCAGGACGTGCCGCAGGGAACGAGGCACATACACGACCTGCAGGCGTCCTTCGAGAACACCGAGAAGCACATCACGATCGCCACCGACACGACCGCGTGGGAGGTCGAGGACGTCATCGAGCTGGCCGCAGCCGCGGTCGGAGGGATGGAGGAACTCAGGAAGAGGCCACTCATATCATCCATACACACGAGCTCGTCGCCTCTACAGATTGACGGCGAGGGGCTCGAGGCGGGGTTCGTGGCGGCCGAGGCTGGCATACCCATCTGCTTCTACGTGATGCCCGGGCCTGGAGCGACCGGGCCGGCCACCCTCGCGGGGGCGGTCACCGTGGCGGTCGCTGAGGCGCTCGCCGGGAACACGCTGTTCCAACTCAACAGCCCGGGGACATCATTCGTCTTCGCCGCGGGGATGGCGGTGCTGGACATGAAGGCGTCCACGAGGGCGGGCGGGTGCGCTGAGCAAGGGCTGACCTCCGCCGCGTACGCCCAGATGGCCCACGAGCTCGGCTTCCCGGCGCTCGTCGGAGGGTTCGTGACCACTTCGAAGCAGCCCGACGAGCAGGCGGCCTTCGAGAAGTACGCCAGCGCAGTACCCCCGATCCTGACGGGCGCCGACATGATCGCAGGGATAGGCCTCCTCGAGGACTGCAGGACTGTCTGGCTGGAGCAGCTCGTCATCGACTCGGAGATGTCCCAGATGATAGGCCGCATGGCCAGGGGCATGGAGGTCACCGAGGACACGATCGCCCTCGATGTCATCCAGAGGGTCGGGATAGGCAAGGACTACCTGGGCCAGAGGCACACGATGGAGAAGTTCAGGACCGAGCACTTCATCCCGACGGTGGCGGACAGGTCATCGTGGGACGCATGGGCTCAGAAGGGCTCGAAGACGATACTCGACAGGGCGGCCGACGAGGTTAGAAGGATATTCAAGGAGCACACCGTGGAGCCGGTCAGGAGCGAGGTCTCGGAGACCGCGTCCAGGTTGCTCAAGAAGAGGGCCAGGTAGAGCCCTGAGCCTACTCCTTGACCGTGGTGAAGACCGCGCACGTGAGCGTGCGGTCCACGCCCTTCACGTCCCTGAGCTTGTCGATCACGAGCCTGCCGATCTCCTCCATGCTGGCTCCCCTGACCTTGAGCAGCATGTCGTACTCCCCGGAGATCATGTGCACCTCGTAGATGCCGGAAATCGTGGCGATCTCGTCCGCTGTGTCCCGCTGGGACGTGCCAGAGTCCGACTCGAACTGCACGAGTATGAAGGCCGAGACCCCCAGGCCGAGCTGGACGTAGTCGGGGATGGCCGTGTACTTCCTGATGACGCCCTTCTGCTCCATCTTGGTTATCCGGTCATGCACCGTCGCCCTGGGTATGTCCAGTTCCTTCGCTATCGCCTTGGTCGTCCTGCGCGAGTCATCGACCAGCTGTTCGAGTATCGAGGAGTCCTTCTCGTCCAACATATTCCGGCAATATGACGGGAATGCTATATTATGATTGCCGTTTTTCGGACTATTTCCGTCGTTTTGAAAGAAATCGTCAAATAGACCTGCGTGTTGTCGTCTATACGCCGATGATTCACATGCAGGAGACCGTGCTACACCTCAAAGAGACCAGGATGTCCCACATACTCAGGGTCCAGAGCGCCGCCCTCAAGGCGCTCCACGACTACATGTACGAGAACGGTGTGGTGCAGTCCATGCCGGTCATACTCTCCCCCGAGACCGACCCGCTGAACCACCCTCACTTCGACGCGTCCGTCGAGTACTACGGCCAGCGGCTCCATCTCACCAAGAGCATGATCATGCACAAGCAGCTGGCGCTCCTGAACGAAGGGTTCGACAAGATCTACATCATGTCGCCCAACGTGCGCCTCGAGCAGGGGAGCCTGGGCGAGACCGGGAGGCATCTGTTCGAGTTCACCCAGGTGGACATCGAGCTGAAGGACGCCAAGAAGAGGGAGTTCATCGCCTTCGTCGACGGCATGATAGCCAGCGTGTTCTCCTTCGTCAAGGCGGAGTGCGAGGAGGACCTCAGGGCGCTCGGCAGGAGGCTGCGCGTGCCGGAGACGCCTCTGAAGGTCTACGAGTCGGAGGACCTGAGGGCCCGGTACGGCGACGACTTCGAGAGGTTGGCGTCGGAGTCGGAGAAGGACCCGTTCTGGATACTCAACTTCAAGCGGGAGTTCTACGACCGCGAGGACAAGGAGAGGAGGGGCTACTACCACAACTACGACGTCTTCTGGCCCGAGGGGTACGGCGAGGCGCTCTCAGGTGGGGAGAGGGAGTGGGAGCACCAGGAGATCCTCCGCAAGATGTCCGAGCGGAAGACGAACACCGACGCGTTCAAGAAATACCTCGAGGTCGCGAGCAGCGGTCTCATACCCCAGACGGTCGGAGGCGGGCTCGGTATCGAGCGGATGGTCAGGTTCCTGACCGGCCAGAAGCACGTGAGGGACGTGTCGCTCTTCCCGCGGGTGCCTGGCGAGAGGATCGCGTTCTGAGCGCGCTCAAGATAGGGACTCTATCCGCGCGCCCTCTCCCGGGAAGGTCACGAACGACTCCGAGCCGAGGCCCGCGGACTCCTTGAACGCCTTCGCCATCGCGAGTTTGATCTTGGCGGAACCGCTCATCGAGATCGCGAAGACGGCCGGACCGGAGCCGCCGAGGGAGACACCCAGGGCGCCTGCCGCAAGAGCGCTCTCGCGGACGGCGTCGTAACCCGGGACCAAGGACTTCCTGTAGGGGATCGACAGGGAATCGTCAAGATGAGCGGCCATCGCGCGGACGTCCTTCTTCATCATCGCGTGGACCATCCCGGACGCCCAGGACAGGTTGGACACCGCGTCCCGCATGTGCACCTTGTCTGGCAGGACCGCCCGCGCTGTTCGCGTCTCGACGGTCACGTCCGGCACCACGACCGCTATCTCGAACTTTGGAGGCTTAATCTGCAGCACGGTCCGAGTGCGCGCGTCCGATACGACCGTGAACCCGCCGTACAGGGCAGCTGCCACATTGTCGAAGTGCATGGCCCCTGATATGAGTTCCTCGCCCTTCGCGGCGGCTTCCAGGACGAGCTTCTTGTCCTTGACCCCCAGCAGGGCGGCCATGGCCAGCGCGCCCCCCACGGATGACGCAGCGCTGCTGCCGATGCCGCTCCCAGGCTTCATGCCCTTCCTCACCGTCATCGAGAAACCCATGTCCTCCGGTCCGCAGGCCTCGGCCAGCTTCATCGCCGCGAACGATGCGGTGTTCTTCTCAGGGTCCGAAGGGACGGCGCCCTTTCCGGTAGACCTCACTTCGAAGACCCCAGCGGCCGCGCTCCTGAGGGTGACGATGTCCCTCGGGGAGTCCAGGCACAGCCCGAACGAATCGAACCCTGGTCCGAAATTCGCGATGGACGCGGGCGACGAAACGACGGCCTTGCTGTATCTCATCTAAGGTACCTGGCAGGGCATCATACGGATGGATAATAAACCCATTGAGGCGGCGGGCTCCGGGCGCATGGACACAAATGTGCAACCGCCGAGGGCCAGCCATCGTCCGTGACGGGGGCTCCGGACAATCCAGGAGTGCGAAGGGCTTATATTTTCTATATACATAGCAGGCGCATCCCAGCGGGCAGTCCCTATGGCAGAGTTCGAGATGAGGTGCATCGAGTGCGGTCAGGTCCACGACATGACGAGGCCTGCCTATGCGTGCACATCGTGCGGGAACCTCCTGGAGGTAGCGATGGACCTCCCGTCAGCACAGCGGAGGCTCTCAGGGAACGAGTGGAGGAGCCGCCCGTTGTCCGTCTGGAAGTACCGGGAGCTGCTGCCGGTAGGCCCCGACACGAAGGTCTTCACGAGACACGAGGGCGGCACGCCCCTGCTCAAGTGCGAGCGTCTGGGTAGGCACATCGGGCTGGAGAATCTCTGGGTGAAGTTCGACGGCATGAACCCGACAGGCTCCTTCAAGGACAGGGGGATGACCGTCGGCATCACCAAGGCCAAGGAGATCGGGATGAGCATTGTGACATGCGCATCCACCGGGAACACGTCCGCATCCCTGGCGGCATATGCTGCCCTCTCAGGGCTCAAGTGCGTCGTCCTCATCCCCGAAGGCAAGGTGGCGCTCGGCAAGCTCGCCCAGGCCATGATGCACGGGGCGAAGGTCGTCACTGTCAAGGGCAACTTCGACCAGGCCTTGGAGATGGTCATGAAGGCGTCGGACTCGCTCGGGATGTACCTGCTGAACTCTGTGAACCCGTTCAGGGTCGAGGGACAGAAGACCGCGGCCTACGAGGTCTGCGACCAGCTCGGAGGTTCCGCACCTGACGCACTCTACATACCTGTGGGGAACGGAGGCAACTCCTCGGCGTACTGGAAGGGGTTCAGGGAGTACGAAGGCCTGGGGATAGTCGATTCACATCCGAGGATAATGGGAGTACAGGCGGCGGGAGCCGCACCCGTCGCGTCGATGTTGTCGACGGGCGCTCAGAAGCTCGTGCCGGTCGAGAACCCGGACACCGTGGCGACGGCGATCAGGATAGGCAACCCCGCCAACTGGAAGAAGACCGTGCGGGCCATCAGAGACTCGAAGGGTTCGTGCACCACGGTCACCGACGAGGAGATACTCGCCGCGCAGAAGACAATGGCCAGGCTCGAGGGCGTCTTCGCCGAGCCTGCAGGCGCAGCCGCCGTAGCCGGGCTCGCCAAGGATGTCTCAGAGGGCAGGGTGGACCGCTCATCCAGGATAGTGTGCGTCTCAACGGGACACGGCCTCAAGGACCCTGATATCGCGGTCGCGAGGTGTGAGAAGCCCGTCGTCATAGATGCGTCTCTCGAGGCGCTCCGGAAGATCGTGGAGGGGCTGTGACATGAGGATCACGCTCCTCGGGTTCGGAGTGGTCGCGCGCAGCTTCGCCGAGGTCGTCATGTCCGAGGGCCCGAAGCTCGCGAGGGATTACGGCCTGAAGCCGAAGATAGTGGGCGTGGTCGACAGCCACGGGGCGGCGCTGGACAAGAACGGGCTGGACCTCGCGAAAGCGCTCGAGTCAAAGAAGAGCGGGGGAAACCTGGCGGGGCTCGGGGACGCGTACCACGAGGGGATGGACGGAGTCCACGCGATAAGGGAGACCGAGTGCGAGGTCGTTGTGGAGACGACTCCGACGGAGCTCGACAGAGGCGAGCCAGGACTGAGCCACGTGAAGACCGCGATGATCAAGGGCAGGCATGTCGTGTGCACGAACAAGGGCCCGCTCGCGATCGCCATGCCAGCCCTGATGGAACTCGCCCATCACAACGACGTCCTGTTCAAGTTCAGCGGCACCGTCGGCGGAGGGACCCCGGTGCTCGACTTCGCGAAGAGGTGCCTGGAAGGCAGCGAGATAAGGGGGATAAAGGGCATACTCAACGGCACGTCCAACTACATCCTGACGAGGATGGCGTCCGAGGGGGCCAGCATGAAGGACGCCCTAGCAGACGCCCAGAGACTGGGCTACGCCGAAGCCGACCCCACATACGATGTCGAGGGGTTCGACACGGCCTGCAAGCTCGTCATCACATCCAACTACGTCCTCGGGACTTCCCTGTCCATCAAGGACATCGAGATCCGGGGAATCACGAAGGTCTCCGGGGAGGACATGGCCGACGCTTCATCTCAAGGCGAGACCATCAAGCTCATCGGGAGCGTCGGGAGCAGTGCGAAGGTGTCCCCCGAGAGGATCAAGCTGACGCACCCGCTGAACGTCTCGGGCACGTTCAACGCGATATGCTTCGACACGCACCCGTCGGGGGAGGTCACGCTCGTCGGGAAAGGCGCTGGCGGGCCGGAGACCGCCACCTCCGTGGTCAGGGACCTCATCGAGATCAGGAGGTCCTTCGCGAGGTAGCGAGGGGAGGATGCAGACATGAGGATCGTGATGAAGTTCGGCGGGGTCAGCGTCGCGGACGCCGCGAAGTTCCGGAAGGTCGGCTCGATAGTCCACGGATTCGCCTCGAGAGGCGACCAGGTCTCGGTCGTGACCTCGGCGATGCACAGTGTCACGAACACGCTCAGCGAGGCCGCGAACCAGGCCAGCAGGAAGAAGAGGGACCATGTCCGGAAGGCTGCGGACGACATCGCCGAGAGACACAGGAAGGCCGCCGCGGAGGCCATCAAGGACAAGGAGATACTGGCGAAGACCCTCGAATCGCTCAACGCTACGAGTGAGGACCTGAAGAACGTCCTGCTGGGCATCGCTCACATAGGGGAGCTCACCCCCAGGTCGAAGGACTACGTCCTCGGATTCGGAGAGAGACTCTCGGCTCCGCTCCTGGCGGGCGTGCTCCAGGACCTGGGGTTGGACTCCAGGGCGTTCACCGGAGGCGAGATAGGCATCGTCACGGACGACAACTACGGTGCCGCCCAGCCGCTGATGAACGTGACGACGCTGCAGGTGAAACAGACCCTGGAACCGCTTCTTGAGGAGGGCGTCACGCCCGTGATCAGCGGATTCATAGCGCAGACCCAGGAAGGCATCCAGACCACGCTGGGACGGGGAGGGTCCGACTTCACCGCATCCATAGTGGGCGCGTCCATCAGATGCGACGAGGTATGGGTCTGGAAGGACGTGGACGGCCTCATGACCGCCAACCCCAGACTGGTCAAGAGCGCGAAGATAATCGAGTCCATATCATTCGCCGAGGCGATGGAACTCGCCCACTTCGGCGCCGAGGTGATACACCCGAAGGCGCTCGAGTGCGCAGCGAAGTACCAGCTGCCGTTCAGGGTCAAGAGCCTCGCAGACCCCGAGAGCCAGGGCTCGTCGATAGTTAACGAGGCGAAGGTCAAGGATGGCGATGTCGTGAAGGCCATCACGAACATCAACGACGTGGACCTCATCACCGTCAGCGGGGCGAGCATGGTCGGCACCCCCAGGCTCCCGGCCAAGGTCCTGCAGATACTCACCGACGAGGACATCGACGTGCTCATGATATCCCAGAGCTCGTCCGAGGAGAGCATCACGCTCGCGATCCCGAAAGAGGGAGGCTCGAAGGCGGAGAACGCGCTCGAGCTGTCGCTCCTCGGGTCGAAGCAGGTCAGAGAGGTCTCGATAGAGGCCGGCCTCAGCATCGTCGCGGTCGTCGGAGCGGGGATGAAGGGGACGCCCGGTGTCGCGGCCAGGGTCTTCACGACGATGGCGAGGGAGGGGATCAACATCCGGGCGATCGCCCAGGGGTCCTCCGAACTGAACATATCATTCATAATCAAGAACAAGGACACCGAGAGAGCGGTCCAGGCGCTGCACGAGGATTTCAAGCTCGGAGGGTGAGGGATGTCAGGCAAGACGGACGGATTGAGGAGCGACGCTGTCAAGAAGGGCACATCGAGGGCCGCTGCCCGGGGTCTGATGCGCGCGACCGGCATGAAGGACGAAGACTTCGACAAGCCCCTGATAGCGATCGCCAACTCCTACAACACGATCGTCCCTGGACACATACATCTCAACGAGCTCGTGAGCGAGGTCAAGAAGGGCGTCGAGGAGGCAGGAGGCGTGTGCTTCGAGTTCGGCGTCATGGGCATATGCGACGGGATCGCGATGGGTCTGGACGGCATGAGGTACTCGCTCCCGTCGAGGGAGATAGTGGCCGACACGGTCGAGTCGATGGTCGAGGCTCATGTCGCAGACAGCTGGGTAGGCGTGACGAACTGCGACAAGATCACCCCAGGGATGCTCATGGCCTGCGGCCGTCTCAACGTCCCGGCCGTGATCCTCACGGGCGGGCCTATGATGCCCGGCGTCTACAAGGACCGCAAGCTCGACGTGATATCCATATTCGAGGCGGTCGGGGAGCTGACTGCTGGCAAGATATCGGAGGAGGAGTTCCAGGAGATCGAGCGCAGGGCCTGCCCCGGCGCTGGCTCCTGCTCGGGCCTGTTCACGGCGAACACCATGGCCTGCCTCACCGAGGCGCTCGGCCTCAGCATCCCTGGATGCGCGACGCAGCACGCGATCTCCAAGGAGAAGAGGGAGACCGCCCGGAGGACAGGCGCCCTCGCGGTCGAGCTGGCCAGGGAGAACAGGCGTCCCAGGGACTTCGTCACGAAGGGCAGTTTCGAGAACGCCATAAGGGTGGAGAACGCCATCGGCGGGTCGACCAACACGACCCTGCACCTGATAGCCATCGCCAAGGATTTCGATGTCGAGCTCGACCTGTGCGCTTTCGACAGGCTGTCCAAGGAGACGAAACACATAGTCGCGTTGAAGCCGGGCGGGAAGCACTTCATGGACGACCTGGACCGCGCCGGCGGGATACCAGCGGTGATGTCCAGGCTCTCAGGCGCGCTCAAGGACGAGGGCACCGTCACCGGCGAGTGCGTCCTGGCAGTCGCGAAGAGCGCCAAGGTCAAGGATGACGACGTGATCCGGCCGCTGGACAACCCGTACCACGAGGAGGGCGGGATCGCAGTCCTGTTTGGGAACCTGGCCGAGGAAGGGTGCGTCATCAAGCAGTCCGCCGTGGGCGCCTCGTTGAGGAAGTTCGAAGGGCCGGCGAAGGTGTTCGACACCGAGAAGTCCGCCACGGAGGCGATGCTGAAGGGCAGGATATCGCCCGGGGATGCGGTCGTGATCAGATACCAGGGCCCGAAGGGCGCCCCGGGGATGCCGGAGATGCTCGGACCTACTTCTATCCTGGCGGGGCTCGGGCTCGGCGAGTCTGTCGCCCTGGTCACAGACGGGAGGTTCTCCGGCGGCACGAAAGGACTCTCAGTGGGCCATGTGTCCCCCGAGGCTTATGTCGGCGGGACCATCGCAGCGGTCAGGAACAAGGACATCATCAGGATAGACCTCGACTCGAGGGAGATAGAGGTCCTGATCTCCCAGAAGGAGGTCAAGTCGAGACTGAGAGAGAGGAAGGCGCCTAAGAGCGCGGTGTCCGGATACCTCGCACGTTACAGGGAGGGCGTGAGCTCCGCGAGCAGAGGAGCGGTCATGGCCCAGGACGATGCGGCGCGGTGACCTCGACCACAGCAACCATTATCCCACAGCTACCTGATGCGACGTGAGCCCAGGCTGGTGTGTTCCCGATGTTGGATGCTGAGAGGATCGTCTTCGAGGTAGTCCCCAGCATCCTCGGCCTCTTCCTGGTGGCGTACTCCGTTTCGCACATCAGGAGGATGAGGGCGGATTTCTTCACCGTGATAAGGGGCTGGGTCTTCACCCTGTTCCTCGCATCCCTGGTCATGCTCTGGACGATGGAGATCGCGAAGGACCTGCTGGGTTCGTGGCCCGAGCAGTCCCGGATAGCTACGGACGTCACGTTCATAGTGGTGGTGATCTGGCTCTCGGTGTGCCTCGTCGCCCTGAACACCAGGTACAGAAGGTTCAGCACGCTGGACCATTTCTCGGAGTGGATGAAGAGGCACCCGGCGAACATCATCACCGCCTGGGGTACCATCGGCCTCCTCGTGATCGTCTACGCGTGGGCCGTGAACCCGATGGGCGAACGGGTCGCCGACGAGGAGCTGCTGCTCGGGGCGGTGATCGGGTTCCTGGCCGCATCCGTCGTGGTCGACTTCATACTGCCTCTGTCCAGGACCGGCCCGGGCCTCGCGCCGAAGACCCGGTTCGAGGCGTTCGGAGGCATGAAGGCCATGACATTGGCCTGGATGTGCATCCCGATCGCAGGGCTGGTGTTCGACATACTGCTCGAGTTCGTCGCGGGATACGACGGGCCGAACCCGTACACATGGATCCTCGTGGGGCTGTTCGCAGCCATCCTGGGGACCGTCACGGACACCAGGTTCACGGCGCTCATAGTCGACCCCGAGGTCGAGAGCGCGAAGCGGTCTGGCTTCAGGGCCTACGACATCCCGAGAGGGCCTTACCTGATCGAGGACGAGAAGTCCGAGAGCGCGACGAGGCTGTTCTCTGAACTGATCTCACTTCCACTGAGGCCGGACGCCGACGTGCCGGCGTCGCACGAGTCCGCCTCGGCGACCCTGGAGTTCCTCATCCCGAGGGGGCTGATGGTCACGAGGGAGTTCCCCGAGAACATACGGGAGAACCACAACATCCAGGTCACACCCATAATATGGCTCACGGAGATGCCGGGGGAACGGAGGGTCGCCCCCACGAGCCTTGCGGTGTTGACGGACACGGTCATCAGGTTCATGGAGAGCAACCCGAACAGCATCGTGCTCCTCGAGGGCATCGAGTATCTCATCACGTTCAACGACTTCAAGAAGGTGCTCAGGTACCTCGACTCCCTGAACGAGACCACTTGGATCACCAAGGCGAGGCTGCTGATGGCAGTCAACCCGAAGGCCTACGACCCGAAGGAGTTGGCCCTGCTCGAGCGCGACAGGAAGGTCGTGATGGGCGAGGAGGGCATCGAGCAGCTCAGGAAGCGGTTCAAGGTCGTCTCGGGGTCGTCCCCATAGGGGAGCGCGCACGAGTCAGTACGCACTTTTCGGTGGACAAGGCATTAATAGCATGACATAGTTCGGAATGCCAAGAGTTGAGCATCGGCCGTCCTGTAACGGCGGCAGAGTATGCTCGGCCCGATACGAGGGGGAGTGAGAGACTGAGGGAATCCTACAGATTCGGAGCGGTGGCTTCGGTCGCGATGCTCGTCGTCCTGATGGCGCCTGCGTCGCTATCGGCCGGAGAGGACGGCCCGCAATGGACCGTCATGGTGTACTTGGATGCGGACAACAACCTGGAGCCTTTCGGCGTCATGAACCTGGACTGGCTGGAGACGGTCGGGTCCAGCGCTGACGTCAACTTCGTCGTCCTGATGGACACGTACAGCGGCCTCGCGGACCTGCTGTATGTGGAGCTGGGCGAATCGGAGTCCGTCGGGCAGGCCTACGGCTACCCGAAGGAGGTCAACATGGCCGACCCCGCGGTGCTCGAGGAGTTCATCGAGATCTGCTGCGCAGACTATGCCGCTCAGAAGTATGCGCTCATACTCTGGGACCACGGCGGCGGATGGCGCGGCCTGTGCTGGGACGATACGACGTTCGATGATACCGGGGTCGACGACTGCATCACGATGGTCGAGATGAGGACCGCGCTCGCGGACGCGTATGCGACCACGAACGAGGTCATCGACGTAATCGGCTTCGACCTCTGCCTGATGGCGATGCCTGAGGTGGCATACCAGGTCAGGGACTACGCGGACTACATCGTCTTCAGCGAGGAGACCGTCCCGGGAGCGGGCTTCCCATACGATGCCATAGCCCAGCACATGGTGGACGCACCTGAGATGGACGGGCGCGCCCTGTGCACTGTCATCGCCGAGGATTACGCGGCGTACTACACTGGCATGGGCGGATACATGACATGGACCATCAGCGCCTTCGACATGCAGTACATGGACGAGATAACCGTAGCCGTGGACGTGCTCGGCGTGGAGCTGTTGGACAGCCTGCGAGTGTACATGCAGTACTACCAGATGGACATCTACACCGCCCAGAAGTACTACTATCCGTACAACGTCGACCTGAAGGGCTTCGCGTTGAACCTGATCGACGACCACCAGATAGACGACAGCGGCATCGATTCAGCGGCGGAGCTGGTGGTGGAGGCGGTCGAGAAGGGCGTGTTCGTATCGTTGAACGGTCCCAACAGCGAGGGCTCGTACGGGATGGCCATATACATACCGTCGACGAACGAGGGCATGCACTTCATAAAGGACGACTACGACGACGTCCCGTTCGCCACGGAGACGAGCTGGTACTCGTTCGTGTACGCCTTCTCCAACTTCTTCGGGCGCACCTGGGGCATCAACAAGTGAGCCCGGGGGACCGTCCGAGGACCGAGGAGCAAACCCCTTCGAAAAACCCATTCCTGGTTTTCCTGTCGTTGCGCTCCGGCCCGCTCAGGCCTTCTTGTACGAGCCCAGGATCTTCACGAACGCCCCTGTCTTGAGCAGGCCGCCGACGGCTGCGTGGCAGTCCGGGTCGTCCATGCTGCCCTCGATGTCGGCGTAGAACACGTAGACCCAAGGCTTGTTCCTCCTCGGCCTCGACTCCAGCTTGGACAGGTTGACGCCCCTCGATGCGAACTCGCCCAGGCATTTGTGGAGCGCGCCCGGCGCGTTCTTGGTCGCGAACACGATGGAGGTCTTGTCGGCCCCTTCGACGGGCTCCGGGTTCTTCTCCAGCACGAAGAACCTCGTGAAGTTGGCGTCCTCGCTCTGGATGTCCTCCTTGAGTATCCTGAGCCCGTACACGGCGGCCGCCCTCTTGCTCGCGATGGCAGCCATGTCCGTCCTCTTGGACTCCGCCACCATCCTCGCGCTCCCGGCCGTGTCGTAGGAGGCGATCGTCCTCCACTCGGGATGGTTCTGGAGGAACTTCCTGCACTGGCCCAGGGCCTGGGGGTGGCTCAGAACCTCCCTTATCGACGAGAGCGTGGCGCCATCCGACGCCATCAGACAGTGCTTGACAGGGACGATGACCTCGCCGACGATTGTGAGGTCGTGGTCCAACAGGAGGTCGTTCACCTGGGTCACGCTGCCCTCGATGGAGTTCTCCACGGGCACGACCGCGTGGGTGACCTCATCCTTCTCGACGGCGGTGAACACGGAATAGAAGTCCGGGTGTGGCCTCGTCTCGACCCCCGTCCCGAAGTACGTCAGACACGCGTCCTCGGAGTATGCTCCCCGCTCGCCCTGGAACGACACCAGGCGCTCCGCCTTCGCCATCGACCGCTGTACAAGAATAAACCTATTTCTAGTCTTCTAGTCGCGCCTGCACCAGAGCCAGCGCGTCCCGTTGCACAGAATTGTCCACCGGAAAAGACTGCCTGGCTGGCTGAGGACAACTCCAAACATTTATATCGAATGTAACCATGAGGAACTTTGCCACGCCCAGATGGCGCGGACCCACTGACACATGGAGGCAAGGAATGGCACCAAAGAGCAACAAGCTGCTTATTCTGCCCTTGGGGCTGCTTCTCCTAGCCTAAGTGCTGCAGTGAGGGTTTTTTGGAGAGTGTTTTGATGCCTACACAAGCTCCGAGTGAGAGTGCTAAACCGAGCGAAGAGGTCGGGTTCAGGATACCCGATGCAGGCGTGTTCGTGAGCGAGTACAACAAACAGATCTTCCAGGCGACCAGGATGCCTGAGAGGGTCAAGATACTCGACACGACCCTGAGGGACGGGGAGCAGACGCCGAACGTCGCCCTCTCGGTCGACGACAAACTGAAGATAGCGCAGGCCCTGGACGAGCTCGGGGTGGACATCATCGAGGCCGGCTTCGCCGTCAACTCTGAGGGGGAGGCCGAGGCCGTCAAGAGGATCGCCGGAGCCGGCTTGAAGAGCGAGGTGTGCAGCCTGTGTAGGGCATCGACGCAGGACATAGACGCCGCTCTCGCATGCGACGTCGACTCCGTCCACATATTCCTGGCCACATCGAAGGTCCATCTCGAGAAGAAGCTCAAGATCACACAGCAAGAGGCCGTCGAGAAGGCAATCGCGTCAGTGCAGTACGCAAAGCAGCACGGGCTCGTCGCCGAGTTCAGCTGCGAGGACGCGACGAGGACCGAGCTGTCGTTCCTCAAGGTCGTCCACCAGGCGGTCGAGGCCGCCGGCGTCGACAGGATAGACGTCCCGGACACCGTGGGCGTCATGACGCCGCAGGCCATGATGCAGTTCGTCTGCGAGATAAAGAAGGACACGAAGGTGCCGCTCGCGGTGCACTGCCACGACGATTTCGGCATGTCGGTCGCGAACTCGCTGGCCGGTGTGCTCGGAGGGGCGGAGGAGGTGCACGTGACCGTGAACGGCCTCGGTGAGAGGGCGGGCAACGCCGCGCTCGAGGAGGTCGTGATGGGGCTCCAGGCGTTCTACGGCCTCAAGACGAGGATCAACACGAGGAAGATGGCTTTCGTATCCAGGCTCGTCTCCCAGTTGACGGGCGTGGCCGTGCAGCCCAACAAGGCCATCGTCGGCGAGAACGCCTTCTCGCACGAGGCGGGGATCCACGTGCACGGGATACTGAGCGAGTCCTCTACCTACGAGCCGATGCGCCCTGAGATAGTCGGCAAGGAGAGGACCCTGGTCGTAGGGAAGCACTCAGGTGTGCACGCGGTCCAGAACAAGCTCAAGGAGTACGGGCTGGACCTCGCCCCCGACCAGATGAAGGAGGTCGTGGCGAGGATCAAGAAATACGCGGAGTCCGGAAAGAAGTTGGACGACGCGGAACTCCTGGCAGTGGCCTACGACGTCATGGGCCAGGAGGTGGAACCCGTGATCAGACTCGAGGAGTTCACCGTGTTCACGGGCCTCAACTTCACACCCACTGCGACGGTCGTGCTGAACATAGACGGGGAAGTCAGGAGGGCCTCGGAGACGGGAGTCGGCCCGATAGACGCCAGCGTGAGCGCCATAAGGACCGCGGTGTCGAAGAACATCGTCCTCAGGCAGTTCAGGCTGGAGGCCATCACGGGCGGGTCGAACGCGCTGTGCGAGGTCACCGTCAAGCTCGGGGACTGCGAGGACGAGCAGCTGCTCGCGCTCGGCAAGAGCGTCGGGTCCGACATAGTCACGACGAGCGTGGACGCGACCATCGAGGGACTGAACAGGCTCTGGGTGCACAAGCTCAGGTCCAATGGCGATAAGACTAAGAGGAAGGCTTACTGAATCAGGGACCGCTCATCCGACGAGGTGTACGCATGCCCAGGACGATGGCAGAGAAGATACTTTCCGCGAAGGCCCAGAAGGAAGTGTCCCCCGGAGAGATAGTCGAGGCAGAGGTCGACTACGTCATGGTCAACGACATAACGGCCCCGGCGGCGTTCGACGAGTTCGAGGGCATGTGCGCTCCCGCGCTCGAGAAGAAGGTCGTTCTTGTCCCGGACCACTACGTCCCGAACAAGGATGTCGCCTCGGCCATCCAGGCGAAGAAGATGCGCGACTTCGCCAAGAAGTACCGCATACGCAACTACTTCGACATCGGCTCAGGCGGCGTGTGCCACCAGATCATGATAGAGAAGGGCTTCGCCGCTCCCGGCAGGCTCATAGTCGGCGCGGACTCGCACACATGCTCCTACGGCGCCCTGGGGGCGTTCGCCACAGGCATAGGCAGCACAGAAGCGGCGACCGTGTTCGCCCGTGGGGTCCTGTGGTTCAAGGTACCTGAGTCGATGAAGTTCGTGGTCGACGGCCCCCTCGGGAAGCACGTGATGGGAAAGGACATCATACTCACGATCATAGGCGACATCGGGGTCGAAGGCGCCCTGTACAAGTCGATGGAGGTCCAGGGGACCGCCGTGTCCAGCCTCGAGGTCTCCGACAGGGTGACGATCTCAAACATGGGCATCGAGGCAGGCGCGAAGGCGTGCATGATCCCGCCGGACGAGAAGGTCGACGCATACCTCGAGGGGCGCGCGAGAGGCCCTTACGAGAGAGTGCTGGCCGACCCCGGCGCGGCGTATGTCGACGTGAGAGAGTATCCCGCGGACGAGATCGTCCCGGTCGTTGCGAAACCCCCGTTGCCGAGCAACGTGGCCCCGGCCAGCGAGGTCGGTGTGGAGATAGACCAGGCGTACCTGGGCTCCTGCACGAACGGGAGGATAGAGGACCTCAGGGTCGCGGCCGCCATACTGAAGGGCAGGAAGGTCAAGGAGGGCGTGAGGCTCCTGGTCGTCCCCGCGAGCAAGGAGGTGTTCGACCTGGCCTCCGAGGAGGGGCTGTTCAGGATATTCTCTGACGCCGGAGCGTTCATATCCGGCCCGACCTGCGGCGCATGCCTGGGCGGGTACATGGGCGTGCTCGCCCCCGGAGAGAAGTGCGTGAGCACGACCAACAGGAACTTCGTCGGCAGGATGGGGCACAAGGACTCAGAGGTATACCTCGCAAGCCCTGCAGTGGTCGCAGCCAGCGCGGTCGCCGGAAGGATAGTGGACCCCTCGGAGGTGGTCTGATGGAATCCGTGTTCAAGGGCAGGGCGTGGGTGTTCGGCGACAACGTCGACACCGACCAGATCATACCGGCCGAGCACCTCGTCACGATGGACAACAGGGAGCTCGCGAAGCACGCGTTCTCGAAGGTCGCGCCGGACTTCGCGAAGAAGGTCGCACCGGGCGACATCGTCGTGGCGGGAAGGAACTTCGGATGCGGCTCGAGCAGGGAGCACGCGCCCAGGGCGCTCATCGGCGCAGGCGTCTCGTGCGTGGTCGCCGAGTCTTTCGCGAGGATATTCTTCAGGAACTCGATCAACATCGGCCTGCCTCTGGTGGAGGCGAAGCTCGCCGCCACCCAGGGAGACGCGGTCACGGTCGACCTCGGGAAGGGCACCGTCAGGGACGACGCCTCGGGCCAGGAGGCGAAGTTCGCCAGCTATCCGCCTTTCGTCATGATGCTCATAGAGAAGGGGGGCCTGGTCCCCTACACCAAGGAGATGTTGGGTTGCAGAAGGTAGCGGTCATACCGGGGGACGGCATCGGCCCGGAGGTGGTCAGCGAATCGCGGAAGGTGCTGGACATCGCATGCGAGAGGAGAGGCATCTCCCTCGATTTCGAGGAGTTCCCTCTCGGCGCGGCGCATCACCTCAGGACCGGCGAGGTCCTCTCGGACGAGACGGTCTCGAGGCTCGCTGAGAAGGACGCTATCCTGTTGGGGGCCATGGGCGACCCCAGAGTGAAGCCGGGCGTGCTTGAGAAGGGCGTCCTCCTGAGGCTCAGGTTCCACTTCGACGAGTATGTCAACCTCAGGCCTGTGCAGCTGTTCGAAGGCGTCCCGTGCCCTCTCGCGGGCGACCATCGCAAGGTGGACATGTTCTTCGTCAGGGAGAACACGGAGGACTTCTACGTCGGCCTGGGCGGAAGGGTCCGCACTGGAAGGTCGAGGGCCGAGCTGGACCTCGTGAGGAAGGCCTACGAGGCCAAGTTCGACGTCGGGATAGACCTCAGGGACGAGGAGGAACTGGCATACCAGATAGGCGTCATAACCAGAGGCGGGGCCGACCGCGTGGCGGACTACGCGTTCAGGCTGGCCAAGGAGAAGGGGTTCGACCTCGTGACTTCCGTGGACAAGGCGAACGTCCTCACGGAGATGTACGGGCTCTGGCGCGAGGCTGTCGAACGCGCGTCGAAGAGGCACGGGATCGCCAAGGAGTTCCTGTACGTCGATGCGGTCGCGCTGCACATGGTCAGGAACCCCGAGAGGTTCAAGGCGCTCGTCGTGCCGAACCTCTTCGGCGACATACTCACGGACCTCGGGGCGGCGCTCCAGGGAGGCCTGGGGTTCGCGCCATCGGGAAACATCAACCCCGAAGGCGTCAGCATGTTCGAGCCCGTGCACGGGTCAGCGCCGGACATCGCGGGCAAGGGGCTGGCCAACCCCGTGGGAGCGATACTCTCAGGCGCCCTGATGCTCAAGACCCTCGGGCACAAGGACGCATCCGACGACATAGAGCGCGCCGTGAGGGCGGTCCTCGCGGGCGGGAGGCACATGACCGCGGACGTGGGCGGGAAGACCTCGACGAAGGCCATGGGGGACGAGGTGGCCTCCAGGCTCAAGGGACTCTGACCCCGACAGCCCGCCGGGACGGCCCCAGCAATCCTAAGTATGTCCTGACGATTACGGTCAGGCAGACGTGGGGATTGGACTCATGAAGGTGCTGGTGGTCGGCGCGTCCGGACAGATGGGTGCATTGACGGTGAAGGACCTTGTCGACTCCTACGGCGCCGACGTCGTCGCAGGCGACCTCAGCCTCGAGAGGGTCAAAAAGGTCGCGGAATCCGTGTCGAAGGAGCACGTCACGCCGGTGAAGCTGGACGCGACGGACAAGGACGACCTCAGGAAGGCGGCCAAGGGCGCGGACGTCATCCTCAACTCCGCCTGGTACGAGTTGAACATCAAGGTGATGCCCGTGGCGATAGAGCTCGGCGCACACTACGGCGACCTCGGAGGGTTCTACGACTTCACGTTCGAGCAGCTCAAGTACGACAAGAAGGCGAAGGACGCGGGCGTCACATGCGTACTGGGCATCGGAAGCTCGCCTGGAATAACGAACATATGCGGCGCGGCAGGGGCGAGGAAGCTCGACAAGGTCGACTCGATCGACATCTACTGCACCTGGGGGACGAAGGCCAAGACGGACAAGGCGTCGATGCCGTCGTATTCCGTCAGGACGGTGCTCGACGAGCTCACCCAGCAGCCCCCTGTCGTGAAGGACGGCAAGAAGGTCCGGATGCCGGTCCTGTCGGGCCAGACCGAGGTCTGGCTGCCTGAGCCTGCCGGCAAGGTCGTGGCGTACTACATCAAGCACTCCGAGCCGGCGACGATGGCGGACTTCATAGGCAAGGGGACCAAGAACGTCAGCTTCAGGATCGGGTTCCCGCCGAGCGACTTCGCCACCTTCAAGACCCTCGCGCAGCTCGGGTTCTCGAGCGAGAAGCAGATCGACGTGGGGGGGAAGAAGGTCTCCCCCAAGGAGTTCATCACCTCCATGTACCTGGACGCGGTCGCATCATCCAGGGACTCCGGCGAGGTGGCCGACGAATACGACTTCTTCAGGGTGGATGTGGTCGGCGAGAGGGGCGGCATGCCCGCGAAGGTGACATACTTCGTCAGGACCTGGAACGACCGGGACACGGGACTCCCGTCCGGGAGGGACACGGCGGTGCCGCCGTCAATAGCGGCCAACTGGCTCGCCACAGGCAAGATCAAGGAGAGGGGCACCCTGCCCCCCGAGGCGTGCATCGAGCCCGGACCGTTCTTCCAGGAGCTCGGCAAGAGGAAGATAATGGTGGACGAAGAGGCCCAGTCATCCCTCAGGTTCTACTGAGCGACCTGTGCGTCGTGAAGGCGGAGCCTGTTCGCACCATTCAGAGCATAATTCTAAATAGGCATAACTCGCTTTGAATTAAAAAGGGCAGTAGAGGTGGATGGGATGTCACCGCAGGTTTTACCGGTTCAGAAGCAGAAGGCGACGGAGATCGGAGAGTTCCTCACTAACAATGTCTCGAGAGCGGTCGTATACGCCCTGCTGCACCGGCAGCCGCTGACGAGGCGGGAGATCGAACGCAGCCCCATGACGGATTCCATGAGGAGGCTGTCCCTCAGCGCCCAGACGCGGTCCTTGAAGGACAAGTCGGCCGTCCAGATGAGGACACTGCTGGCGAAGGGCGTGGACTGCGGAGTCCTCCTGCCGGTCACATCGAAGAGACAGAACTACTACTTCCTCAACTCCGACCTCAGGATAGAGCCTGCACCCGTGCGCGACGCCAACGCGGAAGAGGACGAGGTCGCGCTCAACGTCTTCCTCGACAGGAGCTTCGCCCACACGCCCGGCCAAGCGGTCCTGCCGGCCTGGGGGACGGCCGCGGACCACACGATCCTGCCCGTGCCGTTCATAGACTCCCCCAAGACCTTCGTGCTCTGGCTCAGCTGGCTCATCACACCCACGAGGAGGAAGGTGCTGAGCTACATAGGACACCACGGAGAGGTCACACGGCCTCAGCTGCGGAAGGACCTGGGGTTCTGGGCGGACAGGATCGTCTCAAAGGAAGGCCTTCCTAGCGGGGTGCTGGAAAGGGCGGACGGCAAGATACGCTACCAGTTCTCGGACTTCTCGTTCTCGAAGCTGAAGGTCAAGAAGGAGGAGGAGCCGGACAAGAGGAAGCCATGGACCACATATCCCCCGTCGTTCTGGATGACGAGGTCGTACGAGCCGCTCAGGTGCATAATGGGCGCCTCGAAATACCTCGGGGATTCGAAGCCGAACGCGACGCCTGCGATGGTCTTGGAGGAGATGGCGAAGGGGGAGTTGACGGTCGTCGAGAAGAACCGCAAGGAGTTCCTCGAGATCAACTTCCTCGAGAGGATGAGTTTCTATGCGATATACCACTCGTCCGGGGACCCGGCGGTGAAGATCTCCGCGGAGACACTGGTCCCCGAGAAGGTCACCTTCAACTCACCCGAGCACCCGATGCTGTGGGTCATGAGGACCGACGAGGAACACGCAGGGGCGAGGCTCCAGTTCAAGGAGGAGGCGGCGAAGATGCTCCTGTCGAAGAGGA
>CAZAUI010000001.1:0-46668 GCA_964488505.1 uncultured Thermoplasmata archaeon | reverse complement strand
GGGGCGAGGCTCCAGTTCAAGGAGGAGGCGGCGAAGATGCTCCTGTCGAAGAGGACGAAGGAGGAGCAGGTCGCATACCTCGAGAAGATGATACTCGACCTGGCGATGGAACGCATCGGCAAGAGGCTCGAGGTCCACGAAGCCGCCTTGGCCGGCGACCTGGACAAGCTGAGGATGGAATCCTTCGGCCTCGGAGCCGAGTCCATCGGCGCGGTCGCGGACCTGGAGACGGAGAGGGAGGCGGTGCTCCGGGAGAAGATGTACTTCGAGAGGTTCATGGACGTGCTGCTGCCTGGCTCCATCAAGAGGCCGAAGAAGAAGTCGCCCGAGGAGGACATCTCGGAGATCGACAAGGAGCAGGGTAAGTCCGAGCAGTAGGCCCCGCGCCAACGACGATAGCCGCGAAGGGGGGGCGGAGCCCGACGGATAACTTACGGTTCCGCCGATGGGTTAAGCACCACCTCTGTCGAAGTCTGGCCCAGTTCCGAAACGATATAGTACAGCCTGAGCCATAAGGAGATTGAGAGGACAATCATAAGCAAACATAAGTAAACATAAGCATGAGCTGATGCGCCACTTATGAGTGTGCGGACATGAACCTAACCGACCGGGAGAAGCACATAGTCGAGATACTGAGACGGGGGACTAACTCCCCGACCCTCCTTGCGTCAGAGCTGAAGATAAGCCAGTCCGGGGCGACCCAGGCGCTCCAGAAGCTTGAGAGGAAAGGAGTAGTCAAGAGGGCCAAGGTCGGCCGGAACGCCCTCTACCGCCTCACTGAGGAGAAACCTGCGGATGAGCCGTCGCCTTTGGACGAGGACCTGGAGCTGATCAAGGAGTCCTATCACGCCCTATCCAGGGTCTGGTCCCACCTGCTGCGGCTCGACCTCTCGCACGAAGAACTGACCAAGGTCCGAGAGGCGAGGAACCTTCTGGAAGAGATACTGGTCAGGCGCGGGAAGAGCCTGGAGTAGGACGACTGGCGACCCACCGGGCATCTGGCCCAGGGCTATCTCAACGCATCCTCGGCCTTCTTCTTGTTGTCGACGGTGAACACCATGTCGGTGTGGCCGCCTTCCTTCCCAAGGATGTATACGGAATCGACGTTGACCATCGCCCTGGCCAGCTTCTTGGCGACCTTCCCGAGCTCTCCGGGCTTGTCCGGCAGCCGAATCGAGATGACGTCCTTGAGGTCGTAGGCAATGCCGGACCTCGTCAGGGTAGACTTGGCCGTGGCCTCATCGTCGGTAACCACCCTGATCAAAGGCCTCGAGTTGTTGCGCTCGCTCGCGATGCCCTTGATGTTCACGCCGTTGTTCCCAAGGAGTTCGCACACCTTGGCCAGCTCACCGGGTTTGTCCTGGACGAAGACATCGAATTCCTTCAAGGTTCCAGTCCTCGGCATACTTATGACCGGAGCTAGCTAAAAAGGATTCCGGCCGAAGGTCCCGCGCGGAGGGTCCTCACGCGCCCTTGGGAAGGTGGACCCATCTCTTGACCCACCAGTATGCCAGGTATGTCGAGTTGATCGTCGCGAGCAGCAGAACCGCGCCGTACCAGAACAGCATGTTGTCATCCATACCCGCGACCGAGCCGACGACGGTCGCGAGGGTGTTGGGGACCAGCACGGCTGTGCCCAGGATCGTCAGCCAGGTTATGGTCATCGTCATGCGGTTGTTGAAAGTCTGCAGCTGGTTGTTGTAGAGTGCCTGCAGCACTTCCAGCCCGGAGGCGAGGACCTCGGACATGTGCTCGCTGAGGGATATCTGGCGGTTGACGTCCTCGACCAGCAGTCCGACCTTGGCCAGCGTCTTCGGGTTGTCCGCTATCAGCTCAGCGTCCCCGTACCGCAGAGAGTGGAGCACATCCATGGTCCGCCAGAGGGTGTTCAGATAGGTGATGAGCGCGTGCTTCAGCTCGTATATCTTCTTCCCGACCTCCGTCCTCGGCGAGTCGGGGTCGAGCAGGAGCTCGCTCATGGCGTCCGCCTGCTCCTCGATCTCCCTCACGTGCTCGAAGTTGTGCGAGTTGTTCTCGTCCAGTATCCTGACGAGCATCATGGTCAGCCGGTCGCTGAGGGACATCCCCTCGGGCAGCTTCCTCAGGAAGGAGTCCGCGTACCTTGAGAAGAGCACGAGCCTCTCGACCTCCTGGCTGTGGATGGTCACGATGAGGTCCTTGCGCACCAGGATTATCAGGGGATGCGCCTGGACGTCCAGGCCGGACACCTTAACCGCGGGCACCATGATCCCCATCTCGGTGTCCCTGTCCTCGAAGGACGCGTAGTACCCCTTCAGCAGGGTCGAGACCAGGGAGGCGCTGAACCCGAGGGTGAGCGCTATCTCCGTGCCGTCCTTCTCGAGGTCGTCGGCGGTGAAATTGACCCAGCCCAGGCTCGAGTCGTGGAGCGTGGATATGAACTCAGCGGGAGAGTTGCCGAATATCTTGGTCGGGCGGCCCTTGTGAGGCAAGGCGACGCAGATCCCCTTGTAGGCCTTGGCCTTGCACTCCTCGTCTTGCCCATGGTTCTTGGAATCAGGCGACCCGCTACGCAGTCCCGACTCGGCGCCATCCTGCAACTGATTGCCTCCCTTCTGCTGCCCCTGTATCGCCCCACGGCCATGTATATTTCGCTTCTTGGCACATGCCTGGGGACCATGCATCCTTTTAATACGGGCCTCGTCATTTCAACGGCGGTTAGGCGGTAAAGATGAGGGTACTCCTCATTCACGCGGACAAGTTCGAGTACGAAGTCAAGGACCCTACGAAGATGGCGGAGGAGCTCCCCCAGGGAGCCCCCAGGAAGCACACGTTCCAGGAGCCATTGGTCATATTCACAACGGTGGAGTCCACCGACGACAACGCCGAGGCGGTCGCAGAGGTAGCCGCGGCCGATGTGGCGGAGGTGTTCTCGAAGGTGGAGGCGAGGAGCGTGGTCCTCTACCCGTACGCTCACCTGAGCTCGGACCTCGCCGGTCCCGACCAGGCTGTCGCCGTCCTCAAGGCGACCGAGGCGGCCATATCGTCCAAGGGCATCGAGGTACACAGGTCGCCCTTCGGATGGTACAAGGGTTTCGAGATCAGGTGCAAGGGCCACCCGCTCTCCGAGCTGTCGAGGGAGTTCGGCGCGGCGCCGGGCAAGACCAGGGAGGATGTCGTCGAGAAGATCAAGAGCGAGTTCCTGATATTGACGCCCGAAGGCGAGGAACTGGCCATAGACCTGGCTGACATCGACTCCATGAAGTTCCTGGACGGCCACCCATCCCTGAAGACGTTCATAGTATCGGAGGAGGTCGGGAGGTCCAAGGGGGTCGAACCTCCGTCGATAAAGGCCATGCAGCGCCTGGAGCTCGTGGACTACGAGGAGGCGAGCGACAGGGGCCATTTCAGGATGTACCCCAAGGGACATCTCATATTCAGCCTCCTGGAGAGCTGGGCCAAGGAGATAGCACTCGACAGGATAGGCGCCGTCCAGATAGACACGCCCGTCCTTTACGACTGGTCGATGCCCGACATCAGGAGCCAGGGGATGTCGTTCCACGAGAGGCACTACACACTCAAGACCGACGAGAAGAGGGAGTTCGTGCTCAGGTTCGCGGGCGACTTCGGCCTGTTCAGGATGCTGAAGGGGGCCACCATAAGCTACAAGAACCTCCCACTCAGGGTGTACGAGTTCTCCAAGAGCTTCAGGCTCGAGCAGCGGGGAGAGCTCACTGGCCTCAAGAGACTGCGGGCGTTCCACATGCCAGACGTGCACTGCTTCGTGGCCGACATAGACGACGGCTGGAAGGAGTACATGCACCTCTACAAGAACTACGCGGACCTGGCAGACGCCACGGGCGTCGAGTACGCGGTGGCTTTCAGGATCGTCAGGGAGTTCTACGACAAGTACAAGCAGAACATCGTCGAGCTCCTGAAGCACTCCAAGAAGCCCGCCCTCATCGAGGTCCTGTCGGAGATGAAGCACTACTGGGCCGTCAAGCACGAGTTCCAGGGGATCGACTCCGTCGGCGGCTCGGTCCAGCTCAGCACCGTGCAGCTGGACGTCGAGGATGCGGAGAGGTACGGCATCGTCTACACCGACGCCGAGGGCAAGAAGCGCGGATGCATAATCACGCACTCGTCCGTCGGCTCGATCGAGCGCTGGATGTACGTCCTGCTCGAGGAGGCCTTGAAGCACGAGAAGCCCAGCCTGCCGTTCTGGCTCTCGCCGACGCAGGTGAGGATGATACCGGTCAGCAAGGAGTTCGTGCCTGACTGCGAGGCGATGGCCGACCTCCTGCCGGGAAGGGTGGACATCGACGACACCGACGACAAGGTCGGGAAGAAGATCCGGAACGCGGAGATGGAGTGGATCCCGATGATCGTCGTCCTGGGCGAGAAGGAGAGGGCGTCCGAGAAGATACCCGTGAGGCTCCGCTCCGGCGAGGTCAAGGGCATGACCAAGACGGAGATGAAGGACGAGATGGAGCGGCTCTCGAAGGGATACCCCGGGGCCAGGCTCCCGCTCCCGAGGATGCTCTCGAAGAGACCTGTGTTCAGAGGCTAGGGCTCACCTGTCGTCCTCGTCGCCCCAGATGATCTTGTGGAGCTGAGGCATCACGCGCACGTCCAGCTTGTCCTTGAGCACTTCCTCGGCGAGCCATCTCAGGTCCTTCCCGCCGACGGGCGTGAGTATGACCTCGCACTTCGGGGAGCGTTCCCGGATGACCTTCTTTGCGTACTCGTAGTCCGCCTCGTCCGATACGATGAACTTGAGCTGGTCCGCCGGTCCGAGCATCTCGAGGTTCGAGAACAGCATCTTGTCGGACTCGCCTGACGAGGGGCACTTGATGTCCATGCTTATGGACAGGTTGTCGTCGCACGGCATCTCGTCCAGGGGCATCGCGCCGTTCGTCTCGACGACCACCTTGTACCCCTCCGCGAGCAGCTTCTCGATCAGGCTCGGCGCGTCCCTCTGCATCAGAGGTTCGCCGCCGGTGAGGCACACGTGCCGCGTGCCGTGCCTCTTGACCTCCTTCACTATGGCCTCGAGGGTCATCGTCGAACCCTCGTCGTAAGCCTGCTTGGTGTCGCAGTACGTGCATCTCAGAGGGCAGCCGGACGTCCTGACGAAAGTCGTGGGGGCACCCATGGTCCTGCCCTCGCCCTGGATGGACTTGAATATCGAATACACCTTCACAGTCTCACCTCATACTCCAGCGGGTCCTCTAGGCCCGCCTGCCTGAAACCTTCGAGCCTGAGCAGGCACGAGTCGCACCTGCCGCACGCCTTCTCGCCGCCCTTGTAGCAGCTCCAGGTGAGCTCGAGGGGCACTCCGAGCCTGGCAGCCTCGCGGACGATCGCGGCCTTGGTCATGTCGATGACGGGCGCCTCGACCTTGATGGGCCGGCCCTCCTTCCCAGCCTTCGTCCCGGATTCGAGGACCTTCTGGAAGGCGTACAGGAATTCGGGGGTGCAGTCGGGGTACCCGCTGAAGTCGACGGCGTTGGCCGCGATGAACACCGCCTCCGCTCCGACGCTCTCCGCGATGGACGCGGCGACGCTGAGGAATATGATGTTCCTCGAAGGGACGTAGGTGCTCGGCACGCCGGATGCCATCTCCGCCCTCGACCTGCCCTCGGGGACCTCGAGGTCCGCTCTCGTCAGAGAGCTGTCCAGGAGACCTCCGATGGGCACCGACATGACGATGTGCTCGCTGACCCCGAGCGCCTTGGCCACCGCCCGGGCGCAGTCGACCTCCTTGTCGTGCCTCTGGCCGTAGTCGAATGTGAGAGCGACCACTTCGTGCCCCCTCTCCTTGGCGATCGCCAGGACCGTGGACGAGTCGAGCCCGCCGGATAGAAGTACGACCGCCTTGGACATGACCGTCAACCCCGTTCAGAGGTCCCTCGAGGTCCAGACGCCTTGGCCCCGTCCCTCGTCGACCCCTATCTCGACCCTCTTCACGTTCCCCGGGAACTGGACCTTCTCCATGAGGCGTCTGATGACCCACTCCGCGAGCTCCTCCGCAGACGTGACGGCGACATCGAGGACGACGCAGTCCGACCTCGGGAACTCGTAAGACTTCCCGGACGCCGAATATCTCAGGGATTCTCCGTGGACTGCCACGGACGGGTCCTTGCCAGGCACGAGGACCTTGTGGTCCAGCTCCGATGCGACCCCTCTCAGGAACTCCTTGACGCTTATGAAATCCATGACGACGCCGTCGCTGCCCATGTCCCCCTCTATGACTGCGTTGATCGCATAGTCGTGGCCGTGCAGCCGTCCGCACTTGGAGTGACCGACTATGAGATGCGTCGCCGAGAAGGTTATCTTGGAACTCCAGCCGTTTATCTCCAGCCTCATCGGATTGGGATAGTCCGCGGGGCCTTAAAATAGTTTCACGAAGAAGTTCGGCAGATGCTGCGGGCCAGGCCTGCGGCCATCATGACCGCGTCGGAGAAGTCGGACTTCGCCCGGGTCGTGTCGACGAACACCCTGTCCAGGTTGACGACCGGGGCCCCGAACGCCTCGCAGCCCCCCACCAGGTGCAGCATCCGGAACATGAGGTTGCCGGAGACACCGTCCGGAGCGATCACGAAATCCCGCTCCGCGACAGCCTGCTCGACCAGGATCGCATAGTGTCTGGAGTCAAGGCCGGCCGTGCCGAGGTCCGATGCCAGCTTCTCGCCCTCCTCGAGGCTCACGCGGACTTCGTCCCCTCTCCCCGCATCCTCGAGTCTCCCCTTCGAGAGCACTCCTACCGTCAGCCTCCAGCCGAGGCGCCCGAAGTATCTGGACGCGGCGACCGCCAGCCTCAGCCTGTCCTGCAGGCCTGTGCCCTCGTCGATCCCTACGGGCGCCAGCAGGAACGGCTTCCTGGTCCGGTCCGCGAGCACCGCGACCCGCATGACCTCCTGGAGCCCGAAGACGGACCTGAGCTCCGAAAGTGTCTCGGAGGACGAGAGGGTCCCGCGCACGGCCGCGTCGACCGCGCCGTCCCTGAGAGCGAGCACGAGCTCCCTCGGAGAATCGTACCTCTCGAGCCTGACGGTGCAGCCGAGGCCGTGCAGCCTCGCAGCCGTGGCCGTCAGGACGTGCGTCGGCGCCCCGATGCCCACGACCGCCTCGCTCGAGCATCCACGGGACATAAGACCAGGGACATCCATGAGAGAACCCCGCCTACATCTCGTCCTCTGTCATCTGGTCGAAGACGTAGTTCTCCCAGTCCCTCACACCGAGCACTATCTCGAGCTCCTGGGGCGTGAGTAGGGGCTTGTCGTACATCATGACGTCGTCGATGGCTATCCTCGGACAGGCCGTGGAGACATAGGCGTCGAACCCCAGCGACTTCAACTTCTCAGGGTCGAACTTGTCCATCATGATGAGTACCGCGTCCCTGCGCTTCCACCGGAGAAGCTTCCTCAGTTCCCTGGCGCGCCTCAGCCTCCTCTGGCCCACCTTCTCGCCGATTATGATCCCGAAGGTCCGGGCGCGCTGGGCGCGCTCTATGACGGCATGCCTCTGCCGCAGTATCTTGTCCTTCACCTGGTCTATCTCGACCGGCTCCTCGAGGTGCGGGTCGATCACGACCACCTTCTTGCCCGTCGCGAGGTGCACCCCCAGGGCGTGGAACGTGCCGCTCCCTATCAGGAGGTAGCTGTTCACCTCCTTGCCTATGGAGTTGGCGGACGAGTAGTTGCAGCCCAGGACCTCGCCCGCATGGGATATCCTGCCGTCGCCCTCGCCGAGCTTGACCTTGAGCCCGAGGCTCTCCAGCCCCTCGATCACGCCGTCCAGCTCCGCGAGGTGAGGCGTCGTCGAGAGCACCCCGACGGGCTCCTTGAGCATGTCGACGGACTTCTTCAGCTGGTCTCCGAACGGGACCTTGGAGCGCGCGGAGACGAATATCACGGGCTTGGAGAACCTGAGCGAAGGGATGGGCGAGTGGCCGATGTGCACCACGGCGTCGACCATCTCGAACAGGGAGCTCGGGACGTCGCAGGCGCCGAAGCACGGCTCGGCCACGACGACGACCTCCGCGCCGGACTTCTTCTCGATGTCCTCGGCGTACTGGTATGCCCTCCTCTTGAGCCCCTCGGGGACCTGGAGGGCGACGACCCTCGCCTTGAGCCTCTTGAGTTCGGTTATCGCGCCAGCGAGGTCTACCTCGAACACTTGCCTAACCCCCTCTTCCGAAAGGCCGGCGACGGCGGCGCTCGCTCCTTCGGATGGATGTTAGGGGTACGGTGGCCCTTCGTAAAAAACATTGTGCGCGCGGGGTCTTCTCCGACGATCAAGCGGTCTGGATCCTCTTCGGGGCCTTCTCGACGTCTATGTAGCATGGCGTCGGGAACTTGATCGCGGCCCTCTTCAGGGCCTGCTTCGCGGTCGCGATGTGGTTCGCGGTCGTCTCCAGGGTGATGAGCCCCTGGTCGGGCTTGATCCTCGCAGCGGTTCCGATGGGCTTGCCGAACGCGGCCCTCATGCCCTCGGAGATACGGTCCGCGCCTGCGCCCGTCGCGATCTTGTTCTCGCGGAGGACGTTGTGCGGATAGATCCTGATCTTCATGTGGTAGCCCGTGTTGCCGATCTTCTTCGCGAGGAGTCTGTTGGCGGATATACGGGCCGCCTCGAGGGCGATGTGCCGAATCTGGCACTGCTCGACCGCCCTGAGCGTCATCCGGACAGGGTAGTCCGCCTTGACGCCGTGCTCGAACTGCGTGATCCTGTTCGCAGGGACTCCGCCCATGTACTCCCTCCGGCAGTAGGCCTGCCCTTTTATCTCCCTGTACATGCTCGCGGGTTTCCTTGTCATTGGACCACACCTGGTTGAATGCTGATACCAGGTCTGCGGGATAAAGGTAGTCATATTTAAAACTCACTGACCCTCGGGGATTCGCCGAGGGCGGCCCAGGCCCATCTGGCAGGAGCATCCCCGGGGGTCGGGTATATCTATCACCAACCCGTTGACAACCGCGCATGGCCCGGAGACACGTGAGCAAGCGCGGGGCGAAGGACATCGCGGAGGAGAGGGTGGACATACTCTTCGACGAGGCGGCCGCGGAGGCCCGGAAGGGCGACGACGCGAGAGCCAAGAGGTATGTCGGCCTCGCGCTCAGGATGAGCGAGAGGCACAAGGTCAGGGCGACCCACAAGAGGATGTACTGCCCCGAATGCCACATCTACTTCGTCCCTCCGAGGAACGTCAGGGTCAGGACGGGCTCGGGGAGGGTGTCCATGACATGTCTGTCGTGCGGGCACGTCCTGCGCTACCCGACCGGGCCCAAGAGGAGGACGGTCTGATGGACAAGAAGAGGAAGGCGTTCCTGAAAGGGGCCGCCCAGCAGCTCGACGCCACGGTCCATATCGGCAAGGACGGCGTGACGGACGAGGTCGTAGGAGAGGTCGTGAGACAGTTGAAGCAGAAGCGCCTGGTGAAGGTGAGGCTCCTCCCCTCGATGGAAGAGGACAGGCGCGAGGCGGCGGAGAGGCTCGCCGTCAAGGCGGCCGCGGTGCTCATAGAGGTGCGGGGCCGCACAGCGGTGCTGGCCATCGACTGAGCGGGCGCTGCTCAGCATTTATATACGGACATGCACGTTGAGAGCCCGACCGAAGGTGGCCAGGCATGTTGGACGCGAGGTTCATCCGGGATAACGAGGCGGCCGTCAGGCAATCGCTCAAGGACAGGGGCCAAGACCAGGCCGTCCTCGACCGGTTCGTGGAGCTCGACGGCCGCTGGCGCGAGCTCACTGAGGAAGGCAACGCCCTCAGACGCCACAGGAACGAGGTCTCGGAACAGGTGCCCAAGCTGCCCAAGGACGAGAAGCAGGCCAAGATCGTCGAGATGAAGGCCATCTCCGAGAGGATCAAGATCATAGAGGCCGAGGTCAAGAAGATCGAGGGCGAGAGGGACGAGCTCCTCCTGAACATCCCGAACATACCCGACCCCAGCGTACCCCTGGGGGCCCTGGACGAGGGAGACGTCTTCCTCCGCACATGGGGCGAGAAGAGGGAGTTCGGCTTCAAGCCCCTGCCGCACTGGGAGATCGGCGAGCGGCTGGACATACTGGACTTCGACCGAGGGGTGAAGGTCACCGGGACGGGGTTCTACGTGCTGAAGGGTGACGGGGCCAGGCTGGAGAGGGCCCTGATCAACTTCATGCTCGACCTGCACCACGCCCAGGGCTACAGGGAGGTGTTCCCTCCGGCCATCATCAACCGGAAGAGCTGCGTCGGCACCGGACAGCTCCCGAAGATGCAGGACGACATGTACTGGGTGGAGAGGGACGACCTGTGGCTCAACCCGACTGCCGAGGTGCCCGTGACGAACCTGTACGCGGACGAGATTCTCGAGAAGAAGCAGCTGCCCGTGTACCACACGGCCTATCTTCCGTCGTTCAGGCGGGAGGCGGGGAAGCACATCGAGACGAAGGGGATAGCACGCGTGCACCAGTTCAACAAGGTCGAACTGGTCAAGTTCGTGCTCCCGGAGACTTCGCAGCAGGAGCTGGAGACACTGCTCGCGGACGCGGAGGCGGTCACTCAGGCGCTCAAGCTGCCTTACAGGATAAGGCTGCTCTGCACGGGCAGCATCGGGTTCCACTCGTCGAAGACATACGACATAGAGGCGTACGCGCCTGGCATGGACCAGTGGCTCGAGGTGTCGTCCTGCAGCGACTTCAAGGACTTCCAGGCCCGGAGGGCCATGATCAAGTTCAGGCGGGAGCCCCATCTCAAGAGCGAGTTCGTGCACACCCTGAACGGCTCGGGCATCGCCCTCCCCAGGACGATGGCCTCCGTGCTGGAGAACTATCAGAACGAGGACGGCACGGTGACCGTCCCCGAGGTGCTCAGGCCATATATGAAGGGGACCGACGTCATAAGGTGAGCCAGCAGCCTCGCGTGCGCGCGCGCGGCTTGACAGGTGCTTCGGGCACTGAGAATCACCGCTGATTGCCACATATCCCCGTTTTATACCCTCGGCGGAAGAGTATTTGTTCCAGAGCGAGGACAGAGCACCATGATGAGAAAGGACACGCGTTTCGCGCTTCTGGTCGGGAAGGCCTTCCTGCAGGAGATAGAGGTGGGCCACAGGGACACTGCGATCGCCTTCGGAAGGGCATTCCTCCTGGCGCTCGGGAAGCAGGGTCCGAACGCCGACGATGAGTTCAGCGCGATCCACGGGAAAGACCACTCGCACGCGATGGCGATGGCGCACTGAGACGGTCCGGGGGTCATACCCCGAACGGTTTGTGCCCTCCGCGCCTGAGAGCCCACTTGAGGACCGGAGGGGTCACCAGCGCAGTCATCAGGCCCATGAAGACCACGACCGAGTAGACTTCTACGCCGATGATCTCGGTCGACAGGCCGTAGTAGGCGATTATGAACGCGATCTCGAGCCGGGGCATCATGCCCACGCCTACGGAGATCGAGTCCCACTTCGACATGCCGGAGTACCGGGCCGGCAGGGCGCAGCCCACGACCTTGGACGCGAGGGCGGCAATCGTAAGCACGATGCCGAACACGATCGAGTCCCATATGTCGACTATGTTCACGGCTGTCCCGAGGGACACGAAGAACAACGGGACGAACACGGCCTCCAGATACTGGGTCCCCTTCCTGAACCCGTCCCTGAGCGCGGACCCGGAGAACGCCGTCCCGGCGACGAACGCACCCACTATGGCGGATATCTGGATCGCCTCTGCGATGAACGAGTACAGGAAGGCGATGGCGAGGGCGAGGATGAACCCGCTCATGGGCATCTTCCGCCTGTACCCGGAGATCTGCACGTCGAAGACCAGTTTGGCCAGGAACCTCGAGCCGACGTACGCCCCGAGGGTGACGAACAGCACCGCCCCGAGCACGAGCAGGCCTATCCCGAGGGTGTCGAGGTTGCCCTGGGCGAAGCCCTTGGATATGCCCAGCACGACCATGCCCAGGATGTCGTCGACCACGGCCGCCCCGACGATGGCGTACGCCACGGGCGTGCCTATGAGGCCCAGTTCCGAGAGGACGCTCGCGGTCACGGCCACGCTGGTCGCGACGAGCGTCGCGCCTATGAAGATGGCGTCCGGGCCGAACCCGAAGAGGTGCGCGACCCCGAAGCCCAGGACCCAAGGCACGACGACGCCGCCCAGGGCGATGGATATCGACTTCTTGGTGTACACCTCCTTGAGGTCGCACTCCAACCCGATCATGAAAAGGAGTATGATTGCGCCCATCTCGGAGAGCATCATTATGGTCTCGGGCAGCCCCGACGCGCCGCCTTCGCCCATCTGGATGATGCCCAGGACGCTGGGTCCGATCACGACGCCGATGACGATGTAGCCGATGACCTTGGGCTGCCCGAACCTGGTGAATATGAACGCGGCGAAGAGCGAGACCGCCAGCAGGAAGGTGAGCTCGAACCAGACTTCTTCGAGCAGTGTATCCAGTATCGACTGCAGTGATACCGACATTGCGGACCGAATCTCACATACAACGGCGGGATTTAGTAGTTTCTGAGGCAGACCTCACAGGCCGTAGACCCTGCCCTTGACCAGCCAGAGGTCTACCGTGTCCCCCGTGTCCTTCAGCAGGAACCCGGACACGAACTCCCTGGGCACCCCCTCCAGGTACGCCCCGAAGTCGACCCGCCACTGACCCCAGTCCTTGCCCGCGAGCCTCCCCAGGCAAGGTATGTTCGGCCCTATCGTCGCGACGCACGTGAGCCTGTCCGTCAGCTCATCGGTGACGCCGAGGGCCTTGACCATCCTCGGGGTGCCGACCTCGAAGAGCAGGTCGAACCTCAGGTACAGTCCTGAGAAGAACGCCTGGGGGAACGCTGGGTACGCCATCGGGTTGCCCGCCCTGCCGATGTTGACTATGAATGTCGCGAGAGAGTGTATGAGCCATCTGAGCAGCTCCACGACCGCCTCCCCGGTCACCACGAACGATGCGCGCACGCCCAGCCCGGATACTCCCGCCGCGTCCCCGAAGACCACCTTGACGAAGAGCACGACCTCGTGGACGATCTCACTCACTATGGACAGCAGGTTCTCGATGAAGTGGTGCAGCACCCTCTTCGCCAGCAGGACGACGAACTCCAGGGACGCGCACACCTCGGACAGGGCGGTCTCGTCGAACGCCTCCTTGAAAGCGGCGAACAGCGCCTGAGCTATGAAGTCCGAGGTGGCGGTCACCAGCGGCGCGCCGTTGGACAGGCCTTCCGAGCCTGTCTCCAGGGCCCAGCGGGGGCCTCCGTCCCAGGTGCGCTGCTGCGTCCTCCCGTCGTTCTCCCAGTCGCTCAAGGTCGGGGTGAGGTCCACCGTATTCCCAGACGCGTCGACTAGGACTACGGAGTCGCCGTCGTTGAACGGGTCGCCCGGATAGCCGTTGTCTATCGAGGTCTGCGGGAACGTGAAGACCTTCAGCCCGTTCGGCGGGACGGTCCCGGATATAGGCATCTCGGCGCCCTCACCGTGTGTCGTCCTGATGGCCCAGCCGTCCACGCACCGCGGCTCGGACAGGGGGTTGTACAGCTCGACCCACTCGCGCCCGGAATCCTCACCCTGGGGGTTCGCCTCGAACTCGTTCACGACGACGTCGGTAGGGAACGGAGGGGAGTACTTCAGACGGAGGCCGGCCTCGACGGACGCGCTGATGCCGAGGACGGGTATGGGTATGTTCGACAGGAAGGCGCCGACGCCGGGGAGGTCCGCCGTGGACACCTCGGCGGTGTCGTATGGCTCGGCCTCCGGGATTGTCATGTCCAGTGCCCACGTGTCCGTCCTGCAGTGGACTTCGACGAACCTTCTCATTATGATCATGAGCGGGTCGACCCGGACCTCCACGGAGCCCGACTCGAAGGTGAGTGTACCGTTCACGACGACGTCGTACCTCCCGTCCGAGAGCTTGGCTATCCTGAGCCCGAACGCTATGCCCGGGCCGAGCCTGTCCGTGCAGACGATGACCCGGACCAGGTCCTGGGACTTCTTGAAGAGCAGGTCCGGGAGGTTCGTCTGCACGATCAGCGTGAGACCATGGACCGAGAGCCTGAACTCCACGTTGCCCACGATGTCCACGAACGCGCTCACCGCCCGGGCCAGGGCGGAGTCGGCGAACTTCTGGACATATGTCTGCAGGGCTTCCACCATCGCCTGGAGGCACCTCGCGACGACCTTGACGACCTTCATGGTGAAGCTGGCCATCGTCGTGAAGGCGTCCTGGACGAAGTGGAAGACGGACTCGAGGCCGTCCTTGACCCAGCCCAGCACGGGCTCCAGCTTGTCCCAGAGGTAGTCGCAGAACTTCTCGCCCAACTCGAGGGCGTCCGAGAACAGCGTGTTGGTCGGGTTGTACTCCACCCCCTCCAGGGGCCAGGCCGACTGCACGACGACCGGCACGCAGATCGATATCGAGACCGGTGTCCCGGCGGCCGGCTCCTGCTCCAGGGATGACAGGAGGTACGAATCGGACGCGACGGTCCTGACCTCCACGAGCCCCTTGACGCACACGACCCATTGGGCAGCGTAAGGCGTCGCCGACGAGTTGGTCAACGATGTGAGGTGTGTGTTCGGGTACTCCTCATCGGACCGGTCGTGGTCCCACGGGCGCTTGACCTGCACGAGGATCTCGTCCGCGGGGAACAGGCCATCCAGGGAGACCAGCCCGAGCTCGGGGTCGTAAGGCACCGCCCTGAGCTCCGGCAGGCCGCCCGGCAGCTCGACCGAGAGCGTCGCGTTCAGGCCCGGGTCTGCACCCCCAGAGGCTTCGACCGAGCTGTCCCAGAATTCGAACGCGCTCCCGAGGTCGATGTACGCCGACTGCTTGTACGATGAGAGGCGTTTCTGTGCGAGAGCCGCCTTGGCGAACGTCCCCAGGGAGTCTTCGACCGCCTGCGGGAGCCCGGGGAACGCGTCCGAACCCGTGACCAGAGCCGCCGCGATCGAGTCCACGAGCGGCCCGGCGAAGCCGTCGTCCACCCTCGCGACCGAGCGGTTCACCGACAGAGTCAACCCGTAGAGGACGGATCGGCACTGCGCAACGAAGACCGCGAAGCACGCCTCGCCGATGCCCCAGTCAGCATCGTGCTCGATATCGCTCCTTATGATCTCCTCGAGCTGTTGCTCGACAGGGACCGCAAGGTCCGGGATGTACGAGTACGTGGCCGAGGACATGACCTGTTCAGCAAGGCCATCGTACATCTCGTCCGCGAGGTCCCACGGGATCAGCTGCTCCGCGCTGTCTGAGACGAACCCTGAGAACGCTCGGGCGAGGTCGTATTGCGCGCTGAACATCGGAAGGTCGGAGCTGGCTTCGAGCATGGCCTCGGTGTCGAACGACAGCTCCACCTCACCGGCGCGCCCCGACATGACCGTGAACAAATCCTCCCCGTCGGCAGGGTCGAACGCCATCCCGGAGAGTTCGACCGCGCATGAGGATGCCAGGTCGAAGGCGAGCCTCTTGACGCTGTCGTACACGAGGTCGGTTAGGGAACCCTGGCACTCTTTGAAATCCGGATAGAAGCCGGACCAGGCGTCCGAGGGCAGGAGACTGTGGGCCGGGATGTCCACGGACGCTGTGATGTCTCCTACCCAGACGGGGAACAGTTCGCCGGCCGCGTTCTCCACGAAGTAGGTCCGCTCTGGGACCACGGCGTAGAAGTCCGGCTCCATCCTGAACACCGATGTGTAAACCTCGGGCACTGCGCTCGTGAGCTCCACCGTCCTCTCGATCCAGCTCGCGACCGCCTTCTGCGCGCTGTCCTCGCCCGTCAGGTACTCGATCAATGAGTCGACGGAGTCCTCGAAGAAATCCAGCGCGTCGTCCGCGAGCTCGAGCAGACCGAGCCAGCCCATGTAGGCCATCATCTTCACGACCAGCTGGTCCGCCATGCCTGCGGCCGCCTGGGCGACGAGCATCTTCGGGTCGATGGCCGGCTCCGTCTTGCCAAGGAACAAGAGGAACAGCTCGGCCGGGTCGAGGAACCTGGGCCATGGACATTCCATGGCCGCGAGACCGAGGCCGGAACCGCCGCAGGCGGCCACGACCTCCGCGGAGAAGGTCTCGTCGATGTCCCTGAACAGCCTAGCCTGCTCTATCAACAACGACACCGCGACGGCCCTGTAGACGTCGGTCTCCGTGAGGATGGAGGATGTGTCCAGACCGGTGTATGTCGGGATGCCGTACCCCTCGAGCGTCCTGAGCTGGGCGAGCGTGTTCAGCATGTACGCCACAAGCCTGCCCATGTCGGAGAACTCCCCCTCCGACGCGGTCTCGAAGGCCCTCAGCTTCGTCTCGAGGAACGGGAGGGCGGATATGACTGGCCTGTCGAAGGATACCTCCTTGGAGAGCGATGCCGACTCTGACTCAGCCAGGACGGACAGGTTGCCCAAGGCCATGTAGTATGGGTTCGCGGTGGTCACTGCGAACTCGTCCGTCGTCGGCGGCGGCATGCGCTCGTATTCCATCTCCGTGCCGTCCAGTTCGATGCTGGCGGGCCGAGGCTCCTCCGGTGGGACCACGTCCATCGTCTGCTTCTCGACGAAGAACAGGCCCCCGGACCAGTTGGACGCGGACAGAGAGAATCCGTTCTGCTCGCGCGGGAAGGAACCGTCGATGTACGACTCCACCGCGGATGAGAACTCGAGCGATATCCTCGTCTCGTTCACGGGGAACTCCTCCCACCGGGAGACGACCCCGTAAGCTTCCGCGCATGCGAGCAGGCTTATCTCGATGCGGACATCCTCGATCGACGATTCCATGAGCGCGAGCACCCTGTCGCGCCTGGCATCCTCCGCCTCGTCGATCTCCTTCTTCGCCAAGTAAATCCCCGATGCCGAGGCCAGCAATAATACGGCCACGGCCACCACGGAGAAGGAGACCTGGGCCCGCTCATCGATTGCGAGACGCTTGAGCGGGCTCGCTCCGCTGCTCCCGAGAACCATCGTCCTGAACACAGCCATCCTCGGAGCGGCGAAGAGGGTCGCGCATGTTCATCGTTACAATTACATGCAAGCTACGGCGCGGATGCATCTGGCCTACGGTTAAATACGACGGAGGCGATTCAAGTGTCGGATGGGATCAGTTGGGCACTGAGGAGACCCTCCTGCTGATATTCGTCGCCTTCTTGGCGGCCAAGGTCGGCGGGGAGATCATGGAGAGGCTGAGGCTGCCCGCTGTCACGGGGGAGCTCATGGCAGGGATCGTCCTCGGCCCGTCGATACTCAACCTCATCACCGAGGACCAGACATTCTTCGACGTGCTGGCCCAGCTCGGGGCGACCTTCCTGCTGTTCTCCGTCGGGATGGAGACCAAACTGTCCGAGCTCAAACGCGTGGGCCTGGTCGCCACCTCGGTCGCAATCCTGGGCGTCGCGGTCCCGTTCGTGGCCGGGTACTACGTCTCAGTCCTCCTCTTCATGTCGTCCGTCGAGGCGATGTTCGTGGGCGCCGCCCTGGTGGCGACGAGCGTCGGCATCACGGCTAGGGTGCTCCAGGACCTCGGGATGATCAACTCGACCGAGGCGAAGATAATACTCGGCGCGGCGGTCGTGGACGACATCATAGGTATGATCGTGCTCACGATAGTATCCGGGACTGCGGCCGGCAGCCTCGCGACCCTCGACGTGGTCATCGTGATCGCCGAGGCGCTCTGCTTCGTCGCCATAGTCACGATCCTGGGGACTAGGATGGTGAGATACGCCTCCGGGAAGCGCGAGATCCGAGGCGACCGGATGGCGAACGGCACATGGGCCATACACTATCGGACGACGGCGTTCAAGAGGGACAGCTGGTTCGACAGGCTCGTGCAGAAGGAGGCGCCTTTCGTCATCATACTCATCGTCGTGTTCGGGCTCTCGGCTATGGCGTCCTACGTCGGCCTCGCGGCCATCATCGGGGCGTTCTTCGCGGGACTCATCTTCTCGGACACGAAGGACACCTACGAACTCGAGGAGAAATTCGAGCCACTGAACGTCCTCCTGGTGCCGTTCTTCTTCGTCGTCATGGGGGCGAAGGTTGGCTTCGCGAACCTGTGGGATGTGGTCCCCATGGCCATCGTGCTCACGGTCGTCGCCATACTCAGCAAGCTCGTCGGATGCTCCCTGGGTGCCGCTAGCCGCGGCGAGAGGACGGCCCTGATAGTCGGCGCGGGCATGGTCCCGAGGGGCGAGGTGGGGATCGTCGTGGCGATGATAGGCCTGAACATGGGGACCATCGGGCACGACATCTACTCGGTGATAGTGCTCGTGTCCATAGTGACCACGATCTACGCGCCGTTCCTCATAAAGACGGTCATCAAGGCGGAGTCGAAGAAGGGCCGGAGGACGAAGGAGTTCCGTCACTGAGGCTTGTTGTCGGACATGACCTTCAGGAAGGCCTCCAGATGGGCAGCGAGGGCCTCGTTGTCGGTGTATCCGCACGCGGACAGGTCCGGGGCCGCCAGCAGGGCGGACTTCCCGTCGCTGACGACGTCCGTGGCTATCAGACCCTCCCTCCGGAACACCTCGATGCCCTTGGGGACCTTCACGAACGGGCTGGTGATGACGCGTATGTGGACGCCCCTCGACGTGGCCGCCGTGAACCGCTTGCCCAGACGCCCGCTCAGGCCGGTTATCGAGGGGGATGAAAGCACGAAGGTGTGCTCGGCGCGGTCAAGCATCTCCCCGATCTTGTCGACTACGCGCTCCCTGCCCATGATTGTGTAGACCAGCTGCGGAACTCCCCTCTCCGAGAGGATGTTCTTGACCGACGCGATCTTCTCGAACGACTCGCGGACCTCGGCCACTGCCCGGGCCGCGACGTCGGCCGGGTCCGTCGGGGCGAAGGACCTCGGCCGCCCCTGCTTAGCCTGAGCGAAGCCTTTCGCCTCGAGGGACGTCATCACCTTGTACGCAGATGTCCTCGGAATCTGTGCAATCTCAGCTACAAGACTGGCAGTTCCTGAGCCCAGGGCGACGAGGGCTACGTACCCCCTTGCCTCGTACTCCGAGAGGCCCAGCCTGACGAGCACGCTGGATATCCTCTGGTACTCCTCCAGTAGCTCCTCGGCGTCGAGGCCCAGTTTCGATATGACAGACTTCAGGTCCATTTGTAGCGAGATAAGCTACATAACATTTAAATCATTGCCTTAGGAATTATCCTCCGGGAGTGGGAGAGACATGCTCACCAAGGAGTCTGCGGTCCCGGTCGGCCTCCCGAAGAAGACGGAGAGCCTGTGCCCGGAATGTCTGGCTGTGATCGAAGCCACGATGCGAGAGGAGAACGGGAAGGTCGTCATCGAGAAGACCTGTCCGAAACACGGGAACTTCAAGGACGTCGTATGGTCCGACGCCAAGACGTACCTGAGGGTCGAGAAGTGGGCCAAGGACGGCGTCGGCGTCAAGGACCCGGCGATACCTAAGGCGAAGCAGTGCCCGTTCGACTGCGGCCTGTGCGACCTCCACCTGAGCCACACGGCGCTGGCCAACGTCGACCTCACCAACAGATGCAACCTCAAGTGCCCCATATGCTTCGCGAATGCGAACGCGGCGGGGTACGTCTACGAGCCCGAGTTCGAGACGGTCGTGGACATGCTCAAGATGCTGAGGGCGCAGAGGCCCGTCCCCTGCCCGGCCGTCCAGTTCTCCGGAGGGGAGCCGACGATCTATCCAAGGTTCTTCGACATCATCAAGGCGGCCAGCGACCTGGGCTTCGCGCAGGTGCAGGCCGCGACGAACGGCATCGAGTTCGCCAAGAGCATGGACTTCTGCAGGAAGGCGAGCGAGGCGGGCCTGAACACCCTGTACCTCCAGTTCGACGGGCTGCGCCCTGAGATCTACGAGAGGGCCAGGGGGAAGAACCTCCTGGACGTCAAGCAGAAGGTCATCGATAACTACAGGAAGGTCCAGAACCACCCGTCCGTCGTGCTCGTGCCTACGATCGTGAAAGGCGTGAACGACGACCAGGTGTGGCCGATACTGGAATATGCCATCAAGAACAACGACGTGGTCAGAGGAATCAACTACCAGCCCGTCGCGTTCACAGGAAGGATAACCCACGAGGAGCTCGAGAAGGGGAGATACACGCTGACGGACCTCATCCACGATGTGGAGAGGCAGTCGGCCGGCAGGGTCAGGGCGTCCGACTGGTACCCGGTCCCGACGGTCGTGTCGGTGTCGGAGCTCGTGAGCGCGATAGCAGGGAAGGACATGGTGACGTTCACGAACCACGCGCACTGCGGGCTGGCGACCTACCTGTTCGTCAAGGACGTTGACAACATCATGCCCGTGACGAGGTTCATCGAGGTCGACGAGCTGTTCACTGAACTGTACCAGCTCGCGAAGAAGGCCAGCGGGAAGAGGGTGCAGACGTTCACGAAGCTGAAGGCATTCAACCTCATCAAGAAGCATCTGAAGAAGGACGACCTGCCCGACGGTATGAACACGATGGAGTTCCTGAACGTGCTGAAGAGGGTCTTCTCCGAGGACACGAAGAAGGGGCTCTCCAAGTTCAGCTGGAACATGATGTATGTCGGCGCGATGCACTTCATGGACGCGTACAACTACGACATAGAGAGGGTCAAGAGGTGCAGCATCCACTACACGACGCCGGACATGAGGCTGATACCGTTCTGCGCATACAACTCCGGTCCTGTGTACAGGACGGGGGTGGAGAAGAAGTTCTCGGTGCCCCTGGCTGAGTGGAGGAAGAGGCACGGCGACCAGTACACGTGAGGTGTTCCCCTTGAACAACGACAAGCTGGACGAGTTGGAAGTGGACATAGACAAGTGCATGCACTGCGGGGCGTGCGTCGGATCGTGCCCGCGGAACGCGATAACCCTCAGAGAGGTGCTGATAGAGTTCAACGACGACTGCAACCTCTGCAAGAGGTGCATCAAGGCGTGCCCCGTGGGCGCGATAACCCTCGTGGAGGATGACTGAGATGAAGCGCGATTACGACGTGGTCGTGGTGGGCGCTGGCCCTGCCGGCTCGATGACCGCCAAGTGGGCCGCGAAGAAGGGCGCCAAGGTCCTGATGATCGAGAAGAGGCAGGAGATCGGCTCGCCGGTCAGGTGCGGGGAGGGCATATCCAAGTCCTGGCACGACTCGGTCGGGCTGAGGCTGGACAAGAAGAGCGTCGCGTGGGAGGTCAAGGGCGCCAAGATCGTCTCGCCCAACGGCTCATCGTTCTTCCTGTCCGAGAAGATGGCCGGGGACGAGGTCGGCATAGTCATAGACAGGGTCTTCTTCGACAAGCTCCTGGCCAGGGACGCCATCAAGGCCGGGTCCGACCTCCAGCTCAAGACATCCGCCACGAAGCTGCTGAAGAGCGGCAACAAGGTCGTGGGCGTGCGGGTGAGGTCCATGGAAGGGACCAGGGACATCACCTGCGGATGCGTCGTCGGGGCGGACGGGTTCGAGTCGCAGGTCGGCCGCTGGGCGGGGATAGACACGAGCCTCGCGCCGAGGGACATCACCAGCTGCTTCCAGTACAGGCTCACGAACATCGACCAGGACTTCGACTACTGCGAGTTCGTCCTGGGGAGCAAGGCCCCGGGCGGCTACATCTGGATATTCCCCAAGAACAAGGACACCGCGAACGTGGGGATAGGCATGCAGCTCACGAAGCTGAAGGGCCCCGCGGACGTGAAGAAGTACCTGGACAGGTTCATACAGGGAGACCCGAGGCTCAGGAAGGGCCGTCCCCTGGAGCTGGTCAGCGGCGCGGTCTCCATATGCGCCCCCATCGAGAAGACGGTCGGCGACGGCATCCTCCTGGTCGGGGACGCGGCGAGGATGATCGACCCGATCACCGGAGGCGGCATATCCAACTCTTGCAAGGCGGGCAAGGTGGCAGGAGAGGTCCTCGCCAAGGCCGTCAAGGAGGACGACTTCAGCGAGAAGTCCCTGACGAGGTACGAGAACGGCTGGAGGGACCTGCTCGAGAACCAGCTGTACAGGAACTGGCTCGCGAAGGAGAAGCTCGTGACCCTGAGCGACGAGACCTTCGACAAGATAATCGCCACGCTCAACGAGGTCGGGGTCGAGAAGATGTCGACGTTCGCGATACTGAAGGCCATCAAGGAGAAGTACCCCGAGCTCGTGAAGGAGTTCGAGGAGTTCCTCTGAGCCGTCATGCTCAATAGGGTCCCCGCACTTCACCGTACGGGGTCAGGAGTGGACCGATGAGTGTGCTAGCCAGCCTCACCAAGACCAGGCGCAGGGCCCTGGTGACCGCATTGCTGGTGCTGGCCTTCGCCTTGACGTTGAGGCTGTACGACATCGGTTGGAGCTACTCCAACAACGGCGTCGACGAGGGCGTGATGCTCCAGAGAGCGCTCCTGATAAGCCGGGACTTCGAGCTCTACACCGACATCCCGTGCGACCAGGCGCCCCTGGCGTTCTACTTCGGCGCGCTGCTGAAGGGGGACGTCGTCACGCTGAGGGTCCTGAACGCGGCGCTCTCGGTGGCCGCCATCGCCGCCTGCATGTTCGTGGCGAGGAAGCTGGGCGGGGACGTAGCCATGGTCGCGACCGGCCTGTTCCTCGCGGTGGACTTCGCGTTCGTGCGCGAGGCCAGGTTGTTCTCCTTGGACGGGATGTCGTCCTACCTCCTCGCGTTCTCGCTGTTGTCGTTCCACTATTACGCGAGGAGAGGGGACAGGCTCGCCGTGTTCCTCGCCGGGCTGTTCATGGGCCTGTCAGCCGCCGTGAAGCTGCTCGGTGGGCTCGGGCTGCTGGCATTGATCCTCTTCTTCGTCGTCGAGGCCGCCAGGGAGAGGTCGTTCAAGGCGTCGAAGGCCGTCGACCTCGGCATCATGGTCGGCGCCTCGGCGGTCCCCATCGGGTTGTTCCTGATCGCTCTCGGCCCGTCGGAGATGCTGCAGGGGATGCTCTTCGACCAGGCGCACAGGGAGTTCGAACCGCTCTTCAAGCTCTCCATACTGGCCTACCTCGGGCTCAACCTGACATACATCCTGCCTCTGATGTACGCGAGGGAGCTCTGGACCGAGGGGCCCGAGGTGCGATACCTCCTGATGGTCACGGGCGTCGTCCTGGCGTTCATGGTCCTGCAGCCCCTGGTATTCTTCCACCACATGGTGTTCCTGAGCCCGGCCCTCGCGATACTCGCAGGGCTGGTGACCTCGGAGACCGTGATGTTCAAAAAGGGGCACTTCAAGAAGAGTAAACTGTATCGGACATTCAAAAAGGACATCACGCTCAGGCGCTTCGCGACGGCGATCATAATGATAGACCTGGTCGCTTCCGCCGGGCTCGCGTTCTACGGCGTCGCGGCCCAGGACGAGCCCTCCGAGATAGTCTACGCCGAGAAGCTCAGGGAGATGACCAACTCCACCGACTACGTCATATGCGGCGACCCGCTGATCGCCACCTACGCGGACAGGCTCGTGCCGCCCGAGGTCGTCAACGTCGCGTACAGGAGGTATCCGCAGCTCACCCTGGCCGACCTGGAGAAGGCGGTGGAGGACTACGACGTGTCCGTGGTCGTCGTCTGCTTCAGGCTCAAGGACATCCAGGGTTTCAGGGAGTACCTTGTCGACAACGACTTCCTGCTGGTCCAGTCCTGGTGGGTGGGCCACGGTGACGACACCGTGCTCGACCTCTTCGAGGGGAGCATCGACCCGACCTACTTCTATGTGAGGGCCGACGTCGCGGAGTACCGCGACATCCCGACCGTCAACCCGACCGGCTCTTAGGGCGCATGTCCGCCCTGAAGGTCCAGAGGGCGTTGACGAAGAAGTTGAACACGCTCACCAGGAAGATCGCTATCACCTGGGAGACGAGTATGTAGAAGCTCGCGCTGTCCTCACCCAGGCCGACCGAGGGCATCAGCTCCTCCTTCAGCAGCTTCAACAGTATCAGGTTCAGCATCAGGCCGTCGATGCTCACCCACAGGAACTGCGGGTACTGGACCCTGAGCCTGCCTTTGGACCTGAAGTTCCACCACCTGTTCCAGATGAAGTTGTTCGTGTCGGCCACGACGAAGGCGATCACGGCCGCCCACAGGTAGTACACCTCGAACGCCTCGACCGCGGTCCAAAGAACGGCGAGGTTGATGATGGTCCCGAGCCCGCCTATCAGGGCGAACTTGAGGTACTTCGCGAGCCAGGGCTTCCTGTGCTCGTAGAGCCTGATGCAGTGGTCGATGTACTTCATCGTGACGGAGGCGCCCAGCTTGCTCTTGCCTGCCTTCCGGTCCGCGAAGGTTATCGGGACCTCCTCGACCTTCGCGGCCTTCCCCTTCACGAGTATCTCCAGCGCGATCTTGTAGCCGACCGGGTCCAGCTCGACATCCTCTATCACTACACGGTTCAGGGCGAAGAAGCCGCTCATAGGGTCCTTGACCTTAGTGAGGCCCTTGGCGAGGAGCGTCGCCCCCTTCGATATGAACCTCCGATGGAATGGCCAGTTCTCGACATGCCCGCCGTCGACGTACCTGCTCCCGATGACCATGTCGGCGCCGCCCTTGGTGATGCGCTCGACCATCTCCGAGATCTTCTCCGGGGGATGGCTGAGGTCGGCGTCCATGACGACCAGGACCGAGCCGGAAGCCGCCTCGAACCCCTCGAGGACGGCGGTCGACAGGCCCAGCTTGCCTGCCCTGTGGACCACCTTCACGCTGAAGCTCTTGCCCAGCTCCTCCGCGAGGGCGCCCGTGCCGTCGGGGCTGTTGTCGTCCACGATCACGATCTCGTATCCCAGCTTCGTCGCCGAGCAGGCGGCGCTCGTCCTGCGGACGAGCTCCTCCAGGTTGTCCCTCTCGTTGTATGTCGGGATGATCACTGAGATCGTGGGAGCTCCCCCCTGAGGCGAAGCCGTCTCTTGTAGATTAAGGATGCTACGATGCTCGTGACTATGACCACGGCCACTGCCCCGAGGGCGACCCATGGGGCGATATCCTGTCTCAGGTTGTCGTAGCTCAGCCAGGAGAGGAACACGACCACTGAGGACTTCGCGAGGGCGCCGACGATGAGGTACAGGGCGCACTTCCTGACGTCCCAGTCGCAGACCGCGATGAACGCGCCGGTGTACGGCACGACCGGCGCCACCCTGTTCAAGAGCAGCAGCCGCTCGTCCTTCACTATCAGGAAGTCCGTGTACTGCCTCATCCTCTTCTTGATCCAGTTGGGGAGCCTCGCGGCCTTCACGAGCGAGTACAGGATGAAGTTGCCTCCCAGGCTGGCGACGCTGGACACGACCACGACGAGCACGCCCCAGGTGAAGGAGTCGGGGTTCGCCCCGAAGATGAACACCATCCAGACCTCGGGGAGCGTCGGGAATCCGGTGCCGTCGATCAGTATGATGGCGACGAGCGCGAGTAGCATGCCCGCGTCGCCCAGGGACGAGAAGAGTGAGATGATGTCCTCTCCGAGCAGGTTACACCCTCCCCTCTGCCATGCCCTCGTACAGCTCCTTGAGCATCAAGGCGGTCTTCTTCATGTCGTGCTCCTGCGCCAGGGAGCGGGCGCCCTCCGCCATCGTGGAACGCAGGCCCTGGTCGTCGATGAGGCTCCCCAGCATATCCGCGAACTCTGCGTCCGTCCGGGCCTTCAGACAGTGCTTCCCGTGCTGTACCCACTCCTCGTAGACAGGTATGTCCCGGATGAGGAGGGGGCAGCCGCAGCTCGCGGCCTCAAGCATGACGTTCCCGTAGCTCTCCGCCCTGGTCGGGAACACGAACACGTCGGCGGCGGAGTACACGCCCACGATCTCGCTGAACGGCACATGGCCAGGGAAGAGCACGTTGCCCTTGTCCAACCCGTCGAGGGCGTCCTCCAGGAGCGGCTCGCTCTCGCCCACCCACACGAACCTCACGTCCTTCCGTCCGGAGAAGGCCGAGGACAGGTTGACGAACGTGTCGACGCCCTTGCGCGGTATCCTGAGACCGACGCTGACCACTAGCTTCTCGTCGGGCCTCACGCCCCAGCGTTCCCTGAATTCCGCTCCGCGCACCTCGTCCCTGACGAATATGTCCCTGTTGATGCCGTTCGGGATGACCTTGAACGGGCCCTTGACGCCGTCCCTGGCCAGGGACTTCGCCACATACGGGGTCGCTCCCAGGACCACGTCGCCCAGGTTGTAGAAGTAGACCGAGTACATCCGCACGAACGGATAGAAGAGCGAACCGCCTTTGAACCCGCCCTTGATGAGTTCGGGCAGATGGCGTCCGTGGACCACGAGCGGCTTCCCGGAGATGCGCCTCCTCAGCGCCCACAGGAACGAGTTCGGGAGCGGACTGTGGATGTGCAGGACGTCGCAGTCCTCCTCGGGCCGGTTGAACACGACCTTGCACCCGAGCCTCTCGAGCTCCTTCGCGACCATGGGCGCGTTGGTGCCCATACCTCCAGGGTTCTTGTACGGTATGATGCCCTTGTAGGACTCCAGCTCGGTAAGCATGCACACCGAAACCATCGGAAGACCGCCCAGTCGGCCGAAGGCTTGGCTATCCCGCCGCCGACGTCCGCGAGCATCTTCCTGCGTGGATAAATAAATACCTAGGCCGGCTGGACCCGCCCGCGGGGACGGCCAGGCGTCCAAACGACAAATGTATTTATATCCAGCCGATGCTGGGCCGAAACGTGGAGCGGAAGACCTTGGCCACTTTGGCATTGATGTTCGCAGTCGGGACGTTCATACTGTGGGGCACGACCAACTTCTTGATCGGCTACGGCGAGAAGAACCTGAAGATGGACCCCAACATGTTCACGGCGGTCATGTGGATAACCATGGGCGCGCTGGGGGCGTGTCTCCTTGCGTATCTGTGGTTCACGGACGGCCTCCAACCCCTCGGCTCGAATATCGCCTATCCCATCCTTGCTGGCGCGTGCCTCGGCATCGGCATACTCTCTTTCGTCTACGCGATGTCGCATACGGACATGAGCACAGGGGCGACAGCGGCCGTCGCGACCTCGAACGCGGTCTTCACGACGATGCTGGCATTCCTGATACTCCGGGAGCAGATGTGCCTGAAGGAATGGATCGGCATCGCCACCGTCGTGGTCGGAATAATCATACTCAGGGTCTAGACCTCAGGCCGGGTTCCCTGGTCCACACGACCTCGCCGTCCTTCATGACGAGCGAGCACAGGTTCGTCCCGAACCTGCACGGGATCATCGCATGCGACTGCACGTCCATGACGACGATGTCCGCCCTCTTCCCGCGCTCCAGGGTGCCAATCTTCTTCTCCAGCCCAAGCGCGGCTGCAGAGTTCACGGTCGCGGCCGTGACCGCCTCTGCCGGAGTCATCTTGAGCATGTAGCACGCGAGGCTCATCGTGAACTGCATCGACTCGTTCCAGCAGTTCGGGTTCAGGTCCGTGCCCAGGGCGACGGGCACGCCTATGTCTATGAGCCTCCTGGCGTCCGGGTAGGTCCCTCCCATCGAGGTGTACGGCGTGCCCGGGAGCATCACGCCGATCACGTCCTTCCTGGCCATCGCCATTATACCGTCGTCCGACGGCTTCGCGAGGTGCTCCGCGGAGGTAGCTCCCAACTCCGCGGCGAGCTCCGCCCCCCCTGACGATGAGAACTCGTCCGCATGGATCTTGACGCCCATGCCGAGCGCCTTCGCGGCCTGCAGGACCGTCCTGGACTGGCCAGCGTCGAACGCGCCGGATTCGCAGAACACGTCGCAGAACGCCGCGAGGTTCTCCCGCGCCACTTCAGGGAGCACTTCGCTCACCACGAACTCCACGTAGTCGTCCGGGCGGCCCTCGAACTCCGGGGGGACCGCGTGCGCCCCCATGTAGGTCGGCACGAGGTCCACGGGGAACGCCTTGTCCAGCTTCCCTATCGTCCTCAGCATCCTCAGCTCGACGTCCTTGTCCAGGCCGTAGCCGGACTTGGCCTCGATCGTCGTGGAGCCGTGTGCGACCATCGACCTGAGCCTGGCGGCGGACTGGTCGAACAGCTCGCGCTCGTCCGCGGCCCTCGTATCCCTAACCGTCCGGAGTATGCCGCCCCCGGCTGCCATGATCTCGAGGTATGTCTTGCCCTTGAGCTTCAACCCGAGCTCGAACTCCCTCGAGCCCGCGAAGACCAGGTGGGTATGCGGGTCCACGAGGCCTGGCATCACGACCTTGCCGGACGCGTCCAGGAGCTCCACGCCGGATGCGGCGTGCTCCTTCAGGACGGACTCGGTCCTCCCCACATCCACTATCGCGCCGCCGGATACGGCGACGGCGCCATCAGGTATGATGGAGAGTTCGGACATCTCCGCCTTCGCCCTCGACCGCTTCGGGCCCCTGAGCGTCACCAGCTCGGACGCGTGCACGATGATGGTCGTCTCTGACATGGTGGGACGCCGCGGTAATCATGCTCTCGTACTATAAACATCTCGAAGTTCAAGTCCGCTTGCCGACGAGCTCGTTCACGACGTACTGGAATGTGTCCTGAGGGTTCAGCATCGTCCTGAACTCCCTGTAGTCCGACCTGTCCAACTCGCCCATCAGATACGCCGCCGTGCCGTACGCGATGACACCGAGGACCGCCAGGAACACCAGCGCGAGCCAGTCGACGGTCGGTATGATGAGCCAGTCGGCGACGTACATCACGCCCACCATGACGACAGCGCTCACCACGTGCTTGAAGGAGCGCGAGTTGGGGAGTATCCTGCCTATCCGCCACGCCATGTACCTGAGGACGAAGAAGTAGTAGACCGAAGTGATCAGCAGCGCGGCGGCTGCGCCCAACCCTTTGAGACCCATCATGTCGAACCCGAGGAACGACTCCGGGACCAGGACCAGCATCAGCACCAGCTGCATCGACAGGCCGCCGATGTTGACCATGAACAGGGTCGCCTGTCTGCCGACGCCCACTATCACCGACCTGAGTGGCAGGACGAGGGCGAGCACCGCGGCCGATATGACCAGCAGGTCCATCGTGGTCACCGCTGGGGAGAAGGCGTCCGTCAGGAACGACCTGATGATGTCCGAGCCGTACAGGAGGTAGAACGCGGCGGTCGGGATGACCACGAGCGAGACGTATCTCTCGGCCTGGTTCACGATCTCCCAGCTGGCGGCCACGTCCCGCTTGATGAAGTAGGTCGTGACCGAGGGGAGTATCAGGGTCGCGACGGAGAGGGAGAAGACGCCCACGAAGACGGACATCCGCTGGACGCCGAAGTACAGGCCCAGCTCGTGCTCGCCCCAGAAATACCCGACGATCAGCTTGTCGAGGAATATGTCCAGGATGAATGTCATCGAGATGATGAACACCGGCGTGAGCGAGCGTATGTAACTCATGACCATGTATCTGTCCGGTTTCGAGATCGGGTACGACCTCATCAGCATGGCCACGAGGAGCATGGAGGCGATCATTCCGGCGGCGTAGGCCCCGGCCAGCAGGGCAGGCCCGTTGACCGTGTCGGCGAGAGAGGAGGTCGCTATGTAGACCACGAACGAGACCCTGACCACCAGCTCCAGAATCGCCGGCACGTGCACCTTCGCCATCGAGTCGAGCGCGTCGAAGGTGTGCGTCGCGATCTGACTCACGCCCAACAGGACGTAGTACGCGAGGAAGATGTACATCGAGTCGACCAGCTGGCCCAGGACCAGCTGGTTCCCCGGCATCTCGGCGCCCACGGTCCCCGTCTTCCATAGCTCGATCAGCACGAGGGTGACCACCGAGAAGATTCCGAGGAGCACGAGGCGGATCGAGGCGTACGCGCCTATGCACTTGGGGACGTCCACGGAGTGCTTGATGTGCGTCCTGTGGACGGAGCCCATCCCGAAGTCGGACAGGAAGCTCAGGATGCCGATGGACGCCATCGCGTAGCCGAGTATGCCGAGCGCGGAAGGGCCCATGTTCTGGGCTATGAAGACCAGCGCGGTTGTCCCGAGTAAGGCGCCGAGGACGTTGCTCGCGACCGAGAGGGCCGCCTTTGGGCTCATCAGACGTGCTGCGCCCGAGGCTTCACTGGCGCCCTGGTCGGGCATGTGACCTGAAGATATTGATGGCCATATAAGACTAGTGCAGATGGGCCGTCAGATGCTGGCTGCGACCTCCCTCACCGTCTCCAGGCCCTTCTCGATGTTCTCCTCGGAGTTGGCGTACGAGAACCTGAGGTGGCCCTCCCCGAGAGACCCGAAGGCGCTCCCAGGCGCGCAGATGACTCCCTTGCCGAGTATCCGCATTGCGAAGTCATCAGAGTCGATCTTCTGTGAGTATCTCGGGAACATGTAGAACGCGCCGGACACCGGGGCGGTGGTGAAGGTCGGTATCTCCGACAACTTCCTCATCGCGACGTCCCGCCTACGCCTGAACAGCTCCAGCAGCTGCTTCCTGTACGGGCCCTCCATGCGCAATCCCTCAAGCACGGCGTATTGGGTGGCCGTCGAAGGGCACGCCAGGGTGTAGTACTGCACCTTGGCGAGCTGCTGGACGATCTCCTTCGATGTCGCGACATAGCCGATCCTCCAGCCCGTCGCCGCGAAGGTCTTGGAGAAGGAGTCCACTATTATGGTGTCGTCGTGGAACCTGGCGAACGAGCAGTGCTCGCCCTCGTAGACGAAGTTGTGGTACACCTCGTCCGAGAGGATGTACAGGCCCGAGTCCGTGGCGATGTCCGCGATCGCCTTGACCGTCTCCTTGGGGAACACGTTCCCTGTCGGGTTCGACGGGGAGTTGACTATGATTGCCTTCGTCCTGGGCGTGATGAGGGACTTGATCTCCTCGACGTCCGGCAGGAAACCGTTCTCCTGCCTGAGTGAGTACTCCACAGGCCGACCGTCCGCGAGGGCGACGTCCGGCCCGTATACTATGAACCCTGGGTTCGGGACAAGCACCTCGTCCCCTTCGCCGACGATCGTCTCGCAGGCGATCATCATGCCCTCTGTCGCGCCAGCGGTCACTATGATGTTCTCGTAGGCCACATCCTTCCTGAAGCGCTTCAGGCTGCGGGCGATGGATTCGCGCAGCTCCTTGACACCGGCGCTGGGGCCATACTTGTTGAGCCCCCTGTCCAGGGCCGCCTTGTAGGCGTCTATCATCTCCTGGGGCGGCTGCACGTCGGGCTCGCCCAGGCCGAGGTTGATCGCGCCAGGGGGGGCTGCGTCGAAGAGCTTCCTTATCCCCGAGACCTTCAGCGATGCCACTCGAGACGGAAACATCGCACTGGTGATGTACATATTCGGGCATTAATAGTTCGGGACTACAATCTACGGGCACAAGACGTGCTAGCACCTGGCACGAAGAGGTCCGCCGGACGACCGACGAGACGGGTTCAGATGGCTCCCAGGTGGCCCACGGCGAGAACGGACTCCGGGTACTTGACCGGGGGCTCGGACGACCTGACCGTCCTGACTATGCCGGCCTTGACCGTCTTGAACCCGCAGGCCCCGAACGCGGACATGGCGACCTCGCTCGAGGACCGGGCGAGCACGTCGATCCTCTTCGCCGGCACTCTCGAAAGGTACGCCCGCAACATCGATTCTGCATCATCCCCGGTAGGCCTCTCCATGATCCACGGCCCGGCGGCGTTGAGCTCCGTGGCCTCCCTGGACAGAAGCACCGAGTTCAGCCGTCCGCGCGCCATACTTGAGAGGGCGTGGTGGGGCGGGCTACTGATGAGCGCACGCTGGATCTCGGCCTGAGAGTATCCGGTCGAAGACGACATCAACTCCGCGATGACCGGGGCATCCGTCGGTTCCAGCATCGAGAACTGGGCGTCATGCGCCCCGGCGGCATCGTAAGGCGGGTCCTTGATGAGGAACGAGACCTCCTCAACCGTCCTGAACGAGAACTGGTCGTAGAAATTGACGGCATCAGGGTTGGCGTGCAGCTCGACCGTCTCCACGCCCCTGGAATCGAGATCGCCAAGGACCGACTCCACCATCCTCACGCCCACTCCCTTGCCCCTCCAACCCTTCCGGACGATCACATGGACTATGAATGCGAAGGTGCCGAAGTCGACGCAGGTGACCAGGCCCGCGACCTCGTTGCCGTCGAGGGCCACGACGGAGCTGCCAGGGTCGAGCCGATGATTCTCCTGTATCTCTGCCAGTTCCCAGCCCCAGTTCTCGTTGTCAATGAGACCGAAGACCTCGGGCAAATGGGGTTCCTTCATGCGGACGATGCGCAGGCCAGATTTGTCCACCATGTAGACGATGCTCCGACGCGCGGACGCGTCGGCGTGACAACTCGCACCTTGATGATAAATGTTCAGGCGCCCGTCGCCAGGGCATCCCGGCAGGGCACCGGCGGGGTGAGGCACAAGAGAGACATCCTCGAAAGGGAATGACGTCCGCAGGAGGTCGACGCATGTTCACACGCTGTCCCGGAGCGGGCCCTTTCGCAGAACCTCTGCCAGAGGTGTTCACGTGTCCCCACTGCGGGAACGAGGTGGAGATATTCACCAACGAGCCATACCTCAAATGCTATCACTGCGGAGGCCTCGTAACCAAGAAGATGAGCCCAAGCTGTTTCGACTGGTGCAAGTACGCTGACAAGTGCAAGAAGGAGATCGAGGCGCAGCGCACTCGCAGGTGAGTGCGCGCAGGGTCTCACAAGGCCTTCGCGTAGAAGGTGAAGGTCCTCCGGGTACGGAACCCCACACTCTCGTACATCTTCATCGCGAGGCTCTTGTTCTCGACCTCGGTGTCCAAGGTGGCCTCCTCGACCCCGATATCCCTCAAATCCTTCAATGACTTAACCATCAGATAAGATGCAATCCCTTTTCTTCGCCAATCAGCCCTTACACAGACCCGGTTGCTGTGGGATATCCTTCTGCCGCACCTAGCGCACTCTTCCTCGTTCACGTGGTTCTCCACGAACCCGACGATCTCCTTCCCCGAGCGCGCGACCTTCCACAGGTCGGGCGAGAAGTTCGGGGAGCGCAGCCATTCCATGTAGACGTCATCGGACCACAATTCGGGAGAAGTCCACGCCTCGTGCGAGAAGCACTCCCTGAGGAGCGCCCATATGGGTCCGTACTCCTCCGGGCGTGCAGGGCCGAAGTCCAGCCCGGGGGGCGGCTCGAGCTCCCGCACAGACCCGAGGTCCGTGTGGGCCATCTCGAGGAGATGGAAGATCGGCGAGTAGTCCGACGACTCCACGAGGGACTTCCAGTCGCTCGGTCCGTCGTACGCCCAAAGCTTCAGGTACGGCCTGCCGGCGACGGGTTTGGCGGATGCTATTTCACGTATCCTGTCCTCGTTGCTCGAGAACATGGCCTCCAATATCCCCTTGCCCCGCCACTGCGGGAGGATGTGGACCGAGTGGCTGTAATACTTCGGGTCTGCCTCGGCGGCGCTCCAATCCACCTCGGAGTATCCCACGGGTTCGCCTTCGACCTCCGCGAAGAGCAGGTCCTGCCTGTGGTCGTGGTCCGACTTGTCGTCGAGCCAGGCGGTCAACTCTTCAGGGGACACGAACCATTCGACGCCGTCGGCCTTCCAGGAGGTGTGGCTGAGCTCGGACATCATCCGGATGTCGGCGGCGTCCCTGAAGCCGCGGAATGACAGGCCAGGGACCCGCGTGGATATCATCTTCAGGTGCGAGCTCTCTCGCAAGTCGGACGGATCCATAACGGTCGCTCAATCAGACGCGAAGTTTATATCCGTTTCGTCGACGACCTTCTCGGACACCTCCCACCGATAACCAGATTATGCTGGGGGACGTTCACTCCATCGCGCGCGCCGGGTCAGGTGTGCACCGCTGGGAGGCTGAGGGCATGAGGAAGAAAGATGTTCGGACGGAGAAGGACATACTCGAGTACCTTGAGGGATGGTCTGATTTCGAGAAGGCCGTTTACATCGCGACTTTCAGGATCCCCAGGGGCAAGGTCAGCACGTACGGCCGCGTCGCGAAGGCGATAGGCAGGCCAAAGGCGAGCAGGGCCGTCGCGAACACGCTCCATGAGAATCCTCTCTGGCCAGTGGTCCCGTGCCACAGGGTCGTCTGCGCGGACGGCAGGTTCGGCGGACCTGAGAAATGGGCCAGGGGGAGGAAGAGACATGTCGTAGAGGAGGGCACGCCCGTCATCGACGGCAAGGTCGTCCTCAACGACGAGACGCTTGTCTGACCCTGATTCAGAGCCGCCGCCATCCGTTCGGGACCGTTGTGTCAGGCATCGGCCATTCTAGAGTACGCGACCGCGAGAAGCGACGTCCAGGTCAGCTGGTGAACGGGACGAGAATCAGACGGGACTTGGCAAAATCATCAATGAAAGGGTTTGGGAATCAAAACGAAATGAACGATCAATCCATGAAAATGAACTCAACGATCAAAACGAATCTCTTCGTGGGGGTCTGTGCTTCTGGAAGCAGGCCTGACAGTAGACTGCGCGTCCCTCTGTCGGCTTGAAGGGCACTTCCGCCTCGGATCCGCAGTCGGAGCACTTTATCTTGTGCATCTCCCTGGGGCCCGAGTCGTACCTTCGGCTGCCGCCTCCGTACGAGCCATAGCTCATTGCTTATATCTCCTTCTGGCGAACGCGGTTAGCGCCCGCCTCAAGTGACTCTAGCCGGTCCAACTATTTGTAATGACCCATGCAACCCGTTTGTGAAGACGGCGCCTGGCAGCTCCAGCGTAGCCATTGGCCCCGCGACGCCGTCGAGCCTGGGAACGAGTCCCCAGGAAAAGACAAGTAATGAGTTGTCATTATCCGTGATGGAGCGGCGGGGGCCGCTGAGGAGGACAATAAATGGATGTCGTCCAGCTCGGATGCGGTGTCTGCGGCCTGGTCTGCGCAGAGCATCTTGCCAAGAACCCTAAGATCGACCGTTTGATTCTCGCGGACTCCAGGACTGGCGGCGCACGAGAGCTGAAGGCCCGCCTCGGGATGGAGAAGGTGTCCGTCATCGAGGTGGATGGCAGGGACCGCAAGGCAATATTCGACTTGCTGGACGGCAAGGACATCGTGGTCGCGACCATGCCGTGGCGCATGAACAGGATGGTCATGGAGGTCGCGGCCGAGACAGGGACGGACTACGTGGACTTCGGCATGCCTTTCGACAGCACTGGCCCGGATTTCGACCGCTACTCGGAGATGTGCAGGAAGGCAGGGATATCCGCCCTCGTGGGCATGGGTTCGGAGCCTGGAATCTCCGACATCTTCGCGATGCACGCCGCCGGCATGCTCGACAGGGCGGACGAGGCGCACATATACGATGGCGACACCGCCACCGTCGAGGGTATCGAGATGTTCTCACTCTGGTCTCCTGTCGACCTCCTGGACGAGACGAGCGTCTCTGCAGCGGTCTTCAGGAAGGGCCGGATCGAGTTCATACCCCCGCTGAGCGCGAAGCAGGTGTACGATTTCCCGACCCCGGTCGGGCCTGTGACCGTCTACAGCACGAACCACGACGAGACATATTTCATGCCTCTGGGCATACCCTCGCTCAAGGAGGCTTCCTTCAACATCGGCATCGACGACAGGCTCGCCCACGCAGCGGAGATATTCCGCAAGTGGGGCCTGCTGGGCAAGGAGCCTGTCGATGTGAGGGGGACGAAGGTCCGACCGCTGGATGTCGTCGCCGCCATGCTCCCTCCGCCTGCTGCGTTCGCGGACAAGGTGAAGGGCGACTGCTGCTTCACCGTGGACGTCCTGGGGGAGAAGGCCGGCAGGAAGACCATGGTCAAGGTCTGGACGATGATGTCCCATGAGAAAGCTTACGAGCTCTACCGTACGAACGGCGGCGCCTACTTCGTCGGCACGGGAGGAGCCGTGGCGACCGAGATGCTCATCGACGGGTTCGTCAAGGAGAAGGGCATCGTGATACCGGAGCAGCTCCCGACTGAGGAGTTCATGAGACGGCTGAAGGAGAAGAACATCGACATACAAGAAGAGACGAAAGCGGTCTGACCCTGCGTCCTGGCCACTCTGGCATTTCATCTGCCTTTCGCGGTCTTCGTCCGAGGGGACATCGAGTCTGTCAGATAGTTCATGAACCGCACCACGGACTCGTCATCCGTCCAGAACGCCGTCATGTCGTCGGCCTGCGCGCGGTCCTGGTACTCGCTGGCGAACAATATCGTCTTCCTGTCCGCGCGGACGAAGAGCATCCTCGGCAGGTCGGGCTCGTCCATCTTCATATGATACTTGGGCCGGACTATCTCGCCGTACCTGGCGAGTTCTGGTATCTTCTCAGGCTCAGGCGTCGCGAAGGTCACCTTCACCCTCCGGGACCTGGCCTTCCTCCACACGTCGGCGAAGGACAGCATCTGCCTCGGGGTCCCGGCGACCGTCAGCTCCGACCTGGCAGACCCGACAATCTCCTCCAACCGCTGCCTGATGCTCGACCTTCCCCTGACCACCCATATGCGGACGTCTGATGACCCCTTGTGCGGGGCGCTAGCGAGCTCCTCAAGGCCGTCCCTCGCATCCTTCACCGCACCCAGCAGCTCTGACTCGATCTTCGACACCGCCACCTTAGGCGGCAGTGCCTTGAACCTCTTCGGCCGCCCGGTCGAGGATTCTATTATGCCCCTGTGCTCGAGTTTCTCAAGGGTCCCGTAGACGGCTGACCGGGGCACCTCGGCCACAGCGTGTATCTCCCCCACGCCGGCCTCGCCTAGCCTGGTGAGGGCGGAGAATACTCTTGCCTCATACGAGGTCAAGCCCAATGCCACGAGCCGGTCGATAACCTTCTGGCGGGTCACGGTCTGACTCCCTAGGATGCTACAGCCTAGGAAAGCAATTCCGGAATGGATATATGTTAGTAGTGGTTTAACGGCACTTCCGTTAGTAGTGCAATAACAACAAACGAAGGGATGCGGACATGATATTCGAGAAACTCGCCGACAAGATCGTCCATCACTACAAGCTCATAATCGTCATCTGGGTCATCGCCCTCCTGTACATCGCCCCGGCCATGACCAGCGTCAACGACGTGCTCGTATACCAGGAATCGGAGATGGTTGAGGGCACCACGGAGGCCCTCGTAGCCCAGAGGATCATCGACGAGCAGTTCCCGGTAACACTGGCCAACAGCACGATCATGGTCGTCGTAACCGGACCCAACGTCAGCTCCCCCGAGGTCAGGGACTTCTGCCTCGAGCTCGGGGACAAGGCATCGAACGGAGGGCTGTCGTACCTGGAGGAGTTCTCCTCCGTCTATTCCGTGTACGAAGGCATGGTCTACGCTCTGGCTCAGGTGATCGGACCCGCGATGGTGGAGACAGAGTACCAGGTGAACATGACAGCGTCCACGCTCTACGGGCTGCCAGCGCTGTACCTAGACAGCTGGATCCACACGGACCCCGCTCTGACGGTACAGGAGAGGGACTACGTGGCCTATCTCACCACCGAGGCGTCCCTGCCTTACCTCCTCGAGTCAGTCGACGAAGCGACTTCCCAGCTCGCCTATGGGTACTTCCACTCGTTCGCAGCTGCATGGAACTCGACATACGACAACGTCACGCTCACATCAGACCCGTTCGCCCGGGCAGAAGTCGCGATAGCGGCCGCCGCTCCCCCGTTCATAGAGGGACTCCTGTACTCCGACGAACAGAAGGCGATAATGTACACCGTGCTCTCATCGTTCGACCTCAGTTCGTTCTCGAACCTCACGCTCGTGCACGCGCTCTCAGTCTCCATGGTGGCCTCGTTCGCCGATGTGGACGACCTCGTGTTCATGGAGCAGGTCTACGGCTTGGGCCCGGAGTTCTCGCCCGAGGAGCTCGCAGTGTTCGCCAGGTCCGTCGTCTCATCCAGGACTCTGTCCGAGATGCCAGTGGCTCTTCCCGCGGAGTACCTCTCCAGCTTCGTCAGCCCCGACAACTCGGCCACGCTCATCGTCCTGAGTTTCTCGAAGGATGCGAGCTATGCGGAAGGCGGCGAGAAGCCCATAGTCGACAATGTGGACGCGCTGAGGGAGATGGTGTCGGACTCGAGAACCCTGCACCTGTCATCCGAGTACGACACGTATGTCACGGGCGACGCGGCCCTGACGGCGGACATGGAGGAGTCCATGCTCAAGGAGCTGTCATTGATCGAACCCGCCACGATAATAGCGATAATCGTCCTCATGGGGATATTCTTCAGGTCGGTCGTCGCACAGTTCCTGCCACTGGGCGGAGTGATGGTCGCGCTGGGGTTCAGCCAGGCGATGGTCTACGCCGTGGCGATCCTCGTGGCCGAGGTGCACTATTCGGTCGTGACGATGCTCTTCAGCATCCTGATGGGCGTGGGCACGGACTATTCCATATTCATCGTTGCCAGGTACAGGGAGGAGCGCATCAAGGGGCACAACAGGGAGGAAGCCGTAAGGACGTCCGTCACGTGGGCAGGCGAGAGCATATCCACGAGCGGCGCAACGGTCATGATATCCTTCTTCGCCCTGGGGATCGCCCAGTTCTCCATGATACAGACCATGGGAGTGATACTCGGCCTCGCGGTCGCCATATCCCTGCTCATCGCGCTCACGCTCGTCCCGTCGCTCATCATGCTCCTCGGCAACAGGATATTCTGGCCCACCAGGGGCGCCAGGTGGTACAGGTTCGCTGAGAGGGTCATGGAGAGGAGGGCGCACGGGCACAGAGGCTACTTCTACAAGGCGGCCAGCCGCTCGATAAGGCACTCCAAGGCCATACTCATAGCAGCCGCCCTGATTTCCATACCCACGACCTACGTGTTCATCAGTGCAGAGACGAGCTTCGACTTCATCGAGGGGATGTCCTCGGGGGCAGAGAGCAGCGAAGGGATCTCCGCGATGACTGACGCCTTCGGTGCGGGACGGATCATGCCCTCTCAGGTCGTGGTAGTATTCCAGGACCAGGTCTATTCCGACGGCAATTTCAGCCTCGACACGCTGAGCGCCATGGACGATGTCACCCGTACGATAGCCTCTGACCCGAACGTCAAACAGGTCAACGGGCCGACCAACCCCAACGGCGCGCCGATAGACTACATGAACCTGAGCGAGGTGTCGCCAGAACTCCGCGCGAGCCAGGAGGCGCTCATCATGAGCATGGTAGGCATCGACGGGAGGACCGCGCTGTTCACAGTCGTCCTCGAGGCCGGGCCGATGACGCCTGAGGCACTTGACACGATACCTGCGCTCAGGGACAGCCTTTCCGCCCTCAAATCTTCGTCAGCGGCTCTCGCCTCCGCTGAGATCTATGTCGGAGGCGCCACCGCAAGCATCTACGACCTGAAGATTGACCTGGACCAGCAGTTCACGCAGATGGAGATCATCGTCGTCATCGGCATCTTCCTCGTCTTGCTCGTGGTCCTCGGAGCTGTCCTGCTGTCCGCCTTCGCCCTCGTGTCGATCATGTTGAGCATAACATGGGCGTACGCGGCGACCGTCGCGATCTTCGGATACACGCTGGACGAGCCGATATTATGGATCACGCCCCTGATACTGTTCATCATGCTCATGGGGATCGGGATGGACTACAACGTGTTCATCCTGACCAGGATACGCGAGGAGATCCACAAGGGCAAGAACGACAAGGACGCCATCGTGGAGTCCATCGACTGGACAGGCGGGATCATAACCGCCCTCGCCGTGATCATGGGCACTGCGTTCAGCATGATGATGCTCTCGAGCAGCATGATGCTCAAGGAGATAGGGTTCGCGCTCGCATTCGCCATTCTCCTCGACGCGATGGTCGTCCGGACATATATCGTGCCGGCCATGATGACCGTCCTGGGCAGATGGGGATGGTGGGCGCCCGGACCCCTCCAGAGGGAGAGGGGAGAAGCCAAGGGCGGCTCGGGCGGAGCGTAGCCGCTCGAAAGAGATTCATGCAACTTACGCGTTCCACTGATAGTCATGTTGGCCTCCGAGATCAACAGGATGGTTGAGGAATCTGCTAGCAGGCTGCTCCAGAGCTCCTCCCCATCGGTCAGGTACTGGACTCTCAAAGACATCATGAACAAAGACAGGGAGGACTTGGCCTTACAGCGCGCGCTGGCCCAGTGCGAGAAATACCCTCCGAGACAACATATTCTACGCAGGATGAACGCGGATGGCACATGGCCCGTGGCGAATTCGAAGGGCGCGATGGACGCGTCCCCCGCCCATGCGGCGGATTATCTGACGCACACGACGATGCTCAAGAACCTACTGAAACTGCTGCACTTCGTCACCCCGCCCGGAGACCCGCGGGTGGAGGTGTCTCTGGAGAAGTTGCTCAGTTGGCAGGTTCCAGACGGCTACATCATCGGCCCGATAAGGAACGGACTGCCTCAACCCCACTACAACGGCTACGCGCTGTACCTGCTCGTCGGCCTCTTCGCTGACGAGGATCCCAGGCTGGTCAGACTTGCGAAATGGCTGATGTCGATGCAACGGAAGGACGGGGGCTGGAACATGCCCTATGTCCAGGACGTCAGGTATCTTCCGGAGTACAAGGACCTCGGGATGGACGAATTCATGGAACTCATGCAGACCGATGAGATCGACAGACACGACCCTCGAGAGCTTCAGGGCGTGCCCAGTTGCCACTGGACGACCGTGATGGTGCTCTGGGGACTGAACGAGATGGTCTGGACAAGGAAGTCCAAGTGTGTCGAGAAGGGAACGGACTTCCTGCTCGGCAGGTTCTTCACGAGGAACCCGCACTCGAACTTCTACGAGAGCGAGAAGAACTGGTCCGCGGTCAAGTATCCGCACAACAAGTGCAGCGGGCTCGCCGCGCTGGATGTGCTCACAAAAGCCGGCAGAGGCCCCGACGACCCTCGGATGGAGAAACCGATTCGATGGCTGATGTCGATGCGGTACAGGGACGGCTTCTGGACCGAATCCGACCGGCCCCACACGGAAACTGGCCAGTGGATCACATTGATTGCCCTCTGGATCCTGAGCCAATACGCGAAGAGGCTTTGAGTGCTTTGCCGTGACGACCAGACGCCGTCAAGTGGCTCCGTTCCGCCCGACGGCAGAGAAGGGCGTTCTCCGTGTCGGTGATGACCGTGCTCTTGACGGCCATCGTGCCCACGGTCATCGCACAGAAATGGTACGCCCCGGAGGCCTCCCCGGAATGAAAGAGATGCAGGGAAACAGACCCGCACGGGTCAGCAAAATCCTCGTCGCCGTGGACGGCTCAGAGTCAAGCAGAAGAGCGGTCGAGATGGCGTCCGAGATCGCGGCGGCCCTCGGGGCGGAGATGACCCCCCTCCACGTAATCGAGATTGAGGAACTCCCTGCGTTGATCGCCGAGGCGAAGGACCCGCGGGCCGACGAGAGGGCGCAGATAGTCCTGGGGACAGCGGCGAAGCTGGCCGAGGCAAAGGGCGTGGAACCGAAGATAGTCGCAAGGAGGGGACATCCGGCCAACCAGATACTGAGGTTCTCCACCACCTACTCGCCTCAGCTGATAGTCCTGGGCACCAGAGGGGTGACCGGCGCCAAGGGGGCCCTTATGGGCAGCGTCTCGACCGCCATCTCCAAGAAGGCTCATTGTTCAGTCGTCCTCGTCAGATGACCGCGGGGAACGGACGTGCTCCGGACCTCCCCAGCATATCATCCACAATCGAACACTTCTTAACCGCGTAAGAAATCTGGTCGCCAAGAGGTGTTCCGCATGTCGCCCGAAGCTGGAGATGCAAGACTGGAGAGACTAGTAGGCGCCGCCATGGACCTTGGGGCGGATGAGGCGAAGATTATCGAAGTCGGGGACATAGCCGTGGACAAGCGGGTTCGGCTGAAGTGCCTCGTTCCACTGTGTGCGAGCTATGGCAGGAACCTGATGTGCCCTCCGAACCTCATGTCCGTCGATGAGTTCGCGAGCACGTTGGCGCTCTACGGGAAGGCGTTAATACTCCAGGTAGTGACAACATGCGACTCGACGGACAAGTCCGAAGGCTGCTTGAGCAGGCGGACATGCGACGAGCTGGAGGCATCCACGAACACGGTCGAGTGGAAGACCAAGTTGCACAGGCTCGTGAACCTCCTCGAGACAAGGGCCTTCAAGGAAGGGTTCTACCTTGCTGCGGGGTTGACAGGGGGAGACTGTAGCCTCTGCCCAGAGTGCGCAGCACTCAAGGGCGGCGAACCTTGCAGACACCCATTCCAAGCCAGGCCCTCGATGGAGGCGATGGGGATAGATGTGATGAAGACCTGCGACAATGTCGGGCTCCCGATCTCCTTCTCGTCCGGTGAGAAGGTCAGGTGGACTGGGCTGGTGCTTCTGCATTGAATACTGCGCAGACACGCCTCTCGCGGTGCCAATCGTATCGGGCTTGAAGATTCAAGGTGGAATTCTATGTCGGTAAGAAACGACTAGGACGGCATCATTTCTTGACCTTAGCATATGTGGAGTGCTCCTTGAGATACCGTCTGAAGAACCACTGGATGAAGGTGCTGTCATTCTCCTTCACCTGTGACCGCTCAAGTGCGTTGTAGTAGCCTCGACGGCCTTCGTACGGGATATTCAGAAGAGGATATCCGTGCTTATGCAAGACGAAGTTCATCAGGAGGCGACTCATCCTACCGTTCCCATCGGCAAACGGGTGTATCGTGACGAATCTTAGATGAGTCCCAGCAGCCAGCTCGACAGGATGCATGATAGGCTTGTTCCGATCATACCAGCGGAAGAATTCTCTCAGCAATGGCTGAACCTCCACGGGACTCGGAGGCAGGAACCGGCTTCCAGAGATTGCCACCTGATGAGTCCTGATCTTGCCCGCGATATCAGGCTTGGTCTCTCCGAACAGCCTCATATGCCACATCAAGATGACCTGCAGGGACAGGTCCTTCTTGTATCGCATAGCTTCATGGAAGACTCTGTCGTGGGCCTCAGCTTCCTTGATGTCTTCGATTGGCTTCTGGCTTGGGCTGAGCCCTTTCTCCAACAAGTCCGAAGTCTCGCGATATGTCAGCGTCGATCCTTCGATGCGGTTCGTGTCATAGGTGAACTTGACTGAGAATTGGCGGTCCCGCTTCTGCAGGGCGCTAGGTGAGAGTGTGCGATTCTCCTTCTGGTAATTCGAGTCAACTTGGTCCAGAAGCGGATACCATCGTTCTCTGTAGATCTCCGTGAGGAAATCTCTCTTCGCCGCCTCAACGTTTGACGGCAACTTGGTTCCAAGGTACTTCTCGCGAGCTTGGACACCGGTTGGAGTTCTGACGGTGTGTTGGAGATAGAAGTACTCCCGACCGTCGACCGCCTTCTTCTTGACGACAACCACGAGATTTCATACCCTTACACATGCTTATAGTTTTCGATTACATTCAATATGTAAGGGTAGAAAAACTCGCTCGAGTCCATAATCGGGACAGCGAAGCTGGCACCGCCAATATATATGACACTACACAATTAAAATGTGCGAGGGCCCGGGTATTGACCCGGAATCTACCGGCAATTAGAGGTCCAGGCTTGAAGATTCAAGGTCGAATTCTTTGACGGCAGATAACTCGGCCCTGCTACACCGGAGCCTCTAGAATCCGTCGCACTTGAGACCGGATGTCATCGCATACGTCTCCGTGAGCCTTGAGATCTGAATATTCGTATAAGAGATGAACATGGCGCAGTTCGTATACCCTTAGACCAATCAGGCAACCTATAGCATATAAGCATATATATCACATATGCTTTCACAACATCTATATGGATGAAGGCATACTAACAACGCTACGCGATTGCCTCCTTACTAGGACATCCCTAGAGAACCTTCCAGAAGATGTCTGGAGACGAACAAGCGCTCTAAACACCTGGGGCACAAATGCCATCGAAGGGAACACACTCACGTGGCACGATGTCGAGGTGCTGCTCATCAAGAAGCGCAGCATCGGAGACAGGCCAATCGGAGATGTCCTGGAGACTCTGCAGCACGAGAAGGTCTTCCGCGATCTCACCCAGCTAAGAGCCCGGCCTATCACTCTCGCAACCATCCAAGAGCTACATGAAGCGGTCTTCAGAGGGGTGAAAGAAGATGCGGGAACGTGGAGACGCGTGAACGTTCGGATCACGGGATCGAAGCACATCCCCCCGAGAATGGAGAAAGTCGTCAGCGAGATGGATAAGATGATGAAGGAGTACGAGAGCAGGGATGTCAAAGGAGAGAACGTTTTCGTCCTTGGGACATGGTTCCACCACACATTCGAATCCATACATCCGTTCAGCGACGGAAACGGAAGAGTTGGCAGGCTGCTACTGAATCTCCACTTTCTCAGGCATAACTGGCCCCCGGTGAATATCGTTCCACCTGACAGAGATAGATACCTCGACTGCATGGATCGCGGTCACTCGGGGGACCTGTCAGTCCTCGTCGACTTCGTAAGAGAGCTCATGGGCAGGTCCATTCTCGACCTGCTGGACCAGCTCGGCACATCAGAGGACGAACTGAGACCTCTGACGTATTTCGAAGACGTGTCTGGGCACTCGGCGAAGTACTTGCGCCTGCGCGCCGGGCAAGGGAAGCTTCCGGCACTGAAGATATCAGGGGATTGGCATACCAGCAAGAGGGTCATCCGTTTGTATCGGAAGGAAGTAGGCAGAAGCTAGACGGGACGCAAAGCTTCGCAGTCATAGTGGCATATGCGTAGCCCGGATATTGACCGGGATTTTGATGGCGTTTAAATGTCTAGGCTTGAAGATTCAAGGTCGAATTCTTTACCGGTAAGAAACTCAGCACCACCGACCTTGTCGCGCCGCGACCGAGCCAATGCTCATTGGAGGAAATTGGCAAGGAAAGAAAGAGGTTTGAGTCCGTTGCGACGGCAGAAATACTCAAAGCTCAACTGGTGATGGCCACGGGATGCTACTCCATATCTGGCCTTCGGCAACATCCCAATCGGTCCAGTCTGCCCAGTTGCACGAGTATCCGCCATGTATGAACTGTATGACTGCGTCCCAATAGAAATCAACACCTGGGTCTTCGCATATGTCTTCCACTAGGTCCCCTGAGAACGAAGTCCAAAACACGGCCCCGTCAATATGGTACTCCAAGGTAGCAATGACGTCTCCAGCCAGCATTACATAGTCACAGAAGCTGCAACTGTATTCCGCTCCATCAAAGGTCAGGTTCAACTGGAACTCACATATGGTGTCGGGGGCGAGAACAAAGTTGAACGGCCCACGGTCAAACCATATGAGCCAGTCGACTCTCTGGACTCCGTTCGGCAGCGCATCCCCAGGTTCTGGAAACTCACCAGCGACGGTCATCTCGAACGTGAACATGTTGGTTTCCAAATCCTTGGAGAGCGCATAGGACGTCATGTCGAAGTACCCCAATCTAGAGCATGGCTGGTTCCCATTTGTTGGCTCTATCATCGCATCTCCAGTCTCCGAGTCCCAGAAGTACGGAACGTCTCCTAGTTCGTCAGTGACCGAGACTATCAAGACTTCGGCAGAGACTGGCTGGGCGACCATCAGGGCAACCATGAAAGACACTGCTGCTGCTATTACGATCTTCCTCATTCATCTCCTCCTCCTCGAACCACCTCTCCAACATCTATCATGCCCCTTATCCGAACCCTCCCAGGAGCACGATGATTGGAACCGGCGACCAGAATCATATATGCAAGTCAAATGGATGGTTGACACTGCGGCCGCGGACGGATTGAGACGTCACCTTCTTGTCCGACCTCGATTGACGAAACGGCAGTCTCCGAGGCAGGAGATCGACGTTCAGCTCATCAATCCAGGCTGATCCGTCCCGAACTTGGAACGCCTCTTGAACTCTCAGGCCTTCGCGGAACGGGAGGCGTTGAATTCAGGCAACCTGTCTCGCCAGGTCGCGTACATGCGCTGGAGATAGGTGAAGTTCATCATAACGGACTTGACATCCTCGTCTTCGCTGATCTCTCTGATGACCTTCCGTATCTCTGCTACCTTATCAGACCAGAAGACCAGCATTATGAGACCTGGAAGGTTCACGTAGGTTCTGAAATACGCGTCCTGGAGTCTGTGCTTCGAGAGTAGCCTCTTGGCTACGGCCACCTTGTCAGAACCCGTTTTGAGGCACACATGCCCTATCAGACAAGTGTCTCCACACAAGTAGGAGTCAGTGCGAGTATGCATCTCCAACGAACCCTCGGAGATCATGTTCTCCAGACGTCTTCTCACGGTCTTCGGAGACGCTCCGACCATGTCTGCGATCTCCTCCAATGGCCTACGAGCGTCGTCCTTGAGCGATGCGACAATCTTGAGGTCTAACTTAGTGAGTTCCCTGTAGTTCCGCTTCCGGATTATAATCCCGTCGACAGGATAGTCCGACCGAAGCCCGTCGTCCAAGCAGTAGATGCCCACAGTAGGCTCCGACATCCCTGAGGTTCGCCTCACGAACTCGGTGAAGCCGTCAAGTTCGGACATGTCTCTGAGCTCTCCAACGACATAGAGATAGTTGCCTCCCGCGACGACTACGCGATGCGTGAACTCACTCTCTCCCAGTGCGTCCAACGTCTTCTCGCAAGGCGCGGTTCTGACCGGGCCGAAGACCGCGACGGGTAAAGCATCGAGGTAGGGGTATGATATCCCTGCAGTCATGCTCTGGATTATGCCTGTCTCCTTCAAGTGGCAGATCCTGCGGTGGACGGCTTGCCTGGAGATCCTAAGTTCCGTCGCGAGCTCCCGAAGATGCACCCTAGGGTTCGCGACAAGAAGCATCAAAAGTCTCCGATCAGTATCATCCATCTGTCTAGTCTTCACTCCTCCTCGAACCACCCTCGAGGCACGTCATGGAACGATGACGATGTTATTTGTACGTTCTCCCCCTGGAACTACTCTTCCGGAACGACACTAGCTTGTGCTGATATAGATATGAATCGCACGACATGAATTAAAATGTGCGAGGGCCCGGATATTGACC